>NZ_CAMFLC010000014.1 GCF_945957465.1 uncultured Leifsonia sp.
TCGGGCGGCGGCTGTGGGAGGTCCCGGTCGGCTTCAAGTGGTTCGTCCCCGGCCTCATCGACGGGTCGGTCGGCTTCGGGGGTGAGGAGAGCGCGGGCGCGAGCTTCCTGCGCTTCGACGGCTCGGCGTGGACGACCGACAAGGACGGCATCCTGCTGGCGCTGCTGGCCAGTGAGATCCGCGCGGTCACCGGCAAGTCGCCCTCCCAGCTCTACCGCGAGCTGACCGAGCGCTTCGGCGACCCGGTCTACCAGCGGGTGGACGCGCCGGCCGGCCCCGAGCAGAAGGCGGCACTGAGCAAGCTGGACGGCGAAGCGATCACGGCGACCGAGCTGGCCGGCGAAGCGATCACGGCCAAGCTGAGCCGCGCGCCCGGCAACGACGCGCCACTCGGCGGCGTGAAGGTCGAGACGGCGAACGCCTGGTTCGCCGCCCGCCCGAGCGGAACCGAGAACGTCTACAAGATCTACGCCGAGAGTTTCGTCGGCGAGGAGAACCTGCGCGAGGTGCAGGAGGAGGCGAGGCGCATCGTCGGCGACGCCCTCGGCGCGTGACCGCGCCTCGACGCCCTTTCCCTCCGCCGAAGGGCGCCCTAACGCCCTCAAAACGCGGTTTTAGGGGCGTTGAGGCGCCCTTCGGCGCCTCCCGTCACAGTTAGTGGTATTCGGTTCCGCCCGGCACCCCGAAGAACTCCTCCAGAGTCGTCACGCCGGTCGCCCTCAGTCGGGCGGCGAGCGGCGCTCCGATGTAGCGGAAGTGCCACGGCTCGAATGTGTAACCGGTCACGGCGACCTTGTCGGCCGGGTACCGCAGCAGGAACCCGAACCGCCAGGCGTTGGCGGCCAGCCACCTGCCCTGCGGGGTGTCGGCGAAGCACGCATCGAGCGAGCACTTCGCCGGCACGGCGCTGATGTCGACCGCGAGTCCGGTCTGGTGCTCGCTGTGGCCGGGCCGCGCGGTGTCGGTATCGGCGTACGCCTGGCCGTGCCGCGCCATGTCGTCGTCATAGACGCGGGTCTGCGACTCGAACGAGCGGTAGGCGCTCTGCACGGAGAAGTCGAGACCGGCCTCCGCCCTTCCCGCCGCGAACATCGCCACGAGCGCTGCGGCCACGTCCGGGCGCATCGGCTGGCGGTTGACGTAGGTGACGTCCGGGTAGACCAGGGAGGGCGGCGTGAAGTCGATCGGGTTCAGCGGCCGGGGCTTGTTCACCACGACCCAGGTGCTGTTCGGGTCGTCTACCGACTGGGCCGCCTTGTCGAAGCCGACGGCCGTCGGGGTCGGGCTGACCGTCGGCAGCGCACGCGGGGTGTGGGACGCCTGTGTCTTCTGCGGATGCGGCTGGCGCCGGTGCGCCGCGGGCGACATGGCCATGCAGCCGGACACGGCGAGCACGACGCTGAGCGCCGCCGCCGCTGCCATCACGGCACGTCGGCGCGCACGCCTCCCTGCGCCCGGCTCCCGGCGGGAACCCCCCAGAATCACGGGATGAGCATAGCGCCTCCGCGTGACGCGTCCCGCCGACGGCCCGCGGAGCCGCGGCCGCCCGAAAGCTACTTCGACAGGCTCCAGAAGTGGCCGACCGCACCCGGGTGCTCGACGGTGATGGTGTGGTCGAAGTCGCGGTAGTTCGTGTCTTCGTTGTGCCCGACCATCTGGATGGTGATCTTGCCGTTCACGTTCTGCACACCGGAGACGATCTGCACATGGTCGAGCGAGTCGTTGTCGTTCCAGTCGAACATGACGATGTCGCCGATCTTGATCTTGTCGCGCTGGTCGAACGAGTATTCCGTCAGGCCGAGCTTGGCGGCGTTCTCGCGGAAGTAGTCGTCCATGGCCGGCACGTAGCCCCAGGCCGGGCTCCAGTCGGCGGCCGCGTCGTGGTTGTACCAGTCGGCGTTCATCTGCCAGCCGCGCGCGATCAGAGTCTGGCTGACGAAGTTCGCGCAATCGCCTCCGACGGGGTTGAGGTCGCCGTACTGCGCGGTGTTGTAGTTGTTCCAGTGCGCCATCGCGTAGGCGAGCTGCTGGTCGACGGGCGTGACGACCTGGTAGGTGTACGTCTTGCCGTCGGTCGCCACGGGCTTGCCGGCGGAGTCGGTGACGGCGACCGGGACGGCTCCTGCCGCGAAGTTCTGGGCCGCGGGCACGGTGACCACGACCTTGTCGGATGTCGCCTGCGTGATGGCGGCCGGCTGGCCGCCGATCGACACCGAGGCGACCTTCTCGAGGTTGGCCCCGGTGATCGTGACCGTGCCGCCGGACACGCTGCCCGACGCGGGCTGGAGGCCGGAGACGACCGGGTCCTTCGACTCGGCGACGGGAGCTGCGCCCGCGATCGCCTTGGTGACGGGGGACGGCTCGCCCGCGCATCCGGTGAAGAGGAGCGCGGCGGCTGCAGCGACAGCTGCGAGAGAGAACAGGCGGGAACGGCTGAGAGAACTCATACGACCTTAAAGGAGGGTTCGGAGGATTATTCGGGTCGGCTCCCCCAACGTACGCCTGGCTCCTTTGCGGCACCTGGACGGGGGGCAATCCGGTCATCGAGAACCCGAACGAACGGCGGATGAACCGCGTGATCTCGCGACATTCACCCGTTCGTTCGCCCGTGGCGAACGGCCTCCCGAGGGCGTAGTCTCACGTTGCTGAAAGACTCGCACCGGGTGTAAGTTTGCACTCTCCGCAAAATTCTTTGCCCCACACCGGTGTGACGTTCGAGTGACGGGCGTCCCCGCACACGACTCTCGACACGGAGACAGATGTCCAGTCAGACCAGCGCGGCGGTAGCCGCACCCAAACCGATCATGTCGCATCGCCAGATCCTGCTGGTGATCTTCGGCCTGATGGCCGGCATGTTCCTCTCGGCCCTCGACCAGACCATCGTCGGTACCGCCATCCGCACCATCGGCGACGACCTGCACGGGCTCAGCCAGCAGGCGTGGGTCACCACGGCCTACCTGATCCTCTCGACGATCTCGACCCCGATCTACGGCAAGCTCTCGGACATCTTCGGTCGGCGCCCGCTGTTCATCATCGCCATCGTCATCTTCATCGTCGGATCGATCCTGGCGTCGTTCTCGACCTCCATGCTCGAGCTCGCGGCCTTCCGCGCGATCCAGGGTCTCGGTGCCGGCGGTCTGATGTCGATGCCGCTCGCCATCATGGGCGACATGCTCGCCCCGCGCGAGCGAGCCAAGTACCAGGGCTACTTCCTCGCCGTCTTCGGCATCTCGAGCCTCATCGGCCCGCTGATCGGCGGCCTCTTCGCCGGAGCCGACCAGATCCTCTGGATCGCAGGCTGGCGCTGGGTGTTCCTCATCAACGTGCCGATCGGCATCGCCGCGCTGTTCATGGTCATGCGCTTCCTGCACCTTCCGAAGCACGACCGCGGCTCCGCCCGCATCGACTGGTGGGGAGCCGCCGGCGTCATCGTCGCGCTGGTGCCGCTGCTGCTGGTGGCCGAGCAGGGCCGCGAATGGGGCTGGAGCAGTGCCGGCTCCATCGCCTGCTATGTGATCGGCGCCGTCGGCATCATCGCCTTCATCCTGATCGAGCGGGCCATGAAGGACGACGCGCTCATCCCGCTCAAGCTCTTCCGTTCCAGCACGTTCTCGATGGCAACCGTCATCGGCGTGCTCGTCGGCTTCGGGATGTTCGGCGCGATGCTGACCCTGCCGCTCTACCTGCAGATCGTGCTCGGCGCGACCCCCACCGAGTCGGGCCTCCAGCTGCTGCCGATGATCCTCGGCCTGATGATCTCCTCGATCGCCTCGGGCCAGATCATCGCCCGCACCGGTCACTACCGGCAGTTCCCGATCATCGGAACCGCGATGCTCGCGGGCGGCTTCTTCTACCTGACCTTCCTGAAGTTCGGTGACTCCTACTGGTTCATCGCCGGCGCGATGCTCCTGATCGGTCTCGGCCTCGGCCAGCTGATGCAGACGCTGACGATCGCCAGCCAGAACTCGGTCGGCCTGCGCGACATGGGCGTGGCCACCTCGGCCTCCACGTTCTTCCGCCAGATCGGTGGAACGCTGGGCACCGCCGTGCTGCTCTCCCTGCTGTTCACGGTGTTCCCCACGAACATCCAGACCGCGCTCACCGACAAGCCCACGCTGACCAGCGCGATGGAGGCCGCCCTGACCCCCTCGGTCGCCTCGGCACCCGAGAACAAGGGCATCATGGACAAGATCTACACGCCGATCACCAGCAAGGCGACGGCCGCGACGCAGCAGGCCCTCCAGAAGGCCGTCGACGGCGCGAAGTCGGCCGCCACCGCGGCAGTCGACGCGCAGGTCGCCGCGGGGCGCATCCCGGCCGAGGCCCAGCCCCAGGCCGAGGCGGCCGCCCAGCAGCAGGCCATCCAGGCGGCGGCGACGAAGATCGAGGCGCAGGCCCCCTACGCCAAGGTCGCCGGCGACGGAACGGTCACGCTCGACTTCTCCGACGAGGCCGCCCGCTCGGCGTACGTCGACACCCTGGTGCCCCGGCTCCAGAGCGAGCTGAAGAAGAGCAACAACGCGAACAACAGCTCGGATATCAACGACACCTCGTTCCTGAACAGCGCCGACGCGCGACTGTCCAAGCCGTTCCTGGTCGCCTTCAACGCGTCGGCCGTTCAGGTCTACTGGGTGGCGATGATCGTGGTCCTGGTCGCGTTCGTGCTGTCGCTGTTCTTCAAGACCCCGCCGTTGCGTGCCAAGTCGGCGCTGCAGGAGGCCGCGGACGCCCGCACGGAGGCGGCGGCTGCCGAGGCCGCAGCCGCCGGCGAGCGCGAGCCGGTGCCGGCGGGTGCGATGGCATCCGATGCCTCCGAGCGGGAAGAGCTCGAGGAGACCGACCTGGGGCTCATCGCGAGCCGAGTGGCCGGCGAGACCGGAGCGCTCATCGAGCCCGTCATCGACACCGCGTCGGTCGCCGCGCAGCGACCGCGGCCCGCGACCGACTGAGCCGCGGACTAATCCACCTCACCGACGGGACGGCCGTCGCCCACCCGGGCGGCGGCCGTTCCGCCGTCGTGTGCCGCCACCCGTCGCAGCACGAGCGGCGTCGCCACACCGTGCAGCAGGATGCTGCCGACGACGGTGAGCACCGTCACGCTCAGCACGTCGGCGCTGTCGCTGTCCGGCAGGTGGTTGAACGCCAGCAGGCCGAAGACGATCGTCGCCGTTCCACGCGGACCGACCAGCCCGATGTAGGTGCGCTCCCGCCAGGTCACCGGCGAGCCGAGCATGGCGAGGTACACCGGCAGGGCGCGGAAGAGCGTCAGCGCGAGCACAGCGATGATCAGGATGCGCCAGTCGATGCCGTCGGCTATCACGGCCGTGGTCATCCCGCCGAGGATGAACCAGACGAAGTTCGCCGCGACGGTGCTCGCCTCCTCCACGAGCAGGAGCTCGTCGTGCGGTACGGCTCGCTCGGCGCTGCGCCGCGTGCGGAGGACACGGAACATGACCCCGGCGACGAAAGCGGCGACGAAGCCGTTGGCCGCCACGTCGTGCAGCGTGGCGATCCCGTAGGTCAGCAGAGGCGCCAGCAGCATCACGAAGCGGATCCCGGACGCGTCGGCCCAGCCGCGGGTGGCGGCCCAGCGCGTCAGCAGGCCGAGCAGCGCCCCGACCACCACGCCGACGAGGATCGCGAACAGGGTGGCCGGCACGGCGCCGAAGAAGGCGAAGACGGCTTCGGACAGGTTCTTCTCGAGCTCTTTCTCGGTGGCGCCCGTGACCTGCTCGCCGGTGTTCGCGACTCTGAGCAGCGTCGGGAGCGCGACGGCGATCGCGAGCGACATGCTGAACAACGGCGAGATGAGACCGTCGTTGTAGCCGCTCTCGACGTTGAGGATCTGCCGGACCCGTGCGGGGACGCGCCCGCTGCGCAGGAGGGCCGTCGCGGGCGCGAAGTCGGTGGGCATCACGATGCAGGCGACGACGATCAGCACGAAGACGTTCAGCTCGGGCAGGAGCCATCCGGTCGCGAGCACGACGAGCACGAGCGAGATCGGGAGCGCGATCAGGACCAGCCGCGCGAGGCTGCGCCCCTCGCCGCCGAAGATCCCGCCGCGGACCTCGCAGGCGTCGACGAACAGCAGCACGGCCAGGATGAGCTCGACGACATGCTGCGCCACATCGCTGTCGATGGCGTCGGTGAACCCGTGCACATCGACGAGGACGACGATCGCGCCGAGCACCGCGAGCGCAGCCGGGCCGGCGATCCCGAAGCGTTCGAACCGCCGGGCCACCAGAGACCAGAGCGCAACGGCCGCGAGACCGACGAGGATGATGACCGGCATCCGCTGCTCCTCCCCTCGCCTCCGCGTTCGCGCTGCCCCCGCTCAGTCTCTCCCGCCTCACCCCCGCGCGCCAACCTCCGAGGGATCCCGGGGGCGCCCGAACGCCCTTATCCGCGCGTTTCAGGGGCGTTTAGACGCCCTTCGGGCACCCCTCGGACCCCTCGGGCGCCCCTGGAGGCTCGGGTCAGGGCGACGCGAGGAGGTCGAGCGCGAGGGCGCGGGCCTCGCGGAGGCGGCGGCGGTCGGCGTCGAGTCCGGAGCGGGCGAGCGCGCCGTGCAGCACGGAGGAGAGAAGCTGCGCGGTCCGCTCCGCGCGCACGCGGTCGGTGAGCTCGCGCAGGCTCGCAGTGAGGATGCCGTCGACCTCGGCACTGTGCCGGCGCACGACCTCCCGGCCGGGGTCGCCGAGCGGCAGCTCGGCCGCCGCGTTCAGCAGAGCGTCTCCGCGGTAGCCGGAATCCGGGGCGAGGGCGGCCTGGTCGAGATACGCGTCGAACACCGCCAGGGTGCGCGTGATCGGATCTGCTGCCCGGCGCGCTCGGCGGGCGTAGAGGGCGAGCCACTCCGCATGGCGGGCCTCGAGCGTGGCCGAGACGAGCGCCGACTTGGAGGCGAAGTTGTTGTAAAGGCTCATCTTCGCCACGCCGGCGTCGGCCGTGATGGCGTCGATCCCCGTGGCGGCGATGCCGTCGGCGTAGAACCTGCGCGCGGCCGCTTCGAGGATGCGCCGACGTGCGGCGCCCGTTCGTGCGCCGGTGTTGCGCGGCCCTTCGGCCATTGCGCCTCCTGTTATCTAGGTAGGTCAGTCTATCTAAAACCCTTCGGCCGAAGATCACGGTTCGGTCACGACCGCCGTCGGCCGGCCGCGAGATTCCGCGGCGCACGAGCGGTCGGCGGGTATCCCCGGTTTTCCAGCGATGAGAGCGCGACCACGTTGTGTCTTGACAAGTACGACACAACGGTCCTACATTCGCTTTCGATCCGTGAGAGCGCTCTCACCACACCCGAAGAGAGCGCTCTCACCGAGAACTAGACCCAACAACTCACACGCACAAGGGAGTGATCCGTGAAGCTTTCACGTCGCACCACGGTCGCGGCGGCAATCGCCGGCGCGGCCTCGTTCGCCCTCCTCGCGGCCGGCTGCTCATCGAGCGGCGGCGATGCGGGGACCAGCTCGAACCCGATCACGCTGACCGTCACGACGTTCGGCACGATGGGCTTCGACAAGCTCTACTCGCAGTACGAGAAAGAGCACCCGGGCATCAAGATCAAGGCGACCAACATCGACACCGGTGACAACGCCCTGACCGACTGGCAGACCAAGGAGGCCGCCGGCAGCGGGCTCCCCGACGTCCAGGCGGTCGAGGAGGGCTGGCTGTCCAAGGTCATGCAGGTCTCCGACCAGTTCAACGACCTCAAGGACTACGGCGCGAACGACATCAAGAGCCGCTGGGTCGACTGGAAGCTGAAGCAGGCCACCGACAAGAACGGCCGCATCATCGGCTACGGCACCGACATCGGGCCGGAGGGCCTCTGCTACAACGGCAAGCTCTTCGCCGCTGCGGGCCTGCCGAGCGACCGCGATTCCGTGGCCAAACTCTTCGGCGGCGCCAACGCCACCTGGGACGACTTCTTCAAGGTCGGCGAGCAGTACAAGGCCGCCACCGGCAAGGCCTTCTACGACCAGTCCGGCTTCATCTGGAACGCGATGGTGAACCAGCAGCCCGAGGGCTACTACACCAAGGACGGCAAGCTCAACATCGAGAACAACAGTGATCTGAAGGCGCTGTGGAGCAAGCTGGCCGCCGGCGCCGCAGCCGGCCTCTCGTCGAACCAGACCCAGTGGGACTGGGGCAAGGGCAAGGCGTTCACCGACGGCTCGTTCGCCACGTTCGTCTGCCCGGGCTGGATGCTCGGCGTCGTGCAGGGCCAGGTCAAGGCGGGCGGCGGCGACGCCTCCACCGGCTGGGACTTCGCCAACGTGTTCCCGGGCGGCGCGGCCAACTGGGGCGGCTCGTTCCTGACGGTTCCGAAGCAGTCCAAGCACCCGAAGGAGGCCGCGGCCCTCGCCGCGTGGCTGACCACCGCCAAGTCGCAGGTCGCCACCTTCCAGGCGGCCGGCACCTTCCCGTCCGTCACCGCGGCGCAGTCCGACCCCGGCGTGACCGGCCCGAGCGACCTCACGAAGTTCTTCAACAACGCACCGGTCGGCCAGATCCTGGCGAAGCGCGCGAAGGGCGTCGTCGCTCAGTACAAGGGCCCGGACGACTCGGTCATCCAGAGCCAGGTCTTCGGACCGTCGGTGCAGCAGCTCGACTCCGGCAAGGCGAACGGCGACCAGGCCTGGGCCAACGCGATGAAGCTCCTGAACCAGCTCGTCGTCAACAAGTAGTACACCTCACCAGTTCGGGCCCCGCTGCCGCAGGCGGCGGGGCCCGAATCCCGAACCATCCGCCCCACCCCCACCGGAGAACCGCATGACCACCGTCACCCGCACCCCGGACGCCGCGACCGCGGCCACCCGGCGCGACCGCGACGACCGCCGGGCGCTCACCTTCAAGCAGAAGCTCAGCCGCTTCGACGTCAAAGCCTCCCCCTACTTCTACATCGCGCCGTTCTTCGTGCTGTTCGCCCTGGTCGGCCTGTTCCCTCTCGTCTACACGTTCGTCGTCTCGCTCAACAACTGGAACCTCCTCACCGGCCCCGGCGAATGGGTCGGTTTCGCCAACTACCTCGCCGAGTTGAATGACCCGTTCTTCTGGAACTCGCTCTTCAACACCGTCAGCATCTTCCTGCTCTCCGCCATCCCGCAGCTGATCGGCGCCGTGTTCATCGCGGCGATGCTCGACCAGAACATCCGCGCGAAGACCTTCTGGCGGATGAGCGTGCTCCTCCCCTACGTGGTGACGCCCGTGGCGGTGACGCTGATCTTCTCGAGCGCGTTCGACGAGAAGTACGGGCTCATCAACAACATCCTTCATGCCGTCGGCCTCGACCCGGTGATGTGGAAGACCGAGGTGTTCCCGTCGCACCTCGCCATCGCGACCATGGTCAACTGGCGCTGGACCGGCTACAACGCGCTGATCCTGCTCGCCGCCATGCAGGCGGTGCCGCGCGACATCCACGAGTCCGCCGCACTCGACGGGGCGGGCCAGTTCCGGCGGTTCTTCTCGATCACGCTCCCCAGCATCCGGCCGACCATGATCTTCGTCATCATCACGGCGACGATCGGCGGCCTCCAGATCTTCACCGAACCCAAGCTGTTCAACCCGTCGAGCGCGGTCCCGGGAGGCCCGCAGCGGCAATACCAGACCACCGTGCTCTACCTCTGGGACATGGCCTTCAACCGCCAGAACTTCGGAAAAGCCTCCGCGATCGCGTGGATGCTCTTCCTCATCATCGTGGCGTTCGGCGTTCTCAACTTCCTCATCTCACGCCGGATCGCGTCCACCGAGGCACGCGTGCACCGGTCGAGGACGGCCCGACGGCTGGCGCGCAGCCGCGCGGCCACGACACCCGACGCCACCGCGATCGACACCGCAGCGACCGACGCGGAGGGGACCGGCGCCGACGGCGCCCTGAGCCTGGTCGCGGCGAGCGAGGAGAAGAACGTATGACCACCGCGATCCGTTCCGCGACCGACCGTCCCGCCCCGCGGGAGCCCCGGCGACGCGCGCTCGGCATCGACCGTCGGCCGGGCTTCCTCACCTACGGCATCCTGCTCGCGATCTTCATCGGTGGGGCCTATCCGCTGTGGTGGTCGTTCGTCGCCGGCTCGAGCGACAGCACGGTCCTCACGGCCACCTGGCCTCCCCTGCTCCCCGGCGGGCAGTTCTGGAAGAACATCGGGGCCGTGCTCGACACGGTGCCGTTCTGGCAGGCGCTGGCCAACTCGATCATCGTCTCGACGGTCATCACGCTCTCGGTGGTCGCCTTCTCGACGCTCGCCGGCTATGCGTTCGCCAAGTTGCGGTTCCGCGGCCGCGAGGGCCTGATGGTGTTCGTCGTCGGCACGCTCGCCGTCCCGACGCAGCTCGGCATCATCCCGCTGTTCATGGTGATGAAGCAGTTCGGCTGGACGGGAACCCTCGGCGCCGTGATCGTGCCGACCCTGGTGACCGCGTTCGGCGTGTTCTTCATGCGGCAGTACCTCGTGGACGTGATCCCGGAGGAGCTGATCGAGGCCGCGCGCGTGGACGGCGCGAACATGATCCGCACCTTCTGGCATGTCGGCGTCCCCGCCGCCCGGCCGGCCATGGCGATCCTCGGCCTGTTCACCTTCATGACGGCATGGACCGACTACCTGTGGCCGCTGCTCGTCGCCCCGCAGAACCCGACGCTGCAGGTGGCGCTGAGCCAGCTGCAGTCGGCCAAGTACGTCGACTACTCGATCGTGCTGGCGGGCGCCGTGCTCGCCACCATCCCCCTGCTCATCCTCTTCGTGCTCGCCGGCCGGCAGCTTGTCTCCGGCATCATGGCCGGAGCCGTGAAGGGCTGAGCGTGAGCGCGACCGACGACCGCACCCCTGAAAGCCCTGCCGCCGCCTCCGGATTCAGCCGGTCGGGGCGCCGTGAAAGGCCAAGAATGACCCTCTCGCCCCTCGCCCCCGACACTCGCTGGCCCGACGGCTTCCTCTGGGGGTCCGCCACGGCTGCCGCCCAGATCGAGGGCGCAGCCCACGAGGACGGCAAGGAGGACTCGATCTGGGATGCGTTCGCGCGCGTCCCGAACGCCGTCGCCGGCGGTGACACCCCCGAGAATGCGGTGGACCACTACCACCGGATGCCCGACGACGTCGCCCTGATGAAGCGGCTCGGCCTCCAGTCGTATCGTTTCTCCACCTCGTGGGCGCGCATCAAGCCGGGCGACCGCGCGGTCAACGCCGCCGGGCTCTCGTTCTACAGCCGCCTCGTGGACGAGCTGCTCGACGCCGGCATCCTGCCCTGGTTGACGCTGTACCACTGGGACCTCCCGCAGGCCCTCGAGGAGCGCGGCGGCTGGGCGAACCGCGACACCGCCTACCGGTTCCGCGACTACGCCGCGTCGGTCTACGAGTCGCTGGGCGACCGCGTCTCGCACTGGACGACGTTCAACGAACCGTTGTGCTCATCGCTCATCGGCTACGCCGGCGGCGAGCACGCCCCCGGCCGCCGCGAACCGCGCGCCGGTCTGGCCGCTCTGCATCACCAGCACCTCGCGCACGGACTCGCCGTGTCGGCGCTGCGCGAGCTCGCCGGCGAGGCGGACGCCGCCCGCGACCTCCGGCTCGGCATCACGCTCAACCTCACCACGGCGGTGCCGAACGATCCGGCGGACCCGGTCGACCTCGACGCGGCCCGTCGCATCGACGGTCTCTGGAACCGGATGTACCTGGAGCCGCTGCTGCTGGGAACCTACCCGGCCGACGTGCTGGAGGACGTGCGCGAATACCGCTTCGAAGAGCTGGTTCGCGACACCGACCTGCGGACCATCGCCCAGCCGATCGATTTCCTCGGCGTGAACCACTACCACGACGACAACGTGAGTGGCCACCCGCTGCCCGCCGATGCCGCGCCGGGGCTGCAGCCCACCGACCGCCCGAAGTCGTCGCCGTTCGTCGGCAGCGAGTTCGTCACCTTCCCGTCGAGGCACCTGCCCACGACGGCGATGGGCTGGGAGGTCAACCCGAACGGACTCCGTGACCTTCTGGTGCGGCTCACCGCCGAGTATCCGACGCTGCCGCCGCTCTACATCACCGAGAACGGCGCCGCCTACGACGATGTGCCCATGCCCGACGGGCACGTGCACGACACCGAGCGGACGGCGTACATCCTGGCGCACATCGACGCCGTACGGGAGGCGATCGCGGCGGGGGCGGACGTGCGCGGCTACTTCGTCTGGTCATTGCTCGACAATTTTGAATGGGCGTGGGGCTACGAGAAGCGCTTCGGCATCATCTCCGTGGACTACTCGACACAGGTCAGAACGGTGAAGGACTCCGGCCTCGCCTTCGCGGACGTCATCGCGGCGGCGCGCGAGACCGAGCGTGCCCTGCCCGCGGTAACAGCGTCCGCACGCGTCTAGCATGTGAGACGGACGACGAAGGGACCTCTATGACCACGGAACGGGTGGACGGCCGCGCCGTCCCCACCCTCGAGGCGGTCGCCGCGCGCGCCGGCGTCTCGCGGGCCACGGTCTCCCGTGTCGTCAACGGCTCCCCCAAGGTGACGCCGGAGGTGGTGGAGGCGGTCACGCGCGCGATCGCGGATCTCAACTACGTGCCGAATCGCGCCGCGCGTTCGCTGGCCTCCCGGCGCACCCAGGTGATCGCGCTGGTGGTGCCCGAGTCGACCGCGAAGGTGTTCGCCGACCCGTTCTTCGCCTCCATCGTGCAGGGCGTCGCCCTGAGCCTCGCCGACACCGAGTACACGCTCAACATGGTGATCTCGTCGGAGACCAACCCCGACAAGACCCGGCGCTACCTGATGGGCGGCAATGTCGACGGCGCCCTGGTGGTCTCGCACCACTCGGGCGACCACTCGTACGCACAGCTCGGCTCGACCCTCCCGATCGTCTTCGGCGGCCGCCCGGTGAGCGAGTCGCAGCACGAATCGTATTTCGTGGACGTCGACAACGTGGCCGGCTCGGCCGGAGCCGCCGAGCACCTGATCGCTCGGGGGCGCAGGAACATCGCCCTCATCACCGGCCCGCAGGACATGCCCGCCGGCCTCGACCGCTTCACGGGCTGGCGGGACGCCCTCCGGGCGCACGGGCTCGACACGTCGCTCGTCGAGTACGGCGACTTCTCCCCGTACTCCGGCTTGGAGGCCATGCGGAGACTGCTCGCGACCGGCCGGCCGATCGACGGCCTGTTCGCCGCGAACGACCAGATGGCCGCCGGCGCATACTCGGCGATCCACGAGGCCGGCCTCGACATCCCGGGCGACATCGCGGTCGTCGGCTTCGACGACGACAACTTCGGGCTCACGGCGACCCCGCCCCTCACGACGGTGCACCAGCCGTCGATCGGTCTCGGCGAGACGATGGCCCGCGTGCTCGTGCGCAGGCTCGCCGGCGAACCCGTCGACCGGGTGACCCTGCTGCCCACCGAGCTGGTCGTGCGCCAGAGCTCCTGAGCCGGTCTCCAGCGGAACGGATGCCCGTCAGCCGAGGCGGCGGTACATCCGGTTGCCCACCACGGCGAGCGCGAAGCCGGTCGTCGCGATCGCGGAGACGCCTCCCGCGTAGGCGATGAAGAGGTGCTCGGTGCCGTTCTGCGTCGAGTCGTAGGTGACCACCAGGGCGACGGCGGCGGCGATGCCGCAGGCGCCTGCGATCCACACCAGCGCCCACAGCTTCGACCGCACGGGCGGGTCGGCGGGCCGCAGCCCGAGGCCGGCGAGCAGCAGCCCGGCGATGCACGCCCAGAACGCCACCACGAGCATGCCCGCGATGACGTCGCTCGGCCGGTGCCACTGCTCCACCAGCGTCGAAGCGCCCGCGGCGATCGTGAAGATCGAGCCGAGCACTGCGGCGAGCGGACGGTATCGCGGCGCCGTCACCAGGAAGACCAGCAGTGCGGCGGAGGCCGCCACGGCCGTGTGGCCGGACGGGAGAGAGTTCGCGAGGCCCGTGTCCACACCCTTGGCGGGGCGGGACAGCACCGAGTACTTGAGCACCTGGGTGCTCACGTTGGCGGCGATCGCCGCCCCTGCGGCGATGGCGAACACGAGCCAGTTGCGTCGCACGATCACGATGACGAGTGCCATGATCGCCCCGATGACGACCGCGGCCACGGGCAGGGCGTTGAGGAACGAGTGGGCGAATTCGATCAGGTCGCCCTTCCACGCGTTGGCGCCGGCGAACGACCGCTCGTCGATCACCTGGCCGACGTAGCTGCGCACGAAGAACAGGTAGACCCCGACGAACAGAGCAGTCGCTCCCAGGGCACCCCAGAGGAACGGGAGGGCTCGGAGTGCGGCGGGTCGCATAGTCATCAACCCTCCCACACCGTTCCCGGGAACTCCTGGAAAGTCCGAGGGGGTTCCGCATGCAATCGGGTGGTGCGCCGGCCGCGCGCACGGTAGGACGAGCAGCATGAGGAGTTTCACCAACGTGATCGACATCGACGCGCCCGCGCACGACGTGTTCGTTGCCTTGCGCTCCGTCGACGGCTACGCCGCGTGGCTCAGGCACTCGATGGTCTACCGCGGCACCCGCACACCGGCACATCCGGCGGACGCGTCGCCACCGACCTACGAGGACTCGACGATGATCGGGAGGATGCGCGGCGAGCTGCTCGAGGAGCGGCGGGACCGCGAGCTCCGGTTCCACCAGGCCAAACGGTCCGGGCGCGTCGATGCGCTGATCGTCTACCGGGTCGCGAACTCCGGAGACCGCACCACGGTCACCCGCGTCGGCGAGCTGACCACGCACGGCATCTACCGCATGGTCGAACCCGTCTTCGTGCGGATGGCCTCCACCGAGAGCGCCCGCACGATGCGAGCGCTCAAAGCACACGTCGAGCGCGAAGTCCCGTCGAAGGGCGCGTAGACGCCCTCATTCGGGGGTTTTGAGGGCGTTTACGCGCCCCTCGGCGGCCCCTCGAACCGCACGTCGTCGGCGAACCGCGCACGCATCACGGCGATCGCGTCCGCGCTGCTGTCCACCAGCAGGAACCTGCGGCCGAGCCCCGCCGCCACGGCGCCGGTCGTGCCGCTGCCGGCGAAGAAGTCGAGCACCCAGTCGTCCTCTCGGCTGGAGGCCTGCACGATGCGGCGCAGGACGCCCTCCGGCTTCTGGGTGGGATAGCCGGTCTTCTCACGGCCGGTCGGCGACACGATGGTGTGCCACCAGACGTCCGTGGGCAGTTTGCCGAGCTCGGCCTTCTCGGGCGTGACGAGTCCCGGCGCCATGTACGGCTCGCGGTCGACCGCCGCGGAGTCGAAGTAGTAGCCGCCCGGATTCTTCACGTACACCAGGATCGTGTCGTGCTTGGCCGGCCACCGGTTCTTGGCCTTGGCGCCGTAGTCGTACGCCCACACGATCTCGTTCAGGAACGCCTCCCGGCCGAAGAGCGCGTCGAGCAGCACCTTCGCATAGTGCGACTCGCGGTAGTCGAGGTGGAGGTACAGCGTCCCACTGTCGGTGAGGAGCCGCCACGCCTCGATCAGTCGCGGCTCCAGAAACCCCCAGTAGTCCTCGAACCGGTCGTCGTAGCTCAGGAGGTCGCCCTTGATGCGCTCGTAGCTGCGTCCCTGGAACCCGATCACGCTACCGGCGCCGGCTTCCGTTCGGACGGCCGTGGTGCGCCGGCGCGCCTGCGCGCGTCCGGTGTTGAAGGGCGGGTCGAGGTAGATGAGCTGGAAGGCTCCGGACGGAAGGCCGGTCACGACGTCCAGGTTGTCGGCGTGGACAACCGTGCTGGGTCCGTCCGGCCGCCACAGCGCGGCGGGAGGCGCAGCGGGAGCGGGCTCGGACATACGTCCATTCTCGCGCATGGGCGGTGCCGGCGCGGGCAGAGGGTAGCCTGACGGCATGACGCTGACCGTCGAGAAGCAGCCCGACCAGTCCCGCTACGCCCTGGTGAAGGACGGCGAGGTGATCGGGGTCGCCGAATACGAGCTCCGCGACGACGCGATCGTCTTCGTGCACACGGAGGTCGACCCCGAGAAACGGGAGCGCGGAATGGCGTCCGAGCTGGTGCAGACGGCGCTCGACGACGTGCGCGACCGCACGTCGCTGCGGGTCGTCGCGACCTGCCCCTACGTGCGGCGGTGGCTGCAGGACCACCCCGAGTACCAGGCGTTGCAGCGCCGCTGACCGCACCCGGCCCGCGGTGACGCGGCCCGTCGGCGTCAGCCGCGGTGGGAGTCGGACGTGCGCGTCGTGGCGCGACCCTCCTCGGACGGCGTACGGCCTTCGGAGCGCTGCCCACGGCCGGCCGAGCCGAGGTCGATCGTGATCTTGCCGGCCTCCCAGACGCCCGGGCCGCCGTCGCCCGGGAGCGGGGCCGGCGCGGGGAGGAACGACTGGCGGTCCAGCTCCTGCTGAGCCTCGTGGCGGGTCGGCGCGAAGATCTCGTCGAAGGAGCCGCCGATGGCGCCGCTCACGGTTCCGGAGCCCCGGTTCGCCTTGTTGGAGAGGTCGATCCAGCCCAGTTTCACGCCCGTCACGATCACCGCGACGAGCATGCCCACGACGATCACGACCCACCAGTTCACCCGTCAAGGGTACCGGAGCGGCCGCGGAGGCCCGGTGGACGCACAGGAAGGACAAAGGCTGCGCGGGCCGCTCGCCGGGCGGACCGGCGTCACGGCACGCGGTAGAGCCAGGCGTCCGTCGCGAACTTCTCGGCCACCAGCCGCTCGGCCTCGGCGTACTCGGCGTCGGTGAGGTCGCCTTCTGTGGCTCCGTACAGGTTGCGGAACGTCAGCTTGAGCTGCTCGATGATCTCGGCCCGGGTCAGGCCGGTCTGGCTGCGCAGCGGATCCACCCGCTTGGCGGCGCTGGTGATGCCCTTGTCGCTGATCTTCTCGCGGCCGATGCGAAGCACTTCGGTCATCCTCTGGCCGTCCATGTCGTAGCTCATGGTGACATGGTGCAGCACGGCGCCCGAGCCCAGCCGCTTCTGGGCGGCGCCGCCGATCTTGCCCTTCGGGCTGGTGATGTCGTTGAGCGGAACGTAGCTCGCGTCGATCCCGAGCGACTTGAGCGCGATGATGGCCCATTCGTCGAGGAAGGCGTAGCTGTCGGCGAAGCTCATCCCCTGCACCAGGTCGGCGGGAGCGTAGATGGAGTACGTGACGACGGAGCCCGCCTCCATGAACATCGCACCGCCTCCCGTGATGCGGCGGACCACCTGCACGCCGTACTTCTCGGCGTTCACCGGGTCGACCTCGTTCTTCACCGACTGGAAGCTCCCGATCACCACCGCCGGCTCGTCCCACTCCCAGATGCGCAGGGTCGGCCCGCGCCGGCCCTCCCCCACCTCCGTGGTCAGCACCTCGTCGAGCGCCAGGTGGAGCTGCGGCGAGACGGCCTTCGCGTGCACGATCTGCCAGTCGTAGTCGCGCCAGCTGGTGGCGCGGGCGAGAGCGCGGCGGACGGCCACCGCGACGGCCTCCGGCGAGAAGCCGAGCAGCAGGGCGCCCTCCGGGAGGGCCTGCTTGACCGCGGCGGCGATCGCCTTGGAGTCGCTCTCGGCGGGGAGGCCGTTGACCGCGGCGTCGATGGCCTCGAGCGCCGTGTCGGGCTCGAGGAAGAAGTCGCCCGCGAGCCGGAACCCGGAGATCAGGCCGTCCACGACCTCCAGATCGACGACGACGAGCTTGCCACCGGGCACCTTGTACTCACCATGCATGCCCCCAGCCTAAATCCGCCGCCGAGCACCCATCGCTTCCGGACTCATACACGCTGCAGCCCGGCGCGTCGCGTGCAGAAGTCCGGGAGTGATGGATCAGCGGGCGGGGATGCGGGGGTCGAGCCAGGCGGTGAGGTCGGCGAAGACCTCCTCGCGATTCGTCTCGTTGAAGATCTCGTGACGGGCGCCCGGGTAGACGATCGTGGTCACGTCGCTGAGCCCCGAACGCGTGCGGTACGAGCGCTCGAGCTTGCGGGCCGAGGCCTCGCCGCCCAGCGGGTCGTCGTCGCCGACCTGGATGAGCAGCGGGAGGTCGCGCTCGAGGTGCCGGGCCGGCCGGCCGAGCAGGCGGGCGGCGTCGGCCATCCCGAACAGCTTCTGCAACGGCACCAGCGTGCAGAGCGGATCGTCGATGAACGCCTGGGCGACCGCCGGATCGCGGCTCAGCCACTCGGCGCCCGTGGTGCCGAGGTGCGCGTGCCGCTTGTTGAGGTCGCCGCTGTTCATCGAGCCGACCATCCGGTAGGCGGTGCCGGAGAGCACCGCGGCGTCGTAGTCGGCCGAATGGCGGTTGAGGGTCATCTGGCCCATCAGCGACCCCCAGCTGTGACCGACGAACACGAGGGGCAGGTCGGGGTTCTCGTCGCGGATGAGGCGGGTGAAGGCGCGGAGGTCCCGGAGCGCCGCACGCAGGCCGCCGGGGCCGAGCCTGCCGAGCTTCGACGCGTCGCCGTGCCACTGTTCGAGCCCGGTGCGCCCGTGGCCGCGGTGGTCGTCGGCGTACACGCGGTATCCCGCGGCGATCAGGTGCTCGGCCAGCGCGCGGTAACGGCCGGCGTGCTCGCCCACGCCGTGTGCGAGCTGAACCGCCGCCCGCGGGCGCTCGGCGTCGTAGACGTCGAAGAAGATGCGGAGGCCGTCGTCGGCGCTGAACTCTCGCTGCACGGGCTCATTCTGGCACGCTGCGGGCGAACGCATCTTTGTTTAGCCAGCCTAATTTGTTAGGCTAACTATCTATGGGACGGCTCTCGACACACGACCTCAGCAGCGCACTGCGTGTCGCCGTCGCACGCCTCTCGCGGCGGCTCCGCGCCGAAAAGGAGGACGACGAGCTGAGCGACACCCAGACCTCCACGCTCGCCTTCCTCGTCCGCGAGGGGTCCGGCACGATCGGGAGGCTGAGCGAGCACGAGCGCGTCACCCCGCCCTCCATGAACCGCACGGTCAACCACCTCGAGGAGGCCGGCTACGTGCAGCGCACCGCCGATGCCGTCGACGGGCGCAAGGTCGTCGTCGTCCCCACCGAGGCCGGTCTCCGATTGGTCGCAGAGACCCGGCGACGGCGCGACGCGTGGCTGCACCAGCGGCTGCGCACCCTGACACCCGAACAGCGCGAGACGCTCGCCGAGGCCGCCACGATCCTCCGAGAGCTCGCCGACTCGTGAGCGCGATGTTCCGGTCGCTCGCCGGCGTCAACTACCGCATCTGGGCGGCCGGGGCGTTGGTCTCCAACGTCGGCACATGGATGCAGCGCACGGCGCAGGACTGGATCGTCCTGACCCAGCTCACGCACAACAACGCTGCCGCCGTCGGCTTCGTCATGGCGCTCCAGTTCGCGCCGCAGCTGCTGCTCCTGCCGGTGACGGGCTGGGCCGCCGACCACCTCGACCGCCGCCGCCTGCTGATGATGACGCAGGGGCTCATGGGCCTGCTCGGGCTGGGTCTCGGCATCCTCACCGTCACCGGGGCCGTGCAGCTCTGGCACGTCTACGTGTTCGCGCTGCTGCTCGGCGTGGTCGCCGCGTTCGACGCGCCCGCCCGGCAGACCTTCGTCTCCGAGCTGGTCGCCGGCCCGAACCTCTCGAACGCCGTGGCGCTCAACTCGGCATCGTTCAACGCCGCCCGCCTGCTCGGCCCCGCGGTCGCCGGCCTCCTCACCGCCGCCGTCGGCGCCGGCTGGGTGTTCCTCATCAACGCGGCGACCTTCGGCGCCGTTCTGCTGTCGCTCATGATGCTCCGCACAGAGAAGCTGTACCGCGCCGAGCGCGCCAAGCGCAGCCGCGGCGGCCTGGTCGACGGCTTCCGCTACGTGCGACGGCGTCCGGACATCCTGGTCATCCTGGTCATGGTGTTCCTCATCGGGACCTTCGGTCTCAACTTCCCGATCTTCATCTCGACGATGTCGGTGACCGTCTTCCACCAGGGAGCCGGCGAGTACGGCCTCCTGTCGTCGATCATGGCGATCGGATCGGTCGTGGGCGCACTGCTCTCGGCGCGACGCGAACGGCCGCGGATCTCGCTGCTGTTCGCCGGAGCGGCGTTCTTCGGCGCGGGCTGCGCGATCGCCGCGGTGATGCCGACCTATTGGCTGTTCGCCGTCGCGCTCATCCTCATCGGAGTCTCGTCGCAGACCCTGATGACCACGGCGAACGGCACGGTGCAGATGACGACGGACCCGCTGCTGCGCGGCCGGGTGATGGCCATCTACATGGCGATCTTCATGGGCGGCACCCCGATCGGCGCACCGATCGTCGGCTGGGTCGCCGACACGTTCGGGCCGCGGTGGGCGATGGGCGTCGGCGCCGCGAGCGGCTTCGCCGCGGCGCTCGTCGGCGTCTTCTACCTGGTGAGATACCGCGGGATGCGGGTGCGCTTCTCCGGGCTGCGACCGCGCGTGGAGCTGAGCCCGCGCGAGGAGGCCCGCGAAGAGCTCGAGGAGGTCGAGGCGACCGCGACGCGCGCAAGCTGATCGCGCGGCGTGCTCAGCGGGGGCGCAACATGCCGTCTCCGCACGCGCGCAGCGGCGTGTTGCGTCCCCGCTCGTGGGCGCGGGAACGCTCGCACCACCGGGCGGCGCACAGGCAGCGCCCTCACGAGTATTCGGGAGGGGCGGTGCGGTAGCGCCAGGCGAGCTCGTTGTCGAGCACGAAGCGTGACAGCGTCTCCTCGTGGGGCAGCGCGTCGCCGACCGCAGCCTCCACGACGGCCAGCAGCGCGGAGGCGGTCACCGGCGACGGCTCAGCGATCACCGCGTCCAGCAGTCCGCCGAACCCTGGAGTCGCCGACGGCAGCCCTGCGACGCGCTCCCGCAGGTACTTCGGTCCCGGGAAGAACACCCGGTTGTGGGCGAGCAGCGCCCGCGCGGCGGAGGTCGCCAGGTGCACGGACGCGTGGGCGAGCAGCAGCGGGTCGTCGTGCTCGTAGGCCTGCTGCAGGAAGTACCCGCCGTGCAGGCGACACTGCGCGACGAACCCGGCGACCCGGTCCGACCAGTCCGACGCCGGCAGCTCCACGACTCGCGCGAGCCGCGCCTCCAGGTCGGGCACCCGGCTGAACACCACGCGCGCCGATGCGAAGGAGTCGCGCACCGGGTCGTCGCCGCGCTCGGCGGCGTCGTCGAGGTAGGGGAGCGTCGCGAGCTTGATGTCGAAGTAGCCCTCGTCGTACCCGATGCCCTCGGTACTCGTGTACATCAGGCGGCGCGCTGCGTAGGCTTCGTCCCAGCGCCGCTCGCCGACCACCAGGTAGAGGTCGACGTCCGAGTCCGACCGCTCCGCGCCGCGCGCCACCGAGCCGCTCACGATCACCGCCAGCACCTCCGGATCGGCCGAGACCTGGTCGACGTAGCGCTCGATCGCCCGCTCGTGGTGCTCCATCAGCGCACTCCCACCCGTGCGGGCTCGTATCGCACCGGCGCGTAGTGGCGAGCGATCAGCGCCCGCAGGGTCTCCAGGTCGCCGGAGATGAAGCCGGCCGCCCGCGCCTGGACCAGCGCGTTGCCGAGCGCCGTCGCCTCCACGGGACCGGCCAGCACCGGGAGCCCACTGCGGTCGGCCGTCGCCTGGCAGAGCAGGGCGTTGCGCGCTCCCCCACCGACGATGTGCACCGTGTCCACCGGCACGCCGGAAAGCTCGGACGCGGTTCGCACGGAGCCGGCGAACGCCTCGGCCAGGCTCTCGATGATCACGCGCACCGTCCCGGCCGGGCTCGCGGGAGCGCGCAGCCCGCGCTCGGCGAACCAGTCGGCGATGCGCGATGGGAGGTCGCCCGGCGCGAGGAACCGCGGATCGTCGGCGTCGAACAGCTCCGAAGGCCGCGGCAGCTCGGCCGCCTCCGCCAGCAGGGTCTCCAGGCTCACGGGGAGGCCGCGCCGCTGCCACTCGCGGATCGACTCGCTCAGCAGCCACAACCCCATCACGTTGTGGAGGTAGCGGACGCGGCCGTCCACGCCCCCCTCGTTCGTGAAGTTGGCCGCGCGGCCCTCGTCGCTGACGACCCGCTGCGACAGCTCGACGCCCACCAGTCCCCAGGTGCCGCACGAGATGTAGGCGGCCCGGGTCGCGTCCATGGGCACGGCGACGACCGCGGACGCGGTGTCGTGCGATCCGACCGCGGTGACGGCGGGGCCGGCTCCGGCGAACGGGAGGTCGAGCGACGGCAGCAGCGCTCCGACGGTCGCACCTGCGTCGACGAGCTGCGGGAACAGCGACCGACGCAGGCCCAGTCGTTCGATGAGCGCATCGTTCCACGACCCGTCCGCGCTGAGCAGCCCGGTCGTCGAGGCGTTGGTGCGTTCGGCGATCGGCTGTCCGCTCAGCCAGTAGGTGATGAGGTCGGGCACGAGCAGGAAGCCGTCTGCGGCCTCCGACACCCCGGTCTCCTGGTCGTGCACCAGCTGGTAGAGCGAGTTGAACGGGAGGAATTGGAGGCCGCCCTCGCGGTACAGCTGCTCCGCCGGCACGCGCGCGTGCACCAGCGAGACGCCCTCGGCGGTGCGCTCGTCGCGATAGTGGTACGGCTCGCCGAGCAGCCGGCCCGCGCGCAGCAGCCCGTAGTCGACGGCCCAGGCATCGACGCCCACGCTCGCGAGCCCCGGCTCCGACCGCGCGACTGCACCCAGCCCCTCCACGACACGCGAGAAGAGGCCGGTCACGTCCCAGTGGAGCGCCGGGCGGTCGCCTTCCCACAACCGCACGGGCGTGTTCGGGAAGCGTGCCGCCTCGGTGAGCTCGAGCGTGTTCGCGCCGACGCGCGCGTGCATGACGCGCCCGCTGGTCGCGCCCAGGTCGACGGCCGCGACCGCTCCCGTGCGCCCGGCGCTCACCGCAGGGCCGGTGCTCATCGCAGGAAGGCCGCCGCGACGCCCGCGTCGACGGGGATGTGGAGTCCGGTGGTGTGGTCGAGGTCGCTGGAGGTGAGCACGGCGACCGCGTTGGCGACGTTCTCCGGGAGGACCTCGCGTTTGAGCAGCGTGCGCTGTGCGTAGTACGCGCCCAGCTCTTCCTCCGGCACACCGTAGACGGCGGCGCGTTTGGCGCCCCAGCCACCGGCGAAGATGCCGGAGCCGCGCACGACGCCGTCGGGGTTGATGCCGTTGACCTTCACCCCGTAGTCGCCGAGCTCGGCCGCCAGCAGCCGCACCTGGTGGGCCTGGTCGGCCTTGGTCGCCGAGTAGGCGATGTTGTTCGGTCCGGCGAACACCGAGTTCTTGGAGGAGATGTAGACGATGTCGCCGCCGAGGCCCTGCTCGATGAGGACCTTCGCCGCCGCCTTGGACACCAGGAACGACCCCTTGGCCATGACGTCGTGCTGGAGGTCCCAGTCGGCCTCGGTGGTCTCCAGCAGCGGCTTGGAGATGGACAGGCCGGCGTTGTTGACGATCAGGTCGAGGCCGCCGAACTGCAGCAGCGCCTCCTGGATGGCCGCCTGGATGTCGGACTCGCTGGTGACGTTCGCCGCCACGCCGATCGCGACGTCCGTGCCACCGAGCTCCGCCGCGGCGGCCTGCGCCTTCTGAAGGTCGAGGTCGGCGATGACGACGCACGCGCCCTCGGCCGCCAGCCGCGTCGCGATGGCCTTGCCGATGCCGGAGGCCGCGCCGGTGACGAGCGCGATCCGGCCGGCGTGCGACTTCGGCTTGGGCAGCCGCCGCAGCTTGGCCTCCTCCAGCGACCAGTACTCGATGTTGAACTTCTCGGCCTCGTCGATCGGGGCGTAGTGCGAGAGCGCCTCGGCGCCACGCATCACGTTGATCGCGTTGATGTAGAACTCGCCGGCGACCCGGGCGGTCTGCTTGTCCTTGCCGTAGGAGAACATCCCGACGCCCGGGATGAGCACGATCGCCGGGTCCGCGCCGCGCATGGCGGGTGACTCGGGCGTCGCGTACCGCTCGTAATAGGCGGTGTACTCGGCGCGGTACTGCTCGTGCAGCTCCGCCAGCCGGGCGATCGAGTCCTGGATGGAGGCGTCGGCCGGGAGGTCGAGGATCAGCGGCTTGACCTTGGTGCGCAGGAAGTGGTCGGGGCAGGAGGTGCCGAGGCCACCCAGCCGGGAGTGTTCGGCCGACGCGAGGAAGTCGAGCACCACGTCGTCGTCGGTGAAGGAGCCGACCTGCGGCTTGTCCGTCGACGCCAGCCCGCGGATCGTCGGGGCAAGCGCGGCGGCCTTCGCCCGGCGCTCGGCGGGGGCCAACGGCTCGTTCGCCGCGATGCGCGGACCGAACGGCTCGGGCCTCCCGTTGGCCTGGATGTAGTCGGCGGCGGTCTGGATGATCCACAGCGAGTTGGCCTCCGCCTCCTCACTGGTGTCGCCCCACGCGGTGATGCCGTGCCCACCCAGCACGGTGCCGATCGCATCCGGGTTCGCCTGCTTGATCGCGGCGATGTCGAGGCCCAGCTGGAAGCCGGGACGCCGCCACGGCACCCACACCACACGACCGCCGAACACCTTCTCGGTCAGCGCCTCACCGTCGGCCGCGGTCGCGATCGCGATGCCCGAGTCCGGGTGCAGGTGGTCGACGTGCGCCGCATCCACCAGCCCGTGCATGGCCGTGTCGATCGACGGCGCGGCGCCGCCCTTTCCGTGCAGTGTGTAGTCGAACGCCGCGACCATCTCGTCCTCGCGCTCCACACCCGGGTAGACGTTCCGCAGGGCGCGGAGCCGGTCCAGCCGCAGCACCGCCAGACCCTGCTCGGTCAGCGTGCCGAGATCGCCACCGGAGCCCTTCACCCACAGCAGCTCCACCGGCTCGCCGGTCACCGGGTCGGTCTCCACGCCCTTGGCGGACGTGTTGCCCCCGGCATAGTTCGTGTTCTTCGGGTCGGCGCCGAGGCGGTTCGAGCGGGCCAGGAGGGCCGCGATGGTCTCGTTCGTCATTCTGCGTGGTTCCTTCTGCGTGGAGGTCTGGGGATGGTGCGGGCGCTCAGGCGCCCCAGCCGGCCTGGGTGCCGCCGACGCGCTCGGTCTCGATCTTCTGCTGGTAGCCGGAGGCCTTGTACGCGGCCATCGGATCGGCGGGCAGGCCGCGCGACTCGCGCCAGGCGGCCAGGTCGGCGCGGACATCCGTGTTGAACGCGTCCATGAACACCGCGTTGGCCGCGAGTACGTCGCCGGCGGCCTGCGCGGCAGCCAGCGCCTCCGTGTCGACCAGCAGCGCCTTGGCGGTGGCCTCCTGCACGTTGAGCACCGAGCGGATCTGCCCCGGGATCTTCGCCTCCAGGTTGTGGCACTGGTCGAGCATGAACGCCACGTCCGGGTTGGCGTAGCCCCCGCCCTGGATCACCTCGAACACGATCCGGAACAGCTGGAACGGGTCGGCCGCGCCCACGATCAGGTCGTCGTCGGCGTAGAACCGGCTGTTGAAGTCGAACGAGCCGAGCTTCCCCAGCCGCAGCAGCTGCATGACGATGAACTCGATGTTCGTGCCCGGTGCGTGATGGCCGGTGTCCAGGCACACCACCGCACGGTCGCCGAGAGCGGCGGTCTGCACGTAGCTGGTCCCCCAGTCCGGCACATCCGTGTGATAGAACGCCGGTTCGAAGAACTTGTACTCGAGCACCAGCCGCTGACCCTCGCCGATCCGCTCGTAGATCTTCTGGAGGCTGTCGGCCAGCCGATCCTGCCGCGCCCGCAGCGAGTCCTGGCCCGGGTAGTTCGTGCCGTCGGCGAGCCAGATCTTCAGGTCGCGCGACCCGGTCTCGTTCATGATGTCGATGCACTCGAAGTGGTGATCGATCGCCTTCTGCCGGATCCGGTCGTCCCAGTGGGTCACCGACCCGAACTTGTAGTCGTCGTCCTGGAACGTGTTCGAGTTGACCGTGCCCAGCTCGACCCCGTTGTCCTCGGCGTGCTTGCGCAGGTCGGCGTACGAGTCCACCTTGTCCCACGGGATGTGCAGAGCGACCGTCGGCGCGAGCCCGGTGTGCTTGTGCACCTGCGCGGCGTCCGAGATCTTCTCGAACGGGTCGCGGGCCGTGCCCGGCGTGCCGAAGACGCGGAACCGCGTGCCCGAGTTGCCGAACGCCCACGAGGGCAGCTCGATCGCCTGCAGCGCGAGCTGCGAACGGATGTCGTCGGTGAGGGTCATGTTCTCCCTTTCGTGGGTGTCTTGGAAGTCGTGGTGTGCCGGGCGGCGGGCGGACTCAGGGGAGATGGAAGTACTCGTCGAGGCGCCTCATGGTGGAGTCGGGAGCGGCCTCCTCGGCGAAGAAGCCGGCCATGGTCTCCTGCCAGCGTGCGTTGACGTCGCGCTCGTTCATCGCGGCGACGGCGCCCTCGAAGTCGTCGGTCTCGAGGTAGCCGACGACCAGCGCGGCCTCGCGGTCGATGAAGAGGGAGTAGCCGCGCCAGCCGGTGTCGCGCAGCGCGTCGAGCATGTCCGGCCAGACCGTCTCGTGAGCGATCAGGTACTCGTCCACGCGCTCCGGCTTGAGCCGCATCGTGAAGCAGACCCGTTCCACGTCAACTCCTTCGTCGTACTGAATCGATTCAAGCTGAATCGATTCAAAGGATAGCACGGTGCCCTCCTCCACCGCGCATGCGGCGCGGAGTCGAGCAGAGACGTCCGCGCCGCATGCCGATCACCTCCCCATCGCTCTCAGCGCGCCGCGCCGACGGATGCGGGAAGCTCCGCGGTGACCGAGACCGGTCCGCCGCTCAACTGCTGGTCCTCGCGGCCGGGCAGCCGCAGGATGCCGCCGACCCCGTCGGGGAGCTCGGCGTCGACCGTCAGCAGGTCGCCATCGAGGCTCCAGCGCACCGACACCCGGCCGTGCGGGGTCTCGAGCGAGGTGGCCGCCTCCGTGAGACCGCCGCCCGGCTGCGGAGCGACGAGCACCGACGCGTAACCCGGCTCCAGTGGCGCGAGGCCGCCCACGACGCGGTGCATCCAGTCGGCGACCGCGCCGAGCGCGTAGTGGTTGAAGGAGGTCATCTCGCCCGGGTTGATGGTGCCGTCCGGCAGCATCGAGTCCCAGCGCTCCCACACGGTCGTCGCGCCCATGGTGACCGGGTAGAGCCAGGACGGGCACTCCTTCTCCAGCAGGAGCCGGTAGGCGACGTCGGTGTGCCCGGTCTTGGTCAGCGCGTCGGCGATGAACGGCGTGCCGGCGAAGCCCGTCGAGATGCGGTAGCCGGCTTCGGCCGCGAGCTCCGCGAGCCGATCGCCCGCGACCTCCTCGTCGGCCGGGTCGAGCAGCCCGAACTGGATGGCCAAGGCGTAGACCGTGGTGCAGTCGCTCGTGACGACGCCATCACGCACGTACTCCCGGTTGAAGGCCTCCCGGAGGTCGTTCGCGATCGCACGGAACTCGGCCTCCTCGTCGGCGCGGCCGAGCAGTGCGGCGGTATCGGCCACGATCCGCGCCGAGTGGTAGGCGCACGCGGTCGCCACGACGCCCTTGTCGGCCTTGGCGGCCGCCGGGTTCTCCGGCGGCGCATCCGGGTCGAGCCAGTCGCCGAACTGGAAGTTCGCATCCCAGACACCGGTCGGCGACAGCAGCGATTTCACCCGCCGCACGTGCGAGGTCATCGAGCCGAACTGCCGCTTCAGCACCTCCCGATCGCCGTACGCCTGGTACAGCGTCCACGGCACCCACACCGCAGCGTCCGACCAGATCGCCGTCGAGTCGGGAACACCGAACTCCGACGAGCGGTCGCGGTCGTGGAACTTGAGCACGTCCGGGATGACGAAGCCGACGATCCCGTCGTGGTGCTGCTGCTCGAGGTCGAGGTCGACCAGCCAGTCGGACAGGAAGGCGTCCACGTCGTACAGGAACGCGGCCGTCGGCGCGAACGCCGCGATGTCGCCGGTCCAGCCGAGCCGCTCGTCGCGCTGCGGGCAGTCGGTGGGTACGTCGAGGAAGTTGCCGCGCATCCCCCACACCACGTTCTCGTGGAACTGGTTGAGCAGCGGGTCGGAGCTGCTGAACTCGCCGATGCGCGTCAGCTCCGAGCCGACCGCGATGGCCGTCAGGTCATCCGCCTGCAGCTCGCCCGGCCAGCCCTCGATCTCCGCATAGCGGAAGCCGTGGAAGGTGAACGTGGGCTCGAACTCGTCGGCTCCACCGCTGAGGATGTAGCGGTCGGTGGCCTTCGCCGAGCGCAGCGGACGCACCCCCAGCTCGCCGTGCTCGAGCACCTCGGCGTGCCGGATGGTCACCTCCGTGCCGGCGGGGCCCTGCACGCGCACCTTGATCCAGCCGACCAGGTTCTGCCCGAAGTCCACCAGCGTCTTGCCCGAGGGGGAGGTGCTGATCTCCTGCACGGGGAGACTCGCCCAGCGCTTCACCGACGGGCCGATGTACGGCTCGAGCTGGGCCGTGTCGAAATCGACTGCATGGGTGCCGGTCCAGCCTTCGCCCGAGAACCCGGGCATCTTCCAGGCGTCGTCGCGCAGGCGGGCGTCGATGGTCTCGCCGTCGTACAGATCGTTCTCGAGCACAGCGCTCGGGCCGCTCGCCCAGCTGTCGTCGGTGACCACGAACTGGGTGCTGCCGTCGGCGAACTCCACCTCCAGCTGCGCGAAGGCCCCGAGGGTGTCGCCGTACCAGGAGCCCTTGCCCGACCAGCCCAGGCGGCCGCCGAACCAGCCCTTGCCGAGCGCGATTCCGAGCACGGCGCTGCTCTCGGAGGATGCCGCGTGCACCAGGTCGGTGACGTCGTAGGTCGCGTAGCGCAGCCGCCACTCGTAGCTGCTCCAACCGGGGGTGAGGAGGTCGTCGGAGACCGCGCGACCGTTGAGCCACGCCTCCAGCACGCCGTGGGCGGTGATGGCCAGGGTGGCGCGGGTCACGGCGCCGTGACCCTCCTCGAGCGTGAACTCCCCGCGCAGCAGCGGGGCTCCGGCGAAGTCTTCGTCGGCGGCGATCATCTGGGCGTGCCAAGTCATGGTTGTCGTCTCTCTCGTTTTCGTCTCGTTCGGTTGTCGTGTTCTGCGATGGTCGGATTCGTCCGCCGTCAGCCCTTGACGGCGCCGCTGGTCATGCCGGCGACGATCTGGCGGTTGAAGAAGATGTAGGCGACCAGCGGCGGGATGGTGATGAGCAGGATGTCCATGAAGAGCAGGTTGTAGAAGCTCAGGTTCTGCCCCGAGAACGTGTAGAGCGTGGTCTGCACGGTCGCGTTGTCGGAGCCGGGCAGGAAGTACAGCGGACCGGCGAAGTCGTTGAACACGAACACCGACTGCACGACGATCACGGTCACGATCACAGGGCGCAGCAGCGGCAGGATGACCTGGAAGAACAGGCGCACCCGGCCGGCGCCGTCGAGCACCGCCGCCTCGTCGAGCTCCTTGGGCACCGTGTTGAAGAACGCCCGGAACAGCAGGATGCAGAACGACAGGCCGAAGGTCGTCTCGATGAGGATCATGCCCGGCATGGTCTTGTAGAGGCCCACGCCCTGCAGCACCCAGATGGTCGGCACGACGGCGGGCGGCACGATCAGGCCGGCGAGCACGAAGAAGTTCACGACCGGGCCCCACTTGCTGCGCTTGCGCGCCAGGATGTAGCCGGCCATCGCGGACAGGATCACCATGAGCGCCACCGACCCGACCGTGAGCACGAACGAGTTCAGGAACGCCCGCCAGATCAGGCCGTCGTTGCTCTGGAGCACCGCGACCAGGTTGGGGAAGAACAGCCACTCCTTGGGCCAGGTGAAGGAGAGGCTGGAGGCGTCCTCGGGGGTTTTGGCGGCCTGGAGCACGACGAAGGTGAACGGGATGAGGAAGACGACGACGGAGACCAGGATCGCGATGACGCCGACGATCCAGGCGCGGGTCTTGGCGGCGGTCACAGCTCCACCTGCTTTCTGTTGAGGACGTACGACAGCGGCACCATGATCAGCGTGACCACGAGGAAGAGCACCACGTTGCCTGCCGTGGAGAGGCCGTAGAAGCCGGCCTGGTACTGCTTGTAGATCACCGATGCGAGTACGTCGCTGGTGAAGCCCGGGCCCCCTCCGGTGGTGGCCCAGATGATGTCGAACGAACGCAGTCCGCCGATCAGCGACAGGATGATGACCGTCGCGGTCGCCCCGCGACTGAGCGGGATGGTGATCCGCCGGAGGATCTGCCCGTATCCCGCGCCGTCGATGCGAGCCGCCTCGTAGTACTCGTTCGGGATGGCGACGATTCCGGCCATGAAGATCAGGGTGGCGATGCCGACGCCCTTCCAGATGTCGACTCCGGCGATCGTGTAGAGCGCGAGGTTGGGGTCGGTGAACCAGCCCGGCTGCGGCAGCCCGAAGAAGCCGAGCACGGCGTTGACCATGCCGTGGAACGGGTCGAGCAGCGCCTTCCAGAGGATGCCGACGCCGATGGTCGACAGCAGCACCGGGAAGAACACCACGGCGCGCAGGTAGCCGCGCCCGACCACCGGGGCGGTCAGCAGCAGCGCGAGCGCGAACCCGATGATCACCTTGGCGCCCGACGTGAGGACCGCGTAGATGAGGGTGTGGATGAAGCTGGTGTAGAGCTGCGGGTCCTGGAAGAACTGCACGTAGTTCGCGAACCCGATGAACTGCGAGTCGAACAGCGACCACCGTGTCAGCGAGAAGTAGAAGGACGAGATCGTCGGGATCGCGAAGAAGACCACATAGAGGACGATCGCGGGGATGAAGAACCACGTCGGATAATGCGATCGCATCCGCGATCTCCGGGGTTTGCCGGTGTGCGAGGCCCCCACCTCGCTGATGATGTCGGCCGCTTGGGCTGCGGTCGCGGGACTGGCCGTCGACATAGTCTGCTCCTCGTCGAGTCTTCCGGGGGGGTGTGTGGTGCCGCCCGGGCCGGCCGCGAGGCCGGCCCGGGCGAGGGCTCACCAGCCCTTGATGCCGAGCTGCTGGGCCTGGGCCTTCACGTCCTGGTCGTACAGGGCGGCACCCTGCTGCGCGGTCGAGATGCCCGAGCCGACCTGGATCAGGATCTTCTCCAGGTTCGGGCCCTTGATCGGCGACAGGAACTCGAGCGCGAGGCCCGTCTTCTTGTCCTCCTGGTACTTCAGCTCGTCCTGCACGAGCGCCGGAGCGTTCGCGGGGAGCTTGCAGGTGCTGATCGCGAACGGACCGGCCGGGGTGCCGGCGCTGTTCTGGATGTCGCAGCCCGTGGGCGAGTTGATGAAGGCGACGAGCTTCTTGGCCGCCGTCAGCTTGTCACCGGTCGTGGTCTTCGGGATGTAAGCCGCGGCCGGCTCCCAGACCGTCGCGTGCGGCTCACCGGAGTCGGCCGGCATCGCGAAGTAACCGATGTCGTTGATCTGGTCGGGGTTGGACTGCAGCACGTTGCTGATCACGGCCGTGATCATCGGGTACTGCGCGCCCTCGCCGGTGGCCAGCATCTTGAGGGCGTTGACGTTCGTCAAGGATGCGTAGTCCTTGTTCATCAGGCCCTTGTCGAAGATCTCCTGCGTGTGCGTGAACCCCGCGAGCGCCGGCTCCTTCGAGTACTTGGCGTCGGGCTTGTTCGCCGTGTAATCGGCTGCCCACTTCGGGTCCTGGGCGTTGACGTTGGCGAAGTCGGCGAGCACGAACAGCTGACTCGTCCAGGTGTCACCGTAGGACTGGATCACCGGGACGATTCCGGCTGCCTTGATCTTCTCGCTGTTGGAGATGAACTCGTCCCAGGTCTTCGGCACGGTCAGACCGAGCTTCTCGTAGACCTTCTTGTTGTACATGATGCCGCCGTTGAACGACGTGCTCATCGGGGCACCGTAGGTGGCCTTGTCCGTACTGACCGTCTTCTTGAAATCGCTGGTGAGGTCCTTCACCCACGGCTCGTCGGTGAGCGGCTGGAGCTGGGTGTCGGGGTGCAGCGCCTGGAAGAGCGATCCCGAGTTGTAGAGGAAGACGTCGTTCATCTCGCCCGTCGAGAGGCGGGTCTTGATGAGGTTGTCGCCGTCGGTTCCGCCGGGACGGGTCTCGACCTTCACCGTGATCTTCGGGTTGGCCTTGTGGAACGCCGACGCGAGGTCGTTCGCGAACTTGGTGCTGGCGGGGTCGTTGCCACCCGCGAGGAGCGAGATCGTGGTGGAGCCGTCGGAGCTGCCGCCCGACGAGCTGCAGCCGGCGAGCGCGAGCGCCGCGATGGCGAGCCCGCCGAGAGTGGCGACGACCTTGGTCGTCGTCCTGCGAGAGAACATCAAATACCTCCTTGTATTCGGGACGCTTCCGCCCCTGGGTGCGTGGGGTGTTTTGAAACGCTTCACCTGAAGGTAATTGCTGGGGCGGATCCCGTCAAGAACAAATTGTGTCGATTCAGTAACGAGCCCGCAAGCCGAACCTGAAACGTGCGTTCAATCCCGATCGGTCCTGATCTTGTCCTGATAATGCTCCTTTGATCAGGCTTTTTCATAGCTTTTGTTCTCTGAGAATGTCCACATCTATCCGCCCTATTGAAAATTGTTTCGTTTCAACCACCGCATCCATTACTATGGCCCGCGGGAGGAATGACTCATGGCTTCTGCAAGCGTCAAAGACGTCGCCGCGCTGGCTCAGGTGTCCGTCGGAACGGTGTCGAACGTGCTCAACCGGCCCGACATCGTCTCTCCCGAGACCGTCGAGCGCGTCCATCTGGCGATGGAGAAGCTCTCGTACGTGCGCAACGAAGCGGCGCGTCAACTGCGCCTCGGCCACAGCCAGGCGATCGGGTTGATCTCCCTCAGCGGCGCCAACCCGTTCTTCACCGATGTGGCCGCGGCCGCCGAGAACGCGGCGTCCGACGCGGGGTACGAGGTCATCGTCGGCAACAGCGACGAGCGCAGCGAACGCGAGGCCGGCTATCTCAACCTCTTCGAGGAGCTCCGCGTGCGCGGCGTGCTCCTCTCCCCCGTCGGCGACGTGGCACCGCGCCTCCGCCGGATGCGCGACAGGGAGATCCCGGTCGTCCTGGTCGACCGTGAGAGCAGCGACAGCACCTTCAGCTCGGTGTCGGTGGACGACGTCGCGGGAGGCGCCCTCGCCGCGCAGCACCTCATCGACACCGGCCGCACCCGGATCCTCTTCGTGGGCGGCCCGGCTGCGATCCAGCAGGTGAGCGACCGCCTCGCCGGCGCCCGCTCGGTCGTCGATCGGCACCCCGGTGTGACTCTGGAGGTCGTCTTCGGCGACGCGCTCACCGTGCACGAGGGCAGGCGGATCGGCCAGACCGTCGCCGATCGCACCGCAGCGGATCGCCCCGACGCCGTCTTCGCCGCCAACGACCTGCTGGCCATCGGCCTCCTGCAGTCGCTGCTCATCGGCGGCAAGCTGGCCGTGCCCGACGAGATCGCTCTCGTCGGCTACGACGACATCCTCTTCGCCGGAGCGTCCGTCGTACCGCTCACCTCGGTGCGGCAGCCGAGCCACCTCATCGGCGAGACGGCCGTGCAGATCCTGCTCGAGGAGGCCGACGACCGTTCACTGGAGCCGCGGCACATCCGCTACCAGCCCGAACTGGTCATCCGCGCCAGCACGACCCCCCGCTGACCGCACCACCGGCGCCGCCACCACCGGCGCCGCCACCACCGCCGTCGTCGTCGGTCACGACATTCGTGACGAATGTCGTGATTCGTGGCACGAATGTCGACATTCGTGACGAATGTCGCACGCACTCAGGGGCGTTCGCGCAGCCCTGGGATCATGGACAGGCCGGCGAACGCCTGACGGGCGAACCGCGCGACATAGCGCCGCAGGTTCTCGACCTCCTGGGGATCCCACCCCAGCGTCACCTCATCCACCTGGGCCTGTGCCACCTCCATGATGCGCTCACCGAGTTCGCGACCCGCGCCGGTGAGCGCGACCAGCACGCTGCGCTCGTCGCGCGGGGCGGGCACACGCGCGACCAGGCCGATCTCCTCCAGCCGCCGGACGATCTTGGAGATGTTGGCCTTGCCCGTGCCGAGGGTCGCCGCCAGGTCGGTCGGGCGCAGCGCTCCGCGGTAGGCCAGCTGGTTGACCACCACGAACATCGGGATGTCGTCGACCGGGAAGGCAATCTTCTCCATCACCCGCACGCGCACCTCGCGGCTGTCGGCCCAGTGGACGATCGACGCGATCGAGAGCCGGAGGTCCAGCGGGTCCTGCTCGATCACCGGCGAGAGGTCGGGGTCGTCCGACACGCTGCCACCTCCTCTGTTGGGCGCGCTGCCCAGTATCTCAGCCGCGCTCGCTCTCAGCTGCGCTCGCTGACGATCGTCACCGGGCCCAGGAGGCCGTGGGGACGCACCACGGTCACGTGCGCCTCCTGACGGCCGAGCAGCAGAGTACCCATGTCGGGGATGTCGTCGTAGTAACCGCGCGCGATGAGCCGGTTGTTGAGCGAGCTCGCGACCCGGACGACGATCGCGTTGCTCCCGGCGTGCACCGCATCGGTGATGTCGACGACCGGGCGTGAGGTGTCGAAGCCACGCGCCGCGCCATCGCCCACGACCACCGAGCCGAGTCCGCCCGCCGTCGAGCCGAGGTCAAGCAGGAGGCGCTCGCCCGGCTCCGCCGCCCGGCCGAGCTCCACCGACGCGCGGTACTCCGCCACCCCCGACACCTCCGGGCCGACGCCCGCGAGCTCGGTCCACGGCCGGAGCGCGGCACCATCGACTGCGATCGCGGTCACCTTCGTCGTCGGCCGCACCTCCCGGCTCTCGTAGCCCAGACCGCGGTCTTCCACGATCAGCTCGTCGTCGCCGGCATCCCAGCTCTCGACGGTGATGCTCCAACCGCCGACCGTCTGCAACGTTTCCCGGGCCACGGGCTCCGACTCCGCACCAGGCCGCGAGCGGTCCACGGTGAGCAGCGCGATCTCGCCTGGGGCGAGGGCGACGGATACGAGCGTGCGGTCGGCCTCGAGCCGCACACCGCGGTGCTCGGCGACGTCGCCGCTCCAGTGGTCGATCCGGTAGGGGATGCCGGCGCCGGGGAGGGCGACCTCCACGACGGTGTCCTCGCCGGTCTCGTAGAGGAAGTTGTAGAGGTAGACGTGCAGCAGCTCGTTCTCCTCGCGCAGGTAGCCGAGCACGCTCTGGTTCGCGGTCGTGAACTCGGCGCGGCCGGCCACACCGAGGCCACGCAGCGCGGCGACGGTCGCCGCCGGGTCGCCGACCTCTGCGACGGTCGCCTCGGCGCGCAGCTCGGCGAGGATCGCCGCGAGTTCCTCGTCGCGGCCGTCGAGGCCCGGGGTGCGGGAGGCGGCGCGCTCGTGGACAATGTACTCCCCGGTCATCAGGAGCTTGAGCTCACGGGCGCCGTCGACGATCAGTACGCGCAGGCCCGCCCGCGCCCAGTCCAGCAGCCGCCGGGCGACGTCGGCGTCGAGGGCCTCCTGATACACGATCAGTGCCTGGTAGCCCGGCCCGTCGGGCTGCACCATGCCGTCGGCGAACGACACCTCGTCGCGCAGCAGCAGCGATCCGTCGAAGAACTCGTAGCTCCAGCCGGCGTCCTGCATGCCGAGGTCCTGCCACCAGTGGTTCTGGCGGTCGCGCATCCACATCGTCCCGTAGGCGACTTCGTCGGGGATGCGGGCGCCGTCCTGATCGAGGAAGAACATGCCCGACATGTTGTCGACGAAGTGGTCTGTGCGCAGGATCCCCACGTCGATGCGCGGGCGCCCCTGGCGCAGGAGGTACTGCACCCGGCCGATCGCCGCGTTCCACTGCGGGTAGAACTCGCTGGCCGGCTGGCGCAGGTCGAAGCGTTCGGAGAACGCCGGCCACATCCCCTCGTGCCCCGGCCATTCCGTCGCGCCCTCGGCGCCCGCGGTGCTCGCCCACCCGTGCAGCACGGTCTTGGTGATGCCGGCGGCCAGCTGCGTCGCGATGATCTGGTCGTAGAACCGGTGGTCGAGCATGTGGTTGCGGGTCGTGGCGCCCGTCTCGGACGAGTACTGCTTGCCGAACAGGTGGGCCGGCCCGGCGAGCAGACGGTAGGCGTCGATCTGCGAGCCGAACTCGAGCGACTCGGTCTCGATGCCGTCGACCTCCGGGCCGGGGCGCGTCAGCTCGAACGGCAAGCCGTAGCTGATCTCCGAGCGCAGCAGGATGCCGTTCTCGTGCAAGAACGCGGCGAACGGCCGCAGCATGTTCTCGATGTACAGATCCGTGAGGGTCTGCACGTAGTCGTGACGGACCTTCTCGACGGTGACCCGCTGCGCCTCCGTCGGCTCGTAGTGGTACGTCGTGGCGGACGCCATCAGCTGGACGCTGCGCGTGAGGAACGGCAGCCACGGGGTGATGTCGTACCCGCGCCGCTCCCGGAACTCGCGGGCGACCGAGGCTCCCCAGAACAGGCCGCCTTCTCCCCAGGTGGTGAGCTCGAGCGAGTCCATGTACATCTGCGCCCGCGGGTTGCGTTCGATCAGTGCGCGGAGCTCCGGCGTGAGGACGGTCGAGCCCCAGTAGTCGATCACGGCATCGGCACCGGCGCGGTCGAGGTAGTTGACGGTGTAGTTGACGCTGGCCGACGGGGAGGCGGTCTGACCGGTTCCGTGCGACCAGAACACGAAGAGCTTCCAGTCGCGGTCGTCGGCGGGGGCCCAGTCGAGTGCGCCGTCGACGACCTGTGCCGTCAGGTCGAGCACGTCGTCCGCATCGAGCACCGGAACCCGGCCGTCCGCCCCGTCCGCTACGACCGGGGCCGCCACGACCGCGACGAACTCCTGCGTCTTGGGCGGGATCCGGTGGCCGGGCAGCAGGCTCTCGGCGCGCGGAGCGTCGAGCTCGATGCGCGGTAGCGACCCCCGGCGACCGCCGCCCACGCGCACATCCTCCACGACGACGTTCAGTTCCCGCGCCGCGGCCGGATGGTCGGGATCGATCGTGGGAAGGTTCGCGTTCGACCAGTTCGTCCCGGAGGTGAAACTCACCGACATCCCGCGCGCGGTGGTCTCCTCCACCACGATCTGTGAATCGTGGACCCACTCCTCCGAGCCCCAGCCGTAGCGGGCGTGATCGATCGCCTGCTCGTCCATCGCGAGGAACTCCATGCCGCCGAAGCCCAGCCGATGCGCGGCGTCGATCTCGAACCGCAGGGTGCGATCGGTGTGGAGGCCTTCCGCGAGCCACCAGCGCAGTTCGGGGCGGAACTCGATGGGCGGGTCCAGCAGCGCGTCACGGTGCCGGTCGAGAGCGGAGCGCTGGTCGGGCTCGGACATGGGTCGGTTCTCCTTCGAACGACGATCTGTTGTCGCAAGCATATCATTTACTGTCTTGAGGACAACATATACATGTCAAAGGCCGTCGCAGGGCGCTAGAGCGAATTCGCACCGAGAATGGTGGACATGGAATCCGACCGGCCCCGGACCGACCCCGCAATCCTCGCCCGGCGCGCGGCGGCACTGGTGCCCGACACGGGCAGGGCCCTCGTGGGGATCGCCGGCAGCCCCGGTTCCGGCAAGACCACGCTCGCCCGAGCGGTCGTCGCGGCCGCGAACGAGCAGGCCGGCCGAGAGGTCGCAGCGTATCTGCCGATGGACGGCTTCCACCTCGCCGACGCCACCCTGGCGTCCCTCGGCAGGAGCGAGCGCAAGGGCGCGATCGACACCTTCGACGGCTGGGGGTTCGTCGCCCTGCTCCAGCGCGTGCTCTCCGAACGCGACCGCACGGTCTACGCGCCCGCGTTCGACCGCGCGGTCGGGGAGCCGGTGGCCGGGAGCATCCCGATCGGCCCTGCGGTCCGGCTCGTCGTGGTCGAAGGCAACTACCTCCTGGCGCCGGAGGAGCCATGGGTGCGCGTCCGCGACCTCCTGGCCGAGAGCTGGTTCGTCGCGACCGACGACGACGAACGACTGCGGCGCCTCGTCGAGCGGCATGTGCGGCACGGCCGCAGCCCGGAGGCCGCCCGCGCCTGGGCGACGGACGTGGACGGTGCCAACGCCGCCCTCATCGAGCCGACCGCCGCGACGGCGACCCTGATCGTGGACGGCGGACTCCCAGTCGCGGCTGCTTAGGCTGGCAGGATGACCGACTCCGCTTCCTCCAGCAGCCCCACCGGCACCGTGACCATGTACGGCGCGGACTGGTGCCGCGACTGCATCCGATCCAAAGCGCTCCTCGACCGTCTCGGCGCCGACTACGAGTACATCGACCTCGTCGCCCGCCCCGAGGAGGCCGACCGCGCCCGGGCGATCAGCGGCCGCACCAACATCCCGGTGATCGTGCTCCCCGACGGCCGGCACCTGGTCGAACCGAGCGACTCCGAGCTCGAGGCGGCACTGGCCCTCTAGGGCTGGTCAAAACGCTCGAGTACGCGGATTCTCCGCGTACTCGAGCGTTTTCCGCTGAATTGGGGCGTACTCGGCGCTACGTCAGGCGGTCCGGCGACCCGTGGCCGGGGCAGACGAGGCGCGGCGCGGAGGCGACGATCGCGGCCAGCGTCGCGTCGGCGGTCGCGCGGTCGCTGATCAAGAACCCGGGGAAGTGCACGAGCCGCCCCTTCGAGACGCGGGCCGCATCACCGATGAACGCCACCCCGCGCCAGCGCACGAGATGGTGCCCGGGCGTGTGGCCGGGCGCGGGCACCGCCACCACCGCGGGGGCGACCTCCCGTTCTGCCTCGTCGGGCAGTTCGGTCAGCTCGGGAACCTCTGCGCGCCCCAGCCAGCCCGACCGGAACATCACGCGTCGCGTCCGCGTGGGCGGTTCCTCCTCGCCGCGGAGGATGCGGGTGTCCGCGGCGCCGAGCCAGACCCGTGCGCCGGTCGCGCGCTGCACGGCGGCCGCCGCGCCCACATGATCGGGGTCGTAGTGGGTGAGCACGACATCGGTGATGGTCGGGATGCGGGCCCCGGCCAGCTCCGCCAGCACGGCGTCCGCGCCCGACCGGAGGCCGGTGTCGACCAGCACCGCCCGGTCGCCCTCCTCGATCAGATAGGCGTTGCCGCCGCGGGACGCCTGCAGCCGGTGCACTCCCGGGATCACTTCGCGCATGAGAGGGATGCTATCCCTACCCATCACTCGAATCGCACAATCTCATCCACACCTCCTGTTGGACTTCTCGCCGATTCGGGCGGAGGCTGGCGCCATGACAGACATGCAGTACACGCACCTGGGCCGTTCCGGCCTGTCGGTGTCGCGGCTGGTGCTCGGCACGATGAACTTCGGGCCCGAGACCACGCCGGAGGACTCCTTCGAGATCATGAATGCCGCCCACGCAGCCGGCATCAACTACTTCGACACCGCCAACGTCTACGGGCGCAGCAAGGGTCGGGGCGCGACCGAGACGATCATCGGCGACTGGTTCGCCCGGGGCGACGGCCGACGCGAGCGCACCGTGCTGGCCACCAAGCTCTACGGCGCCATGGGCGACTGGCCCAACGAGGGCAAGCTGTCGGCGCTCAACATCCGGCGGGCGCTCGACGCCAGCCTGAAGCGGCTGCGGACCGACTACATCGACATCTACCAGTTCCACCACGTGGACAGGGACACGCCGTGGGATGAGATCTGGCAGGCCGTCGAGGTCGCGGTCGCCCAGGGCAAGATCCTCTACGCCGGTTCGAGCAACTTCGCGGGCTGGCACATCGCGACGGCGCAGGCCGAGGCACGCAGGCGCGACTTCCTCGGACTCGTCAGCGAGCAGTCGATCTACAACCTCCTCACCCGTCAGGTCGAGCTCGAGGTGCTGCCCGCCGCCCAGGCGAACGGGGTCGGCGTCATCGCCTGGTCGCCGCTGCACGGCGGCCTGCTCGGCGGTGTGATCCGCAAGCAGAACGAGGGCCGACGCCGCCTGGAGGGCCGCGCAGCCGACACCCTGGCCACGCACCGCGACGCGATCGAGGCGTACGAGTCGTTCGCCGACGAGCTCGGCCACGAGCCGGGAGACATCGCCCTCGCCTGGCTGCTCTCGCGACCGGGCGTGACCGGTCCGATCATCGGGCCGCGCACGCGCGAGCAGCTGGAGGCCGGCATCCGCGCCCTCGACGTCCACCTGGACGACGCCGCGCTCGCCCGTCTCGACGAGATCTTCCCCGGGCACAAGACCGCGCCCGAGGACTACGCCTGGTAACGAGAGGACAGCAGTGAAGCAACGCACTATCGGCGACGTCGAGGTCTCGGCCATCGGACTGGGCGGCATGCCCATGTCGATCGAGGGCCGGCCCGACCGCAAACGTTCCATCGACACCCTGCACGCCGCGCTGGACGCGGGCGTGACCCTGCTCGACACCGCGGACGCCTACCACCTCCACGCCGACGAGGTCGGCCACAACGAGGAGCTCTTCGCCGAGGCCCTGCGAACCTGGAGCGGCGACGCCTCCACGGTGCTGGTCGCGACGAAGGGCGGCCATCTGCGCCCGGGTGACGGCAGCTGGACGCTGAACGGCCGTCCCGACTACATCAAGGAGGCCGCCAAGGCCTCCCTCGCCCGCCTCGGCGGCGATGCGCTCGGTCTGTACCAGTTCCACCGGCCCGACCCCGAGGTGCCGTACCCGGATTCGGTCGGCGCGATCCGCGACCTCCTCGACGAGGGCGTCATCCGGCTAGCCGGGATCTCGAACGCGAACCCGGAGCAGATCCGGCAGGCGCAGGAGATCCTGGGCGGGCGCCTGGCGTCGGTGCAGAATCAGTTCTCGCCGGCGTTCCGCTCCAGCGAGCCGGAGCTGCGGCTCGCCGACGAGCTCGGTATCGCCTTCCTGCCCTGGAGCCCGCTCGGCGGCATCAGCAACGCCGGCGAGCTGGGCGACCGGTTCGCCCCGTTCGCGGAGGTCGCCTCTGCGCGCGGGATCAGCCCGCAGGTGGTCGCGCTCGCGTGGCACCTCGCGCAGAGCCCGCATGTGATCCCGATCCCCGGATCGTCACGACCGGAGACCATCCTGGACTCGATCACCGCCGTAGATGTCGAGCTCACCCCCGACGAGCTCGCCCGCCTCGACGCCGCCTGATCCTGCCCGCGCTGCGCCCGGTCTCCGCCCGTTCCCCGCCCGTTCCCCGGTGAGGGGTCTCCGAAGGGCGCCCAAACGCCCCTAAAACGCAGTTTTAGGGGCGTTTGCGCGCCCCTCGATCGGCTCAGGCCGGCTGTGCCTGGGTCGGCGCCTCGACGCGCGCGAGCTGGCGCAGGAACGCGGCGGCCGCCGGGCTGGGCTCCTCCGAGACGGCCACCGCGACCGTCCACTCCGGCACGTCGCCGCTGAGCGCGACGGCCCGCAGCTGGTCGGGTCGCTTGCGGGCGAAGCTCTGCGGTACGACCGCGACGCCGAGGTTGTAGCCCACGAGGTCGAGCAGCGGGTGCACGTCGTTGACCTCCATCGCCGCACGGTAGTCGAAGCCGGCGGCGGCGAACGCCCGCCTGGCCAGGGCCTGGGCGCCCCACCCCTCCTGGAACCCGACGAGCGGTTCGCCGCGCAGGGCGTCGATGGGGATGCTCTCCTGCGACGCGAAGCGGTGCTCCGGGTGGCAGAGCACCAGCAGCTGTTGCGTGCTCAGGGCGCGCAGCCGCACGCCGCTCGGCGCGTGTCCGGTGTCGACGACCACGGCGACGTCGGCGCGCCCGCCGGCGACCGCCTCCACCAGCTCCTCCGAACCGGAGTACCGCAGGCGCACTTCGACTCCCGGGTTCGCCGTGCGGAACGCGGCGAGCTCGGCGGGCAGGTCGACGGAGCCGAGGCACGGCTCTGCTCCGATGGTGAGCCGCCCACGCAGCAGCCCGCGCACCGCGGCGACCGCGTTGCGCGCTGCGGCCGCGCTCGCGAGCGTGCGCACCGAGTCGGCGAGCAGCGCTTGGCCGGCCGTCGTCAGCTCGACCCGGCGCGTGCTGCGGATGAAGAGGGAGGTGCCCAGCTCCTGCTCGAGCGACCGGATGGAGGCCGAGAGGCCCGACTGCGAGATCTGCAGCAACTCGGCCGCGCGTGTGAAGTGCCGTTCTTCGGCGACGGTGACGAAGTGCTCGAGCTGACGAAGTTCCATTCAGCAAGGATACTGGTCAATCCGTCCAGCATCATCGACGCGGGCGGATGCGGACGGGGCACCGGCGCACGGAGGCTTCCCGCCCCGCGCCCCGACCGAGCACAATGAGCACCATGCGCATCCTGCTGATCGGCGCCGGTGGCGTCGGAAACGCCATCGCGAAGATCGCCGCCCGCCGCTCGTTCTACGAGGCGTTCGTCGTCAGCGACTACGACCGGGCCAGGGCGGAGGCGACGGTCGAGTGGATCCGGGCACGGCACGGCGACCGCGTCGCCTCCCGCTTCACCGCGACCCGCATCGACGCCTCCGACCCCAGCTCGGTCGCCGCCGTCGCGCGCGAGCACCGCACCACCCACGTCATGAACGCCGTCGAGCCCAAATTCGTCGAGTCCATCTTCGCCGGCGCGCTGTCGGCGGGAGCCGACTACCTCGACATGGCCATGAGCCTGTCGCACCCGCATCCCACCGACCCGTACAGCCGGCCCGGCATCAAGCTCGGCGACGCGCAGTTCGCAGAGAACCAGCGGTGGGAGGCCGCCGGCCGGCTCGCCCTGGTCGGCATGGGGGTCGAGCCCGGCCTTTCCGATGTCTTCGCGCGCTACGCCGCCGACGAGCTGTTCTCGGAGATCGACGAGCTCGGCACCCGCGACGGCGCCAACCTGGTGGTGCGCGACGACGACGGCAACGAGATCTTCGCGCCGTCCTTCAGCATCTGGACGACCATCGAGGAGTGCCTCAACCCTCCGGTCATCTTCGACAAGTCGCGGGTCGGCGAGGAGGACGGCGGCTGGTACACGACGCCGCCGTTCAGCGAGCCGGAGGTCTTCGACTTCCCCGACGGCATCGGCCCGGTCGAGTGCGTGAACGTCGAGCACGAGGAGGTCCTCCTCATGCCCCGGTGGCTGGACGCCGAACGCGTCACCTTCAAGTACGGCCTCGGCGAGGAGTTCATCGGCGTGCTGCGCACCCTGCACCTCCTCGGGCTCGACTCGACCGTCCCGATCAGGGTGCGTTCGGCGGCCGGCCCGGTGGAGGTCGCCCCGCGCGACGTGGTCGCGGCGGCGCTCCCCGACCCGGCCGCCATCGGCCCGCGCATGACCGGCAAGACCTGCGCGGGCGTCTGGGTCACCGGCACCGGGAAGGACGGGCTCCCGCGGAGCGTCTACCTGTACCACGTCAGCGACAACGAGTGGACGATGCGCGAGTACGACGCCCAGTGCGTGGTCTGGCAGACCGCCCTCAACCCGGTGATCGCCCTGGAACTGCTCGCGCACGGCACCTGGACCGGTTCCGGCGTGCGCGGCCCGGAGGCCTTCCCTGCCCGGCCGTTCCTGGAGCTCATGGAGCGCCCGGAGTCCGAGGGCGGTTACGGCCAACCGTGGGGTCTCCGCGAGCCGTGAGCCGCGCGTCCGCCGTCCAAGCGGCGCAAACTCCGGGTTGGAACATGCACACGGGCGATTTCGCGCCGCCTCGGCGGATCGCGCGCCCATGGTCCGATCCTTCCAGCTACAGCCGCAGCACGCTCGGCCGCGGCAGGCCGAGGTCTTCGAGGAGGTCGCCGAGCATGCGGTCGAGCTCGTAGCCGGCCTGCGTGATCTTGTTGTTGCCGAAGTTCCGCAGCGGCGCGCTCGGCTGGTCGGCGCTCAGAACCGTCCTGCCCTCCCCGGCCGCGTGCAACTCGACGCGGAACGGCGTGTAGAGCGCGGTCCCCGCGTCGTGCCGGAACATCCGCGCGGCCGTCGCGTAGTCGCCGATCAGGTAGCCGACGCTCGGGAGGTCGACGCCGCCCGCCCGCATGACGGCGGTCGGGTCGCCGCTCCAGAACCGCACCAGCCGGTGCGAGCCCGGCCCGGCGAGCGAGCGCGTGAGGGTCGACCAGTCGGCGCCGGAGCCCAGCAGGCTGCGAAGCAGGTCGGTGTCGAGCTCGGGGACCTCCGCCTCGAACGCGGCGCGCAGGGTCGCGAACGGCACCTCGGCCTCCAGCTCGATGCGGGTCCCGTCGATCGGGTGCAGGCGCTCGGTGGCGCGGTAGGTCACGCGGCCCCGCCGGCCGGCCCGGACAGGTCGACGCCCGACGACGCCACGGCGAACGGGGGCGTGCGCGTCTCCTCGTCGAGCGCCTCGGCCGGGTCGGTGCCGATCTCCACGATGCGGTTCGCCGCGTCCACGTGGACCACCGTCGGCACGAACCCACGCGCCTCCGCGTCGTCGAGCTGCGCGTAGGAGATGACGATGATCGTGTCGCCGACCTCGGCCAAGTGCGCCGCCGCGCCGTTGACGCCCATGACCCCGCTGCCGCGCTCGCCCGCGATCAGGTAGGTCTCGAGCCGGGAGCCGTTGGTGACGTCGACGACCGCGACCTGTTCGCCGGGAAGGAGGTCGGCGGCCTCCATCAGGTCGAGGTCGACGGTGAGCGAGCCGACGTAGTGGAGGTCGGCGTGGGTGACCGTGGCGCGGTGGATCTTGGACTTGAACATGGTGCGGAGCACGGCCGTTCCTTTCGTCGTCTCGCTCCATTCTCCCGCGCGTTCGGAGGCCCCCGGCCCGGCACGGGAGAATGGAGCGTGCACAACCTCGGACTCCTCTTCGATGTCGACGGCCCCATCGCCAGCCCCGTCACGCGGACGATCGCCATCCGCAGCATCGTCACCGACCTCGTGGCGATGACCGCCGCCGGCGTGCCGATCGCGTTCATCACCGGCCGCTCCGGCGATTTCATCCGCAACCAGGTCGTCACCCCGCTGTGCGACGCCGGCCTCGGCGATGCCCTCGCTTCGCACGGCGCGCGGATGTTCGGTGTGTTCGAGAAGGGCGGCGCCTGGGCGCCGATCACGGGCGACGGGATGGGCGAGGTCGCCGTCGATGCGTCGGTCGCCCTGCCGGCTGCCGCGGTCGACGGCATCCGGCGCCTGGTCAGGGATCGCTTCGCCGACACGATGTTCTTCGACGAGACGAAGCGGGCGATGATCTCGGTCGAGCAGCGCACCGATGTCGATTCCGAGACCTACGCCGAGTCGCAGGCGCTGTTCCAGGATGCCGCCTTCGACCTGCTGACCGGCATGGGCCTCGGCCTCCGCTACGGCGACCGGGTCGCCGCCGACGACGAGGGCGAGGTGCCGTTCCGCATCGATCCGACGATCATCTCCACCGACATCGAGTCCGTCCTCCTCGACAAAGACCGCGGTGCCCAACGCGCGTTCGACTACTTCGCCGCACGCGGTCCGCTCCCGAACCGCTGGCGCTCTGTCGGCGACTCCCGCAGCGACTACAAGATGGCCGACTTCGTGCACGCCTCCGGCCGCGAAGTGGCGCATGTGGACGTGCGCCCGGCCGACGGAGTGCTCGACCGCCCGTACGAGGTGATCACGATCGGCGACGCCGTCCACGACACCGCGGGTGCCGCGTTCCTTGCGCATTGGAGGCGGGAGCTGGGGCTGGACGAGGCAGGGAACCTGCCCGACGGGAACGCCTGACGTCCGCTTCCCGTTCAGACCGCCCGGCCGCGCACCTTCGCGATCGACTCGGTCATCTCGCGGTGGAGCTCGAGCCGGCCGTCCGCCTCGGCGGCGAGGAGGGCGTCCGCCTGATCGCGGTCGGCTCCGGAGAACCACGACGCGATCGTGACGCCGTGCCCCGGCCGGCGCACGACCTCCACCGCGTCGCCGGCAGCCACCGTGCCGGTGTGCACGACGGCGAGATAGGCGCCGACGCGGCCGGCCTCGGTGAAGCGCCGCACCCACTGCGGCTCACGCATCCGTCGCTGGAAGGTGGCGCACGGCGTGCGCGGACAGGTGACCTCCACGACGAGGGAGTCGCCGATGCGCCAGCGCTCGCCGATCTCGGCGCCGTCGACGTCGAGCCCGGCTGTGCGGAGGTTCTCGCCGAACAGGCCGGGCGGGATGGGCCTCCCGAGCTGGTCGGCCCAGTACGCTGCCGCTTCGTCGGCGTACGCGTAGAGCGCCTTGCCGACGCCGCCGTGGTGCTTCCGGTCGGCCTGCACGTCGCCGTAGAGGCCGAGGGTGCGCACCTTCAGCCGCGGTTCGACCGGCTGCTTGTCGATCGCGGTCACGCCGACGTTGCCGGAATCGGGCCGCAGTCGCGCCACCCGGCAGACGGCGAGGATGCGTGCGGTGCTGTCCAGCGGTGCCATGCCCTCCAGTATGGCAAGCCCCGCATGACACGTCCCGGCCGGCACGTCCCCACCGGCTGCTTCGCGACCGCTATCGCACCCCGCGCATCATCCGCAGCACCCAGGGACTCAGCAGAGCGAGGGCGAGGCCGATCACCACGGCGACCGCGCCGATCACGCCGAAGTAGATGCCCTCGGTCGCCGGCGAGTACAGCTTCGCCAGCTGCCCGGACATCGCCGTCCCCAGCGCGACCGACAGGAAGTACAGCGCCACCACCTGCGCCTGGAAGGCGTGCGGCGCCAGCTTGGTCGACGCCGAGAGCCCGACCGGCGAGATCAGCAGTTCGGCGACCGTGAACACCAGCAGGATGCCGACCATCGCCAGCAGCGGGGTGCTGTTCTTGCCACCGCCCGCCCAGAACAGGAACAGGAAGAACGCCAGACCCATCACGACCGTCCCCGCAGCGAACTTCAGCGGGGTCGACGGCTGCCGGTCGCCCCATTTCGTCCAGATCGCGGCGAAGACACCCGAGAGGATGATGATGAAGATCGGGTTGATCGACTGCACCCATGAGACCGGGAACACCCAGCCGAACAGGTTGCGGTCGAGCCGCTCGTCGGAGTAGATCGTGACGACCGTGAACTGCTGCTGGTACAGCGACCAGAAGGCCGCATTCGTGATGAACAGCGGGATGAAGGCGATGATCCGGCTGCGCTCCTCCGCACTCAGCAGTCGCGAGCTGAGGATGACGATGAAGTAGGCGATCGCGGCCGCGATCGTGACGCCGATCACCCACAGCGCCAGGTTGATCGCGTTGATCACGCCCGTGAGCACGAGCGCGACGATCACGATGATCCCGCCGACGCCGATCCCGATGGCGAGCGGATAGCGGGAGCTCGGGAGCGGGTTGGGCACTTCGCGTGACCGGTCGGGGAGGCGCTTGCGGCCGACCGAGTACTGGATGAGGCCGATCGCCATTCCGACGGCGGCGAGCCCGAAGCCCCAGTGGAAGCCGAGCGTGGACTGCAGCAGTCCGGTCAGCAACGGCCCGAAGAACGCGCCCAGGTTGATCCCGAGGTAGAAGAGCGAGAACCCGGCGTCGCGCCGGGAGTCGTGCTCGTCGTACAGCGTGCCGACGATGCGGGTGGCGTTCGCCTTGAGTCCACCGCTGCCGATCGCGACGAGCAGCAGACCGACGATGACCCCGGCGAAGCTCGGCAGCAGGGCGAGCGAGATGTGACCGGCCATGATCACCACGGCGCTCCAGAACAGCACGCGCTCCGACCCGAAGAGGCGGTCGGCCAGCCACGCCCCGAGGATGGTCGACAGGTACACGGCCCCGCCGTACGCGCCGACGATGCCGGCCGCGGTCGCCTGGTCGACTCCCAGGCCGCCCTTCTCGGCCGAGTAGTAGAGGTAGATGAGCAGGATGCCCTGCATCCCGTAGAACGAGAAGCGCTCCCACATCTCCACGCCGAAGATGTTGGCGAGCGAGCGCGGCTGCCCGAAGAAGCCGTGGCTCCCGCCGCTCGAGGTCGCCGCGTCCGCCGTGCGGGTCCGCCCTTCCGGTCCGTTGCTGCTGCCCGTGTCGGTCATGCCGCCCATGCTCCCACCGCGGGCGGCCGAGGTGAACGCCCTCTCGCGCTTCACGGCGATCGTGGAATCTGCGGCCGCCTGGGAGGGCGCGGGGCGCGGAGGGCGCGAGCCGCGGAGGGCGCGAGCCGACGAGCCCACCGCTCGTCAGGATCGGGCGCCGAGGTCGACCAGCACCGCCTCCACCTGTTCGACCGCCCAGTCGAGGTCGGCGGGCTCCGTCACGATCGGCGGCGCCAGGCGGATGGTCGAACCGTGGGTGTCCTTGGCGAGCACTCCCCGCTCCAGGAGGATCTCGCAGACCTCCCGGCCGGTGGCGAGCGTGGGGTCGATGTCGACACCCACCCAGAGGCCCGCGCCGCGCACCTGCAGCACGCCGCGACCGACGAGCCGCTCGAGGTCGGCGCGCAACCGACGGCCCAGCAGCTCGGCGCGCTCCTGGGGCTCGCCCGTCGCCAGCAGGGCGACGACGGCCCGGCCGACGGCCGCCGCGAGCGGATTGCCGCCGAACGTCGAACCGTGCTCGCCCGGACGCAGCACTCCCAGCACGTCCCGATCGCCGACCACCGCCGACACCGGCACGATTCCGCCGCCGAGCGCTTTGCCAAGCAGGTACAGGTCGGGTACGACACCGACGAGATCGCACGCGAAGGTCGAGCCCGTCCTCCCCAGGCCCGATTGGATCTCGTCCGCGATCAGGAGCACCCGGCGCTCGTCGCACAGGGCACGAAGCGCGGGGAGGAACTGCGGAGGCGGCACGACGATCCCGGCCTCGCCCTGGATCGGTTCGACGAGCACCGCGACGGTGTCGTCGTCGATCGCGGCGGCCACTGCGGCGGCATCCCCGTAGGGCACCGTGCGGAAGCCCGGCGTGTAGGGGCCGAACCCTTCACGTGCGTCCGGGTCGTCGGAGAAGCTCACGATGGTGGTGGTGCGCCCGTGGAAGTTGCCCGCCATGACGATGATGTTCGCGCGTCCGTCGGCGACGCCTTTCGTGCGGTAGCCCCAGGCCCGCGCGACCTTGATGGCCGACTCGACGGCCTCCGCACCGGTGTTCATCGGAAGCACCAGGTCTTTGCCGGCCAGGGCGGCGAGTTCGGCGACGAATGGGCCGAGCTGATCGTTGTGGAAGGCGCGGCTCGTCAGCGTGATGCGTTCGAGCTGTGCGCGGGCGGCATCGAGCAGCACCGGGTTGGAGTGACCGAAGTTCACGGCGGAGTAGGCCGCGAGGCAGTCCAGGTAGCGCCGGCCGTCGATGTCGGTGACCCAGGCCCCCAGCCCCTCCGCGATCACGACGGGGAGCGGATGGTAGTTGTGTGCCGTGTGGGCGTCCTCCAGCGCGATGGCTTCCGCCTGCCGCTCCGTCGGCGCAGGGGTCGACGGGTGGAGGCGGTGGGCGACGGTCTCGGACATGACGACAGTGTCACACACGATTGTCGGCGATTGACTGCGTCTCAGCGCAAGGAATCGGCGCACGGAGGCAGCTCGCGCAGGTCTGTTGCGCTGCGGCGGCGGCCGAGCTCGGCAGGCCGACACCGACGCGTATCCCTTGCGCGAGTGCGCACGATACTCGCGTAATCTTCACCTTCGCGCAACGATCCACCGTATGCTTGCGCCGTGGACAACCTCGATCGCAGCATCCTCGACCTGCTCCGCCAGAACGCGCGCGCCGGCTACGGCGACATCGGCGGCGTCGTCGGCCTGTCGGCCTCCGCCGTCAAGCGCCGGGTGGACAAGCTGGTCGCCGACGGCGTGATCCGTGGCTTCACCATCCAGGTCGACCCCGCGATCGACGGCATGAGCACCGAGGCGTACGTGGAGCTGTTCTGCCGCGGCACCGTCTCCCCGGAGGAGCTGCTGCGCATCCTCTCCGCCGTTCCGGAGGTCGTGGACGCCGGGACCGTCACCGGCAGCGCCGACGCGATCGTCCACATCCGATCGCGCGACATCCCGAGCCTGGAGGCCGCGCTCGAGAAGGTGCGGTTGGCGCCGAACGTCGATCACACCCGCAGTGCCATCGTGCTGTCGCGGCTGATCAACCGCGGCAACAGCTGATCGGTCGGCACGCTCGGCCAGGCGGCGCGACCCCCACGCCTGAGCCTGCTCAGGTCGGCGATCGAGCAAACCTGACGGTCGTTCTGCGAGAACATTCAGCGGACGCTCAGCGTCGGTGGCCGTGATCCGAGCACGGACACGGCGATCAGTGGCACGATGGGCGCATGAAGCTTCTCGTTGTCGAAGACGATCCGGACATGGGAGGCCTCGTCGAGCGCGGCCTGGCCGCTGAAGGCTACGACGTCACCCTGGTGACCAACGGTGTCGATGCCCTCATCGCCCTCCGCGGCGACACCTTCTCCGCGGCCGCGATCGACGTGATGCTGCCCGGGATGAGCGGGTTCGAGCTGTGCCGGCACATCCGCGAGGCCAACAACCCGATGCCGATCCTCCTCCTGACGGCGCGCGACGCGATCGAGGACCGCGTCCACGGCCTCGACTCCGGTGCCGACGACTACCTGACCAAGCCGTTCGCGTTCGCCGAGCTCGCCGCGCGGGTCCGGGCACTGCTGCGTCGCGAGCCGAGCGGGATGCGGCCGCAGGTGAGCGTCGGCCGGCTCACGATCGACTCGCACGAGCACCAGGCGTTGGTGTCGGGCCATGAGATGCCGCTCAGCCGCCGCGAGTTCACCCTGCTCCGGCTGTTCGCGACGAACCCCGACAAGACACTGTCGCGCTCCGACATCCTCGAGTCCGTGTGGGGCACGACCGACAACATCGGGACGAACGTCATCGATCAGTACGTGTCGTATCTCCGCAAGAAGCTGGACCTCGCCGGCGCCGGTCTCTCGATCGTGACCGAGCGCGGCCGCGGTTACCGGCTCGACGCCAAGAACGCGCTCGACTCGAAGCAGCCGTCGGCGGAGGCCCCGGCGCCGTGACCTGGCTGCGGCGCCTGTCGATCACCGCGCGCATCACGATCGGCAGCCTCGTCGTCGCCACGCTCTTCGGCCTCGTCGCGGTGGTCGTCATCCGGGTGGGGGTGGCCTCCATCCTCCACAACGCCACCAACACGCTGCTGACGAACGACGTCACCGCTCCGGCGGCGTCCGTCGAGGCGAATCCGACCGGACCCTTCGACTTGCCCGGCGGCGGGCAGGAACTGGCCGTCGTCGACGCCAACGGCGAGATTCTGGCTTCGACGCTCCCCGAGTCGCTGGAGGACCGCATCCCCCGACTCCTCGCTCTCGGCGATTCTCCCGCCACGATCGAGGCGAACGGCAACACCTACGACGTCCTGGTGCGCAGTGTGGCGACGACGGCGGGCGAGATGCACGTGATCGCCGCCCGCAACGACGAGACGACCTCGCTGATCCTCGACCGGCTCACACTGGCACTCCTGGTCGGCGCTCTGGTCCTGATCCTGGGGTTCGGCGCCGCCTCATGGCTGCTGGCCCGCACGGCGCTGCGCCCGGTGAGCAGGATGCGTGAGCAGGCCGACCGCATCGCCGGCGGCGAGCGCAGCGGCTCGGGCGACGATCCGCAGGGCCTGCTCACGGTGGGCCCGGCGCAGGACGAACTGTCGGAACTGGCCACGACGCTGAACGACTTGATCCGCAGGCTGCGCGCCTCGGCTGATCGCGAGCGCCAGATGGTGTCGGATGCCAGTCACGAGCTCCGGACGCCGCTGGCCGTCCTCCGCGGCCAGCTCGAGCTGGCCGAACTCGACGCCGGCGACGCGGACGCGCTGCTCGACGACATCCGTTCGTCGCATTCGACCGCGCTGCGGCTCGGGCAGCTGGCGAACAACCTCCTCGAGCTGTCGCGCATCGAGGCGGGACCGACGAGCGGTCGCATCGATTGGCGCACCCTTGTCGACGAGCTCACCGACGCGATCGACCGGGCGCGGCTGCTGGTCAGCAGCGACGACGACGCCCGCCCGATCTCGGTCGACTTCGATTACGACCCGAGGCGCCGGCCGGACGCGGACGCCAGGGTCGCCCTCTCACCGACGGACTTCGGACGCATCCTGGACAATCTCCTGGGCAACGCGATCACCGCGATCCGCGGCCGGGCGGCTGGTCCCGGGTCTGAGGACGTGGTGAGCGCCTCCCTGAACGTCGAGTCGCACGCGGTGGTGCTCACCGTCCACGATTCGGGGCCGGGGATGCCGGAGGAGTTCATCCCGGTGGCTTTGGACCGCTTCACCCGCGCCGACGGTGCCCGGACGTCCACCTCGGGCGGCAGTGGCGGGCTCGGCCTGGCGATCGTGGCGGCGCTGGCCGGCGCGGCGGGAGGCTCGGTGCAGCTCGCGAACGCGCCGAGCGGCGGCCTCGTCGTCACCGTTCGGCTGCCGCTGGTGCGCGCGTAGGAGCTCCCCGTCGTCGGGCGCTCGATCGCGGGGTCGCTCGATCGAGGCACGCCCGGTGAAGGCCTCAGTGCCCTGTGCGGTCGGAGTCGACGCCGGCGTCGGGACCCTCGTCGAGGCCGTCGAGCGCCGCGAGGTCGTCGGCGTCGAGCTCGAAGTCGAAGACCGCCAGGTTCTCGGCCATCCGCTGCGGGTTGCGCGACTTGGGGATGGCGACGAGCCCGTTCTGCACGTGCCAGCGGAGCACGATCTGCCCGGCGGTGCGTCCGTGCTTCTCGGCGAGCGCCGCGAGCACCGGGGAGGCGAGCAGGTCGCCCGTACCGCCGATCGGGCTCCACGATTCGGTCACGATCCCGTGCTCGGCGTCGTAGGCGCGCTGCTCGCGTCGCGTGATGGCGGGGCTGAGCTGGATCTGGTTGACCGCGGGCGCCACACCGGTCTCCGAGAGGAGGCGATCGATGTGCGCGGGCTTGAAGTTGGAGACCCCGATGGCGCGGGCTTTGCCGCTCTGCTGCAGGGCGATGAAGGTCTGCCAGGTCGAGAGGTACAGGTCGCGCGCGGGCAGCGGCCAGTGGATGAGGAGCAGGTCGACGTACTCGAGCCCGAGTCTCCGGAGGCTGGCGTCGAGCCCGGCGATCGCGCGGTCGTCGCCCTGGTAGCCGCCGTCGAGCTTGGTGGTCACGAACCAGTCCTCCCGTGCCACGCCGCTGGCCTGGAGGCCGCGGCCGACGCCGGTTTCGTTGCCGTACTTGGCGGCGGTGTCCACGTGCCGGTACCCGACCTCGGCCGCCGCGACGATGGCGCGCTCGACCTCGGCGTCGTCGAGCGGCCACGTTCCGAGTCCGAGCTGCGGGATGCTGCCGCCGGTGTTCAGAGCGATCGCGGGTACGGCGGCGGAGACGGACGGATTCTCGGTCATGCGTCTCAGCGTACGCCCGGGTAAGGTGGCGTTCGTCGGAAGGAGTGCCGTGACCGCGACCCCGCCCGTTTCACCTGAGCCGGACCCGGATGGCTCGTCCGACCCGGATCTCCCGTCCGACCCGGATCAGGTCGCCCTCGCCGTGGAGTCCGCGATCGAGAGCGAGGATCTCGTTGCGCTCCGCCGCCTCGCCGACGCCGGCCGTGGCGATGCCGAGGACGCCCTGGTCGAGCTGGCCGCCGAACGCGGCGACCTGGACGAGCTCCGCCGCCTCGCTGCCGCAGGCAACGCCGACGCCGCCGATGAGCTCCTCGAATTGGAGGAAGAGGAGGAGTGACGGGCGACCCGCTCGGCGCCGGCCCGCTCGGCGCCGGCCCGCTCGGCTCCGGTCTCTAGATCACCCCCTCCGACAGCCGCGTCGGGTTGCCGAAGCGGTGATTGGTGATGGAGATCGCCTGCTCGTGGAGGAACGGCAGCACCTCGATCCGCCCGGACGCCGTGACCGGCCCGCTGTAGACGGCGACGTCGGGGCTTCCACCCAGGGCCGCAGCGAGCGCCGCCGGGTCACCGCCGATGAGGCGGATGCGATGCGCCGCGATCCGGCGGGCGCGCACCCGTGAGAGCCAGTGCGCGTCGCTCTCGACGACGACCTCCACCTCTCTCGTCTTGAGCACCTGTTGGGTGGCTCGTGGGAGGGCGATGCTCGTGCTCACCGTGAACGGCGAGCGCGCGACGGTTGCGGCGGCCAGCACGCGCAGCAGTTCAGGCAATCCGCTCCCTTCCGACAGCCGGATCGCGACGGGCACGGGCCGGTACCGGAGGATGTTCCGCTCGACGCCCAGGCCGGAGACGTCTTTGGCCTGGTGGTATTCGGTGGCGACGGCGATCGCGTCGCTGAGGGCGGACCGGCGAACCAGGTCGAAGGCCGGGTAGTCCATCGCGGACTGCCCCGATTCGATGAGTTCGGTGACCCGCGGTTCGAGGCCGCGCAGGTGCAGGCTGGAACTCGACGTACCCGTCTCCGCCTCCCACGATCCCAGGCCGATCAGGTAGTTGGGCCCCCCTGCCTTGGTGCCGGCGCCGACGGAGGACCGCTTCCAGCCGCCGAACGGCTGCCGACGCACGATGGCGCCGGTGATGCCGCGGTTCACGTAGAGGTTGCCCGCCTCGACGGTGTCGATCCAGTGCGCCAGCTCGTCGGAGTCGAGGGAGTGCAACCCGGCGGTGAGCCCGTATTCGATCGCGTTCTGGTACCGGATCGCGTCGTCCAGCGTCCGGGCGGTCATGATGCCGAGCACCGGGCCGAAGAACTCGGTGAGATGGAAGTACGACCCCGGCTGCACGCCGGTGCGGATGCCGGGCGACCAGAGCCGGCCGCTGTCGTCGAGGCGCCGCGGCTGCACCAGCCACTCCTCGTCGGCGCCGAGCGTCGTCAGGGCGTGGAGCAGTTTGCCCGACGCCGGCTCGATGAGCGGACCCATCTGCGTGACCGGATCGCTGGGGTAACCGACGCGGAGGCTCTTCGTGGCGTCGACGAGCTGGTTGCGGAACCGCTCCGAACGGGCGGCGGACCCGACGAGGATGACGAGGCTGGCTGCCGAGCACTTCTGCCCGGCATGGCCGAACGCGCTCTTCACGATGTCGGCGACGGCGAGATCGTAATCGGCGCTCGGCGTGACGATGATCGCGTTCTTGCCGCTGGTCTCGGCCAGCAGCGGCAGGTCGGGCCGCCACGAGCGGAACAGTTTGGCCGTCTCGTACGACCCGGTGAGGATCACCCGGTCGACGCGCGGGTCGGCGACCAGTTGCTGCCCGAGCTCGTTCTCGGCGACGTCGATGAGCGCCAGGGTGTCCTGCGGGATGCCGGCCTCCCACAGCGCCTCGACCATGACGGCCGCAGCTCGACGCGCCTGCGGCGCCGGCTTGATGATGACTCCGCTGCCCGCGGCGAGCGCCGCGAGCACTCCCCCGGCCGGGATGGCGACGGGGAAGTTCCAGGGCGGGGTGACCACGGTCAGCGCAGAGGGCACGAACCGGGCGCCCTGTACGACATCGAGTTCACGCGTGAGGGTCGCGTAGTAGTGAGCGAAGTCCACCGCCTCGCTCACCTCGGGGTCGGCCTCCGCGATGGTCTTTCCGGTCTCGGCCGCCATGACCTCGATCAGGCGGTCGCGATTGGCCTCCAGAGCGTGCCCCGCCCGGTCGAGGAGCACAGCGCGCTCGGTGCCGCTGCGTGCGCCCCAGGCCCGGCCGGACGTGCGCACAGCGGCGATGACCCGGTCGAGGTGACCTGCATCGACCACTCGGGCGTCCGCGATCGTGCGGATACCCAGCTCGCTCGACAGCGATCGCGCGAGGATGCGGCGACCCCAGCCGCGGTTCGCCGCGAGCGACGGGTCGGTGTCCGCTGTGTTGCGGAAACCGGTCGTCGCCGAAGCGGCCGCCGACGCGGGCACCGTGGGCACAGCAGGCGTCGCTCCCGTCGCCGAGGGCTCGAGCGCACTACCGCCCGATCCGCGGCTCAGCCCGAGCACGACACTCGTCAGACCCTCCGCGGGTGCCGGATCGGCGGCGGCGGGCGGGCGCAGGAACGACTCGGCGCTCTCCTGCTCCCACTCCCGCGAGCGGTCCTGCCGGCGGTTGGGCAGCGGCGCGGCGCCGTATGGCAGCTCGTCGGCCTCGAGTTCGGCGATCGACGCGAGGAAGCGGTCGCGCTCCCGGTCGAAGAGCGCGGGGTCGGAGCCGAGCTCGAACACCGCCGACATGAAGTTCTCCTGGCTGGCGTTCTCTTCGAGCCGCCGGATGAGGTAGGAGATCGCGACGTCGAACTCCGCCGGGTCGACGACCGGTGTGTAGAGCAGCAGCCGCCCCACCGTGCGCTTCACGGCCTCCGCCTGCGCGGTGGCCATTCCCAGCAGCATCTCGAAGTCGATCCGGCCGGTCACGCCGCGGTGCGTGGCGAGCAGCCACGCGTAGGCCACATCGAACAGGTTGTGGCCGGCGACGCCGATCTTCACGGCGTCCGTGTGCTCGGGGGTGAGCGCCCAGTCCAGGACGCGCTTGTAGTTGGCGTCGGTCGCCTGCTTGCCGGCGTAGGTGGCGAGCGGCCAGTCGTGCAGCGCAGCGTCCACCCGCTCCATCGCCAGGTTCGCGCCCTTGACGACGCGCACCTTGATCGGGGCTCCGCCCTGGATACGGCGCTGTGCAGCCCACTCCGTCAGCCGCTGGAGCGCGTCGAGCGCGTCGGGCAGGTAGGCCTGCAGCACGATTCCGGCCTCCAGGCCGAGCAGCTGCGGACGGCCCAGGATGCGCTCGAAGACCGCGATCGTCAGGTCGAGGTCCCGGTACTCCTCCATGTCGAGGTTGATGAACTTCGGCGTCGGCGACGACGCCGCGAGCTCGTACAGCGGCACGAGTCGGTCCACGACCCGATCGACCGTCTCGTCGAACGACCACATCGAGAGCTGGGACGCTATCGACGAGACTTTGATGGAGACGTAGTCGACGTCGTCGCGGGCGAGGAGGGCGCGCGTGCCGTCGAGTCGCCGGGCGGCCTCGGTCTCGCCGAGCACGGCCTCCCCGAGCAGGTTGAGGTTGAGTCGTGCGCCGTGTCCGGCGGGATCGCTCGGAGTGCGGAGGTGCGCGAGCGCCGGGCCGAGCTTCTCGGGCGTCGCATCGACGACGAGGTGACCGACCATGCTGCGCAGCACGCGCCGGGCGATCGGGATGACCACCCAGGGCAGCACCGGGCCGAACACGCCGCCGAGCCAGATGGCCGCACGCATGTACCACGGGAGGAACGCCGGGATCTTCTTGGCCACGCGCTGGAGGTTGTAGCCGGCCACGAAGAGATCCTGGGGGCGCGCGACGCCGTCGACGAACCCGACCGCGAAGTCGAGGCCGTCCGGGTCGCGCAGCACGCCGGCGAGTCGTTCGGCGGCGGGGTCGCGCGGTGCTCGATCACCGCTGTCGCCGCGCGCGCCGGCAGCGCCGCCACTCGCAGCGTCCTGACTCTCGGCCAGCCAGCGCCGCACGAGCGCGACCGCCTCCTGGGCAAGCACCGCGGGCCGCACCTCGTCCGTGTGTTCAACCATGTCCACGACTGTATTCCTCGCTCCTGGGGCGACACGGGACCACTCCCGATCGGTGGAGAAGTCACAGCCACCGACACCTGTGGATACATTCTCGATGCGCGTTAGCATCAGCAATAGCGAACGTTTCCGAACGATAACGTTCACCTCAACCGAATGGTCGTCATGCTCGACATCCGCAAGCTCCGGCTGCTCCACGAACTGAGGATCCGTGGCACCGTCGCGGCGGTGGCGGCAGCCCTGTCGTACAGTCCGTCGTCCGTCTCGCAGCAGCTCGCCGCGCTCGAGCGCGAGACGGGAGCCGTCCTCCTGGTCAAGTCGGGACGACGCCTCCAGTTCACCCCGCAGGGCGAACTCCTCGCCCAGCGGGCCGCGCACCTGCTCGACGCGCTCGAAGCCGCCGAGTCCGACATCGCCGGGTCGAGCGCCGACGTCGCCGGCATCGTCCGGGTGGCGGTGTTCCAGTCCGCCGCGCACGCGATCCTCCCCGGCGCCATCGCCGCGCTGGCACGCGACTACCCGGCGTTGCGGGTGGAGGTCGCCGAGCGCGAGCCGGAACAGGGGCTCTTCGAGGTGTCCGCCCGCGACGTCGACCTGGCCGTCGCCGAGCAGTACCCCGGCAGCACGCGACCGTTGCGCGCCGACCTCGATCGGGCCGAGCTCGCCGCCGACGGCATCCACTTGGCGGTCTCGGCCGATCCGGGCGCCCGCGTGCGAGCGGCCGAGCTCTCGAGCGCGGCCGACCTCCCGTGGGTGCTGGAGCCTGTCGGCACGGTCTCGCGCACCTGGGCGGTGCAGCTCTGCCGTGCTGCGGGATTCGAACCGGACGTCCGCTTCGAGACGGCCGACCTCGTGACGCACATCCGGCTCATCGCGTCGGGCAATGCCGTCGGCCTGCTCCCCGGCCTGGTCTGGGCCGGCGGGCGACCGGAGGTCGACCTGCTGCCGCTCCCCGGCGCCCCGCGCCGGACGATCTTCACCTCGGCGCGGCGGGCCGCCGCGTCGAGCCCCGGGGTGGTCGCCGTTCGCGCCGCACTCATCGCCGCGGTGCCGCCCGAGCACGTCCCGTCCGGGCCGCACCCGTCACGTAGGCTCTGACCCATGACCGACCCCGCAGCCTCTCCCGCAGCCGCGTCGCACGATGTCGTGATCGTCGGCGGCGGGCACAACGGCCTCACCGCCGCCGCCTATCTCGCCCAGGCCGGGCGGAGCGTCATCCTGCTCGAGCGCCTCGACGATGTCGGCGGCGCTGCCGTGAGCGCGCAAGCATTCCCCGGGGTGGAGGCTCGCCTCTCCCGCTACTCGTACCTCGTCAGCCTCCTGCCGCAGCGGATCATCGACGAGCTCGGCCTCGACATCCGGCTGGCCCGGCGGCGCTATTCCTCGTACACGCCCGTCCCCGGCGACCCGGAGGGCGCCGGCCTGCTCATCGACAACACCGACGCCGAGGCCACGGCGGCTTCCTTCGCGCGCATCGGAGCGGCCGACGACGCCGAGGCGTTCGCCCGTTTCTACGAGTCGACGGTGGCCGTCGCGCGGGCGCTGTGGCCGACCGTCACCGAGCCGCTGCTCACACGCAGCGAGGCCAAGGCGCTCGTCGGCGACGACGCGGTGTGGGATGCCCTCATCGAGCAGCCCATCGGCGGCTTCATCGAGTCGCGCCTCCAGAGCGATCTGGTGCGAGGGGTCGCGGCGACCGACGCGCTCATCGGCACCTTCGCCAGCGTCTCCGATCCCGACCTCGCGCAGAACCGGTGCTTCCTCTACCACGTCATCGGACAGGGCACCGGCGAGTGGGACGTCCCGGTCGGCGGGATGGGATCGGTCACCGGCGAGCTCGCCCGCGTCGCCCGCGAGGCCGGCGCCCGCATCGTGACCGGGGCGGAGGTCACCTCGATACGTCCTGACGGTTCGGTGTCGTACACGCGCAACGGCCACGAGCGGCGGGTGGAGGGACGGCACGTGCTCGTGAACGTCGCCCCCGACGTGCTCGATTCGCTGCTGGGCGAGCAGGCCGACCCGCCGCGCGCTCGCGCCGAGGGCGCCCAGGTCAAGGTCAATCTGCTCCTGAAGCGCCTTCCCCGCCTGCGCGACGCCTCCGTCGCTCCGGAGGCCGCCTTCGGCGGGACGTTCCACATCAACGAGACCTACACCCAGCTGGAGGCGGCCCACGCCGGCATGCTCCGCGGGGTGATGCCCGAACTGCTCCCCTGCGAGATCTACTGCCACACGCTGGCCGACCCCAGCATCCTCGACCCCGACTTGGCCGAGAGCGGCGCCCAGACCATCACCGTCTTCGGCCTGCACACTCCCGACAGGTGGCTGACCGACGACAACAACGATGCGACCAGGCAACGCTTGCAGGACGCGGTGCTCGCCTCGCTGAACTCGGTGCTCGCCGAGCCGGTCGAGAGCCTGCTGCTCACCGACGCCGACGGCAATCCGTGCATCGAGACCAAGACCACGCGCGACCTCGAGCACGCGCTCAACATGCCGGGAGGCAACATCTTCCACGGCCCTCTGTCGTGGCCCTTCGCCGAGGACGGCGACCCGCTCGCGAGTCCCGCGGAGCGCTGGGGCGTGGCCACCCGCCACGAGCGCATCCTGCTGTGCGGCTCCGGCGCGCGCAGGGGCGGCGCGGTGAGCGGTCTCGGCGGGCACAACGCCGCGATGGCCGTCCTGGAGGAGTGAGAGGACTCACACACGACACCCAGGCGCGACCCCCTGCCTTAATCCGGTGCGGGTGGTTATGGTGAGGACAGGAGGGGCTCTCGAGGGAGGTCACCATGCTGCCGCAGCCGACAGGACGACTGGTTCGTAAGGAAGACGGGGTCTATGTGGTCCTCGACCGCATCTTCAAGGCCCCGATCGAGGAGGTGTGGTCGTACTTCGCGAGATCCCCGCGCCTCGCGCTCTGGATCGGTGAGTACACCGGAACGGGTTCGACCGGCGCCGTCAAGTTCCGGATGAACGCCGAAGGCGACGACGCGGAGTGGCAGAACGTCGCGGTCCTGCTCTGCGAATCGCCGCACCGGCTCCACGTCGATGTCGGCAAGGCCCCGGACTCCCTGGTGATGTTCGTCCATCTCACGGAGGCGAGCGGTCACACGACCGTCACCTTCGGTCAGCGCCTGCGCTCGATCGCCGGCTCGGCCGACTACTGCATCGGCTGGGACTACTACCTCGACCGGCTCGTCGCCGCACACGATGGAAAGCCGATGCCGGCCTGGGACGACTATTACCCGTCGATGCGCGAGCACTACGAGACGTTGTGCCGCGAGCTCGACCACGACCTTCGCCTGGAGCACGCGAGCGCGCAGCGCGACGGCACGACCGGCTGATCCGCCCATGCCCGCGCTCAGTGCCAGCGGTGATCCTGGAGGGTGATCCGCGGTCCGCGGCGCTGGAAGCGGAAGCCGCTCGCCAGGATCAGCCGCACCACCCGCTGACGGTGACCCCGCCACGGCTCGAGCAGTTCCAGCATCCCGTCGTCGTCGACCCGTGAGCCGGTGAGCGCCTCGCCGACCTGGTGGGCGAGGTGGTAGTCGCCGACACTGACCAGGTCGGGGTGGGCGTGTGAGCGCTGCAGCGTCTCGGCCGCCGTCCATGGCCCGACTCCGGGGATGGTCCGCATCGCCGTCTCCGCCTCGTCGAGCCCCGACGCGGCGCCGATCGCGCGCTCGAGGGACGGCGCGACTGCGAGCACGGCCTGGATCGCGCGCGCCCGACGCGGGTCGACGCCGGCCCGGTGCCACTCCCACGACGGGATGCCGCGCCACTGCTCGAGCGTCGGCACCACCCGCATCCCGTCCGGCGCGGGTCCGGGGGCCGGCTCGCCGTACCAGCGCAGAAGCCGCGCCCACGACCGGTAGGCCTCCAGGCTCGTCACGCGCTGTTCGATGATCGCCGGGAGGAGGGCCTCGAGGACGAGGCCGGTGCGGGTGAGACGGAGTCCGGGGTTGCGGTGCAGGCTGGCGCGCAGCAGGGGGTGCGATCGCACATCGAGGCCGGACCAGTCGTCGCCTTCGCCGAGCAGCCCCGGCACGGCGTGGATGGCCCACTCTGCGCCGGCGCCCCAGGCGGCGGCTCGCACGCTCCCGTCGGCCGAGGGCCGGAGGATCCTGAGCGTCGCAGGGCCTTCCGGGGTGCGCCAGGTGCGCCAGAGGCCGTGCAGGTCCCACGTCGTGGTCGGGTCGTACGGTCCGCGGCCGAGCTGGCCGACCGTCCCGGGCAGGTCGAGCCCTCCCGCCGGACGGTAGACCGTCTCCACGGCGCGCCCGGAGCGGGCGTCGGCGGGGAGGACGGCGGTCATGAACCGCATGCTACGTCACGCGGCTGACGCTCGGGACGTCTCCGCGGCGATCACGCGGACCACCCCTGTCCGCCCTGCGCGGACAGGGGTGGTCCGCTGTCGGTGGCCTCCCCTAGGTTCTCCCCATGGGAATCGATCACGAAGCTCTCGCGCGCCTCCGCGCGAACGTCCAGGGAACCGTCTACGTCCGCGGCGACGACGGCCTCGCCACAGAAGTCGCCTGCTTCAATCCGGCGATCCGCCACGACCCGGACGTCGTGGTCGCCGCCCGGAGCGAGGATGACGTCGCGTCAGCCGTGCGCTTCGCGCGCGACAACGGCCTGCCGGTGCGCGTCCAGGCGACCGGCCACGGGGCCGAGGCGCCGATCGTCGGCGGCCTCATCGTCTCCACCCGGGCGCTCGACACGATCTCCGTCGACGCGCCGGCGCGCCTCGTCCGGCTCGGCGCGGGCGTCCGCTGGGCACCGGTCATCGAGCGCGCGGCCGAGCACGGGCTCGCACCCGTCACCGGCTCGTCGACGAGTGTCGGCGCGGTCGGCTACACCCTCGGCGGCGGTCTCGGGCCGCTCGCCCGCACTCACGGCTTCACCGCCGACTGGGTCCGCGGCTTCCGTGTCGTCACCGCCGAGGGCGACATCGTCACGGCCGATGCGAACACGCATCCCGAACTGTTCTGGGCGCTCCGCGGCGGCAAAGGCGGCCTCGGCATCGTCACCGAGATGACCCTGGAGCTCGTGCCGCTGACCACGCTGTACGCCGGCAGTGTCTTCTTCGAGGGAGACGCGATCGAGCCGGCGTTCCGAGCCTGGGTGAGCTGGGCGGCAGAGCTGGGCGAGGAGGCGACGACGTCGGTCGTGCTGTTGCGGGTGCCCGATGTGGAGGGTGCGCCCCCGCCCCTGCGCGGCCGCACCCTGCTGAGCGTCCGGTTCGCCTATCCCGGCGACAGCGCGACCGGCGAGCGGTTGTTCGCCCCGATCCGCCGGGCCGCTCCCGTCTTCCTCGACGCCGTCGCGGAGATTCCGACGACCGCTGTCGCGACCATCCACAATGACCCGGAGCAGGGCTCGCCGTCCTGGATCCGCGGCTTCATGCTCGACGACTTCGACGCTGCAGACGGCGACGCGCTGATGGACGTCGCCGGCCCGCGGGTGCAGAGCCCGTTCCTCGCGCTCGAGATCCGGCAACTGGGCGGCGCGGCTCGCCGCGACACCGCCGACGGCACCGCGGTCGGCGGGCGGGACAGCGGGTACACGCTGAGCGCGATCGCAGCCGATCCCGCGACGTTCGACAGCGCCGCCCCGGCAGCGGCGGAGGCGCTGGCACGCGCACTCCGGCACCGGATCTCCGCGGTCACGAACGTCAACTGGGCGGCCGACCTCACCGACCCGACGACGTTCGAGAGCGCTTGGCCGGCAGGCGTGCACGCGCGGCTCACCGAGGTGCGTGCCTCCTACGATCCCGATCGCGTGTTCGCCTTCGGGCCGAGCTGAGCGGGCGCCGCCCTGCCCTCGACGAGCGGAGGCGAGCGGGAGCGGTCACTCGCTCCACACGCTCGGCGCCTCAGCACGCGTCGAGGGCAGGGCGGCGTCCGCACCCCATTCCAGCAGCCACTCGGGCACCGTGACGTCAGTGGGAGGCGGCCCGACGGCGTCCAGCAGTTCCGCGATCGACACGACGCCCCCGGCGCGCTTCAGAAAGCGACCGCGGATGAACGCCTGCGTGTAGATCTCGCCGTCGACCGTGAACCGCTGTTCCACATACACCGCCTTCTCGTCGAAGCCCAGGATGCGCGACTCGACGACGAACGGTTGCCAGAGCTCCAACGACTTGCGGAACGAGATCGTCTCCGACGCCACGACGGGATACCAGCCGCGCTCCTCGAAGATCGCCCAGACACCGTTCCTGCGGAGCAGGTCGAAGCGGCCGATGTCCGCGATCGACAGGTAGACCCCGTTGTTCATGTGCTTGAGGATGTCGAGATCCGTCGGCAGCACCCGGAACCGCGTCCGTGCCACATCCCAGTGGCCGAGCCGTGCGCCGAAGCGGGAGAGGAATGCGTGGAGCATCGTCCGGAAGATCATGTGCACGCGGTCATGCTAGTGACGCGCATCGGCGACCTCACGTTCGTTGTCGACGGCCTCCAAGACCGCTAGGGTTCTGCGAGGGGGAAATCGTGTCGTTTCGAACAAACCACGGTCGGCGTCGGCCGTCGGGAGGTCCCGCACGCGTGCGGAGGACTCTCGGCTCGGTGATGACCGCGGCGGCCGTCGTCTCGGTGCTCGCCGGCTGCGCTCTGTTCGGCGGCGGCGCCAAGCCCACGCCGACGCACACCAAGACGCCCACGCCCAGGCCCACGAGTACGTCGAGCCAGAGCAGGAGCCTTGCGACGGCGACTCCGGTGCCCACGGCAACGCCTGTCCCCGCCGCGACGCTCACCCCGGTGCCGCAGGGCACGGTCGTCGCCGAGGGCAACGTGGCCTCACCATTGGGAAGCATCCATTTCCACTACCGGATGGTCGCGAACGGCGACAACACCTACTCCGCGCAGTACTCCGGCTTCACCTCGACGGTCCCCGTCCCGGTGTCCGCCACGCTCATCGATATCCCGCCGAAGGTGGGCGATGGCCTGACCTACCACGGTGTCGGCGATCACCTGCTCGGGGGCCCGACCACGGCCGCGCAGTCGTCGACGGCGCTGATCAGCGATGGACAGCCGTCCTACCTGACCACCCTCGTCACCTACTCGTCGGCCGCGTCGTTCGACGGTGTGCCGCAGGAGCTCGGGCCGAACAAGGTGCTCGCGGTCAACACGATCCGATGGTCCATCCCGGTTCGGCAGTCGAACGTGCACCCCGTCGACGGCGGAGCCCGCCCCAGCGCGGCGGGGAGCGTCACCGAGACGACTGCGAGCGGCGCACCGAAGAGCTACGAGGTGGCGCAGGGCGATACCACGACGGCGGTCGCGGACCGCTTCGGCATCCCGGTCGAGTGGCTGCTCTGGCTCAACCCGGACCTCCCCGGCGACGGCGGAAACCAATTCCTGTACGCGTCGACGAAGCTGAACCTCGACCCCGACAGCCTCTGACCAGCACCGCGGGGCCTTCCGACATCCGCACCGCGTCACCGCGGCAGCGGCACCTCGAGGATGCTCGGCCCTGCGGGCGGTGCCGAAAGCGCCTGATCCAGCTCACCCTTCGTACGGGCGACGCGGTACTCCCAGCCGTATGCGCGCGCCAGCGCCGCCAGATCGACCGACTGCGGGGTGTAGAGCACCCGGTCGAACGCCTCGGAGGGAGCCGTGGCTGCGACTTCGAGACCGTCGAAGATCGTGCCACCGCCGTCGTTGCCGACGACCACCTGCAGGTGGGGAGGCTCTTCCCCGACGGCGCCGAGCAGCGCTCCGACGTCGTGCAGAAGCGCCAGATCACCGAGCAGGACGCGGGTGACGCCCGGTACCCCTCCCGTGGCGAGGGCCTTCGCCGTGCTGGCGAGTGCGATTCCGGTCGCGGTCGCGATCGTGCCGTCGATCCCGGCGAGTCCGCGATTGGCGTGGACCACGATCTTCTTCCCCGGCACCCTCCGGTCGGCATCGCGGATCAGACGGGATGCGCCGAACACCAGGCGGTCGTGCGGCCAGGTGTACCGCCACAACGCCTCGGCGAGCAGGGCACGCGTGATCGGCGCGCGCACGGCGGCGAGTTCGGCGCGGGCGAACGCCAACGCGTCCGACGGCTCGTACGAGCGTGCCTTTTCGAGATCGGGGGCGGCAGACGCGGGGTCCGCCGAGCGCTCGGCCTCTTCGCCGAGCCGTCGGCTGGCGAACACCCAGCTGCCCACCCATGAGCGCACCTCGGGGCTGCGGAGGTCGACCTCGGCCGGTGCCGTCACTCCTCCCACGACGCGCGCGCGGCGCCCGGGGTTGTACGCTTCGGAGCCGGTCGGTGCGACGACGATCACCTCGACGTCAGCTCGCTGCAGCAGCGCGGGCACCTCTCGGCTGAGGGTCGGATGCCCGAAGACGATCGCGCGCTCGACCCGGCCGCCGAACGATTCGTCGCGCAGCAGTTCGCGGTAGGCGACCACCAGCTCCGGGCCGAACCGGGAGCCGCTCGACACTTCGGCGAGCAGGGGGTAGCCGACGGCGCGTGCGAGCTCGGCGGCCGCGACTCCGGAGTCGGCGCCGGCGACGACCACTGTCAACGGCCCGTCTGCCAACTCCATCACCGATCGTCCCAGCACCACAGGTCCCGCCGTCGCCGGCAGCCGTCCGGGCGCTAATCCGATGACCTCGGGAACCGCGACGGACAGCGGCTCACGGAACGCGACATTGAGGTGGACGGGGCCGGGGTCGGCGGTGGCCGCGCCCATCGCGTCGTCCACCGCGGCGCGCGCGATCGACCGCGCGGCGTCCTGCTCGCCGTCGGCGCCGTCGGGCGCCGGGATGGCACGCGCCCCCCGCACGACCGTCCCGTACAGGCCGTCTTGCCGCGTCGTCTGGTTGGATCGGATCCCACGCAGCTCTTCCGGCCGGTCGGCGGTGACCACGATCATCGGGATGCCGGCCTCGTGCGCTTCCAGCACCGCGGGGTGCAGGTTGGCGGTCGCCGTGCCGCTGGTCGTGACGATCACGGTCGGAGCACCGCTCTCGCGGCTGAGTCCGATCGCCAGGAAGCCGCCGACGCGCTCGTCGATGCGCACGTGGAGACGTGCCGCTCCCGCGCGCTCGAGCTCGGCCGCGGCGAGCGCGAGCGCCTGCGATCGGGAGCCGGGGCTCACCACGATGTCGGCGACGCCGGCTTCAACGAAACCGACGAGGAGGGCGAGCGCGTAGTCGGTGGCGGGGTTACCGACGCGCGGCAACCGCCAGGGCGCTCCGGTCGGGATTTCCGCGGGCTCTTCCGAGACCCGCGGGTCAGCCATCCCGTCGGCCGGTCTGGTCGTCGGGGCCGTTGTCGTCGAGTTCGGCGAGTTCCTTCTCCAGCCTCCGAATGCGCTCCTCCTGATCGTGGTCGATCCGCAGCTTGCCGAGGAACTCGGGGTCGTCGTCCGGTGCACTGATGCGTCGCCCCATCTCGGCTCTGCTGCGCCGGCCTCGGCCGACGAGGAACCAGAGGATGCCGCCGATGATCGGGAACAGGATGATGATGAGAAGCCACACGGGCTTGGGTAGGCCACGCACCCGCGAACGGTCGAAGAGGGCGCAGTCTGCCACCGAATAGATATAGAACACCGCGGCTGCGACGCCGAGGACTATCCAGAGGCGAACCATGGCTACATCGTAACTCTCAGACGGCGTGCCTAAGCTGGGAGGGTGAAGCGGATTCCCTCCTGGTTGACCTACACCGTGCTGCGACTGGTGGTGTTCGTCGTGCCGCTGGTCGTTCTGCTCGTGATCGGGATCGTGTGGTGGGCCGCGGTCATCGCCGCCGCCCTCATCGGGCTCTGCCTGTCGTACATCCTGCTCAGCAAGCCGCGGAACGCCGTCTCGTCGGATCTGTACGCCGCCCGTCACCGCGACAAGCCGGCGCCGTCGCCCGACGACGAGGAGGACGCCGCGATCGACGCGGCCGGGTCACAGGTGGCCGCTGGTCCGTCAGCCGGTGCAGAGGCGGCTCCGTCGACCGCCGCCCGCTCCGACGCCGCCCGCTCCGACGCCGATCAGGGCGGCGCCCCGTCCGGTCAGAAGGCGTAGGCCGCGCCGAGCGCGATCGCCACGAGCAGGCCGGTCAGGCTGGTGAGCTGAAGTGCGGTGACGAGTTCGCGCGGCGTCTTGGCGAACAGCGTGATGACGCAGGCGGGCAGCGCGGCGAGCAGCGCGAACATCCCGAACCACGCGAACGGGTAGAACAGTGCGAGCACCGCCAGGATGCCGAATGGCACGAGCAGGAACACGCAGAACACGATCCGCGAGGTCAGGTTGCCGAGCAGCACGGCCAGGGTGCGCTTGCGCGCCTGTTTGTCGGGCCCGATGTCGCGGATGTTGTTGACCATCAGGACCGCGCAGGCGATGAGTCCCGCGATCACTCCGCCGAACCAGGATTCCTGGTTGACGGATCCGGACAGCATGTAGGTCGTGCCGACCGTCGCGACCAGGCCGAAGAACACGAACACGAAGAGCTCGCCGAGTCCGTAGTACCCGTAGGGCCGCTTGCCGCCGGTGTAGAACCAGGCTGCGGCGATCGCGGCCGCGCCGACGATCAGTACCCACCAGTGCTGGGTGAGGAGGACGAGGATGAGCCCGGCGACCGCCGCGAGGCCGAAGAAGGTGAGGGCGACCGTGAGAACCTTCTTCGGTGCGGCCTTGCCCGATCCGGTGAGTCGTCCGGGCCCGACACGGAACTCGTCGGTGCCTCGGATGCCGTCCGAGTAGTCGTTGGCATAGTTCACGCCGATCTGGAGGAGCACGGCGACTGCGAGACAGAGCAGTGACCGCACCGGGTGCCAGATGCCGGCGCCCTCGACGACTTTCGCGGCTCCGACACCGATCAGCACCGGTGCGACGGCAAGCGGGAGGGTGCGCAGGCGCGCACCGGCGATCCAGTCGGCGGTCGTCGCAGGGCGCACCGCCGAAGCCTTGGCGCCCGGGCGTCCGCTCCTGCCGCCACGTGGTCCTCGCGCCGGAGGGGGCGCCATCCGCTGCATCCGGGGGTTGTTCTGGCTCATCACAGAGCGAATCGTAACAACAACCGCTATGCCTCTGACTCCGCATGGCCGGCGGCGCGTGCGAGCCGGGCGGCGCTCAGGCGGTCCGGCTTGCCGCTGCTCAGGCGCGGCAGCTCGGCCACCGTGACGATCCGGGCCGGGGCGGCTGCTCGGCCCAGTTCGCGGGAGACCCGCTCCCGAAGTCCGGCCAGGTCGTCGCTCCCCGTCGCCACGACAACGGGCACCTGTCCCCACTCGTCGTCGTCCGCGGCCACGACGACGGCCTCGCCGAGCGCGGGCACCGATCGCACGATGTACTCCACGGCGTCGAGGAGCACCTTCTCTCCTCCCGAGATGAGGACGTTGTCCGACCGTCCGCGCACCGTCACACGGCCGTCGACCACGTCGCCGAGGTCACCGGTGCGGTACCAGCGGACTCCGCCGTCCTCGTGGAACGCGGCTGCAGTGCGCTCGTCGTCATCGATGTAGCCCTCCGCCAGTGTCGGCCCGCTGATCTCGAGGAGCTGGTCGACGGCGCGCACGACGGTCGTCCCTATGGGCACGCCGTCATAGACGCATCCTCCGGCCGTCTCGCTCGAGCCGTAGGTGGTGAGCAGGCGTGTTCCGAGGGCTTCGGCGCGCGTGCGTACCCCCGGATCGAGCGATTGCCCGCCGACGAGGATGCCGTCGAAGCGCCGCAGCGCGTCTCCGGCTTGTCGCAGCCCGCCCTCGGCCGCTTCGACGATGCGTGCGAGCTGCACAGGCACGAGCGACGTGTAGAGCTGTTCGGCGTCGAGTCGCGCGGTGAGCTCGGCGAAGCGCAGCGGATCGAAATGCCCCTCGCCGTAGTAGACGGGCTCCGTCCCCGCAGCCAGCGATCTCACGAGCACCTGCGCCCCTGCCACATAGTGGGCGGGAAGCGCGAGCAGCCACTGGCCTTGGCCGCCCATCGCGCCGGCCGAGGCCGCTGCGCTCGCAAGCAACGCGTCGGCGGAGAGCGCCACTCGCTTCGGCACGCCGGTCGAGCCCGAAGTCTCGATGACGAGGGCCACATTCTGCGACGCGCGCGCGCCGATCGGCGGCCACTGGCTCCCGTGCTCCGCGCTCCGGGGGACGACCGCCGGCCCCCCGTCGGCGAGTGCAGCGCGCAGCGCGACGAACACCTCCTCAGGCTGACGCGCGTCGACCGTCCGGTACGCCCGCGTCATGTCCGCGCCGGCCTGTCCGCGCCCGGGGCCGCCGACGCGCTCAGTGCCGCCGACGCGCTCAGTGCCACCGACGCGCTCAGGGCCGGTGCGGCGCTCAGTGCCGCCGACGCGCTCGTGGCCGCCGACGGAGACGCGGTCAGTACTGCCATGGGAACGGAGACCAGTCCGGCTCGCGCTTCTGGAGGAACGCGTCCCGCCCCTCCACCGCCTCGTCGGTTCCGTAGGCCAGGCGGGTCGCCTCACCCGCGAACACCTGCTGGCCCACGAGACCGTCGTCCACCGCGTTGAACGCGAACTTGAGCATGCGGATCGCCGTGGGCGACTTGGTGAGGATCTCCTCTGCCCACTCGACGGCTGTCTCTTCGAGCTCGGCATGCGGCACGACGGCATTGACCGCTCCGCGCTCATATGCCCGCTGCGCCGAGTACTCCCGCGCCAGGAAGAACACTTCCCGACCGAACTTCTGGCCCACCTGGCGAGCGAAGTAGGCGCTGCCGTAGCCGGCGTCGAACGATCCGACGTCGGCGTCGGTCTGCTTGAACCGCCCGTGCTCCGCACTCGCGATGGTCAGGTCGCACACGACGTGCAGCGAGTGGCCCCCGCCCGCCGCCCAGCCGGGAACGACCGCGATGACGACTTTCGGCATGAACCGGATGAGCCGTTGCACCTCGAGGATGTGCAGCCGGCCGCTGCGCGCCGTATCGATGCTCGACGCCGTCTCGCCCTCGGCGTATTTGTACCCGTCGCGGCCGCGGATGCGCTGGTCGCCGCCGGAGCAGAACGCCCAGCCGCCGTCTTTGGGGCTCGGCCCGTTTCCGGTGAGCAGCACGACGCCGATCCGCGGATTGGTCCGAGCGTCCTCCAGGGCTGCATAGAGCTCGTCGACGGTGTGTGGTCGGAAGGCATTGCGCACCTCGGGACGATTGAACGCAACGCGCGCGATTCGCCCGGTGGCATCGTGGTGATAGGTGATGTCGGTGAGTGCCCCGAAGCCGGGGACGTCCCTCCACACCGCTGGGTCGAAGAGCTCTGATACTGCCGAAGACATGCCTCAAGCCTACGATCGCGCCGATCGCGCGGGAGGCGGGCGTGCCAAACTTGTGGAATGCTGGCCCACCTCGACGACCTGTTAGGGACGGCCCGCGTCGTCCGGCTTCCGATGCGATCGCGGTTTCGAGGCATCACGGAGCGAGAGGCCGTCCTCTTCGAGGGGCCGGAGGGCTGGACCGAGTTCTCGCCATTCATCGAGTACGCCGATGATGAGGCCGCCGCCTGGTTGCACGCCGCCATCGATTTCGGCTGGCGTGCACAGCCGACGCCGGTGCGTCACGAGATCGCCGTCAACGCCACGGTCCCGGCCGTCGCTGCAGACGCGGTTCCTGCGGTCCTCGACCGCTACCCCGGCGCCCGCACGGCCAAGATCAAGGTCGCTGAGCCCGGCCAGACGCTCGCCGACGACGTCGCTCGCGTGCGCGCGGTGCGCGACAGGTTGGGCCCGGAGGGACGCGTCCGCGTCGATGCGAATGCGCTGTGGAACGTCGACGAAGCCGAGCACGCCATCCACGCCCTGGCGCCGTTCGACCTCGAGTATGTCGAACAGCCCTGTGCAACGATCGACGAGCTCGCCGAGATCCGCGAGCGCACGGGCTACATGGGCATCCCGATCGCTGCGGACGAGAGCGTCCGCAAAGCGAGCGACCCGCTGGCGGTCGCCCGGGCCGGCGCGGCCGATCTGCTCGTGGTCAAGGCGCAGCCGTTGGGTGGAGTGCACGCCGCGCTCCGGATCGTCGCCGAAGCCGGGCTTCCCGTCGTGGTCTCCAGTGCACTCGAGACGTCGGTGGGTATCGCGATGGGCGCGGCCCTGGCTGCGACGATTCCGGTACTCGACTTCGATTGCGGTCTCGGCACGGTCGCGATGTTCGAGGAGGATGTGGCGGAGTCGCCGCTGGTTCCCGTCGATGGCGTCATCCGGGTCGAGCGCCCCGACGTTTCCGCGACGCAGCTCGACCGCCTCGCCGCGCCGGACGACCGCCGCGACTGGTGGCTCGACCGCGTCCGTCGGTGCTACCGGCTGGTCGAGCGCGCGACCGCTCTCTGACGCCCGGCCGGCGTCAGGTGTAGAGCCGGTCCGGAACCTCGAGGCCGTAGATCGCCCGGCCCGAGTTCCAGATCGCCGCGCACGCCGCGCGCAGCAGGTCGACCTCGTCGTCCCCCTCGCTGATGATCCGCACGTCGTTGCCGTCGATTCCGACGGTCGACCTCCCCACGGTCACCGCGCCGTTGCGCGTGGTCTTCAGCTCGGGATAGGGCTCATCCAGTCCCCTGAGATCCCGCAGGATGTATGTCGGGCGGGAGTCGGCATCGGCCGCGAGGAGTTGCTTGGCGCCATCGATTCCGGTCAGGACCAGCACCGAGGCGATGCCGGCCCGATTGGCGCCGAGGATGTCGGTGTCGAGCCGGTCGCCGATGAACAGCGGGGTCGTCGCCTGGAAGCGCGCGATCGCCTCCTGGAAGATCGCCACCTCCGGCTTGCCTGCGACCAGCGGCAGCCGGCCGGCTGCAGTGTGCACGGCGGAGATGAGTGTGCCGTTGCCCGGGGCTATCCCGCGCGCGACGGGGATCGTCCAGTCGGTGTTCGTCGCGATCCACGGCCGTTCACTGTCGCTGCGTCCCTGGAGTGCGAACGCGGCCTCGGCCAGGTGCTGCCACCCGACCTCCGGGGCGAAGCCCTGGATGACCGCGGCCGGCTCGTCGTCCGCGGAACGGGTCACCGAGAAGCCGCCTTTCTGCACTTCGTCGACGAGTCCGTCGCCGCCGACGACGAGGATCGTCGACCCCGCCGGCACGTGTTCGCTCAGAAGCCGGACCGCGGCTTGTGGCGATGTCACGACGTCGCGCGGCTCGACCTGAAGGCCGAGATCGCTGAGGTGGGACGCGACCGACGCGTCGGTGCGGGAGGCGTTGTTCGTGATGTAACCGACACGAATGGTTTCGGCCACGTTGTTGAGGCTGTCGACCGCGTACGGGATCGCGTTCGGCCCGGTGTAGACCACACCGTCCAGATCCGCCAGCACCAGGTCGACGCCGGTCAGCGGAGTAGGGGACTCACTCGTCCGTCGAAACAGCGCCATCGTCCGGCTCGTCCTCCAGTTCGAAATCCTCCTCGACGACGTGGATGGTCTCGAGCTCGGCATCGGCGTGCGCCTCTTCGAGCGCAAGCTCGGCACGCTCGGCCCGCTCACGCCACGTGGCGGCGTCCGCCTCGCGTCCGAGGGCTTCGAGCACCTCCGCGTAGGCGTGGAACAGGTCGGGGCTCCAGCTGAATGCGCGGTTGGGGTCGAGCTGCGGAATCTCGAGTTCCGCCAACGCCGCCTCATCCTGGCCGAGGTCCAAGCGTGCACCGGACATCGCGATGGCGAGCGCGACCTGCACGTCGGTCGGCAGGCTCGCGCGGTCGACGGACCGCCCCAGCTCGAGGGCACGGTCGGGTCGACCGACGCCGCGTTCACTGTCGACCATCAGCGCGATCTGGTCGTTGGAACCGCTGATCCGACGGTAGGTGCGCAGTTCTCGGAGCGCCAGCGCGAAGTCGCCGGTGGCGTACGCCGTGATCGCGAGCGTCTCGCGGACGATGCCGATGCGGCCAGCGCGGCGGGAGGCCGAGAGCGCGTGCCGGTGGGCGAGCTCCGGGTCGCTGTCGATGAGCCGGGAGGCCATCACGAGGTGCTGCGCCACCCAGTCGGCGTTGTCTTTGCTCAGAGTCTTGAGTTCGACGCGCGCTTCCTTCGGGAGCTGACGCGCCTCGACGTCGCCCGGAATGTCCGGGTCGTCGTGACGCGGTCGAACGGAGCGCAGTTCGCGAGCCCGCGCAGCCTCGGCATCGAGCTCGTGCTCGTGCTCACGCGCTGCCCGGTCGCCTCGGGCCGGCCGGCCGTCCTTCGTCCAAAGCATGTCGGGCCGCCCGTCCCGCCCGCGTCCGCTGTGTCCCCCGCGCCCGCCGGGACGGTCACCGGAAGCGCTGGGCTTACGGTTCGGATCCCACGAACCACTCCGGTTCGAATCCGCGCGGCCCGAAGAACCCCGGCCCGAATCACTCCGGCGCGCGCCGCCCTGGGCCGGCGAGCCACGGCGTGGCCGGCCGTCGTAACCCTGCGTGCGGTCACGACCCTGGCCCTCCCGACCCTGGCCCTCGCGGCCTTGGCCGTCTCGGCCCTGGTGGCCGTCTCGTCCGTAGCGACCGCCACTCTCGCCGTCACGCCGGAAGGATCCACCGCCTTGACCGTCGCGACGGTAGTTGCCCCCGCTCTGACCATCCCGAGTGTATTGACCGCCGCGGCTTCCTCCGCCGGCGCCGCCACGTTGGCCGTCGCGGCTCCAGCCACCATCGCGCTGCTGGTCGCGGTTGCCCGAGCGGGCGTTGCCGCCCGATCGGGTGCCACCGCCACCGGCGCCCCCGCGCTGGGACCTGTCGCCCGACTGCGGCCGGCCGCGACCCTGGGCAGCGGAGTCGCGTCGCGGCCCTCCGGCACCGCCGCTTGCACTGGTTCCGGAGCCGCCACGGTTCGACGAGCCGCCACGGTCATGCGTACTCCCTCCCTGTGAGCGGGAGCCGCCCGCCGAACCCCCGCCGCTGCGCGAACCCCCGCTGCTCTGCGGGCGTCCGTTGCCGTGCGGGCGCCCGCCGCTCGGGGAGTCGTCGCGTCGTCCACGACCGGTGCCGCGGCCGCGGTCGTCGCCGCGGGACGCGGACGTCCGGTCGTCGTCTGCCGGTGTATCGCTCACGACTTCTCCTGTCGAGGTGGCGGGTGTCTGCCCAGCCTAGGTGCGTGGATCGCGCGAGGAGCCACTCGCGCGAAATTGTCCGTTAACGCGAAATGGCCACCCATCACTGGGTGGCCATCTCACAAAGAAGTCCGGCGGTGTCCTACTCTCCCACAGGGTCCCCCCTGCAGTACCATCGGCGCAGAGAGTCTTAGCTTCCGGGTTCGGAATGTAACCGGGCGTTTCCCTCTCGCTATGGCCGCCGAAACACTATTGATGTATCAAAGTGAACGATCAAGCTTCGCTTGAATCAGTTCTCGACCGTACATCGAGAACCACATAGTGGACGCGAACAATCTGAGCCCCTCATACCCGCCTTACAACGGTATGAGAGTGGTGATTATCAAGTTATCGGCTTATTAGTACCGGTCAGCTCCATGGGTCTTTAGTCCCCACTTCCACATCCGGCCTATCAACCCAGTAGTCTAGCTGGGAGCCTCTCGCCCGAAGGCATGGAAATCTCATCTCGAGGCCGGCTTCCCGCTTAGATGCTTTCAGCGGTTATCCATCCCGAACGTAGCTAACCAGCGGTGCTCCTGGCGGAACAACTGGCACACCAGAGGTTCGTCCAACCCGGTCCTCTCGTACTAGGGTCAGATCCTCTCAAATTTCCTACGCGCGCAGCGGATAGGGACCGAACTGTCTCACGACGTTCTAAACCCAGCTCGCGTACCGCTTTAATGGGCGAACAGCCCAACCCTTGGGACCTACTCCAGCCCCAGGATGCGACGAGCCGACATCGAGGTGCCAAACCATGCCGTCGATATGGACTCTTGGGCAAGATCAGCCTGTTATCCCCGAGGTACCTTTTATCCGTTGAGCGACAGCGCTTCCACAAGCCACTGCCGGATCACTAGTCCCGACTTTCGTCCCTGCTCGACCTGTCAGTCTCACAGTCAAGCTCCCTTGTGCACTTACACTCGACACCTGATTGCCAACCAGGTTGAGGGAACCTTTGGGCGCCTCCGTTACTTTTTGGGAGGCAACCGCCCCAGTTAAACTACCCACCAGGCACTGTCCCTGAACCGGATCACGGTTCGAAGTTAGATATCCAGAGTGACCAGAGTGGTATTTCAACAATGACTCCACATGAACTGGCGTCCATGCTTCACAGTCTCCCACCTATCCTACACAAGCCACACCGAACACCAATACCAAGCTGTAGTAAAGGTCACGGGGTCTTTCCGTCCTGCTGCGCGTAACGAGCATCTTTACTCGTAGTGCAATTTCGCCGAGTTCGCGGTTGAGACAGTTGGGAAGTCGTTACGCCATTCGTGCAGGTCGGAACTTACCCGACAAGGAATTTCGC
>NZ_CAMFLC010000015.1 GCF_945957465.1 uncultured Leifsonia sp.
CGGCCGCTGAGGGGCGAGTAAGCGCCCTTATCCGGCCCGTTTGGGGGCACTTGCGCGCCCTTCGGGCGCCCCTCGGGCGCCTCTCGCGCGCCCCTCACGTTCTTGCTCGGTGTCCGCAGCTGCGGCGGCCGCTGAGGGGCGAGTAAGCGCCCTTATCCGGCCCGTTTGGGGGCACTTGCGTGCCCTTCGGGCGCCCCTCGCGTTCTCGTGCGGTATCCGCGCTCGGCTAAGGGCGCGCAAGCGCCCTTATCCGGCCCGCTTGGGGGCGCCTGCGCGCCCTTCGGGCGCCCCTCGCTCGTCCCTCGCTCGCCCCTCGCGTTCTTGCGCGGTGTCCGCAGTGGGCCGCGGCCGCTGAGGGGCGAGTAAGCGCCCTTATCCGGCCCGTTTGAGGGCGCCTGCGCGCCCTTCGGGCGCCCCTCGAGGCTCGAGGGAGATTCGCGGCAAAACCAAGTAGTGGTCGGTTTATGATGGAGCACTACCCGTGACGCCCATTGGAGTGCGAATGACCGACACCGACCAGACCGCCAGCCCGGCCCAGACCCCCACCCCGGCCCAGACCCCCACCCCCGCCCCGACCCCCGAGGTCGACCTCCGCTACCGCGACCCCTCGCTCCCCATCGCGGAGCGCGTCGAGAACCTGCTCGCGCAGATGACGCTCGAAGAGAAGGCCGGGCTGTTCTTCCAGACGATGATGACCATCGGCGAGGGCGGCACGGTTGCCGGTCCCGTCCCGGCGTTCGGGATCGCGGACAGCACCGAGATGATCCGCGACCGCCACATGACGCACTTCAACGTGTTCGGCGCCGCGAGCACCGCCGCCGAGATGGCGGAGTGGCACAACCGGGTGCAGGAGGTCGCGGCGAGCACGCGGCTCGGCATCCCGGTCACCTTCTCCACCGACCCGCGGCACTCGTTCAGCGACAACCCGCTCGCCGCGATGATGGCCGGCCCGTTCTCGCAGTGGCCCGAGACCATGGGCCTCGCCGCGATCGGCGACGAGGAGCTCGTCGAGCGCTTCGCCGACATCGCGCGGCAGGAGTACACCGCCGTCGGCATCCGCGTGGCCCTGCACCCGCAGATCGACCTCGCGACTGAGCCGCGCTGGGCGCGCCAGGCCGCCACCTTCGGCGAGGACCCGGAGCTGACCTCCCGGCTCGGCGCCGCGTACATCCGCGGCTTCCAGGGCCCCGAGCTCGGCCCCGACTCCGTCGCCACGATGACCAAGCACTTCCCGGGCGGCGGTCCGCAGAAGGACGGTGAAGACCCGCACTTCCCGTACGGCCGTGAGCAGGTCTACCCGGGCGGACGGTTCGAGACGCACCTCAAGCCGTTCGAGGCCGCTTTCGGGGCGGGCACCAGCCAGATCATGCCGTACTACGGCATGCCGGTCGGCACCGAGTACGAGGAGGTCGGCTTCGGCTTCAACAAGTCGGTCATCACCGGCCTGCTGCGTGAGCGGTACGGCTTCGACGGCATCGTCTGCACCGACTGGGGGCTGATCAGCGACGGCGAGATCGGCGGCGAGCCGTTCCCGGCGCGCGCGTGGGGCGTGGAGCACCTGTCGGCGCGCGAGCGGATGCTGAAGGTGCTCGAGGCGGGTGCCGACCAGTTCGGCGGCGAAGCCGTCCCCGACCTGCTCGTCGACCTCGTGCGCAGCGGCGAGCTGGCGGAGGAGCGGCTCGATGTCTCGGCGCGGCGGCTGCTGCGCGAGAAGTTCCGCCTCGGCCTGTTCGACGCGCCGACGGTCGACCCGGCGCGCGCCGCCGCGGTCGTCGGCAACGCCGAGTTCGTGGCGGCCGGCGAGGCCGCGCAGCGCGCCTCCGTGACGCTGCTGAAGAACGACGACGTGCTGCCGCTCGCCCGCGGTGCGAAGGTTTTCGTGCGCGGCTTCGAACCGGAGGCCGTCGCCGGCTATGCGACGGTCGTCGACCGCGTCGAGGACGCCGATGTCGCTCTCGTACGACTCCACGCGCCCTACGAGCAGCGCACGACGATGTTCGAGAACTTCTTCCACGCGGGCTCGCTCGACTTCGGCCAGGAGACGGTGGACGAGGTGCTCGCGATCGCCCGCGCCGTTCCGACCGTCGTGCAGGTGTTCCTCGACCGGCCGGCCATCCTCACGCCCCTCGCGGGGGAGGTCGCTGCGATCGCGGCGGACTACGGTGCGAGCGCCTCGGCCCTGCTCGACGTGCTGTTCGGGGAGGCCGCGCCGAAGGGTCGGCTGCCGTTCGACCTCCCGTCGTCGATGGAGGCCGTGGTCGCCGGCCGCCCGGACGTCCCGTTCGACACCGCAGACCCCCTGTTCCGGTTCGGCCACGGGCTGGGCTACGGGCCGGCCCGATCGGCCGACGTCGGCATTCAGTAGGTTCCGAGCGTTCCCCCTGGTCGCCCCGCGGTAGCGGGCGTACAGTGCCCGTTCCGTGGGGCGATCAGGGAATCTTTCCCCCGCGTTCACGGTTATGTCAGATGGCATAATCCCGCGACGATCTCGAAGGAGGGATGACATGGCACGGAGGATCGAAGAGCTCGAGGACGAGACCGGCGCAATCATCAAGTACAGAAGGCACGCGAACGGCAGAGGACTCGTCTCGCCGGCGGCCCGCGTCGCCGAGTCGGCACACATCGAGCCGAGCGCCTATGTGGAGGCGGACGCCCGCATCGGGCTCGACGCCTACATCGGTGCGGGCAGCTGGATCGACAGCGGGGCGACGATCGGCGACCGCACGTTCGTGGGCGCCAACGTCCACGTCGGCAAGGGGTGCGTGGTCGGCAGCGGCGTGCGCATCGGCAGCAACGTGAAGATCGGCGAGAACGCGATGATCGGCAACGGGGCGCGCGTCGAGCGCGACGAGCAGGTGCCCGCGGGCGCTGTGATCGAGCTGCGGGGAGTTACGGCGGCCCGGGCGTCGCTCGCAGCCCCGCCGCGTGGAGCCCGAATCACACGCCGAGCAGCCTGATCGTTGTCGACATCCGCTGACCAGGCGGATGCCGATTTGGAGCTTCCCACAAACGGCCCGCGGACCCCGCGGGCCGTTTTTGTAGCCGCGGCACCGACGGTTTCCGCGCGCGAGCCGGCCGTCGTAGCGTGGCGAGCACCGTAGAGAGATCGAAGAGGAAACTCATGGTTGACACTGCCGAGCGCACCACCCCGAAGACCCCCGACTCGTCCGTCCAGGACTCCGCCGCCTCCGCTGCGGAAGCGGCCGCAGCCGCCACCGCACCCGGCGGCGCCGCACCGCGCGTCGACGTCGAGGCGCTGGGCCGCCAGCTGCTGGGCCGGTGGGCGGACGTGCGGCTGGCCTCCCGAGAGCTCTCCGCACGTCCCGAGCTGCAGAAGGTGGAGGGCCTCTCCGTCGCCGACCACCGCTCGCGCGTGTTCGAGCAGCTCAAGCTGCTGGTCGAGAACGGGCAGGTGCATCGCGCGTTCCCCAAGTCGGTCGGTGGCGGCGAGGACCACGGCGGCAACATCGCGGCGTTCGAGGAGCTCGTGGCGGCCGACCCGTCGCTGCAGATCAAGTCGGGCGTGCAGTGGGGCCTCTTCGGTGCCGCCGTCCTCCACCTCGGCACCGAGCACCACCACCAGACCTACCTGCCGGCGATCATGTCGCTGGAGGTGCCCGGCGCGTTCGCCATGACCGAGACCGGGCACGGCTCCGACGTCGCCGCGATCGCCACCACGGCCACATACGACCCCGAGACCCAGGAGTTCGTCATCGACACCCCGTTCCGGGGAGCGTGGAAGGACTATCTCGGCAACGCGGCGGTCGACGCCACCGCGGCGGTCGTGTTCGCCCAGCTGGTCACGCAGGGCGTCAACCACGGCGTGCACGCGTTCTACGTGCCGATCCGCGACGCGAACGGCGACTTCCTCCCGGGCATCGGCGGCGAGGACGACGGCCAGAAGGGCGGCCTCAACGGCATCGACAACGGGAGGCTGCACTTCACCGGCGTGCGGATCCCGCGCACCGACCTCCTCAACCGCTACGGCGATGTCGCGGAGGACGGCACCTACACCTCGCCCATCGCGAGCCCGGGCCGTCGCTTCTTCACCATGCTCGGCACGCTCGTGCAGGGCCGCGTCTCGCTCGACGGGTCCGCGACCATCGCGGCCAAGATCGCTCTGAAGATCGCGATCACCTACGCCGACCAGCGCCGCCAGTTCACCGCGGGCAGCGACACCGACGAGGAGGTCATCCTCGACTACCAGCGTCACCAGCGCCGCCTCCTCCCGCTGCTGGCCACGACGTACGCGGCAGGGTTCGCGCACGAGGTCTTCCTGGGCAAGTTCGACGACGTGTTCAGCGGGACCGCAGACACCGACGCCGACCGGCAGGACCTCGAGACGATCGCGGCGGCGCTCAAGCCGCTCAGCACCTGGCACGCGCTCGAGACGCTGCAGGAGGCGCGCGAGGCCTGCGGCGGCGCCGGCTTCCTCACCGAGAACCGTCTCACCTCCCTGCGTCAGGACCTCGACATCTGGGTCACCTTCGAGGGCGACAACAACGTCCTCCTCCAGCTGGTCGCCAAGCGCCTGCTGACCGACTTCAGCCGCAAGTTCGCCAAGGCGGACGCGGGTGCGCTCGCCCGCTATGTCGTGGTGCAGGCGGCCGGCAAGGCGTACCACGGAACCGGCCTGCGCAGCGTCGGCCAGACGGTGCGCGACTTCGGTTCGACGGCCCGTTCGGTCAACTGGCTGCAGGAGTCGGCGACGCAGCGCGAGCTGCTGACCGACCGGGTGGAGACCATGATCTCGGAGATCGGAGGGCGCCTCCGCCCGGCCTCCAAGCTCGGCAAGAAGGCCGCCGCCGACCTGTTCAACTCGCAGCAGAACGAGCTGATCGAGGCGGCGCGCGCACACGGCGAGCTGCTGCAGTGGGAGGCGTTCACCGAGGCGCTGGAGCAGGCTCCGGACGCGGGGACCCGGCAGGTGCTCACCTGGCTCCGCGACCTGTTCGGATTCGGGCTGATCGAGAAGCACCTGGCCTGGTACCTCATCCACGGCCGCCTGTCGCCGCAGCGCGCCCAGGCCGTCTCGGCGTACATCGACCGGCTGCTGACGCGTCTGCGCCCGCACGCCGTCGACCTCGTCGACGCCTTCGGCTACGGCCCCGAGCTCGTGCGCGCGAAGATCGCGAGCGGCGCGGAGGCCGAGCGCCAGGCCGAGGCGCGCGCCTACTACGCCGAGCATCGCGCCGCCGGCACCCTCCCGACCCCCGAAAAGTCCCCGAGCAAGCACCGCTGACCCCGGGTCTCGACATTCGTGACGAATGTCGGCATTCGTGGCACGAATGTCGCGATTCGTGACGAATCCGCATGCGGCGCGGGGTGCGCGACTCGTGACGAATGTCGGCGAGGCGCGCCGGGCGCGCCGCAGCGGGGGCTACAGGAGGCCGAGGGCGCGGACGGCGTCGCGCTCGGCGACGAGCTCGGCGACCGACGCGTCGATGCGTTCGCGCGAGAACGCGTCGATGTCGAGGCCCTGGACGATCTCCCACCGGCCGTCGACGCCGCGCACCGGGAACGACGAGATGAGCCCCTCCGGGACGCCGTAGGACCCGTCGGAGACCACGGCGGCCGAGGTCCAGTGCGCGCCGGTGCCGTGCACCCAGTCGTGGATGTGGTCGACGGCGGCGCTCGCCGCCGACGCCGCGGACGAAGAGCCGCGCACGGCGATGATCTCGGCGCCGCGGTTGGCCACGCGCGGGATGTATTCGTCGGCCAGCCAGGCCTCCTCGACGAGCTCGGTGGCCGGGCGGCCGTAGACCGTGGCGTGGCTGAGGTCGGGATACTGGCTCGCGGAGTGGTTGCCCCAGACGATCACGCCATCGATCGCCGAGACCGGAACGCCGAGCTTGGCAGCGAGTTGAGCGACCGCGCGGTTGTGGTCGAGCCGGGTCATCGCGGTGAACCGCTCGGCGGGGATGTCGGGGGCGTGGGCGCTCGCGATGAGGGCGTTCGTGTTGGCGGGGTTGCCGACGACCAGGACGCGGACGTCGTCCGCCGCTCCCGCGTTGAGCGCGGCGCCCTGCGGCCCGAAGATGCCGCCGTTCGCCTCCAGCAGGTCGGCGCGCTCCATCCCGGCGGTGCGGGGCCGCGCGCCCACGAGCAAGGCGACGCTCACGCCGTCGAAGGCGGCGCCGGCGTCCTCGGTGACGTCGACCGAGTGCACCAGCGGGAAGGCGCCGTCCTGCAGTTCGAGCGCAGTGCCGTCGGCGGCGGCGCGGCCGGCCGGGATCTCCAGGAGCCGCAGCCGCACCGGAACGTCCGGCCCGAGCAGCTGGCCGGAGGCGATGCGGAAGAGGAGGGCGTAGCCGATCTGTCCACCGGCGCCGGTGACGGCGACGGTCACGGGGGTGGTCATGCTGCGAGCCTAGCGCCGGTGTCGGTTGCGGAGGAGTTTCGGAGGCGGAGCCCGCCGATCCGCAGTCAACGGAGGAGTTGCGGCGGTTGGAGGGCTGGATGTCCTCCGCTGCCGACTGCTGGCCGGCCGCACGGCGGTGTCGGTAGCGGAGGAGGTGGGGCTCTGCCGGGGTCGCAACTCCTCCGTTGGCTGCGGATCGCCGGAGCCGGGGCCGGATTTCCTCCGTTGGCTGCGGGTGTGCCGGCGCCGGGCGCGCGCCGCGGCGGTGCGGGCACGCCCGCACCGCTACAGTCTCACCATGCGCAGCCTCTACCCCGAGATCGAGCCGTACGAGAGCGGGATGCTCGACGTCGGCGACGGACAGCAGGTGTACTGGGAGACCAGCGGGAACCCCGAAGGCAAGCCGGTGGTGTTCCTGCACGGCGGCCCGGGCGGGGGCACGACGCCCTCGCATCGCCGGCTGTTCGACCCCGAGCGGTACCGGATCGTCCTGTTCGATCAGCGCAACTGCGGCCGGAGCCTCCCGCACGCGAGCGACCCCGACGCCGACCTCTCGGCGAACACCACGTGGAACCTGGTGGCCGACATGGAGAACCTGCGCGAGCATCTCGACATCGACCGCTGGCAGGTGTTCGGCGGCTCGTGGGGGAGTGCTCTTGCGCTCGCGTACGCCGAGACGCACGCCGAGCGGGTCTCCGAGCTGATCGTGCGCGGCATCTTCACGCTGCGGCCGGCCGAGCTCGACTGGTTCTACGAGGGCGGAGCCGCCGCCCTGTTCCCCGACCTCTGGGAGGGCTTCCTCGAGCCCGTCCCCGAGGAGGATCGCGGCCACCTCATGCGCGCGTACGGCCGGCTCCTCGCCGACGAGGACCCGGCGGTGCACGGCCCGGCCGCCGTCGCCTGGTCGCGCTGGGAGTCCTCCACGATCACCCTGCTGCCCCGGCCGGAGGTCGTCGAGAGTTTCACGGAGGAGAAGTACGCGGTCGCCTTCGCACGCATCGAGAACCACTACTTCATGAACGGGGGATGGTTCGAGCCGGATCAGCTGATCCGCGACGCCCACCGGCTGGCGGACATCCCCGGGGTGATCGTGCAGGGCCGCTACGACGTCTGCACGCCGGCGATGACCGCGTGGGACCTGCACCAGGCGTGGCCGCAGGCCGACCTGCGGATCATCCCCGACGCCGGGCACGCCTACGACGAGCCCGGCATCCTGGATGCTCTGATCGAGGCGACCGACCGCTTCGCCGATCGCTGAGGCTCGCGGCCGTCGGGCCGCACCCGAACGTCGCCGTGGAGGGGTAACCCGCCCGGACGCCCCCTGTTGGGGGGTGAGCGACGATCGGGATTTTGTGACAATCTCTCAGATATGAGCAAAGCTCAATCTGTGGGAATCAGCGCCGGCCGCCGGCGCACGGTGCTGACCGCGACCGCCGTCGCCCTCGTGGTCCTGCTGTTCGCCTGGGTCTCGTTCGTCGTGAGCCAGCCCGCTCGCGCCGACCAGGGGTGCAACGCCGCGCCGAACCCGATCGTCTGCGAGAACGCGCTCGCCGGAACCGATCCGTCCGTGTGGGATGTGAGCGGCGCCGGCGATTCCGACATCCAGGGCTTCTCGACCGACATCAGTGTCAACATCGGCGGCACGATCGGCTTCAAGATCAACACCAGCGCCCGGTCCTACACCATCCAGATCTTCCGCACCGGCTACTACCAGGGCCTCGGCGCGCGCAAGATCGCAGACGTCACCCCGTCCGCCACGCTGCCGCAGACGCAGCCGGCGTGCTACTGGGACCCGACGGTGGAGCTCACCGACTGCGGCAACTGGGCGCAGTCGGCGTCGTGGACGGTCCCGCCGTCGGCGGTGTCCGGTGTCTACATCGCCCTCCTGCACCGCAACGACAACGGTGACGAGAGCCAGATCACGTTCGTCGTGCGCAACGACTCGAGCCACTCGGATGTCCTGTACCAGACCTCCGACCCGACCTGGCAGGCCTACAACACCTACGGCGGCTCGGACTTCTACCAGGGCGCGGCGAACGGCCGTGCCTACAAGCTCAGCTACAACCGCCCGATCACCACCCGCGGCGACAACTCGGGCCGCGACTTCTACTTCAGCGCCGAATACCCGGAGGTCCGCTTCCTGGAGAAGAACGGCTACAACATGTCGTACTTCAGCGGCGTCGACACCGATCGGTACGGATCGGAGCTGCTCAACCACAAGGTCTTCCTCTCGGTCGGACACGACGAGTACTGGTCGGCGAAGCAGCGCGCCAACGTCCAGGCCGCCATCGACGCGGGCGTGAACGCGCAGTTCCTCTCCGGCAACGAGATGTACTGGCACACCCGCTACGAGTCGTCGGTGGCCGGCACGGCCACGACCTACCGGACGCTGGTGACCTACAAGGAGACCTGGGCGAACGCCAAGATCGACCCGACGCCGGAGTGGACGGGGACCTGGCGCGACCCGCGCTTCGCCTCCCAGGCCAACGGGGCGGGCATGCCGGAGAACGGCATCACCGGCACGATGTACATGTCCAACTTCTCCGACCTGCCGATCACCGTCACCGCCGCGCAGGGCAAGACGAGACTCTGGCGCAACACCTCCCTCACGTCGATGAGCGCAGGCACCACGACGGCGCTGGCCGCGCACACCGTCGGCTACGAGTCCGACGAAGACGTCGACAACGGGTTCCGGCCCGCCGGACTGGTGGACCTGTCCACGACGACCGGTGCGGTGCCGCAGTATCTGCAGGACTTCGGGAACACCGTCGTCCCCGGAACGACCACCCACCACGTGACGCTCTACCGCGCGCCGAGCGGAGCACTGGTCTTCTCGGCCGGCACCGTGCAGTGGTCGTGGGGTCTCGACGCCACACACGACGGAGCGGGCGCCGCGGCCGACCCGCGGATGCAGCAGGCCCAGGTGAACCTGCTGGCCGACATGGGTGCGCAACCGGGCACCCTCCAGTCGGGCCTGGTCGCCGCGACCGCGAGCAGCGACCACACCGCGCCGACCGTCGCCTTCACGGCGCCGGCATCGGGCGCGTCCATCGCCAACGGAGCCTCGGTCACCGTGACCGGCACCGCTGCGGACGTCGGCGGCGTCGTCGCCGGCGTCGAAGTGTCGACCGACGGCGGTACGAGCTGGCATCCCGCGACCGGGACGACCTCCTGGTCGTACACCTACGTGCAGAACGGGCTCGGATCCCGATCCATCATGGTGAGGGCGACCGACGACAGCGCCAACACGTCGTCGGCGAGCTCTCGCGCCATCACGGTCACCGGTCCCGCGACGATCTTCGGGCCGTCCGCACCGGCGGTCGCCGACGCGGGCGATGCGTCCGCGGTCGAACTCGGCCTGCGGTTCACCGCCAAGCAGAACGGCTTCATCACCGGCGTCCGCTTCTACAAGAGCGCGGCGAACACCGGCACCCACACCGGCTCGCTGTGGGACGCCTCCGGCAACCGGCTCGCGAGCGTGACCTTCACGAACGAGTCGGCCTCCGGCTGGCAGTCGGCCAACTTCGTCTCCCCCGTCTCCGTCACAGCCGGGACCACCTACGTCGTCTCGTATTCGGACCCGGCCGGTCACTACACGTCGATCCCGAACGCGTTCTCGTACCGCGGCCCCACGGACAACGTCTTCGCGGTCGCGGGAGGCTTCGGCTCGCCGAGTCCCGGTGTCTACAGCACGAGCGTCGGAACGTTCCCGCAGGCCAGTTACCAGAGCTCGAACTACTACGTGGACGCCACCTTCTCGACGGTCGACAACTCCCCGCTGGTCGCGACAGCGCAGTGGCCGCTGCCCGGCTCGTCCAGCGTGTCGCTCTCGACCACGATCGGCACGGTGATGTCGAAGGCGGTCGATCCCGCGAGCATCGCCTTCACGGTGAAGGACTCGCTCGGGAACACCGTGGCCGGCAGCGTCGGCTACGCGGCCTCGACCAGGACGGCCACCTTCACCCCGTCGGCGGCGCTGAACGGGTTCGTGACCTACAGCGTCTCGGTCACGGCCAAGGACACCTACGGCACGGCGCTCTCCGGCGGCGGCTCGTGGAGCTTCCTCACCGCCAAGCCCGATCCGGTTCCCGGAGTCTGCCCCTGCAGTCTGTACTCGGACTCGGCCGTCCCCTCGGTCCTCCAGGTCAGCGACTCGCCCGTCACGCTCGGCGTGAAGTTCGCCAGCTCGGCCGCCGGCGCGGTCACCGGCATCCGGTTCTACAAGAGCTCGGGCAACACCGGCACCCACGTCGGCACGCTGTGGAGCGCGTCCGGACAGCAGCTCGCGACCGGTACCTTCACGAACGAGTCCACTGCGGGCTGGCAGACGCTGACGTTCTCCTCGCCCGTGAACATCTCGGCGAACACGGACTATGTCGTGTCGTACAAGACGCCGACCGGGTACTACTCGGTGACGCCGGGCGCCTTCTCGGGCTCCGGGATCAGCAACCCGCCGCTGACGGCGGGGACGTCGACCGGCATGTACACCTACGGCAGCGGGTTCCCGTCGAACACCTCCACCACCAGCTACATGGTCGACGTCGTCTTCACCAAAGCTCCGTCGCCGCTCGCCGTGGTGTCCGAGTCGCCCGCGAGCGGCGCCGTCGAAGTCGATCCGTCGAGCACGATCTCCGCACAGCTGTCGTCCCCGCTGGCGAGCGGGTACTCGCTGACGGCGGCCGTCGGCAGCACGGCGATCTCGGGCACGACCTCGCTCTCGAGCGACGGGACGACCGTCACCTTCACCCCGGCGGCCGCACTGCCGGCCGGCGCGGTGGTGACCGTGACGCTCTCCGGACTGAAATCCACTCAGGGCTCGACACTGGGCACGCAATCCTGGTCGTTCACGGTCAAAGCCGCGACGGTGGTGAACTACACGCTGCTGGGAAGCGCGACACCGACCGTGTCCGACGCGACGGACGACTCGTCGGCCGTCGAGCTCGGGATGAAGTTCGTCCCATCGCAGGACGGCACCGTGTCCGCCATCCGCTTCTTCAAGGGCAGCGGCAACGTCGGTACCCACGTCGGCTCGATCTGGTCGTCGACCGGGACCAAGCTGGCCTCGGTGACCTTCACCGGCGAGACCTCGGTGGGCTGGCAGACGGCGCAACTGGCGACCCCGCTCGCGGTCACCGCCGGCACGACGTACGTCGTGTCCTACCTCGCTCCGCAGGGCAACTACGCGTACACGCCGGGCGACTTCGCCCAAGCGAAGGCGAGCGGCCCGCTGACCGCTCCCGCCGGGGCCAACGGCGTCTACCTCTACGGTGCGTCCGGCGGCTTCCCGACGTACTCGTACGGGTCGACGAACTACTTCGTCGACATCGTCTTCGCACCGTCCGCGGGCAGCGGGTCCGGCGGCACCACGACGACGGGCGGGACCGGAGGGACGAACCCGGCGGCGGGCGTGTCGATCTTCCCGAGCACTGCGGTGCCGGCGAACACGGCCTGGCAGGACACCGCGCCGGTCCAGCTCGGTGTGCGGTTCACCTCCACCGCCGCGGGCACCATCACGGGCATCCGCTTCTACAAGGGAGCGGGGGACACCGGAACGCACACCGTCTACCTCTGGTCGGCAGCCGGAGTGCAGCTCGCCACCGCGGTTTCGAGCGGTGAGACCGCCAGCGGCTGGCAGGACGTCTACTTCACGTCGCCGGTGGCCATCACGGCCAACACCGAGTACCGGGCGTCGTACTACACGACCAACCTCGCCTACGCCGTCGACCCCGGTGGACTGACCGACCCGGTGGTGAACGGCGTGCTCTCCACGATCGCGACGGGAGGCGCCTACGTCTACGGCACGGGCTTCCCGAGCAACACGGCGACGGGCAACTACTGGGTGGACGTGCACTTCGTGGCGTCTCAGTAGAGCTTCACAATCCACGGGACCCGACCCGAACGGGTCCCGCTGACAAGAAAGGTGCTGGGGGCACTCATGGAAAGACAACTGCGAATCGCGGTGATCGGCGCCGGCTACTGGGGTCCGAACCTGGCCAGGAACTTCTCGGCCGGGCCGGACTGGCAGCTCGTGGCCATCTGCGACCTGGACCGCGAACGGGCGGAGGCTCTCGCCGCCCGCGTCGGCGGAGTCGACGTCGTCACGGATGTGGACGAACTGCTGGCGAGGGACGACATCGACGCCGTCGCGATCGCGACTCCCGCCCGGACCCATCATGGGCTCGCGATCAAGGCGCTCGCCGCGGGCAAGCACGTCATGGTCGAGAAGCCGCTCGCCGACGCAGGCGAACGAGGCCGTGCGATGGTCGACGCGGCGGCGGAGAACGGTCTGGTGCTGATGGCCGACCACACCTACTGCTACACGCCGGCGGTGCTGAAGATCCGCGAGCTGATCGAGGAGGGGGCGCTCGGCGACATCCTGTTCATCGACTCCACCCGGATCAACCTCGGTCTCATCCAGCCCGATGTCGACGTGTTCTGGGATCTCGCCCCGCACGACCTGTCGATCATCGACTTCATCCTTCCCGGCGGTCTCCGCCCGCGCACGCTCGCCGCGCACGGCGCCGACCCGCTGGGAGCCGGCAAGTCGTGTGTCGGCTACCTGGTGCTGCCGTTGCAGGACGGCGCCATGGCGCACGTGCACGTCAACTGGCTGAGCCCCACCAAGATCCGGCAGATGGTCATCGGGGGGACGAAGCGCACACTCGTCTGGGACGATCTGAACCCGCAGCAGCGCATCAGCGTCTACGACCGAGGGGTCGACTTGAGCCTCCAGGCCGTCGACGGGGTCGAACGCACCGCTGCCACCGTCTCCTACCGACTGGGCGACACCTGGTCGCCCGCGCTGCCGGAGCGCGAGGCCCTGGGCCAGATGGCGGCCGAGTTCGCCGACAGCATCCGTTCGAAGCGAGCTCCACGCACCGACGGCTCGGCGGGGCTGCGGGTGCTGTCCGTCCTCGAGGCGGCGAGCCGGAGCGTGGCCTCCGACGGCGCCGTCGTCGACGTCGAAGAGGTCGCAGACCTCGAGCGCCTGGCGAGTGCACGGTGACCGCGCTGGCGGGAGCCGACGTCCTCGTCACGGGAGGCGCCGGCACCATCGGCTCGCAGATCGTCGACCAGCTCCTCGACGCGGGAGTCGCCCACGTCGACGTGCTCGACAACCTGGTCCGCGGGCGGCTGGCCAACCTGGACGACGCGCTGGCCTCCGGGCGGGTGACGCTGGTGGAGGGCGATCTGCGCGACCGTGACCTCGTGCACGACGTCACCCGCGGCAAGGACCTCGTCTATCACGAGGCGGCCATCCGCATCACGCAGTGCGCGGAGGAGCCGCGGCTGGCACTGGAGGTGCTGGTCGACGGCACCTTCAACGTCTACGAGGCGGCGGTGGAGCACGGCGTCGACAAGCTGATCACCGCGTCGTCCGCCTCCGTCTACGGCCTCGCGGAGGAGTTCCCGACCTCCGAGCGCCACCACCACCACAACAACGACACGTTCTACGGCGCGGCCAAGTCGTTCAACGAGGGGATGCTGCGCAGCTTCCGAGCGATGAACGGCCTGGACTACGTGATCCTCCGCTACTTCAACGTCTACGGACCGCGGATGGACGTGCACGGGCTCTACACCGAGGTGCTGGTGCGCTGGATGGAGCGGATCGCCGACGGGAAGCCGCCGCTGATCTTCGGCGACGGCCTCCAGACGATGGACTTCGTCTTCACGCGCGACATCGCCAGGGCCAACCTGCTCGCCGCGACCGCCGACGTGCAGGAAGGCTTCTACAACATCGCGAGCGGGACCGAGACGAGCCTGCTCGGGCTGGCCGAAGCGCTGCTGGAGGCGATGGGCTCCGACCTCGAGGTCGAGCACGGGCCGGAGCGCGCGGTCAACGGCGTCACGCGCCGGCTCGCCGACACGTCGGCGGCGCAGCGCGACCTCGGCTTCACGGCGGAGGTGCCCCTCGCCGAGGGCCTGCGCGAACTGGTGGACTGGTGGCGGCCGCTGCGCGAGGAGATCGCGGCCGGACGGGCGATGGTGGCGTCGTGAACCGCATCAACGTCATGAAGCCCTGGCTCGGCGAGGAGGAGATCGCCGCCGTCGCGGAGGTGATCGCGTCGGGGTGGGTCGCTCAGGGCCCCCGTGTCGCGCGCTTCGAGGAGGCGTTCGCCCAAGCGATGGGCGCCGAGCACGCCGTCGCGACATCGAACTGCACGACCGCCCTGCACCTCGCACTGGTCGTGGCCGGGGTCGGACGGGGCGACGACGTGGTCGTCCCGTCCTTCTCCTTCATCGCGACCGCCAACGCGCCGACGTACGTCAGCGCCCGCCCCGTCTTCGCCGACGTCTCGGCGCGTACCGGAGATCTGACCGCCCAGACCGTGCTCGAGGCGCTGACACCGCGCACGCGTGCGGTGATCGCGGTCGACCAGGGCGGCGTTCCCGTCGATCTGGATGCCATCCGCTCCGTGTGCGACCCCCGCGGCATCGTCGTGATCGAGGACGCGGCCTGCGGCGCGGGCTCGACCTATCGAGGCCGTCCCGTCGGCGTCGGCGCGGACGTGACCGCCTGGTCCTTCCATCCGCGCAAGCTGCTCACGACGGGTGAGGGAGGCATGCTCACCACCTCGAACGCCGACTGGGCCGAACGCGCCCGCCGGCTGCGCGAGCACTCGATGAGCGTGTCGGCCTCCGATCGTCAGGCCAGCATTCTCGCCCCTAAAGAGGAGTACACCGAGATCGGCTTCAACTACCGGATGACCGACCTGCAGGCGGCGGTGGGGCTGGTGCAGCTCGGACGCCTCCCGCAGATCGTCCAGCGGCGCAGAGAGCTCGCGGCCAGGTACGCCGAGCTCCTCGCCGACATCCCCGGTCTGCGTGCGGTGGCCGACCCGCCGTGGGGGACGGGGAACTTCCAGTCCTACTGGGTCGAGGTCGAGCCGTCGTTCGGCGCGTCCCGGGAGGACACGATGGAGGTCCTCGCGCGCGCGGACATCTCGGCTCGCCGCGGCATCATGGCCGCGCACCGGCAGCCGGCGTACCGCGACGTGGACACCGGATCGGTTCCGCTGCCGGTCACCGAACGACTGACCGATCGGACCCTGATCCTGCCGCTGTTCCACGAGCTGACGGACGCGGAGCAGCTGCGCGTCGTGGATGCGCTCCGCGACGCGGCCGAGCTCCGGGGTGCGGCATGAGGGATCTCGTCCTGATCGGCGCGAGCGGCCTTGCGCGCGAGGTGATGGCGATGCGACGGGTGGGGACTCGGGTCATCGGCGTCCTCGACGACGACACCGCCCTGCACGGGCACACCATCGGCGGCGTCGAGGTCTTCGGCGGCCTCGAACTGGCGGCCGGGCTGCCGGGCGAGTTCGCCGTCTGCGTCGGCGCGGGCGCGGGGCGTCGGCGCATCGTGCAGCGCCTGGCCTCGATGGGCATCGGCCCCGAGCGCTTCCCCACCCTCGTCGACGAGGCGGCCCACCTGTCGGACAACTCGCTGGTGGGTGTGGGGAGCATCATCCTGGCCGGCTGCGTGCTGACGGCGGACGTGGTCGTCGGCCGTCACGTGGTGCTGATGCCGAACTGCACGCTCACGCACGACGACATCGTCGACGACTACGCCACCTTCGCAGCGGGCGTCGCCGTCGGCGGGGTGGCCCGCATCGGCGAGGCCGCCTACCTGGGCATGAATGCATCCGTCCGCCAGCACGTCTCGATCGGGGCGGGCGCCACCATCGGGATGGGCGCCGTCGTGCTGAGCGACGTCCCGGGCGGACAGACCTGGGCGGGGGTTCCCGCACGAGAACTGGGGGTACGGCTATGAGAGTTCCGCTCGTCGATCTGATCGCGCAGAACACGGAGACCGGCGCGGACATCCGCGCCGCGGTCGACGGCGTCTTCGAGACGGCGTCGTACATCGGCGGCGGAGACGTGGCCGCGTTCGAGCGGGAGTACGCGGAAGCGACCGGTGCCGGATACTGCGTCGGCGTCGGCAACGGCACCGATGCGCTCGAACTCGCGTTGCGCGCCGCCGGGGTGACCGCGGGCGGCGAGGTCGTCCTCCCGGTCAACACGTTCATCGCCACGGCCGAGGCCGTCTCGCGCATCGGCGCGGTTCCGGTCTTCGCCGACGTCGACGACGAGCACCTGCTGCTCGATCCCGCGGCCGCTGCCGCGGCGGTCACGTCCCGGACCCAGGCCGTCGTCCCCGTGCACCTCTTCGGACAGGTCGCGCCCGTCGGCGCGATCCGCGACGCGCTCGGGGCCACCGGCATCCCGATCGTCGAGGACGGTGCGCAATCGCAGGGTGCCGAGAGCGCGGACGGCCGGGCCGGAAGCCTCGGGCTCGTGGCCTCCACCTCGTTCTATCCCGGCAAGAACCTCGGCGCCGCCGGGGACGCCGGGGCGGTCACCACCGCGGACCCCGAGATCGCCCGCACCGTGCGGCTGATCGGCTCGCACGGAAGCGAGCACAAGTACGTGCACGAGGTGGTGGGGTTCAATTCCCGGATGGATTCGCTCCAGGCCGCCGTGCTGCGGGTCAAGCTCCGCCATCTCGCGGACTGGAACCGCCGCAGGCGCGTCGCCGCCGCCCGCTACGACGCGCTTCTCGGCGGTCTGGAGGGCGTGCGGCTGCCGCGGAGCGCGCCGGGCAACCTGGACGTCTGGCACCTCTACGTCGTCCGGGTCGACGATCGCGACCGGGTGCTCTCCCGGCTCAACGACGCCGGCATCGGCGCGGCCATCCACTATCCGACCCCGCTGCACCTGACGGCGGCGTATCGGGGGCACGGGCCGGGGGTCGGCGCGTTCCCGGTCGCGGAGGCCGCCGCCGGGCGCATCCTCTCGCTTCCGCTCTATCCGCACATCACGGCGGACCAGCAGCAGTTCGTGGCCGAGGAGCTCGCGGCAGCGCTGCGCTGATACCCCAAAGCGGGGGTGATTATTGCTCATTTTCTGCCACGGGCCTCGCGGGCTGCACGATAATGAGGACTATTCAGTTTGACGGATCGCGAGCCGTGCCGGCGTCGCGCCGTCCGGCCGGCAGGAGAGCGGATGGGCCCCAGCATCGTGGTCGTGGGCGGAGGCATTCTCGGCCTGGCGGTCGCAGCGCACGCGGCACGGCGCGGAATCCGCGTCACCCTCCTTGAGAAGGAGGACGGCTGGGCCGCGCACCAGACGGGCCACAACAGCGGGGTCGTCCACGCCGGCCCGTACTATCGGCCCGGCTCCCTCAAGGCGCGCATGTGCGCGGCGGGCAACGCGTCGATGCTCGCGTTCGCCCGTGATCACGGGATCCCGCACGCCGTGCCGGGCAAGCTCATCGTCGCGACCGACGACGGCGAGCTCGACGGACTGCACGAGCTGCACCGGCGCGCGGTCGCCAATGGTGTTCCGAGCCGCCTGATCGGCGCGGACGAGGCCTCGGAGTACGAACCGGAGGTCTACGCGGTCGAGGCGCTGAGGGTCGAGACGACCGGCATCATCGACTATCCGGCGGTCTGCCGGGCCTTGGCCGACATCGCCCGAGAGCACGACGCGGACCTGCGCACGGGCGCGAAGGTCACCGCGATCCACGAGACGGCCGAAGGGATCGTCGTCGAGCACGCGGCCGGCGAGGTGCACGCCTCGCTCCTCGTGAACTGCGCGGGACTGCACGCCGACCGCATCGCGCAGCTCGCCGGGATCGAACCGGACGTGCGCATCGTGCCGTTCCGCGGCGAGTACTACGAGCTCATCCCGGAGCGACGCGCGCTGGTGCGCGGCCTCATCTACCCCGTCCCGGATCCGTCGCTCCCCTTTCTCGGCGTCCACCTGACCCGCATGATCGACGGCTCGGTTCATGCCGGGCCGAACGCCGTGCTCGCCCTCAAGCGCGAAGGGTACCGGTGGCGCGACGTGGATCTGCGCGATGCCGTGGACGCACTCGGGTATCCCGGCTTCCTGAGGATGGCGTCCCGCAACCTCGAGACCGGAGTGCGCGAGGTGGCGAGATCGGTGAGCCGATCGGCGTTCGCCGCCAGCCTGGCGCGACTGGTCCCGCGGATCGAGGCGGCGGACATCGTCCGGGCCGGCTCCGGCGTGCGGGCGCAGGCGGTGCGCCGCGACGGCTCCCTCGCCGACGATTTCGTGATCCAGCGCGCCGGCCACCAGCTCCATGTCCTCAATGCGCCTTCCCCGGCCGCCACGAGTGCGCTGGAGATCGCCGCGCATCTCGTCGCGGAGACCGGGGTCATGGCCTGAGATCCGCCCCCGTCGCCCCCCGGACGGGGGATGGGGGCCGCTCCAAAAGCCGATGTATTCTCACTTTTGTAGAGGTGAGAAAGAATCAGTTTCTTGATCGGATCAACGCTCTGCAACCCGAAGAAACCTGTGAAACCCGATGAGCAGGGACGAGTCGTAATGCACCAGAAGAGTTCCCAACACAGCGCCCCGCCAACCCCCGTGGCGCCGCGCGTTACGGCCGTCCCCCCCAGCGGAGCCGGCGGCGGCAAAGCCGTTCGAGACCACGGCTTTCCCCCAGCCGCCGCCGGTTCTGTCCACCTCCGCGACGAGTTCGTCGCCCCGACGCGCCGGGGCCGGCCATGACTGTCATCCGTCCGCGCACCGTCGCGCGCCCGGTCGGTGGCCGGCGCATCCGGGGCCGGACCGCCGCGCACGAACTCGACGCGCGGCAGCTGACCCCGGCGCGCCCCTGGGCGCACTCGTACCTGATGCGGTTGCGGATCACGGACACCGCGATCATCCTCGCCGCCATCAGCGCGGCGTTCATCCTCCGCTTCGGACCCCATGACGTCGCCGCGAGCGTGTCCGGCTTCCCCGTGCCCTACGTCCTGATCTCGCTGCTGATCGCCATCAGCTGGTCCGTCGCCCTCTCCGCGGGGCACACCAGAGACGCTCGCGTGTGCGGCACCGGGCTCATCGAGTACCGGCGCGTCGCTTCGGCCAGCGCCCTGACCTTCGGCCTGCTGGCGATCGTGTTCCTGGTCGGCGACATGCAGGTCGCACGCGGCTATTTCATCCTCGCGCTGCCCGCCGGCGCGCTCGCACTCCTGGGCAGCCGCTGGATGTGGCGGCGGTGGCTCATCGCCCAGCGCCGCTACGACCACTATCTGTCGCGGGCGCTCGTCGTCGGCGAGCGCGACGACGTGGGCTACGTCGCCGCGCAGATCCGGGCGAAGTCAGGAGCGGCATACCACATCGTCGGCGTGGCGACCGAAGACGGGGAACGCGACCTGATCGACGTGGGCGCCGAGAGCATCCCGATCGTGGGCGGCCTGACCGACGTCACCGACGCCGCGCGCCGACTCGGCGTGGACACGGTGATCGTCGCCGGCCAGCCGCGCGGGGGCAGCCGGTACATCCGCGACCTGGGCTGGGCGCTGGAGGGCACCGCGACGGACCTCGTGCTCGCATCCCGCCTCACTGATGTCGCGGGGCCGCGCATCCACTTCCGCCCGGTCGAGGGGCTGCCGCTCATCCACGTCGAGATCCCGCAGTTCGAAGGCGGCAAGCACGTCCTCAAGCGCATGCTCGACATCGTGCTGTCGGCAGCCGCCCTGATCGTGCTGGCCCTGCCCATGCTCATCGTCGGCCTGCTGGTGCGCCTCGACAGCCCAGGTCCCGCGCTCTTCCGTCAGGACCGCGTCGGTCGCAACGGCACGACCTTCAAGATGCTGAAATTCCGCTCCATGGTCGTCGACGCCGAAGCGCGGCTGGCCGCGCTCAACGACAAGAACGAGGGCAACGGCCTGCTGTTCAAGATGAAGGACGACCCGCGCGTCACCCGGATCGGCCACATCATCCGCAAGTTCTCGATCGACGAGTTCCCGCAGCTGTGGAACGTGCTCGTCGGCGACATGAGCCTCGTCGGGCCGCGACCCCCGCTTCAGCGCGAAGTCGAAGGCTACGAGAGCCACGTCCACCGCCGCTTGTACATCAAGCCGGGTCTCACGGGGATGTGGCAGGTCAACGGGCGCTCCGACCTCTCCTGGGAGGAGAGCGTGCGGCTCGACCTCTATTACGTGGAGAACTGGTCGCTCACCGGCGACCTGGTGATCCTCTGGCGCACGGCTCGCGTGCTGCTGCATCCCACGGGCGCCTACTGAGGGCGCCGACCACCCGACCGACACGAGCGACGACCTGGGGGCGACGCCGATGACCACCATCGCAACGACAAGAACGCCGAGACCGGATCCGGCCGCGGCGCCACCGACCATCGCGCCGACGGCGGACGTCGACGCACGAGCGGCGATCGGGAACGGCACGCAGATCTGGCACCTGGCCCAGGTCCGCGAAGACGCCCTGGTCGGCTCCGGCTGCGTCCTGGGCCGCGGAGCGTACGTCGGACCGGGCGTGCGCATCGGGAACAACTGCAAGCTGCAGAACTACGCGCTGGTCTACGAGCCGGCGGTGCTCGGCGACGGGGTCTTCGTCGGTCCGGCGGTCGTGTTCACCAACGACGTGTTCCCCCGGGCGGTGAACCCGGACGGCACGCGCAAATCGGCGGACGACTGGGATGCGGTGGGGGTGACCGTGCTCGAGGGCGCGTCGATCGGCGCACGCGCCGTCTGCATCGCACCCGTGCGGATCGGGCGCTGGGCATTGGTGGCGGCCGGTTCGGTCGTGCGATCCGACGTCCCGGACTTCGCCCTGGTCGCCGGAGTCCCTGCCCGCCGGATCGGCTGGGTGGGAGAGGCCGGTCTCCCGCTCGTGGACGAGGGCGGCGGCCGCTGGCGCTGCCCGCGCACGCACGCGCGATATCGCGAGAACGACGGCATCCTGATCCGGGAGGCCGAGCTCGCATGAGAACGCCATCGCACCGCACCTGGATCATCCTGGGGCTGTCCGCGGCCGCGGTCATCGCCGGCGGAGCCTTCGTGCTCTCGCAGACTCCGGCTCCGGCACCGGTTCCCGCCGCCGCGACCGCTCCCGCCGCGACGTCGTCGCCCGGCCAAGCAGCGAAGCAATCGGGCTCCGCCGGTGCGACGACGGGACCCGCCGCGCCTACCACCCCGCCCGCCGCCAGCAAGCGGTTCACCACCGAGGTGCTGCCCGCCTCGCCGGCGACGAAGCCCGCGCTCCCGCCCACCACCGCGCTCCCGTACCCGGTGAAGGCGCCGCTGCCGGCGTCGGCGTCCGCGGTCGGCAAGCTGGCCGCCGGCTACCCGGCGTCCGTGCTCCCGCAGGCGCCGGGGTCGACCATCTCGACCAGCTCGGTGGCCGTGCAGAGCGGTCACCTGCAGGTGACGCTGACGGCGGGATCGACCCAGCAGGTCACGGACATCGTCGCGTTCTATCGCGCCGCGCTGGCGAAGTACGGCATGTACGACAGTGCTGCGCCCGCGTTGTCCGGCGGCACGTCGACGCGTTTCGTGCGCGACGGCAACTCGGTGACCCTCACCGTGACGCCCGCCAAGGGCGGCACCACCTATGTTCTCTACGGTGCGTTCACGGCTGCGGACTGACCGAGCATCGTGCAAGATGAACGCATGAAGCCGGGACGACTCCGATGGCTGCTCGCGGCGCTCACGGTCGTGCTCCTGGCCGGTGCAGTCGTCTACGCCGGAATCGCCATCGCGGGGTACCAATCGCGCGCGACCGCGACCGGCGAGTCCACTCCGAGGCCCACGCTTCCGGCCGGGCAGCTGCTGGTCTTCCGCGACACATCGCCCGGAGCCCACTACGGCGAGGTGGCGTCCGTGCCGCTGGCCGACCCGTCGGCGAAGCGGACCGACACCGGGCTGCTCTGCGACCGCGTGTACGCGACACACGAGAACCTGATGTGCCTGCACACGGACACGGGGACGCACACGAGCTTCCAAGCGACGCTCTACGACGCCGGAGGAGACCGGCTCCGGAGCTGGCCGCTACCCGGCTTCCCCAGCCGCACGCGCATCTCGTCCGACTCGTCGCTCGTGGCCCAGACGTCCTTCGTCACCGGGTCGTCGTACGGCACGGCGGGTTTCTCGACACAGACGACGATCTCGGCCGTGAACGGGATCGACTACGGGAACCTGGAGGCTTTCCAGCTGCTGGTGGACGGGCGGAAGATCACCGGCGACCGCGAGATCTGGGGGGTGACGTTCGCCTCCGACGACAACACGTTCTTCGCGACGGCGATGTCGGGCGGCCGGATCTGGCTCGTGCGGGGCAACCTGCGCGCGCGTGCCCTGGTGGCCGTCAAGGACGGCGCCGAGTGCCCGTCGCTGTCGCCCGACGGCACCCGGGTCGCGTACAAGAAGAACATCTCCACCACCGCCGTCAAGCACTGGACGCTCGCCGTCCTGGACTTCGCCACCGGGGTCGAGAAGGAGCTGCCCATCCCGTCGTCGGTCAGCGTCGACGATCAGGCGGAGTGGCTCGACGACGGGACGCTGCTGTACGGCCTGGCCGACCCGAAGGCCCCGGGCAACAGCACCGTCTACGCGGTCAAAGCCGACGGCTCGGCGCCACCCAGGGTGTTCCTGGAGCATGCCTGGTCACCGTCGGTCGTGCGCTGAGCCGGCTCAGGCGGCGTCGAGGGGCTGGACGAGCGTCGGGTCGGAGGGGTCGACCGTGCGGGAGTTGTTCACCCGTCGATCGACCTCGTAGGCGGCGATGGTCGACGCGACCCGTTCGGACTCCGTGTTCAAGAGGTCGATCATGCGGTGCTTGCCGGCCTCGTCGAGCTTGGCGGGGTCGAGGTAGTCGTCCCAGGCGGAGGGTTCGAGGAAGACCGGCATCCGGTCGTGGATCTCACCCGACGCATCGCGCGCGGGCCGGGTGATGATCGCGACGGAGACCTGCCAGTCGTCGCCGATCTTGCGGGCCGTGTACAGGCCGGCGGCGGCGAGCAGGCCGCCGTCGGCCGCGTGCAGGAAGTGCGCATCCTTCTTGCCGGCCTCGCCCGTCCACTCGTAGTAGCCCCGCATGGGCACCAGTGCGCGCGTCGCGGCGAAGGCGCCCTTCCAGAGGCCGTTGCTCGCGACCGTCTCGAGGCGGGCGTTGAAGTTCGGCCGCTTGGACTCGCGGATGAAGGCCGGGTGGAAGTCCCAGACGGCTGCGTCGACCGTCCGCTCGAGCTCGCCCGTCGCGCTCCGCACCCGCTCGCGCACGATCGGGATCGGATCGGTGGGAGCCAGGGAGTAGCTTGGCCGCCAGTCGCGGAAGTCGCCGCCCGAGGCGACGAACTCCTGGATCAGCTCGTCGGTCTCGGAATCGAGGGCGAAGCGTCCGCACATGCTGGCAGCGTACCCGCTGCCTCCGACGTCGGTCTCACCTTCGACTTCACCCCTCCAATGAGGGGCTTACGAACGGCACGGGCCTATGGCACTGTTCAAAGGTGAGAATGACTCAGTCGAAGGTTGGGGCCTTCCGGCGGTCCACGGACAGTCCGTGGCCTCCCGGGTCTGCCCCGAGGACGCGATCCTCGCGGGGAAGCGCGCAGCCGCGATGAGTCGACGTGCAACAGACGACATCGAGCGCGTTCTCGTCCATCTGAACAGCCTCGAACTCGGGGGTACCCAGATCAACGCGCTCGACCTGGCGGTCGAGGTCCGCCGGCACGGCATCGAATCGATCCTCGTCGGCGCCAGGGAGACGCTTCCCGCCGGCCCGTCGCTGCTCGACATCGCCGCCCGGCGCGGCATCACCGTCGAGGTCTACGACCCGGAGGCGTCGATCCTCGCCCGCGGCCGGCAGCTCACGACGCTCGCCGAACAGCACGGCGCCGAGCTCCTGCACGTGTACGGCTCCTGGGGCGGCGGCGCGCGCCCGACCTACTGGGGCTTCGCGCGCTTCGGTCGCCGGCCCTGGATCCAGACCGTCTACGAGATGGAGGTCTCGCCCAAGATCAAGCGCCACATGCCGCTGATCGTGGGCACCGGCTACCTGGTCGACGAGCTGGAGCGCCGGCCGGGCCGCACGATCCTGATCAGCCCGCCGGTGGACACCGACGCCGACCGGCCCGACCCCGCGGCGGGCGCCGCCTTCCGGGCCGCGCACGGCCTCCACGGCGACCTCCTGATGATCGTCAGCCGACTGGACGCCGACATGAAGTCTCTCCCCATCGGTCTCGCGATCGAAGCGATGGGGACGCTGACGGCCGACGCGACCCTCGCGATCGTGGGCACGGGCGACGATGCCGCGCGGCTGAAGGACGCCGCGGCGCTCGTCAACGCGCGGCTCGGCCGCGAAGCCGTCCGGTTCCTCGGCCCGCTGGCCGATCCCCGTCCCGCCTACGCGGCCGCCGACATCGTGCTCGGCATGGGCAGCTCCGCCGCACGCGGACTCGCGTTCGGCAAGCCGCTGGTGGTGCAGGGTCAAGCGGGCTGGTCCGCGCTCTTCGACGAGGACAGCGCGGCTGAACTCGCGCGCTCCAGCTACTGGAGCCCGCTGTCGGTGGCGAACCCGGTCGAGCGGCTCCGCGCCATCATCGACCCGGTGCTGGCCGACACGGAGGGGCGCGCCAGGCTCGGCGCGTTCGGGCGCGGATTCGCCCTCGAACGCTTCGGTCTGACCCTGATGGCGGCGAAGCTGGCCGGCTTCTACCGGGAGGTCGCTGGAACGTACGGTCTGCGGCAGTGGGCTGCGGATCTCCCGCCGGAGCTCGCGATCCTGGCCCGCAAGGGCGTGAACAGCATCCCGCGGCACTCGCGCTCGCACTCGCGGAGCGGGGTGACCGCGTGAGCGACGAGCGCGGGGGGCGCGACACGGCGCTGTCGGGACCGGGCGCCGCGGCTGCGGACGGCATCGGCGGACGCTCCCTCGTCGGGCGGGCCGCCCGCGGAGCGGCCTGGAGCGGTGTCAGCACGATCGTCCTGCGGCTCGGCGGGCTCGTGGTCGGGATCGTGCTCGCCCGTCTGCTCGCACCCGAGCAGTTCGGCGTCTACGCTGTCGCGCTGACCGTCCAGGGCATCCTGATCACGGTGGCCGACCTGGGGCTGTCCGCCGACCTCATCCGGTCGGACGAGCCGGAGCGGATCGCGCCCACCGTCGCGACGCTCGGCCTCACCGCCGGAACCCTGACAGCCGCGGCGACCGCGGCGTCCAGCATGGGACTCGCGTCGTTGCTCGACAGCCCGCAGGCGGGTCCCGCGATCGCCGTCCTCTCCCTCACGCTGCTGCTCGCCGGAGGGACGGTGGTGCCGTTCGCGATGCTCCAGCGCCGGTTCCAGCAGCGCGAGCTGTTCTTCGTCGGTGTGGCCGACTTCGTCGTCTCCACCACCGTCACCCTGCTGCTCGTGGCGCTCGGGTTCGGCGTGATGGGCTTGGCCATCGGGCGGGTCGCCGCGCAGGTCGTGTCCTCGGCGCTGCAGTTCCTCCTCGCACGCGTGGTGCCCCGGTTCTCGATCGACCGGACCGTCGTCAAGGGAGTGCTCGCCTTCGGGCTCCCGATCGCGGCGGCCAACCTGCTGTCGTGGGCGCTGCTCAACGTCGACAACATCGTGCTCGCGCGTGTCGCCGGCGCGACCGCGCTCGGCTACTACGTGCTCGCCTTCAACATCTCGAGCTGGCCGATGAGCGCGCTGTCGCAGGTCGTGCGCTCGATCGCCCTCCCGTTCTTCTCGCGCTCGCAGGGCGGCACGCACGCTTTCGCAGTCGTCGCCGCCGTCGCCTGGGCGGGCGCCCTCCCGGCCGGTACCGTCCTCGCCGCGCTGAGCTTCCCGCTGATCGACGTGCTCTACGGCGAACGGTGGCTCCCGGGCGCGCCCGTGCTCGCCGCCCTCGGCCTGTACGGGAGTCTTCGCGTGGCGTTCGACATCTCCGCCGGCTACCTGTATTCGCAGGGGCGATCACGCCCGGTCCTCTGGATCCAGATCGTCTGGCTGGTCGCCCTGGTCGCCGCGATGGTGGCGGCGACCCAGGCCTACGGCATCCAGGGAGCCGGCTGGGCGCACGTGGTCGTCGCGGTCGTGGTGATCCTGCCCGCGTATCTGATCGCGTTGAAGCTCACCGGGGTGAAGCTCGGCGACCTGGCCAGGATGGCGTGGCTGCCGACAGCAGCGACGATTCCGGCCGTGGCGGCCGCTGTCGTGGCCACCCTGTTCATCAGCGCTCCCGTCGGTGCGCTCCTGGTCGGAGGCTCGGCGGCCCTCGTTGTCTACGCGGCGCTCATCTGGCCGTGGCTCCGCAAGCAGCTCCGGCTGCTCCGGTCCGGCGGAGCCCGGGAACGGGCGGAGGTGTGAGCATGGCGCAGTCGTCACCGTCGGCGCGGGGCACCGCCCGCCGCGACCCGTCCGCCCGCCGCGAGGCGTGGTTCTTCGGGGCGGTGGTCACGGCGACGGATCTGCTGCCGCCGCGCATCCGCTACGGCTATGTGCACGCGCTCACGCGGCGACTCTTCCGGAGGCCCCTGGCGTCCGTCGAACCGCTGGGGCTTCCGGGCCCGACCGCGACCCCTGCACCGCATGCGACCCCTGCACCGCATGCGACCCCTGCACCGCATGCGACCCCTGCACCGCACGCGACGACCGCCCTGCCCGCGACGCTGACTGTCGCCCTGGTCGGCGGTTCCATGGACGTAGGTGGGATCGGGGCCGTCGTCGAAGTCCTGGCGGCCGCACTTCCATCCGCCGGTGTCCGCCCGGTCGTGGTCTGCGGGCACGACGGCGTCCGGGCCGCGCGACTCCGGGCCCGGGGGACGCCGGTCGTCGTCGCCGAGGACGAGGCACAGGCCGAGGGCGCTCTGCGCGCGCTCGCCCCCGACGTCATCGAGCTGCACGGGGCTCCGGTGCATCTGGAGGACGCCGCGCTCGCGACCGGGATCCCGTGCGTCCCCGTGCTCCACAACACAGAGATCCACTACACGCGTGCGCGCTGGCACCGCTTCGCGCAGGTGCTGGAGTCGTCGCCGGCCGCCATCGCCGTGAGCGAGACGGTCCGCGAGTTCCACGCGAGGCGGGTTGCGGCCGAATCCGCGAGACGGATCCACGTCGTCTCCAACGCCTCCCCGTCGGCCGGTGCGCCGAGCGGCGAGGAGCGGCGCGCCGCGCGTGCCGCTGTCGGACGCGCGATCGGGGTGCTCGGCGACGACGATGTCCTCATCGTCAGCCTCGCCCGCTACGACTCGCAGAAGAACGTGGCAGGACTCGTCGCGTCCTTCCTCGACACGGTGACGGACGAGGGCGTCCGCCTGGTGATCGCGGGAGAGCCGTCGGACTGGGCGGAACTGCGCAGGGCCGACGCCCTCCGGCGTCGCTCCGACCGCGCGCACCGCGTCGCCCTGCTGGCCTCCTCGGACGCCCGGGTGCTGCTCGCGGCGGCGGACGGCTTCCTGCTCGACTCGTTCTTCGAGGGCTGGCCGGTGGCCGCGACCGAAGCCCAGTCAGCGGGCCTTGCTCTCGTGCTGGCCGACTTCGGCGGAGCGCGCGAACTCGTCGGGAGGGACCCCGAGGCGTCCGTCGTGATCCCGAACGCCTCCGGCCCGGCCGGGAGCGTGTCCGACGCCGCCGTGGCCCGGGCGCGAAGGGAATGCGGGCACCAGCGGAACGCGGCCGCCCTGGGCGCGGCGGTCGACGCGCTCGCCGCCCGGGTGCGCGCGGGATCGCGCCCGCGGCCCGCGCCGTCGGAGCCTCTGCTCAGCGCGATGGCCGAAGGACACGCCGCCGTGCTGCGATCCGCAGCGCGCCGGACGGCCGCCGTGAGTGCCGGGCACGTCGAAGGAGGCAGCCGATGACCAGCTGGGACGGCATTCGTTCCACCGTCCGCCGCGCCCGCACCGTCGGCGCCCACGGGATCGCCCAGCGGCTCGCCCAGCGGGCCTACCTGCGCACCGGCGCGGCGGAGCTTTCGTTCAACCTCGCCTTCGACGACATCCTCACCGACATCCCGCGCGAGCTGCCCGTGCCGGAGGTCCGTCCGGCCCACGGCACGCCGATCACCGTCGGCTGGGTCTCGACGCCGCCGGCACCGGGTTCCGGAGGGCACACCACGCTGTTCCGCATGGTGGAGGCCCTCGAAGAGCGCGGGCACCGCTGCGTGCTGTACCTCTATGACAAGAACGGGGTGGACGTCGCGGCGGCCACCGCCGTTATCCGGGAGCACTGGCCGCGGATGCGGGCGACGGTGGCGGATGCCGCCGCGGGCATCGGCGCCATCGACGCCGTCGTGGCGTCGGGCTGGGAGTCCGCGCACGTGATCGTGCGGTACGGCCGCGCTCCGATGCGCCGGCTCTACTTCATCCAGGACTACGAGCCGTATTTCTACGGTCACGGTTCGCAGTACGAGCTGGCGGCGATGACGTACCGGCTGCCGTTCCGCCGCATCGCCCTCGGGGAGATGCTGGACGCGATGATCACGCGGGCGACCGGACTCGCGAACGACGTCGTGCCCTTCGGCTGCGACTCGCGGGTGTACCGGCTTCCCGAGGGCTCCCGGCCGCGGAGCGGGATCGTCTTCTACTGCCGGCCGGACTTCCCGCGCCGCGGGTACGAACTGGCGTGCGTGGCGCTGACGCTGTTCCATCGGATGCATCCGGAGCAGGAGATCCACGTCTACGGAGCACGGCCGCGCGGACTCGGCATCCCGGTCACCTTCCACGGCCGGCTCACGACCGCCGAGCTCAACGACCTCTACGGTCGCACGATCGCGGGCCTCGCGATGTCGTTCACGAACATCACGCTCGTCGCCGAGGAGATGCTCGCCGCCGGGAACATCCCGGTCGTGAACGACCTGGAACTCGCGCACCTGGTGCTGCCGAACGAGCACGTGCGGTGGGCGCCGCCCACGGCGGCCGCGCTGGCCGGCGCGCTCGGCGCGGCCGTCAGCGCTCCGGATGTCGCTCAGCGGGCGGAGGCCGCTGCCGCGTCGGTCGTCGGCCGGTCGTGGGAGCCCACCTACCGCGCGGTGGCCGCGATCGTCGAGGACGAGGTCTACGGCGACCAGGCGTCGTCGGCCGCCGGCGCCCGACTCACCGACCAGGGGGAGACAGCATGAGGGAATCGAAGGCCGCGCGCGCACCGCACGTGCTCATCATCGTGGAGAACCTGCCCGTGCCGCTCGATCGCCGCGTCTGGCTGGAGTGCCAGGCGCTGGTCGCGCGCGGCTACCGGGTGAGCGTGATCTGCCCGAAGGGTCCGGGCGACCCGGCCCACCAGCACCTCGACGGCGTCGACATCCACAAATACGCTCCGCCGCGCGAGGCCGTCGGGCTCTTCGGGTTCGCGTGGGAGTTCCTCTACTGCTGGGTGCACACGGCGCGCCTGTCGCTGAAGGTCTGGCGACGGCGGCGCTTCGACATCATCCAGGCGTGCAACCCGCCGGACACGTACTGGCTGCTCGCCCTGCTCTGGCGGGTGCGGGGCGTCCACTTCGTGTTCGACCACCACGACCTCAACCCCGAGCTCTTCGTCTCCCGCTTCGGGAGGCCGCGGAGCCTCCCCCAGAAGCTGGAGTTCCGCGGCCTGCTCTGGCTGGAGCGCAAGACGTTCCACACCGCAGAGCGCGTGATCTCGACCAACGAGTCGTACAAGGCCATCGCCGTCCGCCGCGGCGGCCGCCGCCCCGGCCATGTCACGGTGGTGCGCAGCGGGCCGGACACGCGCCGGATGCGGCCGATCTACCCGCAGAGTCCGCGTCCTGCGGACGGGATCGTGCTTGCGTACCTGGGCATCATGGGGCCGCAGGACGGCGTCGACCAAGTGCTCCTCGTCATGGAGGAGCTGGTGCACAAGCGCGGCCGGTCGACCGTGACCGCGACGCTCCTGGGCTTCGGCGACTGCCTCGAGGAGCTGAAGGCGCAGTCGACGCGGCTCGGGCTCGACGAGCACGTGACGTTCACGGGCCGGGTCGACCGGGTGGCGATGGCCGAGTACCTGAGCCGCGCCGACATCGGGGTGTGTCCCGACCTGAAGACGCCGCTCAACGACCTCTCCACGATGAACAAGACGATGGAGTACATGGCGTACGCGCTGCCGTCCGTCTCGTTCGATCTGGCGGAGACCCGCGTCTCCGGCGGCGAGAGCCTGCTCTATGTGCCGTCCGGCGACATCGCGGCGTTCGCCGACGCGGTGGAGCGACTCATCGACGACCCGGCACTGCGCGTCGAACTGGGCCGGGCGGGCCGGGCGCGCGTCGCCTCCGAGCTCGACTGGCGGCCGCAGGCCGAGGCGTACGTGTCGGTCTTCGACGAGGTGTCCGGCTTCTCGCAGCCGGGACCGGCGGTGCCCGACGACGGCAGCGGTGTCGCGACCGCCGACCCGCAGGGACGGCGCTATGTTGATCTCGACGACAGCGCCGAGTTCGACCGCTATCTCCTGGAACGGAGGGCTCCGTGATGAGGACGCGCGTCCACGACCTCCTCGCCCAGGCCGCCGCGACGGCCGCGGAGCGTCCCGCCCTGACGTACAAGACGTCGACGGTCGGCTACGGCGAGCTCTGGGGCCGCACGCTGAGCGTGGGCGCGCAGCTCGCGGAGCTGGGCGTCGAGCCGGGGGACCGGGTGGCGATCTACCTCGAGAAGCGCATCGAGACGGTGATCGCGCTGTTCGCCGCATCCGTCGCGGGCGGCGTCTTCGTGCCGGTCAACCACGTGCTCAAGCCCGCACAGGTCGGGCACATCCTGCGCGACAGCGGTGCGCGCATCCTGATCACCTCCGCGGACCGGCTGGGCCAGCTCACGGGCGAGCTCGCCGGCACCGCTGTCGCCGGGGTGATCCTGGTCGGCGAGCCGGCGGACGTCTCGCTCGGCGGCCCGGCGGTGCACCGGTGGTCCGGCGATCAGCCGTCGACGGAGGTCCCACCGGTCCGCGCGATCGACGTGGACCCCGCCGCCATCCTCTACACCTCCGGGAGCAGCGGCAAGCCGAAGGGGGTGGTGCTGAGCCACCGGAACCTCATCGTGGGAGCCGAGAGCGTCAGCAGCTACCTGAAGAACACCGCCGACGATGTCATCCTGAGCGTCCTCCCGCTGAGCTTCGACGCGGGCCTCAGCCAGGTGACCACGGCGTTCTCGGTCGGCGCCCACTGCGTGCTGATGAACTACCTGCTGCCGCGCGACGTCCCCCGGCTCTGCGAGCAGCACGGTGTCACCGGGATCACCGGCGTGCCGCCGCTCTGGCTCCAGCTCGCCGAGGTGCCCTGGCCGGAGGAGACGGCCGGGCGCATCCGCTACTGGGCGAACACCGGAGGCCGGATGCCGCGCACCGTCCTCGACCGGTTGCGTTCGATCTTCACCTCGGCCGACCCCTACCTCATGTACGGGCTCACCGAGGCGTTCCGCTCCACCTACCTCGACCCGGCCGAGGTGGACCGGCGCCCCGACTCCATCGGCAAGGCCATCCCGAACGCGGAAGTGCTCGTGCTGCGGCCGGACGGCACCCGCTGCGCGCCGGGGGAGGAGGGCGAACTCGTCCATCGGGGCGCCCTCGTCGCCCTCGGGTACTGGAACGACCCCGAGCGGACGCGCGAGCGCTACCGTCCGGTGCCGCACCCCGGCCAGGAGTGGCGGGCGCCGGAGCTCGCGGTCTGGTCCGGCGACACCGTGGTCGCCGACGAGGAGGGCTTCCTCTACTTCGTCGGACGCACCGACGAGATGATCAAGACCTCCGGCTACCGGGTGAGTCCGTCGGAGATCGAGGAGGCGGCGTACGGCACCGGCCTGGTGCGCGACGCGGTCGCGCTCGGCGTCGAAGAGCCCGGGCTGGGGCATCGCGTCGTCCTCGTGGCCACGGCGGCAGGCGACGGGCTGGAGTCGACCGTTCTGCTGGGCGCCCTGCGTCAGGTGCTCCCGCTGTACATGGTCCCCTCGACCATCGAGCTGCGCGGCGAGCTGCCGCGCTCGCCCAACGGCAAGTTCGATCGCGTTCTCCTGAAAGCGCAGGTGTCGGCATGAAACCGCAGGAGCATGTCGCCGCCTTCGGCACGATCGGCGGCGAGCTGCGCGTCGGAGGCATGCCGCTCTCGCGGCTGGCCGCGCGCGTCGGCTCCACCCCGTTCTTCGCCTACGACCGCGGCCTGCTCGACCGGAGGGTCGCGGAGTTGCGCGCCCTCCTGCCCGACCGCGTCGAGCTGAGCTACGCCATGAAGGCGAATCCGATGCCGGCCGTCGTGCACCACCTCTCGTCGCGGGTCGACCGGATCGACGTGGCGTCCGGGCTCGAGCTGCGCACGGCCTTGGACACGGGGATCCGCCCCGAGGCCGTCAGCTTCGCCGGGCCCGGCAAGTCCCCCGCCGAACTGCGTCAGGCGGTCGCCGCGGGGATCGTCGTCGAGATCGAGTCGCGCACCGAGATCGAGCGCGTGATCGCCGCCGGCGACGAGCTGGGCGTGACGCCGGTCGTCGCGATCCGGGTCAACCCCGACTTCGCGGTCAAGGGCTCGGGGATGCGGATGGGCGGCGGCCCGCAGCAGTTCGGCGTCGACGCCGAGCTCGTCCCCGAGCTGCTGCGGGAGTTCGGCGCCGCCGGGCTCGACATCCGCGGGTTCCACGTGTTCGCCGGCTCGCAGAACCTCGTCGCCTCGATCATCGCCGAAGCGCAACGGCGCACCGTCGACCTGGTGAGCGGGCTGGCCGAGCACCTCCCCTCGCCGGTCCGCTACCTCAACCTCGGCGGCGGCTTCGGCATCCCGTACACCGAGCGCGATCGCCCGCTCGAACTGGAGGCCGTGAGCTCGGCGCTCCACGAGCTGGTCGACGGTGCGCTGTCCGAACGGCTCCCGGAGGCCGTTCCCGTGATCGAGCTCGGCCGTTACCTCGTCGGTGAGTGCGGGGTCTACGTCACCCGTGTCCTCGACCGGAAGGTGTCGCGCGGCAAGACCTATCTGGTGGTCGACGGCGGCATGCACCACCAGCTCGCGGCCTCCGGAAACTTCGGGCAGGCGATCCGCCGCAACTACCCGCTGGTGGTCGGCAACCGCGTCGACGCGGCCGAGGACGACGGCGTGACGGTCGTGGGCTGCCTGTGCACGCCGCTCGACCTCCTGGGCGACGACGTCGTCCTCCCGGACGCCGGCATCGACGACCTGATCGTCATCTTCCAGCAGGGCGCGTACGGCCTGACCGCGAGCCCGACCGCCTTCCTCGGCCACCCCGCACCGGCCGAGGTCCTCGTCTGAGCACCACCCGACACAAGGAGAACCGCGAATGACCGACACCGTCGATGCCGTGAAAGACGTCCTGATCGAGACTCTCGAACTCCGTCAGACACCCGCAGAGCTCACGCGCGACACGCCCCTGTTCGGGGCGCTGCCCGAGCTCGACTCCTTCGGCGTCGTGCAGCTCGTCGTCGCGCTGGAGGGGCGCTTCGACATCGTCATCGACGATGAGGAGTTCGGCGCCGACCTCTTCGAGACGGTCGGTTCGCTGACCGACTTCGTCGACGCCAAGCTCGCCGCCTGACGCCATGTCGAGCGCAGGCGTGCTCCCCGGAGTGCTCGCGACCCAGGGCGAGGCGCCCGCCGGCGTCCTCGGCCGGGTCGGGGACGCCGTCGAGGTGACCGAGCTCGGCGCGGGCGCGGTCCGGCTGGCCCACTGGGGCCTCGGGCCGCTCGAAGCCGGCTCCACGCTGCTGCTCTCGCGGGTGGTGCGCCGGTCTGACGGCGCCGTCGGTCCGGCCGAGGTCGCGGAGCTGATGGCGCGCGATCCCGCCGCACTGACCCGGCTGCTGCCGCCGTTCGCCGCGGCGGGGGCACGTCGGGACGGGGTGACCCTCGTCGCGGACTCGATGGGCTTCCGCCAGCTCTTCCACAGCGAACCGGGCGCGCAGGGGCCCGGGGTGCTGTCCACCTCGGCCCTGCTCGCCGGGTGGACCAGGGGAGCGGCGCTGGACCGCGTCGCCGTCGCTGTGCAGTCCCTGCTCGGCTGGCAGCTCGGCCAGCGCACCCTGCACGAGGGCGTCACCAAGCTCGAACCGGCGGCGAGCGTGCACCTGGGTGCCGGAGGGGTGAGCGTCGTGGCGGGTGAACCGGACGCCGGGCCTCCGCTCCCGCTCGAGGACGCGGTCGTGCAGGCGGCGGCCCTGCTCCGGGAGTCGCTCGCGGCTCTGCTCGACGACGAGCCGGACGCCGTGCTCCAGCTCACGGGCGGCCTCGACTCCCGGTTGCTGCTGAGCGCGATCCCCGCCGCGCGCCGCCACGGCCTGCGCGCGATGACCCTGAGCGTGCCCGGGAGCGGTGACGTCGCGATCGCCCGCGAGATCACCGCGGCGAACGGGATGGCGCATGAAGTGCACGGGCTGGCCGACCTCGGCGGCATCGAGCCGGCCGAAGCCTGGAGGCTGTGCACGGACGCGGCGCTCCGGCTCGACGGGATGTCCGATCCCGTCGCCCTCGCCGCGCTCGGGGTGGCCGAGCGCGGCTTCTCGCAGGGCGTGCGCATCTCAGGTCTCGGCGGGGAGGTCGCGCGCGGTTTCTACTATGTGGGCCGCGTGCGCGACCGCCCCTACACGCGGGCGGATGCGGAGCAGCTCGCCGCGTGGCGCATGTTCGTCAACGAGGCGGTCGAGCCGGGCGTCCTCGCCGCCGAGTTCGCCACGTGGGCTCGGGAGGCGGCGAACGGCGAAGTCTATGCCGCGCTGCGTCGCGGGGGCGACGAGTGGTACCGCGCCACAGACACGCTCTATCTGCGCGATCGCATGCAGCGCTGGGCGGGCGCGACCGACACGGCCGTCGGCTACCAGCGGGTCGTGGTCAACCCCATGCTCGACCACGGCTTCCTCGACATCTGCTCGCGGCTGACCCCGCAGGACAAGGCGCACTCCCGGTTCCTCGCCGCGCTGCAGATGGAGCTCGACCCGGAGCTCGGGCGGCGCCCGCTCGAGGGCAGGCCGAGCCCCGCCGCCTACGCCCGCCCGTCCCTGCTGCACCCGGTCGCGCAGACCGTGCGGACCGGCACGAGGCTCGCCCGCAAGGCGGCCCAGCGCGTGCGCCGGGGCAATCGGCCGCCCGCCGGTGGAGAGATCCTCGCCGGCCTGGTCGTGCAGCACTGGCGTCAGGACGACCGGGTCCGTTCCGCGCTGGGCGCCACCGGGCTGGTCGACGAGCGCTGGCTCGACGTGATGATGGCAGGCGAGCTGGAACCGCGTCCGAGCACCGTCGGGTTCCTGACGAACCTGATCGTGGCGTCCGGTGGTCTCCCGTCGAGCGCACCTCAGGCCGGCTGAGGAACGAGCTCCTCGTAGAGCGCGGAGAGCTGCTCGACGCGTGCGCTCCACAGGTGCGTGCGCTCGGCGTGCTCGCGTGCTGCGGCGCCCATCCGGCGCCGCAGAGCGGGATCCTCGACCAGCTTCCGGATCGCGGCCGCGCAGTCGCTCGCCAGCTGAGCGGGTGACTCGGCGTCCAGCCGGAACGCGCACGAGTCGTCCACATTGGCCCCGGGGCCGCCGCGGCGGCAGACGACGAGCGGAAGGCCGTACGCCATGGCCTCCAGGCTCACGTTGCCGCCGGGCTCGCGATAGCTGGGGAAGACGAACACGTCCGCGCGCTCGTAGAAGCCGTCGACCTCGGCGCGGGGACGCGCGCCGTGGAAGGTCACCCGGTCCCGCAGGCCGAGCTCCGCCGTGAGCGCCTCGCACGCCGCGCGGTCGTTGCCGTCGCCCACCACATCGAGGACCACGTCGAGGTCGCATATCAGGCCCATCGCGCGGATGACGTCGCGCAGGCCTTTCGTCCTGATCGTCCGCCCGACGTGCAGCAGCCGCACGGGACCGGTGCGACCGGAACGATCGATGGGCGGCTGGACGGCGTGGATCGCGGTCTCGCTCATCACCTCGAACCGCTTCACCGAGAGGCCGGCCAGGAGCTCGCGCGCATAGGGGGCGACGCCGATCACGCAGTCCGCGGCCTCGTACGTGCGGCGGAGCAGCGGGTCGTGGCGCATCCGCCAGCCGTCGAGCGCGCGCAGCCGCTGGTACCAGGGCGTCGCGCCCTCCTCCGCGGCGAACGCGGGCGGGGAGGTCAGGCTGCCTCCGACCGGACCGATGACGAACGGGAGGCCCAGCCCGGCCGCCGGCGAGGGGTAGCGCATGGCGACGGGAACCACCTGGTGGGCGATGTCGAAGCCGTCGCCCGCGGCGAGCCTCCGCTTCAGCCAGCGGCGCGCCCGCACCTGGAACGGGAGGTAGCCGGGCTGCATCAGACTGTTGAGCCGTTCGAGGCGGCCGACGCCCGGGGGCTCCTGCCACTCGACCACCTCGACATCGGGCAGCTGCTCGGACGGAGGCCGGTGCCCGCGCTTGTAGGTCGTCAGGAGCGTCAGGTCGAAACGTTCCGCGAGGAGCGACGCCCACTGGAAGGCCACCCAGGACTCGCCCACGTCGTCACCGTCGCACGCCGGTGCGACCAGCAGGACCTTCTTCGGCTCGCCCATGGGTCAGCGGGGGATCAGGGTGCGGTTCGCGCCGAGCGCTGGCGGCCGTCGGGACGGCTGCAGCAGGGCCCGCGCGGTCGGCCACGACTTGTCGTGGCCGAGCAGCGCCCGGCGCAGCTCGACCAGCACCGTCAGTGCGAAGTACACGCTCGCGAGCGCTGTGCCGCGGCGACGGCGATAGAGCCGCACCCGGTTGAGGATCTTCATGGTGTGCGTCGTCGAGCTCTCGCCTGAGCCGCCTCCGATGTGCATCGCGCCGGCGTCGGGGGTGTAGACGGTCGCCCAGCCCGCGTCCTTGGCGCGCAGGCTGAAGTCCGTCTCCTCCGAGTAGAGGAAGTACGTCTCGTCCAGGCCGTTCATCTCGCGGAAGCACTCGGCCCTCACCAGGAGGATCGCGCCGACCGCCCACTCCACCTCGTGCTCGGTCTCGTACTCCTTCGGGTCCTCGATGCGCTCGGTGAACACCGGGAGGCCGGTGAAGCTCAGGCCGCCGACGCGCGCCATCGTGGGGCCGCGCCGCAGGGTGGGCGAGAGGCTGCCGTCGGCCTCGCGCACGCGCGGTGCGACGATCCCGATCCCCGGCTTGCGAACCACCGCGAGCATGCGCGGGACGCACTCCGGATCGAGGGTCGCGTCGGGGTTCAGGATCAGGATCGTCTCCGCGTCCGGCGAGGCCTCCACCGCGGTGTTCATGCCCGCCGCGTAGCCGCGGTTGGTGGAGTGGACCACCGTGCAGTCGGTGCGGCGCGCCAGCAGCTCCAGCGTTCCGTCGGTGGAGCCGTTGTCGACGACGACGACGGAGTACGACACGTCGCCGGCCGCGGCGGGGATGCTGTCGAGCAGCGCGTCGATGTGGTCTTCACTGTTGTAGGTCACGACCACGGCAGCGACGTCCACGTGCATGGCGGTCATCCTACTAGCGGGACGAACGGCATGGCCGAGCCGCGTTCGATGCGCCGCAGCGCACCCGCCAGGCCGAGGATGAGGAAGAGCGTCCCCATCGTCATGGGGAACGCGAAGGCGTCGAACGTGAACAGGCAGACGAATCCGGTCGCGATCGACGCGGCCAGCGCGATCGCCAGGTCTCTGGTCGCTTCGTCGCGCTGCCGGATGCGCAGCCGCAGCGACGTCACCAGTGCGGTGGTGCCGAGCGCGATGAAGGCGGCCGTGCCGACGATACCCACGGTGACCAGGAGCAGAAGGTACTGGTTGTCGAAGATGCGGTAGATCGGCAGGAACGTTCCGAGGCCGCGTCCGAACACGGGTCTTCGGAGCAGGAACTCCTCCGCGAGCGAATAGCTGTCGGTGCGCGAGGCGATGCTCGGGTCGTTGGCGGCTCCGGCGAAGAGCCCGATGATCGACGTGAACAGGTTGGGTGTGACGACGCTCATGGCTGCGACACCGACGGCGACCACGCCGAGCATGCGCAGCCGTCGCGTCCTCCGCCAGCCGATCAGGCACACCAGGAAGCCGACCGCCGCGCCCAGGTAGGCGGATCGCGACGACGTGAGCGGAACGACGGCCGCCACGGCCACGGCCGGCAGCCAGCGGACGAGGAGGGGGCGGTGCTTCTGGTTGAACCCGACGTAGAGGGCGAGCGGGAGGATCATCGTGATCAGCGTCCCGTACTCGATCGGATGGGTCGCCGTGCCCGCCGGCCGGGGGAAGCCGCCGCGCGCGTTCAGGGAGTAGCCGGCCGAACCGGTGAGTCCGGGGATGGAGAGCTTGTCGACCCAGATCTGCCGCGTGAGCACCTGGAAGATCCCGAGCAGCGCGATGATGGCGCCGCACACGCAGAGCCGCCAGATCAGCGTCTCGAGCCGCGAGCGATCCGGCACGTTGTCGTGGGTCAGCAGCAGCGTTCCGCTCCACGACGCCAACGCCAGCAGGGCCACGTCTCCCGGGCTGATCTCGGCGGGGGCCATCGGCCCCGACATGGCGAGGACATAGCTGATCCCCACGCAGACCAGGAAGATCCCCAGGGCGATCCGGATGGGCTGGGGCGTGGTCATCCCGCCCCTCCCGGACCCCAGGCGGAAGAACACCCACAGCACCAGGCTGCCCAGCCCGAACAGCATGGACGGTGCGCCGGCGCTGCCCAGGGGGCCGAAGACGAGCCGGGTGGGGACGAAGAGGAGCAGGGCGACGTAGATCGTCAGCCAGCCGACGGCGTCGACCACGGGGCTCGGTATCGCCAGCCGGGTCTCCGGCGGGGCGAGCCGTGTCGTCAAGGCTCCCGCCCGGACTCGGCGGGGGCGCGTCCGGAGAGCTGGGAGACCATCTCGTTCGCCAGGTGGGCGTTCTCGTCCGCCGGGTGGGCGTCGGCGGGCCCATCGGTCGCCACCGGGGTGGGCGGCGCCGGCTCCCGCGCGCCGCGCCGGGGTCGCTTCGGGTGCGCGGTCTCCGTGGCCGCGGCCGGTGCGGCGACCTCGGTGTCATCGTGTTCCCGGCGCGCCTGCCTGCGCGCCTTCCTGCTGGCCAGGAGTCCGTCGAGCGCGAAGGCGACGATCCCGGTCAGCAGCAGCCCGATGACGACCGCGGCGATGACGATCCGGATCGTGCCCGAATAGTCGGCCTTCGCTTTGCTGTCGATGGTCAGCGGCATCGACGTGATGATGGCGTCGGCCGGCGCCGACACCTGCGTCTGCAGCCTGTCCAGCACCACGGGGACCTGCTCGGTCACATAGTCGAGCGCCTTGAGCGCTCCCGCCGACGACTTGTCGGTGACATCGACCTCGATGATCGGGCCGCGGGCCGAGGTGTTGATCAAGACCTGGTACCGAGCGGTCGGCGCCTCCGCCTTGACATGGGCCTGCGCCGACGAGCCCGAGAAGTAGGCCACGAGGATCCCCGCCGGCTGGTCCAGGTCGGAGAGCGCCAGGAACGGGTTGCCGCCCGGGCCGATGGCGGTCTTGGAGGGGAGCAGGAGGATCAGGCCGCTGGCGGTGTAGTTCGGCGGCGTGATGCGATACGCGCCGACCGCCAAGCCGGCCGTGATGAGGAGCCCGGCGACCAGGACGTACCATCGTCGGCCGAGAGCGCGGAGGACGTCTCGTGTCACTGTGTTCCCCCCTCAGAGCGGAGCCGCCACGACTGGCTGGCGTAGCGAGTCACGAGTTAGTCTAAACGAGGGACACTCATGACTCTCTGGGATTTTTTCGCCGCTTGTCTCCGACGATGGCCGATCGTGCTCGTGGGAGTCGTTTGCACTGGGCTGGCGGCGTTCGCGCTGCTGAGCGACAAGGGCGTCTATTACACGCGCACGCAGATCGTCTTCCTGGCGCCGAGCAGCTCGTACTACCCCAACACCCTCGCGACGCAGTCCGAGGACATCATCGACACGGCCGGGGTCGTGGCCAAACGCATCACGGGTCCAGGGCCGGTGACCAAGTTCGCCTCCCCGGATGTGACGCTCATCGGCCGGGGCATCCGGGACGGGTGGTCGCTGACGCTGCCCGACACCGGCGGCCAGTGGGGCACCAACTTCCAGAGCCAGATCCTCTACCTCGAGATCGTGGCGCCCGACCGGGCGACCGTCCTCGAACGGCAGACGACGCTCCTCAAGCGGGTGCAGGACGAGCTGGACGCGCTGCAGCGCGAGCGGGGCGTCGAGCCGATCAACGACATCACCGTCCAGGCCGCGCCCCGGTCCACGGTGATCTACCACGTCGGTGGCAGCAAGCCCCGCGCCCTCGGGATGACGGCGGCGCTCGGGGTGGGCATCACCGCGGCCGCCGTCGTGCTGGCGGAACGGCTCGGGCGTCGGCGCCCGCGCCCGCTGCGGCTGTTCCGCTGACGGCGCGGTCAGCGGCGGCGCTTGTACGAGCTCGAAGCGAACGCGCGCAGATCGGCCGGCCCGGGGCGATGGTCGACCATGTGACGCACGGAGGCGACCGTGTCGCGCGCGGTGACGCTGTACCGCGGCTGGAGCCACGTCGTCGCGCGGGTGGGGTAGCGATCGCTGGTGAAGACCGTCCGGTATCCGTGCTCCCGCAGCCGGGCGAGCGATGCCCGGTCGTAGCGGCCGAGCGGGAGCGCCGCCTCCTCGATCGGGCCTCCGCTCGCCTCCGCGAGGATTTCCCTCGCCTCCACGAACTCGCGGTGCTGCTCGGCGGGCGACAGGTTGCGCCAGGGCACGTGCGCCCAGCCGTGTGTTCCGACGCCCATCCCGGCGGAGCGCAATGACCGCAGGTCGTCGGGACCCAGGCTCGCGGCCTCCTCGAGTCGGCCGGCGAGCGGGAAGAAGGTCGCCTGCATGCCCCGTTCGAGGAGCGCGGGGAGGCCGACGTCGATGTCCGAGGAGTTCCCGTCGTCGAAGCTGATCCGCACATCGGGGCGGCCGCGGAGCTCGTCCAGGACGGCGAGGAACAGCTCGCGACTGATCCAGTAGTTCGCCCCGCCGGGTTCTCGTTCCTCCCCCGCGCCGATCCCGTGGAAGCAGATGTTGATCCTCATGCGGCTCCTCGTCGGTCGCCGGTCGCGGTGCCGTTCCGGGTGCTGTCGTCGCGCCCCCAGCCGCCGCCGCTGGAGGCGGCGCGGCGGGCACGCAGAGCGGCGACCACGGTGATCGCGACGTAGGGCACCGCCGCGAAGGCGAGCCGAGGGTGCGGGACGACCACGTCGGTGAACCACGCCCAGCGCCTCGCCGGCCGGACCGGCGCGCCGGTCGCGGCGCCGTCGGCACGCAGCTGGGCGTTGCCGCGCCGCACGCGCTCGAGGCGCGCGAGCAGTGCGCGCGTGGTGCGCGGCGCTTCGACCACGACCTCGACCTCCGGAACCACGACGCGTTCGGCCTCCGAGTAGAGGGAGTCCACGAACAGGTCGTCGGCGATCCGGTCGGGCAACGCGGTGAACCGCGCGCGGCCCTCTTCGGACAGCGTGATCACACCGCGACCGAACAGCCCGGAGCGGAATGCCGGCAGCCGCTCGTTGATGGAGAAGTAGGCGCGCACCGGCCAGGGGCGCCCTGCGGTGTCGAGTCGCCGCCGCGGGACGGCCGCGAGCCGGCCCGGAGCATCGGACAGCCGCGCGACGAGTGCTCCGACCGCGTGCGGGGGGAGCACGATGTCCGCGTCCAGGTAGATGCGCGGGAACGAGGTGGCGACGGCGTCGCCCGCGTTGAGCGCTGCCGCCTTGCCCGGCTCGGGGCGGTCGACGACGACGGCTCCGCCTCGGCGGGCGATGTCGGCCGTCCGGTCCGTGCAGCCGTTGGCGCTCACCACGATCTCCAGCGTTCCGCCGATGTCCTGAGCGGCCAGCGCGTCGAGGCACGCGCCGATCACCTGCTCCTCGTTGTGAGCGGCGATCACGACGCTCGGCATCGGCAACCCCCTCACGTTGTCCTGCGACGTCGATGCTGATGGCTCGGCTCAGCGTAGCGGCAAATGCACGCATTCTGCTCGGGTGAGCCGTCGCGACCGCGACCGGCGCTAAGGTGTTCGTCGTGGAGGCAGGCGGAGCACCCCAGGTTCGGCCGATCTCTGCCGACGACGCGCTCCCGGTCGCCCGCTTCCTCCACAGCAACCTGAACGCGCGGGTGTCCGTCGACGGCTGGGCGCGGCTGCTCCTCCCGCCCTGGGACGACGGCGCCGTGCCGAACCGGGGCTTCCAGCTCGTTCACGACGAGACGATCGTGGGCGCCTACGTCGCCGTCTACTCGCGGCGCGAGTTCGGGGGCGAGCCCCGGGACGTGTGCAATCTCGCGGCCTTCTGCGTCCTGGAGGAGCACCGCGCACACAGCGTCCGGCTCATCCGGGCACTGCTCGGACAGCGCGGGTACGTGTTCACCGACTTCTCGCCGAGCGGCAACGTCGTGGCGATGAACGAGCGACTGGGTTTCCGGCACGTCGACACGGCGGGGCGCCTGGTGGTCAACCTGCCGCGGCCGGGCCGGAGCGCCGCCCGGGTGAGCGACGATCCGGAGGACCTGGAGCGGCGGCTCGAGGGCCGTGACGCTCAGGCGTACCGTGACCACCGAGCGACCGCCGCCGCTCGCCACGTGCTCGTCGAGGCCGACGGCGCCTACGCGTACCTGGTCTATCGGCGCGAGCGGCGCAAGCGCCTGCCGCTGTTCGCGGTCCCCCTCTACGCCGGAGGCGACCGCGCACTGCTGCAGAGGAGCTGGCCGCTCGTGGGCGCCCATCTTCTCCGCCGCGGGCTCCCCGTCACGCTCGCCGAACGCCGGGTGGTCGGCTTCGCTCCGCCGGGCCCGGGCCGCGCCCTCGCGAGCAACCGGCCCAAGATGTTCCGGGGAGCCGACGTCGATCCGGCGTCCCTCGACTACCTCTACAGCGAGCTGACGCTCGTGCAGTGGTGAGACGCGAACGGGAGGCCTCCTCGAAGGAGACCTCCCGTCTGTGTGTGCGTCGCCGGCTCAGTTCGCCGGGGCGACCGCCGTGCCGTCGTCGTAGCGGTTGTTCGACCAGACCGCGCCGGGCGCGTTGATGTCGAACGAGGTGATGGGACCCCACCATCCGCAGACGTAGCCGCGGTTGCCGTCGCCCATCTCGGTGCCTCGCTGCCAGATGTTGTCCTTGAACGTGATGTTCTTGGTCTGTCCCGAGAACGGCTTGCCGGCGGTGGAGCCGCCGTAGGCGCAGTAGCCGCCCGAGCCCGCGAGGATCAGGTTGTTCTGGATGACGTTGTTCTGCACCGGGTCGAAGTCGGGATACCCGGTGATCGCGGCCGAGCAGCCGGCGTCGGGAGCGACGTCCGGGGCCGTGCACCCGATCGTGTTGTGGATCAGTCGGCTGTTGGTGTTGACGCGGATGCCCGACTCGTGGTTCACGCCGGTGTTGTCCGTGTACTGGCCCGCCACGTAGGAGTCCTGCACGGTGCAGTCCGCGTAGCAGTTGATGGAACGCGAGCCGCCGGTCACGTGAACGCGGGTCGCGGTGAAGTACGCGTCACCGATGCCCGTACCCGCGGAGTTGCCCGCGTCGACGAGGCTGTCGGAGATCGTGAAGGAGCCGACGTTGTCGTTGTAGTCGGCGTAGACGCCGCCGTTGATCTGCGACCGGGTGATCACGACGCCCTTCGCGAGCACGCGCAGGTAGCAGTTGACCACCTTGGCGTCGATCACGACGTTGGGCGTCTGGATCGTGCACGGACCGGTGTACGGCGTGAGGGCCGTGCCGGCGGGCACTCCGGTGGTGCTCGGCGACGGGAAGCTCTGACCGAGCGCCGTGATGCCGCCCGTGGGCGCCGGTGGGGTCGGCGTCGTCGTCGGGGTGGGCGTCGGCGTGCTGGTCTTGGTCGGCGTCGGGGTGGGCGTCGGCGTCGGCGTGCTGGTCTTGGTCGGCGTGGGCGTCGGGGTGGGCGTCGTCACTGCTCCGCCGGTGGCGCTGAAGACGACATCCGCCAGGTAGTTGGAGCCCTTGTAGGTCGACGTCGGCATCGCGTTGCTCCGGCCGTACCGGAACACGCCGGCGTTCGACGGCAAGGAGAAGCCGTTCTGCACGTGCGCCTTGTTCAGGACGTGCTGGGTGACGGCGTAACCGCCCTTGGTCGCCAGGTAGGACGCGACATAGGTCGAACGCGCCTTGACCGCGACGGGCTTGGGCAGCGCGACCGTGTGCCAGCCGACGGTGCGGTTGGCGGGGACGGCCGCCGAGGCGAGTGCGGTTCCGGACGACGACCACAGGGTGGCCGTGGTGATGCCCGAGTCCTTCGGGCCCTGGTAGTACTGGAGGGCCGAGATCGTGCCCGACTGGGTCGGGGCGAACCGGACTCCGAGCACGACCGAGTCGTGGTCCGAGGCCGCGGCGATGCGGGGACTCAGGTCATCGGGAAAGATACCGTTGGTATCGGCTTTAGCGGCTGCGGACCCGATCGCGAGCGCACCGGCGGTGACGGCGATCGTCGCCAGCGCTGCTGCGCCGGCCATGAGTCCTCGATTTCTGCGCGCGGACAGGCGGTGCCGTGGCATGTCGGACATAAGGGGGGAACTTCCGTTCGATTGGGCGGACCCGGTGGGTCCGCTTCCGTCGTCTGGGGGTGAGTGGGGGTATCGGCAGGTCGAGCGTCGCCGATGGCAGTCATCGTAGAGGGGCCATATAACAGGTCGCAACCGAGCCCGACACAGCGTTCTCCACCCCAATTCGGGGGAGATGTCGAGGGGCGATCCAGCCGTCCGGCGATGGCAGCAATGGCCCAGCGGATCGCCGTCGCGCGGCCGGTGCGGCCCGAGTCGCGGCGGAGCGTGCCACACGGGCGCCCGAATTCACACGATTCTCTCTGGCTCGCTCACCCCCACGCGGGGTCGTGGTCACCCGTACGAGGCGCCGAACCCGGGACGGACCCTGGCGCCCGCCTGGCGCCGGGGTCCCGGATGGAGCCGGAGCTCCCCCCACTCAATAAAGCTGAGGTTACATCAATTTCCGCGTGGGGAATCCCCCGCGTTCGGGGGTGCACCCGTCGGTGGGGTGTCGAGCTCCCCCCGCCGTGCGGCGTCGCTGCCCGTCGCCTCGGTGATGCGGAGGAAGACGATGATCCAGCTGAAGATGAGCACCGCCGCGACCAGCTCGACAGCGGTGAGGTTGTAATAGCCGACGGCGAAGAACAGGGCGACGAGCACGATCACGCCGATGAATACCCAGCCGAGCACATAGAAGGTGTGCGGGAGGTGCGGCATCATCCAGCGGATGCCGATGGCCAAGACGCAGAAGACGACGGCCATCCCGGTCGCCGCCGTGTTGTGCACCAGGAAGAAACGGTCGACGGGGAAGAGCCCGACGCACGCCAGCATCGCCCCGACGATGACGAGGGCCGTGCGCACCTGCAGTTCGCCGCGCGTCGGCCGTCGCTCGGGACTGCCGCTGTCCGTGGCGTAGCGGGCGATCGCCGTCACGAGGATCCCTCCCACGATCACGGTGATGTCGAACGTCGCCGCCGACCAGTCGTCGCTGATGCCCAGCACGCTCAGGTTCTGCTTCCACCAGTGCGGGTTCGACGCCGTCAGCATGCTCGTCAGCGCTCCCACCACCAGGAAGATCGCGAGCACCGCGGACAGCAGCAGCGGGTTCATGTCGGCCGCCGAGAGGAACACGTAGTAGGCCGACACCGCGGCCGCCGTCCCGACCAGCAGGGTGGCCGGGATGGCGAACACCTGTGCGTCCTGGAAGCTGCGAGCGAGCACATCGCTCAGCACCGTCCACAGCAGGAGCACGACCACGGCGTGCGCGATCGAGATCGCCAGCGAGTCGAACACCTCCACGGCGGCGGTCAACCGCGAGCGGTGCTCCCGGGGCCGGCTGAACCAGGGGATGCTCCAGGTGGCCACCCGTCCGCCCCCGTACGCGACCAGCGCGACCAGGCAGCACGCGATAGCGGCGAACTGGCCGACGGACCCGGCGCCGGCGATGGAGAGGCTGTGGCCCGCGAAGACGAAGAACGCCACCGCCGCCACCGCGGCGAACGCGAGCGCGCCCATCCCGAGCGCCAGCGACTCGACGGACGCCGCCCGCAGGCGACGGGAGATCCGGTCGGCGGCTCGGTGCTCGCCGACGCCGTCCTGCGAGACCGCCGTAGCCATGCTCCGAGCATAAGCTCGGCCGGCGCGGGCGGCCCGGAGGGCGATCAGCGGGTCAGCTCGATGAGCATCGAGCGGTGGGTGGGGATGCTGCGCCCGGTCTCTTCGAAGCCGAGTGCCTCCAACTCGGCGAGCCCGTAGCGGTCGAGTGAGCCGTCCACGTCGCTCTCGATCAGCCAGACCCGCCGGACCCCGTCGAAGCGGCCGAGCTCCGCGGCCGTCTGCACCGAGTAGACGCGGTCGGCCCAGCCGATGTTGCGGTCGTACGGCGTGCGCAGCGTGGGGTCGCCGACCGCCCTGAAGCCGCGCGGATAGGTGTGCATGGCGAGCCGCGGGCGTTGCGACGGCTTCGTGGACTCGTCGAACACGACCGCGTCGCCCGGCAGCGCCGCCGCTCCCATCGCTGCGCTGACCTCGGCCCAGTCCGAGTCGTTCTTGGAGTAGGGGCCCCGCTGCGACAGGTAGGCGGGAGTGCAGATCGCCACGACCGCCAGGAGCCCGACGCCGGTCGCCGCGACGGTCGGGATGCCGTCGCGGCGCGAGACGATGCGGCCGAGTACGAGTAGCCCTTCCGCGATGAGCAGCGCCGCGGCTGGAGCGGCGAAGGTGGAGTATCGCGCCGTGTAGAGGGGGAACGCCAGGTTGATCAGCAGCAGCGCGCCGGTGGGCAGGATCAGCCAGCAGGCGCCGACCAGGGCGGCCGGCACAGGGACGGGTGCGGTCCGGGGCAGCGCCGCGGTCGCAGCACGGCCGGCGGCGCCCCACCGTGCGTGCGCTGCGGAGCCGACCGCCAGCGCGATGCACGCCCAGGCGACCAACGCGACCCAGCCGTTGCCGAACCACGGCATCCACAGCAGCGTGGTCGGATCGATCGGCTGGTTGCCCAGGTAGCCGATCTGGCTGCGCTCGAAGTACGCGAGCAGCACGAGAGGCGCGAGTGCGACGAGCGCGCTCCCCGTCGCGATGGCCCACGAGCGCAGCAGTGGGCGCGACGCCCTCGAGATCAGCAGGATCGCGAGGTGCGCGATCGCGATCGATGCCGTGTAGAGGAAGAGGTACGAGGTGATAGCCAGCCCGGCGGCGTAGACCGCCCAGCAGCTTCGCCGGACGGCGGCGGGCGCGGTGCGGCCTGCGCCGTCGACGAGCCAGAGCAGCAGCACGGTCAGCCACGAGGCCGAGGCCGCGGTGAACGCGAACGAACGCGCCTCCTCTCCGGCGTACGTCATCCGCGGAAGGACGCAGGCGACGATGCCCGCGACGACCGCCGCCTTGGGGCCGCCCCGTCGCCCGGCGAGCAGGGTGACGGCGGCGACGGCGAACCCGATCGCGACGGCGCTCGGCAGCCGCAGGGCGAACGGGCTCTCGCCCGCCAGCCGGATCCACCCGTGCATGCCGAGGTAGTAGAGGCCGTGCACGGCGTCCACGTGGAAGAGCATTGGAAGCAGCGTGGTGACCGGGCGCCGCGCGGACATCAGGGTGGTCGCCTCGTCACCCCAGAGCGACGGGATCCAGCTGCCCGCCGCGCAGATGATCGTGGCGACGAGGCCGAACACGGCCGCGATCGTCCACGGCCTGATCGCCCGCAGCGGCTCGGTGCCGGTCGCCGGGCGCTCGGCCGTCGCGGTCAGCGTGCCCCGTTCCACCCGATGTCCCGTTCCACCACGGATCGCTGCGCCCCCGTTCCTCGAGCTCGCGCGTCGTGCCGCGAACCAACTCCTGCCAGCCAATCAGACGACTCCGGGGAGTCCCTGGGGAAGCACTGCGGAAACACACAATCTGCGGATATTTCACCCGCCAGAGTCGTGGAATTCACCGGTTCGTCGTTCATCGGACCCCGGGAGGCCGGCCAGAAGCCTGCCGCCCGGGATCCGCCCCACACACATCGGGAAGACGCCGGGTCCGTGATCCACCCGGCGACGCGTCCGACGTGATGGCATCACGCTACGTGGGCACGCGGACCGGGGCGAGGGGATTCACGTCGGCCCGCCGAGGTGGTAGCTCAGACCTCGCCGCGGCGCGCGCCGGCCCACAGGTCGACGCCCGCGTCCACGGCGAGCTCGTCGATGGCCGCGAGCTCCTCCGCCGTGAAATCGAGGCGGTCGAGCGCGCCGGCATTCTGCTCCAGCTGCGCAACGCTGCTGGCGCCGATCACGAGCGAGGTCACGCGGGGGTCGCGGAGCGCCCATGCCAGCGCGAGCTGCGCGAGGGTCTGCCCGCGCGACGACGCGATGGCGTCGAGACCGCGCAGCCGCTCGACTGCCTCGTCGGTCAGCCAGCCGGCGTCGAACGAGGTTCCCGCGGCCGCCCTCGAGCCCTCCGGCACGCCGTCGAGGTACTTGCCGGTCAGCATCCCCTGCGCCAGGGCCGTGAAGCCGATCACTCCGACCCCGAGCTCGCCCGCCGTGTCGAGCAGCCCCTCGGTCTCGATCCAGCGGTTGAGCATCGAGTACGACGGCTGGTGGATGAGCAGCGGCGTGCCGAGTTCGCGCAGGATCTCCGCCGCGCGCCGCGTCTCATCGGCTCCGTAGGACGAGATGCCGACATACAGTGCTTTGCCGCTGCGGACGGCGGTGTCGAGCGCCTGCATCGTCTCCTCCAGCGGCGTGCTGGGATCCGGACGGTGCGAGTAGAAGATGTCGACGTAGTCGAGCCCCAACCGGCCGAGCGACTGATCGAGACTGGCGAGCAGGTACTTCCGGCTGCCTCCGCCCTGTCCGTACGGCCCCGGCCACATGTCCCAGCCGGCCTTCGACGACACGATCAACTCGTCACGGTACGGCCGGAGGTCCTCCCGGAGGATGCGCCCGAAGTTGAGCTCGGCCGCGCCGTACGGTGGCCCGTAGTTGTTCGCGAGATCGAAGTGGGTGATGCCGAGATCGAACGCCCGGCGGACGATTGCGCGCTGGGTCTCGGTGGGCCGGTCGTCGCCGAAGTTGTGCCAGAGGCCGAGGGACAGCGCGGGGAGGTCGAGGCCGCTGCTGCCGGTGCGCCGGTAGGGCATGCGGTCGTAGCGGGAGGGGTCCGGTGCGTAGGTCATGTGACCAGCCTCCCCGCCCCGGCGGTGCTCGTCCAACAGCGGCGTCCGATCCGATTCTCCGCCGGCGTGGATGAATCAGCGCTCGCGGCGGTGTTTCCGGGCGAACCGGCGCCGGACATCAGCTGCGCGATGCTCCCCGGCGCAGCCAGCCGACGATCGCCGTGATGACGAAGAACACGATGCCGAGGATCGCCAGCCAGAGCAGGCCCTTCACCGCGAAGCCGAGGATCGCGAGGATCAGCCAGATCACGAGCAGGATGATGATGAGAGCTACCATGCCACCACCGAACCCCGTCGTGGGCTCCTCGTCAACGGGTGGGGCGTCGGGTCGGCGTGCGCCGGCGGTCGTGACGGCGGCCGGCGGTCAGGGCTGACCGATGCCGGAGACCAGCAGCGCGAGGTCGGAGCGCCCGCCGTCCAGAGCGCGCACCGCGGGGGTGTCCGGGCAGTACACCGACACGGCGAGGTCGTGCCGGCTGCCCGGAGCGCCCGCCGTCCAGCGGTCGCCGCCGTCGAGCGGGTCCGCATCCCGCGCTGCCAGGTGGCCCAGCACTGCGGTGGCGTCCGCGACGGGCCACCCCCGGCTCGGATCGGCGGCGCTGCCGCCGACGAGCACCTCTCCCGTCGTCGTGTCCACCACGGTGACCAGCAGGAGCGGCGTGAGGTTCGGGGATGTGCCGACCTGCCCGGTGCCTGCGGGGTCCATCGGGACCACGGCCAGCGAGACGGCTGCGGCGACGTCGGGATCGTTGTCCGCGATGCCGAGTTCGGTGTGGAACGTGCGTCCAGGCCGGTACCGGTCGTCCGCTGCGAGCGGGAGGAAGGCGGCACCGCCGTCGACGGGCGACGCCACCTCGTGCTCGTCGACCGTGACCAGGCCGATCGGGTCGCCCGGGCCCGGGTGTGCGGGCCCCCCGGTGTCCCCTGCGTCTCCGGCGGTGAGGACGAACGCGGCGCCCGCGGTGAGCGCGCTGTAGGTCGGGCCGGCGGCGATGGCGATCGCCGCCGCGGTGACGAGTGCGGCGACGACCAGGACGAGGGTGCGGGTGCGCATGGCGGGCTCCGGAGGTGAGGGTTGTCAGCGAGTGTCCCTCCCCGACCGCCGATCCCGACAGGAGAAGCGGCGAGAACCACCCGCACTTCACCTGTCGAGCGATCCGGTCGTCACCCGTGTCGACCGGCCGCTCCGCTGGATCATCGCTCTGGCGCGCCCCGCCGTCCTGTTGCAGGATCGTCAGCAGACGGAGGGAGATCCGATGGACGTGGCGAACACCGGAGGCATGGAATACCCGGACGAAGCCGGCTACCCCGACGGCGAGGGAACCCTCGACGAGGGCACCGGTGCGTTCCGCGATGAGGGCGATGGCGGTGCCGAGCAGGAGGGCGGAGTCGACGTGGAGGTCGAAGCCCCGCAGGGCATCGATCAGCTGGACGAGTTCGACAGGCCCGACGCGCGCGACGAGTGAGGCCGGGCGGACCAGAGCCCGGCCGATCGCTCAGTCGGGCTCTGGCGCTGTTTCCCCATACCCGTAGCTACGGGGACCTCCACGCTACCGCCGCGCGCCCCCGGGCTCCAGTGCTCGTCGCGGCGTACCAGGCTGCGGACGTCTTGAGCCGTCGGCCCCGAGGAGTACTGTGCGACGTGTGGACGTCCTCAAACGCGTGCGGAGCAGCACGACGGACCCGACGGAGGCCGACGCCCTGCTCCGCGAAGCCGATGGGCGGTTCGTCTTCTCGCGCGATCCCGGAGCGGACTTCTCGTTCCGCGTCGAGCAGGCGGGCGACGACGATCTCGCTGTGGGCCTGTACCGGATCGGCGGCGAGTGGCAGTCCGACGGCGAGTTCGACCGGTTCAGCGTCTCCGGCGTCTTCTCCGGCGACTACCGCTGGGAGATCGACGGGGATCGCGACTCGTCCTACGCGGCGCCGTTCCTGGCGCGGCCCGGCCACGACCTGTTCGGGCGCGGCGTCGATCTGACCATCGTCAACGTCTACATCGCCCCCGACCTCCTCCGCGACGTCGCGCGCGTGGTCTTCGCAGACGATCGCGTCCAGCCGGAGTTCGCCTCTCCGCGGCCGGTCGACCTGCGCCGGAGCTACCGGATGCTGCAGTCGATCCAGCTCGCCGCCGAGTTCCTCCGGTCGGGCACGATCGACAACCCGATGGTCCGCGCGAGTCTCTTCCACGAGCTCGCGCTGGACGTGCTGGAGACCTTCCCACTGGTGGGGGACCACCGCTCCCGGCCGGCGACGAACCGCAGTGGCAGCGTCATCTTCCGGCGCGCGACGGCTTTCATCGACGACCACCTGTCACTGCCGATCAGCGTGGGCGACATCGCGCGTGCTTCCGGTGCGAGCCGTTACGACCTCGACCTGGCGTTCCGGGCGCGCACCGGAGGGAGCGCGGGCCGCTACCTCCGAGTGGCGCGCATATCGGCCGCCCGTCTCGACCGGCGGGCCGACCCGTCCCTGAGCGACGCCGACCTCGCCTACCGCTGGGGCTTCGCGTCGACCGAACGCTTCAGCCGTGCGTACCGTTCCGAGTTCGGCGAACCGGAGGCGCCGCCCGCCGTTCGTCCCTGACAGCGCTGACGGGTCGGTGGAGACGTCTCAGCGCAGAGGGTCGCGTCCCGGGCCGTCCGCTCCTGGCACGCGTATCGCCCGACCGTAGCCGTCGCGGGTGAGGCGCTCGACGAAGGCCTCGGGTGACATCCCGGCCTCGGCGGCCCGCCGCAGCAGACGGACGTAGGTGTCGCTGTCGAGGGTGATGGTGACGTCGCCCGACGCGGGGGTTCGATCGAGGAACATCTCGGGTGGGCTCCCGTCGCATCGATGCTGGGGTCGGGGTCCTGCGCACCCGAAGCGCAGGACCCCGACTGAGCCCGAGACGCATCTCGACGGCTCAGAGGGCGGAGGGCGTCGTGGGGGGAACGACACCCTCTCCGAGCGATATTCGCATTGTGCGTGAAGTATAGGACCGGACTGGAACTTTAGTCCAGATTGAAGTTCCAGTTCGGAGGTACGGCTCAGTACGATGAACGCCAGGGGGCGAACGCCCTCGGGAGGAGGGGCGGATGCCGGTTCCCGGCTCAGCGAGCAGCCCACCCGCGCGACTCCTCGCACGCGACCGCGCGTACGACGCCCTGAAGAACGCGATCTTCACCCGCACGATCCTGCCCGGCGAACGACTGGACGACGACAAGCTCCAGGCCTGGCTCGGGATGTCGAAGACGCCGATCCGCCAAGCCCTGCACGCCCTCACGGTCGAAGGGCTCGTCGAGACCGTCGCCCAGTCGCACACGCGGGTGGTCGAACCGCGCGCAGAGGACGCCGTCTCGAACCTGCAGACCATCGGTGTCGTCGTGCTCGGCATCCTCGACTTCGTCCTCGACGAACTCGGCGACGCCGGCCGCCGCGACGTGATCGCCGATATCGACCGACTGATCGACGCTCTCGATCGTCAGGATATCGAGGCCGGGATCGCGGGATCGCAGGCCTACTACGCCCGTCTGATCGCCGCATGCCCCAACCGTGTGCTGGTCGACTTCTCCGCCAGGGCGCTCGCCGCGCGCGCCTACTATGTGACCGTCGCCTACCGCGCCTTCGACGTGCAGTGGGACGAAGCCGCGCGCGACTACCGATCGCTCCGCGATGCCTTGGAGGCCGGCGACGCGCAGGCCGTCGCCGACGCGACCAAGCTCGTGTTCCGCATCGACCAGCCGAGCGCCAGGGCGCGAGGGGAGGCGCGGTGACGCCGATCCCCGACGGAGCGGGACGCTCCGGCTCGACGCGTGAGCTGGTGCGCGATCGTGTCTACGCGCAGCTCAAGGACGCCATCCTCACCGGCGTCCTCCTCCCCGGCGAACGCCTCGACGAGGCCGAGCTCCGGGCGTGGCTGGGCGTCTCCGGCACTCCGATCCGGCAGGCGTTGCACACGCTGAGCCTGGAGGGACTGGTGCAGACGGCGCCGCAATCGCACTCGGCGGTCATCGCTCCGCGACCGGAGCAGGCTCTGGAGACGCTGCAGACGATCGGGGTGCTGGTGGCCGGGGCCACGCTGCTGGCGCTCCCGCGCCTCGACGCCCGCGCCCGCGGCGCGATCGGCGAACAGATCGACGACGTCGTCGCGCGACTCCGGGACGGCGACGTCCCGGCGATCACCCGCTCGGCGGAGGCGCTCTTCTCGTCGATGCTGCGGGGGTGCCCCAATCCGGTGCTGCTGGAGCTGATCGCGCGGGCGGCCCCGTCGCTCAGCTACCACGTGAGCGTGGCCCACCAGGGGCTCCCGACCGATCGCGCGGAGCTGGCTCGCGGGTACGAAGCGCTGAAGGACGCCCTCGACCGGGGTGACGACCGCGAGGTGGTGGTCGCCACGAAGCGGATCTTCGGGGTGCCGCACCCGACGGCGTGACTGCGGTCGGACGCGGCAGGCTCAGTCGCCGACCCCGCCCCGTCTAGCCGCAGAGTTAGGCCGCACGAAACGCTGGCAATCCACCCGGTCGCGCCGGCGTCGCCGGCGTCGTCCGCAAGGATGGGAAGCGCGAAGGGGAGTAGCTCCGCGGCCGGTCGTCCGGCCGTGCGGGCACGTCGACATACTGGCTCGCGTCGAAGCGGCCCGGCGTGCCTCCCGTGCCGTCTGACGCGTGCCATCCGGCCGCGCCGTCGGACTCGGGCGAGCGAGACCTTCGGTCCCACCGCGGTGACCGGACTCCCTGCTGCGTGCTGTCCGGCGCCCTCGATCGAGAGGCCGGAACAGTGAACAGTACCGACAGTCATCCCCCTGCCGCCGCGTCCCGACGCCGACTGCTGATCCCGCTCGGCCTGGTCGCCCTCGTGGCGGCGCAGGGCGTCGCTTTGCGGCTCAGCGGCGTCGAGCCGGCCCCGATCGTCGGCATCCTGATGTTCGGGCTCGCCATCGTCGCGGCCGCGTTCGCCCTGGCGTGGGCCGGGGAGGCCGCGGAGGTCGACATCTCCGGAGGCCTCGCCGTCGGGCTGCTGGCGGTCATCGCGATCCTCCCCGAGTACGCGATCGACCTGTACTTCGCGTTCACGTCCGGCTCCGACCCGGGTCAGGCGCAGTACGCCGCCGCGAACATGACCGGGTCCAACCGGTTGCTGCTCGGGTTCGGCTGGCCGTTCCTGCTGCTGATCGCCTACCTCGCCCACCGGGCGGCTCGCGCACGCCGCCGGCCGATCGACCCGGCCGTCCACGCGCGACCGTTCGCCGTGCGCCTGCCCGCGGACAACCGGGTCGAGCTCGGGCTGCTGGTGACGGCGTCGGTGCTGACCCTGGTCATCCCGCTCACCGGCAGCATCCCGGTCGTGCTCGGTGTCGGTCTGCTCGGCCTGTTCGTGTTCTCCCTCTGGCGCGTGTCGAAGGGGGAGAGCGAGGAGCCGGAGCTCGTGGGCGTTCCGCGCGCGATCGGCACGCTGCCGACGGCCGCCCGCCGCGCCACCGTCATCGCCGTCTTCGTCGTGTCGGCCGCCGTCGTCCTGCTGCTGGCGGAACCGTTCGCGCACAGCCTGATCGCGGGGGGCCGTGCGGCGGGGATCGACGACTTCGTCCTCGTTCAGTGGCTGGCACCGCTCGCGTCGGAGGCCCCGGAGTTCGTCATCGCGATCATCTTCGCCACCCGCGGCAAGGCGGCGATGGGCTTCGGCATCCTGCTGGCCAGCAAGGTGAACCAGTGGACGGCGCTCGTCGGGACGCTGCCGGTGGCGCATCTGCTGGGCGGTGGGGGCTGGGCGCTCCCCCTGGACGGCCGGCAGGTGGAGGAGTTCACCCTGACCGTGGCGCAGACGGTGCTGGGGGTGGCGATGCTGATCGGCTTGCGCTTCTCGGGCCGCTGGGCCGCGGCGCTCTTCGCGCCGTTCGCTGCGACATTCGTGTTCACCTCCACCGAGGCCAGGTGGGTGGTGTCGGCCGTGTACACCGTGCTGGCGGCGGTGTTGCTGGTCCGGCACGCCCGACTGGTCCCGGCGACGCTTGCCGCCCCGTTCCGGCGCGTCGGTTCCGAGCATTCGAAACCGCAGGCCGCACTGGAGGAGCTGGTTCGCTGAGGATCACCGGTGCGCTCGCCCGCGCGCCTCGACACCGGGCCGATCTGCGGCTACCGTGCTTGAGGCGCTGAGGAGGACCGCAGCGCTGAGGAGGTGGACAGCGTGGGCTCACATGTGCGCCGCGCGCGCCGCGCCGTGGTCGCGGGTTGCGTCGCGCTCGCACTCGGGCTCAGCGGTTGCGCAGCGGAGCCGGGCTATTCGGCGCAGACGGCGAGCACCCTCCAGCACGGCGTCCTGGCCGTTGCGACCGCCGCCCACGCCGATGACCTCGCCGGCGCCCAGGACCAGCTGGCCGCGCTGGAGAAGCTGAACGACGCCGCCCGGGCGAAGGGCGACATGACGGCAGCGCGGCACGCGGCGATCGCCGCCTCGATCGCGGCCGTGCGCGCCGACCTCGCCCAGCTGCAGGACCAGGCGGAGAAGGCCCGCCTCCAGCAGCAGCTCCAGCAGTTGCAGGAGCAGCAACAGCAGCAGGATCAGAAGGGCAAAGGCAGCGACAAGGGCCCCGGCAAGGACAAGGGCCCCGGACCGGGAAAGGGCGGCGACGGATGATGCCGACCACCGATGAGACGCCGCAGCCGCTGACCGACGCGGCGGGCACCCTGGTCGCCGGCCGCTACCGCGTTCTCGAGCGCATCGGCCGCGGGGGGCTCGCCGACGTCTACCGCGCCACCGACGAGGCCCTCGGCCGGGAGGTGGCGCTGAAGGTGTTCCGCTCGGAGTTCGCCGACGCTGCGGACCTCCGCCGGCAGCAGGACGAAGTGCGCATCCTGGCGACCCGCTCGCATCCGTCGCTGGTGACGCTGTTCGACGCGATCACGGACGCCGAAGGTCGCGGTGTGCTGGTGCTGGAGTACGTGAAGGGCACCGACGTGCGTGGGCGCCTGCGCTCCGGCGCGCTTCCCGAGCGGGCGGTCGCCGCGATCGGCGCCGACATCGCCCGTGCGCTGGCGTACCTCCACGGCGCCGGGGTCGTGCACCGCGATGTGTCGCCGGCGAACATCCTCCTGCCGGAGTCGACCGCGTCCGGCGTCGCCGCGAAGCTGACCGATCTCGGGATCGCACGCCTCGTCGACGACGCCAAGGTCACCGCGACCGGCACCGTCATCGGGACGGCGAGCTACCTGAGCCCGGAGCAGGCGGCCGGGCGCCCCGTCACGGCGGCGACCGACGTCTACTCCCTCGGGCTGGTCCTCCTCGAATGCCTCACCGGCCATCGGGAGTTCCCCGGCACCGCCGTGGAATCGGCCACCGCCCGGCTCTCCCGCGACCCGCGGATCCCGGAGTCGCTGGGCCCCGCCTGGGGCGGGCTGCTGCGGTCGATGACGTCCCGCGACCCCGCGGATCGGCTGTCGGCCGAGGAGGCCGCGCCGCGTCTGAGCGCCCTCCTCGCGGGCGATTCGCCGACCGTGGTCCTCACCGCCGACCCGGCCGAGGTGCCGACGGCGCCGCTGTCGGCGAAGGACGCGGTGACCGCGCTGGGGCCGACTCTGGTGCTCCCGGCTGCACAGGGTTCGACCGCGGAGCGCCCGGACCTCGGCGCGGCACGTCCCGAGCAGCCCACGTCGTCGGGTCGTCGCCGCTCCGCGCTGGCGATCGTCCTCGCCATCGACGTGATGGCGGCCGTGGTCGCGATGGTCCTGGCTATCGGGGCGCTCGCGGGCAGCGCCGCCCCGGCTCCCGACCCCGTCGGCAGCTACCCCGCGGTCGACGGCACCCTGGGCACGCACCTGAAGCAGCTGGAGCACCAGGTCTCGACCTCCTACGCGCCCTGAGCCCTCCACGCCCTGAGCCCTCCACGCCCTGGCCCGCGATCGCCTACGCGGCCGGCCGCCGCAGCACCCACGCCACCGTCCCGCGCCACGTCGTGCGCAGCTCGCGTCCGCGCCGCCACTCGCGCCAGGTGAGCCAGATGATGATCGCGTCGAACACCGTCAGGACCGCGACGCCGATCGACGGCCTGGTCACCAGTTCGTAGATCTGGAAGATCAGGAACGCCCCCAGCGCCGCCATCGCCCACGGGTAGATCCGGCGCGAGCCGACCAGCAGGGCGATCACGATCGCGAGCTTCACGATGCCGTGCACCAGCAGGTACACGGCGGCGAACACGAGGCTGCCGTGCTGGAGGTGGGCGACGCCGTGGAGGACGAGGTTGGCGATGAGGTCGTGCGGGTCCTCGGCCAGCTCGCCGGACGTCGCAGCCTGTGCGGCGCTCTGCACTTTCGCGGGGGTGACGAACAGCAGCAGCGCGCCGCCGACGACCTCCACCAGGCCGTCGAGGCCCTTGAACAGCACCCCGAGGAGGAAGACGAGGTCGAGGACCCGGTCTTTCATCGCACCTCCTCGATCGGGCGTGTCCGGCGTCCGCTGTGATGACGACGATAGCCCCCGACTCCGGCGGGAGCCGGGAGCCGGGAGCCGGGGGCCGGGAGCCGGGGGCTGCGGGGGCCCGGCGTGAGCGCCGCAGACCGTGTGCGCCTGCATTCGATCGCGCGAGTGGGCGGCGTCAGTCCGTTTCCACGAGCAGATGGCGCGCGACTGCGACCGCGATGGCGTCCTCCCTGTTGTTCACTCCGAGCTTGCGGTACACCCCGCGCAGCTGCGTCTTGACGGTGTTCGTCGACACGACCAACGCGGAGGCGATCTCGTTCACCGACCGTGGTTCCATGAGCTGCGCGAGGACGGCGAGTTCGCGCTCGGTGAGGCGCAACTCGGGTTCCGCACTCGGCAGCAGCGCGCGCAACGGGACGTCGCTGACGACCTCGTCGAACCCCGCGTCCGCGAGAGCGGCCACCACACGAGCGTGATCGTCCGCCGGCAGCAGCGCGATCGGGAGTCGCAGCCCCGTCCTGGCCGACAGCGCGCCCAGGTGCTGCACGGCGCCACGGGTCCGGGCCGTGGGGGCGAGGCGTAGCAGCACAGCGGACTCGAGGGCGGCCGCTTCCGCGGCGGTGCGGGCATCGAGCTGCCGCCCGGCCGCCGCCTCCCTCAGCTGCCGGAGGGCGCTGCCGTTCCTGCCCAGCACGAGGTTCACGCGGGCGCGCTCGACGTGACGCACCGGCCCCGGTGCACTGTCGCGCTCCACGATCACGGATGCGGCGTCCGGATTCCCGAGCGCCAGCCGAGCGATCGAGCGGATGCGCGCCAGCGCCGCCCGCGTGGCGGGGTCACCAGCCCGGACCGGGTCGCTGCCTGCGTGCCCGCGCCGGACCGCAACCCCGGCTGCGCCACCACGCATCGTGTCACCGATCCCGCGGACCCTGCGGGGTTGGCGTCGACCGGGTCGACCATCGCCTGGGGCGTCGGCGGGATCTCTGCCGCCCTTCTCGGTGCGGGCGCTGCGCTGATCGCGATCCGTCGGCGCAACCGGAGAGCCTGACACGGACGGCCGGAGGCGGGGCGGTCGGCGACGGCGGCCGTCCCGCCTCGGGCCGCGGAGCGGCTCGCGCCGTTGCGCGTCAGGCGCCGGCCGCGCAGCGGAACCCGATGTGCGACATCCCCGTGTCTTCGGCCTGCGGTGACCGGGCGGCCGGGCGGAAGCGCAGGCAGTACTCCGGCGAGCACAGGAACGACCCGCCCTTGAGCACCCGCCGCGGGATGGTCTCGCCGTCGTGCGCGCTGGCGGCGGCGAGCAGGTTCTGCCGTTTGCCCGCGTCCACGGGACGGTCGCTGAGCCGGAGGTGGCGCGGCGTGTAGTAGTCGGTCGTCCATTCCCAGACGTTGCCGATCAGGTCGTAGACGCCGTAGCCGTTGGCGGGGTAGGACCCGACCGGTGCCGTGTCGCCCACGCCCTGGTTGTCGTAGGGGAAGTGCCCCAGCCACGAGTTGGCCTGGGGCACGCCGCCGGGGTAGGGCTCGTCTCCCCAGGCGAACCGGGCGCCGTCGACGCCGCCGCGCGAGGCGAACTCGTGCTCGGCCTCCGTCGGCAGCCGTTTGCCTGCCCAGGCTGCGTAGGCCTGCGCGTCCGGGAAGGCGATGTGCACGACGGGATGCCGCGGTCGGTCCTCGACCGACGACCCGGGCCCGAAGGGTGCCCGCCAGTGCGCGCCGGGCTGCCATCGCCACCAGTTGCGCCAGTCGCCCAGGTCCACGGGCCCCGAGGTCGGCGTGAACACCATGGCGCCGGGAACCAGGTCCTCCGCGGCGACCCCGGGGTAGTCCTCGGCCGCCATCGGGCGCTCGGCAACGGTGACGTAGCCGGTGTCGGCGACGAACCGCGCGTAATCCTCGTTGGTGACCTGGTAGCGGTCGATGCGGAAGGCCGCGACCTCGCGCTCGACCACGGGCTGCTCGTCGGGGTAGAACTCGGCGGAGCCCATCCGGAACGTGCCGCCCCCGATCAGCACCATCTCCCTGCCGTCGTCGATCACGCGCTCACGGTATCAGGCGGGTCGGCGCACGGGTCAGGGCTGCACCCCGCCGCCTCGCGCCGCCCGCCGGGGCAGGAGCAGCAGCACCGGCGGCAGTGCGGCCGCGACGATGATGGCCGCGCCCGCGACGCAGGCGACCACGAAGAACGCGACGCCGCGGTTGGCCGCGTTGCCGGCCAGGTGCCCGACTCGTCCGACCCCGGTGGACCAGTCGACGGTGAGCATCACCGCGAGGACGATCAGGACGCCGGCGTAGCCGCACGCCAGGACCGACGCGACGACGACAGCGCCCGTCCGGCGCGCCCTCAGCGCCGCCTCGCTCGCGTCCTGATGATCGTCACGACGATCACGACGACCACCACGGCGGCGAGGACCGCCAACGGCAGCCACGACGAACCTGGTAAGGAGAGCGTCACGGTGTCGTTGCACTCCTGGCCGTTCGGCGGTGCTGTCGCACACGACGCGCGCACCAGCAGTCGCATCATCGGTCGTGCCCGTCGAGCCGGGCTCGGAGCGCCGAGCGCCGTCCGACCGCCCAGCCGCCGACGGCGACGGCCAGCAGCAACCCGGCTGCGGCGAGACCCGCGCCGACCGCGCGCTCGGGCGTGAGCGGGTACATGCCCGAGAACGACTCGCCGGAGAGCGGAGCGTACGCCGTCCAGCCGAACGACGCCGGGGCGAACAGCAGCACCCCGCCGCCGATTGCCACTAGCGCCACTGCCGCCCCGAGCAGTACCCACACCCCGATCCGCCCACGCATACGCTCACGCTATCGGTCAGGCGCGGAGAGGTACAGCGACAGGCGTTCACGTGCATCGCGGGTCGTGACACAGCGAAAGCCGCCCGTGTCGTGCGATGATCTCAACGTTGTAAATTTGGCTGCAGGTGCCATTCGCCGAACGAGGGGATCACATGGTGGCGACGCTGAAGGATGTTGCCGGCGCGGCGGGCGTCTCGATCAAGACGGTCTCGAACGTCGTCAACGGCTACGACTTCGTCAAACCTGCGACGCGGGAGAAGGTGCTCGCCGCGATCGATGAGCTGGGGTACCAGCCGAACCTCGCGGCGCGCAACTTGCGCGCGGGCCGCACCGGGGTGATCGGGCTGGCCGTTCCGTCCCTCAGCTTCAGCTATTTCGCGGAGCTCGCGGACTCGGTGCTCGAGGCCTCCAGGCGCCTCGGCTTCGTCACGCTCATCGAGCAGACCGGCGGAGACCGGGAGGCCGAGCTGGAGTTGCTGCGCGGGCCGCGGCTGTCGATGCTGGACGGCCTGCTGTTCTCTCCGCTCGGGATGTCGATGGACGACGTCGATGCACTGAACGTCGACTACCCGCTCGTCCTGCTCGGCGAGCGCATCTTCGGCGGACCGACCGACCACGTCGTGATGCAGAACGTCGAGGGCGGCTATGCGGCCACCGAGCATCTCATCGAGAGCGGCAGACGTCGCATCGCGGTCATCGGAGCGCACGTCGCTGAGCGCGTCGGTTCGGCTTCGTTGCGCCTCGAGGGCTACCGAGCGGCGCTGAGGGACCATGGCCTGCACCTCGGCGACGAGCTCGTCATGTTCCGGGAGGGCTGGCACCGCACCGACGGCGCGGCCGCGACGCAGCAGCTGTTGGAGTCCGGCGTGCCGTTCGATGCCCTCTTCGCGCTCAACGACGAACTGGCTCTCGGCGCACTGCGCGCGCTGCATCAGGAGGGCGTCCGTGTGCCGGACGACGTGGCGGTCATCGGGTTCGACGACCTCATCGAGGGGCAGTTCGCGATGCCGAGCCTGAGCACGATCGATCCGGGCCGGCCGGTCATCGCCGAGAAGGCCGTCGCGGCACTGATCGAGCGCATCGCCGATCGCGACCGCATGGTCGGTCCGCCCCGGAAGATCGAGGTGCCGTTCACGACGGTCGTGCGCGAATCCTCGCTGTCGACGGCCTCCGAATCGGTCGCGTAACCATGATTGACATCGGTGAAGACGTGCTTCTATAATCCGATACAACGTTGGAATTTCAACGTTGTAAAACCCGCGATCGACAGAGTCGGTCTCCCCCGAGAGGCATTCAATGAAGAAACTCATCGCAGCCGTGGCGCTCGCGGCCGGCGCGGCAGTCGCCCTGGCGGGCTGCTCCGGAACCGGTGCGACGTCGTCCGCCGGCCACGTCGACCTCACCTTCTGGCACGGCTACACCGAAGCCGACGGCAAGGTCCTCGACACGATCGTCGACGACTTCAACAAGTCGCAGAAGAACATCACCATCACCACCACGACCAAGACCTGGGCTGTCATCGGCGACACCCTGCTCCCGGCTCTTTCCGCGAAGAAGGGCCCGGACATCGTGGCCGTGCCGGCGGAGACCCTGCCGGTCTACGCCACCAAGGGTGCGTTCGCGAAGCTCGACGACTTCTACGCCGGCGACGTCAAGAACGCCAACCTCAACCCGCGGGCCGTCGAGATGGAGAAGGTGGACGGCGCGTACTACGGCGTGCCGACCGGATTCGTGCCGCTGTCGGTGATCTACAACAAGGCGCTCTTCGAGAAAGCCGGGATCACCACGTTCCCGACGACCTGGGACGAGTGGGTCGCCGACGCCAAGAAGCTCACCGACCCGGCGACCGGCCAGTACGGCCTGGCGCTGCCGGACCACGCCACGGTCGGCAACGGCGTCTGGGCCAGTCTCTTCTACGGCAACGGCGGCGAGCTCGTGAACGGCTCGAAGTCGGTCGTCGACTCGAAGGCCAACCAGGAGACGCTGAGCTACTGGTCGAAGGCGGTCATCGAAGACAAGATCTCGCCGACCGGACTCGACGGCGTCGCCTCCGACAAGCTGTTCTCCTCCGGCAAGGCGGCCATGGAGATCGGCGGTCCGTGGATGGCCGGCGTCGCCGAGGCGAACAAGATCGACTACGGCATCGCGGGCATCCCCGCCGGACCGAAGGCCTCCGCTTCGTCCGCGATCGGCATCTCGGCGGCGATCACCGCCCAGGCCGACCCGGCCAAGCAGGCCGCCGCGAAGAAGTTCTTCGACTACTTCTTCACCAAGGAGGTGGCCACGAAGTGGTCGCTCGGCTCCGGCTGGCCTCCGCTGCGCACCGACATCCCCGCCTCGGCCGTCTCCGCCAACCCCGTCGTGGAGTCGCTGACGAAGATCGCCGGCGGCGCGCGCCCGCTGCTGCCGGGTGTGGCCAACAGCACGGACGTGCTGGCCGCGGTCGACGAGGCCACGCAGAAGGCGCTCACCGGCGGAGACCCCGCCCAGCTGCTGCAGGACGCCTCCACCAAGGTGCAGCAGGCGCTCAGCAAGTGATCGACCGGCGGGCCGCCGTCGACCCCCACGACGGCGGCCCGCCCCTCCCACGGAAGACACCATGACCAGTCTCACCCGCACACGCGTACGGCGCCCCTACCGGCCGCCGGCGCCGCTGGGCGGCCGGCCCCGCACCGGCCGCAGCCGGGCACCGATGGCGCTGCTGTTCCTGTCGCCTGCGCTCGTCATCCTGATCGCGTTCGTCGGCTGGCCGATGCTCTCGGCGCTCCGGCTGTCGTTCACGAACGCGAGCGGGTTCGGAGCGGAGAGCTGGGTCGGCCTCGACAACTACGTGCGGATCTTCACCGACCCGCAGATCCTCGCCACCCTCGGCAACACCGCGCTGTACACCGTGCTGTTCACGCCGACGGCGCTGATCGCGGCGCTGCTCCTGGCTCTGCTGCTCGGCAACCGCCGCCTGATCGCCCGCGGCTTCTTCCGCACGGCGCTCTTCCTCCCGTTCGTGGTCTCGCTGGCGGTCGCCGCGTTCGCCTGGAGCTATCTGCTGGACCCCCAGGTCGGGCTCGTGAACTACTGGCTCCGCGGCATCGGGATCCAACTGGGCAACGTGCTGCAGGACCCGGTGCTGGCCATGCCCACGGTCGTGCTCGTGGCGATCTGGAAGAACTTCGGGTTCTACATGGTGATCTTCATCGCCGGGCTGCAAGAGATCCCCGAGTCGCTCTACGAGGCGGCGAAGATCGACGGCGCGGGCGCGTGGCGCCGCTTCATCAGCGTGACGCTGCCGCAACTGAGCAACACTCTCGCGTTCGTCGTCGTCTTCGCGATGATCGCCGCACTTCAGGCGTTCGACCAGATCTACGTGATGACCGGCGGAGGGCCGTACCGCTCGACGCAGACCGTCGTGATGGAGATCTACCAGGAAGGCTTCAAGAAGCTCGACCTGGGCGGGGCGACCGCGCTCTCCTACGTGCTGCTGGCGGCGACGCTGCTCCTCAGCCTCATCCAGTTCCGCTTCTTCGGACGACGCGAGAAGGACATCGCATGACGACCACGACCGCCCGGCGCACCGCGCCGCCGCCGCGCACGCCGGCCGGCCGCGCTGCGCGCCTCCGGATCGGGCGCCGGGCCGAACGCTGGCTGCTGTTCGCCGCCGTGCTCGTGCTCACCGCGATCGTGCTGCTGCCCGTGATCGTGATCGTCCTCACCGCGTTCAAGCCGGCCGCCGAGATCAACGCGTTCCCGCCGACGCTCCTGCCCGGCGCCTGGACGCTCGACAACTTCGCGAAGATCTTCAACGACCTCCCGTTCGGCCGGCTGTTCGTCAACAGCCTGGTCTTCGCCGGCGGGGTGACGGTGTTCGCGCTCGTGTTCGACTCGCTCGCCGCGTACGCTCTGGCCCGCATCGACTTCCGCGGCAGCCGGGTGCTGCTGATCGTCATCGTGGCGAGTCTGATGATCCCGTTCCAGGCGACCCTCATCCCCGTCTACCAGCTCGTCGCGCAGCTCGGCTGGGTCAACACCTTCGCCGGGCTGATCATCCCGCGCGCGGCCGACGCCTTCGGCATCTTCTTCCTGCGGCAGTTCTTCATCTCGCTGCCGCGCGACCTCGACAACGCGGCGCGGATCGACGGCGCCGGCGAGTTCCGGATCTTCCGCAGCATCGTGCTCCCGAACGCCGTCCCCGCCCTGCTCACGCTGGCGATCTTCACCTTCGTCAACAACTGGAACGACCTCCTGTGGCCGCTCGTTTTCACCACGTCGCCCGACATGGGGACGATCACCTCCGGCCTGACCCTCCTCACCGGGCCCAGCGGCATCATCCCCTACGGCACGATGATGGCCGGCTCGCTGATCGCCGTTCTGCCGCTCGCGATCATGTTCCTGATCATGCAGCGTCGCTTCATCGAGAGCGTCGCGACAACGGGGCTGAAATGACGGCGCGCTGGTTCGAGGACGGCCGCCTCCACCTCGGTCTCGGGATCGAGGACACGTTCGTGCCGCAGTCGAGGCCGGGCGAACGGGCCATCGACGAGTACGAGCTCACCGAGCATTACGAGCGGTTCGCGGACGACTTCGCGCTCGCCGCGGGAGTCGGCGCGGAGTTCCTGCGCTGGGGCGTGCCCTGGTACCGGGTCGCGCCCGCGCCCGGTCGCTGGGACTGGGACTGGACCGACCGAGCCGTCGACGCTCAGCTCGCCGCCGGGCTGCGCCCGGTCATCGACCTCCTCCACTACGGCACCCCGCTGTGGCTCGACGCACAGTTCGCCGACGCGGACTATCCGCATCATGTCGAGGAGTACGCCGCGCGGTTCGGCGAGCGCTACCGCGACCGGGTGTTCGACTACACGCCGGTCAACGAGCCCGTGATCCACGCGCTGTTCTCGGGGGAGTACGGTTACTGGCCTCCCTATCTCACCGGTGCCTCCGGGTTCGCGGCGATCGCGGCCAACCTGGCGCGGGGGTTCGTCCGCACTCAGCGCGTGCTCGCCGACCGGGTCGGCGCGTCGGCGACGTTCGTGCACGTGGACGCCGCCATGAGCTTCGTCGGTGACGACGTGGCGCCCGAGCACCGCGAGGAGGCCGAGCGGCTCCGCCACCAGGTGCACCTCGTGGAGGACCTCGTCACCGGCCGGGTGGATGCCGCGCATCCGCTGCTCGACCGGGTCGCGCCCGCGATCCCGGACGTCGAGCTGCAGTGGTTCCGCGACAACGCCGTGCAACCCGACATCATGGGCGTCAACTACTACCCGCGGCACTCCACCGAACTGTTCGAGGCCGGCGTCCACCACGGCGGCGGCTTCGCGGACCCGCGGCCGAGCGTCGATCGCGGCGCCGAAGGACTGCGCGAGGCGCTGGTGTCGTTCGCCGCACGGTACGGCGCACCGGTCATGGTCACGGAGACCTGCGTCACCGGGAGCGTGGGCGAGCGCATCGCGTGGCTCGGCGAATCGCTCGGCCTCGTCGAACGGCTTCGCGAAGAAGGCGAGGCGATCGTCGGCTATACCTGGTGGCCCCTGTTCGACATGTACGAGTGGACCTGGCGCCACAGCGACCGGCCGCGAGCGGATCACCTGTTGAGCATGGGACTGCACGATCTCGTCGAGTCGCCGGATGGGCTGCGCCGGTCGGCGAACCCGGTCGCCGATGCCTTCCGCGAGCACGCCCGCCGCCTCGCCTGCGCCTCGACCCGCGACTGACCCTCCCGCACACCCTGACCGGAAGATCCCCATGCACAGTGCACGCCTCTCCCTCCAGCCCGGAGCCACGATCGGGAACATCAGCCCGCGACTGTACGGTTCGTTTCTCGAGCACCTCGGACGGGCGGTCTACGACGGCATCTACGAACCGAGCCATCCGTCGGCGGATGCCGACGGGTTCCGCACCGACGTCATCGAGCTGGTCAGGGAACTCGGCGTCTCGGCGATCCGCTACCCGGGAGGCAACTTCGTCTCGGGGTTCCGGTGGGAGGATTCGGTCGGACCGAAGGAGGAGCGTCCACGCCGGCTCGACCTGGCGTGGCACTCGACGGAGACCAACGAGGTCGGACTGCACGAGTTCCAGGCATGGCTCGACCGTGTGGGAAGCGAGTTGATGCTCGCCGTCAACCTGGGAACGCGCGGCGTGCAGGAAGCGCTCGAGCTCCTCGAGTACGCCAACCACGGGGGAGGGACGGAGCTTTCCGATCGCCGCATCGCCAACGGCCGCACCGAGCCCTTCGACGTGCGCATCTGGTGTCTGGGAAACGAGATGGACGGCCCGTGGCAGCTCGGCCACAGTTCCGCGGAAGAGTATGGAAGCCTCGCTGCGAAGACCGCCGGCGCCATGAAGGCATACGATCCCGACCTCGAGCTCGTCGTCTGCGGATCGTCGAGCTCCTCGATGCCGACCTTCGGCGAGTGGGAGCGCACGACCCTCGCCGCGACCTACGAGCTCGTCGACTACATCTCGTGCCACGCCTACTACGAGAACACCGGCGACCTGGGCAGTTTCCTCGCTTCGGGCGTCGACATGGACTTCTTCATCCGGAGCGTGACGGCCACAGCCGACCACGTGAAGGCCGTCAAGGGCAGCGACAAGACCATGAACATCTCGTTCGACGAGTGGAACATCTGGTACAACACCCGGTTCGAGAACGTCGACAAGATCACAGGCACGGACAACTGGCCGGTCGCCCCCCGGTTGTTGGAGGACACCTACACGGTCGCCGACGCCGTCGTGTTCGGCAGTCTTCTCATCACGATGCTGAAACACGCCGATCGGGTGACGAGCGCTTCGCTCGCCCAGCTGGTCAACGTGATCGCCCCGATCATGACCGAGCCCGGTGGCCCGGCGTGGAGGCAGACCACGTTCTTCCCGTTCGCCGCGACCTCGGCTCACGGTCGGGGTGTAGCACTGGACGTCGACCTGACGACCAGCACTTACCGGACGGACCGCTTCGGCGACGTCGACACGGTGGACGCTGTCGCCACCCACGACGCCGAGAGCGGGCGTTTCGCGATCTTCGCGGTGAACCGGGCCATCGACGGTCCCACCGAACTCATCGTCGACCTGTCGGCGTTGGATGCGGCTGCCCCGGACCTGGCCGTCCGGGTGAGTACGCTGACCGATCCCGATCTCGACGCCGCCAACACTCGTGAGCACCCCGACCGGGTCGCGCTGACCGAGCTCTCCTTCACGCGCGAAGGCGACACCGTTCGTCTCGAACTCCCCGCCGTCTCGTGGACGGAGATCCTGGTCGGCTGAATCCGGCGCATTCGAGGAGGCGGAGGCTGGCGGTGCTCTCCCGGAAGATGCTGGATCGGATTGTCCGGACGTCGCGATGCCCTCCGCGTGGATGCGCTCGACGTCGGGCCGATCCTCCGGCCTGAGCGCGCGGATGGTCATGCTGTTGCGGTCGTGAGGAGGGCGGAGACGCGGTCGAGGCTGCCCGGCACCAGCTTGTAGTAGGCCCACGTACCGCGCTTGGATCGGGTCAGGTACCCGGCGTCCATCAGGATCTTGAGATGGTGGGAGACGGTGGGCTGGCTGAGGCCGACGGGTTCGGTGAGGTCGCAGACGCAGGCTTCGTCGCTGTCGGAGGCGGCGACGATCGAGAGCAGCCGGAGCCGGGTCGGGTCGGCGAGCGCCTTGAACGCGATGGCCATGGCTTGGGCGTCTTCGGCAGAGAGCACGTCCTTGGTGACCGGTGTGCAGCAGGAGCCGACCGGGGTGAGGGCGAGTGCTTCCACAGTGCTCATGGGCTCAGCCTAGCGACAATATTGACAAACTTCGATGAATGGATGCAGACTCACTGCATCGAAGAACGTCAATGGAGGATGCGATGACCCTGGTCGACCTGACCACCCCCGCCGCGCGCAGCAGGCGTCTCGACGGACTGCCCGTCGCGATCATCGGCGCCGGCCCGATCGGACTGGCCGCGGCGGCGAACCTCATCGAACGCGGCATCGACTTCATCGTCTACGAATCCGGCGCCGACGCCGGCTCCAGCATCCAGAAGTGGGCGCACATCCGATTCTTCTCGCCCTGGCGGCACCTGGTCGACCCGGCCTCCCGCCGACTTCTGGAAGCCGCCGGGTGGACCGCCCCGGAAGCCACGGGGCTGCCGACCGGCGGCGAGTTCGTAGCCGCCTACCTCGAGCCGCTGTCGAAGCTCGACGCCATCGCCTCCCGCATCCGCTACGGCGCGACCGTGGACGCGGTCAGCCGCGAGGGCATGGACCGCACCCGCAGCGCCGGCCGCGCCGAGACCCCGTTCCTGCTGCGCATCACTGACGCCGACGGTGTCCAGGAGGTCACCGCGCGGGCGATCGTCGACGCGTCCGGCACCTACCTCACGCCGAACGGCTTGGCCTCCTCGGGTCTCGACCCGCTGGGGCTCCCGGCCGTCGCCGAGCACGTCTCGCACGCGCTCCCGGATGTGCTCGGACAGGAGCGCGACCGGTTCGCGGGCAAGCGCGTCACCGTCGTCGGCGCCGGACACTCGGCCGCCAACACGCTGCTGAACCTCGCCGCGCTGAAGCGGGAGGTGCCGCAGACGCAGATCACCTGGCTGATCCGCAATGCCGGCGCCGTCCGGGTCACCGCCTCGGAGGATGATGAGCTGATCGCCCGTGCCGCGATCGGCAAGCGCGTCGACCGGCTGATCGAGACCGGTGCGATCCAGCAGCTCGACCGGTTCGAGATCCTCCGCCTCGCCCCGATCGGCGCCGGTGTCCGGCTGATCGGGCAGCGCGCCGGCGAGCTCGTCGAGCACGACACCGACGTGGTCGTGAACGCGACCGGGTTCCGCCCGAACCTGGACATGCTGCGCGAGATCCGGTTGGAGCTCGATGACATCGTGGAGGCGCCCGCCCGGCTGGCGCCTCTGATCGACCCGAACGTCCACTCCTGCGGCACCGTCGAGCCGCACGGGTTCGCCGAGCTCCAGCAGCCCGAGCCGAACTTCTTCCTCGCCGGGATGAAATCCTACGGGCGCGCCCCGACATTCCTGCTCGCCACCGGCTATGAGCAGGTCCGCTCGATCACTGCCTACCTCGCCGGGGACATCGCATCGGCGACGAATGTGGAACTGGCGCTGCCCGCGACGGGCGTGTGCTCGACCGGTTCGTCCTCCTGCTGCTCGTGATCGCGATGCCGATGCCGGTCGTCCGAGGGCCGAAAGACCCTCGCCGCACCACGCGGGTCGACGTACGGTGCTGCCATGTGCCCGATGGAACAGGACGGAGCCGGTTGGTCTGCGGTCCGATCGATGGATGATCGGGCAGCAGGCGTGAGCGCTCCGCGTCTCACGTACACGGTTCGGGGGCGTACGACCGCCCACGAGACGGCCCGGATCGACGCCGGCTCGGAGACGATCCCGTTCGACTCGAGCTGGGCGTCGCGACCCTCAGGTCTTCCGGGCCCGGCAGAACTGCTCGCCGGTTCGTTCGCGGCCTGCCTGCTCAAGAACATGGAGCGTGCAGGTCAGCTGCTCGACTTCCAGTACGGATCGGCTGAGGTCGAGGTCACCGTCCGGCGGCAGGACGACCCGCCTCGCTTCGTCGAGGTGTCCTATGAGATGACGGTGACCACCGATGAGTCCCCGCGGCGGCTCGATCTCGTCTACCGGAACCTCCAGAAGTACGGAACCGTCTACAACACGCTGGCGGCCGTCTGTGACGTCCACGGGACCCTGACCGCGGACGCCCTTGGCTCGGACTGAGCGTCGTACAGGGTCGCTTTGCCGTCGGGTCGCCCGGACCGGACAGTGCATAGACTGGCGTCTATGGGTGGGGTGTCGGAACCGGACCCGCTGCAGAGCTTGAAGCGGATCGGCGATCCCACGCGGGCGCGCATCCTGCGCCTGCTGCTCGACGCACCCGATGGCCGCGGCTCGGTGACGCGGCTGGCCGAGGTCCTCGGGCTGCGGCAGCCGACCGTCTCCCACCACCTGAAGGTGCTGCGCGAGGAAGGTCTGGTCGAGCGTGCCCAGGAGGGTCGCACCGCCTGGTACTCGATCACGGCCGATCAGCTGGATCGTGTCGCCGAACTCGTCCGCGACGCTCCACCCGCCGCAGGCGGTGCGGCGACGGAGCGGATCATCGACGACCTCGCCCTCCGTTATCGAGGGGTCCTGTCCCGGGAGAGCGTCGAGCAATACGTGCGTGACAGTTACGACCGGCTCGACGGGCGCACGAACCGGGCGTCGCTGACCAGCGCGTTCGCCGTCTCCCGCCTCGACGCTCTGCTCCGTGCGACCGGCGAGCGGGCCGGGGTGCCGGAGGTGCTGTTCGTGTGCGTGCAGAACGCCGGCCGCTCCCAGCTCGCCTCTGCGATCCTGCGTCAGCTCGCCGGCGACCGGGTCACCGTCCGCACCGCAGGCTCCCAGCCGGCGGACGCCGTCCGCTCCACGATCGTCGCCGTGCTCGACGAGGTCGGCACGCCGCTCGGTGGCGAGTTCCCCAAGCCGCTGACGGACGAGGCGGTCCGGGCCGCGGACTACGTGATCACGATGGGCTGCGGTGACGCCTGTCCCATCTTTCCGGGCCGGGAGTACCTGGACTGGGACATCCCCGACCCCGTCGGCCGGCCGCTCGCGGAGGTGCGAGCGATCCGTGACGACATCGAAGGACGCGTCCGCGAACTCCTGACCCGGATCGATGCTGAACGGCTCGTGAACACCTCGGCGGCCGACTAGCAAAACCATAGACGCACATCTATGCTTTCTCGTACGAGAGACCATGCTTTTTCACGAAGGGGAGCCCCGCCATGGCTGACACCACGCCCACCGTCCTGTTCGTCTGCATCCACAACGCCGGCCGCTCCCAGATGGCCGCCGGGTTCATGCGCGAACTCTCGGGAGGTCGCGTCGAGGTCCTTTCCGCCGGCTCGGAGCCGAAGGAGCTGATCAACCCGGTCGCTGTGCAGGTCATGGCCGAGGAGGGCATCGACATCGCCGGTGAACAGCCCAAGATCCTCACCACGGAGGCCGTCAAGGAATCCGACGTGGTGATCACGATGGGCTGCGGCGACACCTGCCCGATCTTCCCCGGCAAGCGCTACGAGGACTGGGACCTCACCGACCCCGCCGGCCGCCCGGTCGAGGAGGT
>NZ_CAMFLC010000016.1 GCF_945957465.1 uncultured Leifsonia sp.
GCGAGCAGGTCTCCACCGGCATCGACGTGCACAGCGTCAAGCAGCCCGTCGGCGTGGTCGCGTGCATCACCCCGTTCAACTTCCCGGTGATGGTCCCGCTGTGGATGGTCGCGAGCGCCATCGCGTGCGGGAACACCGTCGTGCTCAAGCCGAGCGAGAAGGACCCGTCCGCGTCCGTCTACCTCGCGAAGCTCTTCGCCGAAGCGGGCTTGCCCGCCGGCGTCCTCAACGTGGTCCACGGCGACAAGGAGGCCGTCGACACCCTGCTCGACTCTCCCGACGTCTCCGCCGTCTCGTTCGTCGGATCCACGCCGATCGCGCGGTCGATCTACCAGCGCGCCAGCGCCAACGGCAAGCGTGTGCAGGCGCTCGGCGGAGCGAAGAACCACATGGTGGTGCTCGAAGACGCCGACATCGAAGCCGCGGCCGACGCCGCGGTCTCGGCGGCGTACGGCTCAGCGGGCGAGCGGTGCATGGCGGTCAGCGTGCTCGTCGCGGTCGGCACCGCAGGCGATGCGCTCGTCCCGGCCATCCAGCGGCGCCTCGGCGCGCTCGCGATCGGTCCCGGCACCGACCCGGCCAGCGAGATGGGGCCGCTCATCACGCGCGAGCACCGCGACAAGGTCGCATCGTACGTCGCGAAGGCCGAGGCAGAGGGCGCCACGGTCGTGGTCGACGGCACCGCCCAGCAGTTCGACGGCGACGGCTTCTTCGTCGGCGTCAGCCTGATCGACGACGTCACGCCCGGCACGGCCGTCTACGACGACGAGATCTTCGGTCCGGTGCTCTCGGTGGTGCGTGTCGACACCTTCGACGACGCGGTCGCCCTCATCAACGCGAATCAGTACGGCAACGGCGTCGCGCTGTTCACGCGCGACGGCGGCGCGGCACGCCAGTTCGAGTTCGAGGTCGAGGTGGGGATGGTCGGCATCAACGTCCCGATCCCCGTCCCGGTCGGCGCATACTCGTTCGGAGGATGGAAGAACTCGCTGTTCGGCGACTCCCACATCTACGGGCCCGAGTCGTTCCACTTCTACACGCGCAGCAAGGTCGTGACCACGCGCTGGCCCGACCCGGTGCACTCGAAGATCGAACTCGCCTTCCCCGGCAACTCCTGATCCACCGGAAGGGACCACTCGCATGACCGACACCATCCCCACCGCCGCCGGCTCGGCCGCCCGCACGGGGTTCACCGACCGCCGCGGCATCGAGCACGCCTTCGGCGACTCCGACGCCGAGACCCAGGTGCGCAGCGACGACCGCAGTCACGTCTTCCACTCGTGGAGCGCGCAAGCGCAGATCGACCCGCTGCCGATCGCCGCCGGCGAGGGCTCGACGTTCTGGGACTACCAGGGCAACGCGTACCTCGACTTCAGCTCGCAGCTGGTCAACCTCAATCTGGGGCATCAGCATCCCGACCTGGTCGCCGCCATCCAGCAGCAGGCCGGTCGACTCGCGACCATCCAGCCCTCGATGGCGAACGATGTGCGCGGCGAGCTCGCCCGGCGCATCGCACGCGTGGCCCCGGGCACCCTCAACCGGGTGTTCTTCACGAACGGCGGAGCGGACGCGAACGAGTACGCCGTGCGCCTGGCGCGGCGGGTCACCGGCCGTCGCAAGGTGCTCTCGATGTACCGCTCCTATCACGGCGGCACGGCCACGGCCATCTCGCTGACGGGCGACCCCCGGCGCTGGGCCAATGAGCCGAGCGATCCATCGGTCGCGCACTTCTTCGGGCCGTACCTCTACCGCTCGGCGTTCCACGCGACCACGGCCGAGGAGGAAACGCGGCGGGCGCTCGAGCACCTCGAGAACGTCATCGTGCTCGAGGGCGCGGCCACCGTCGCCGCGATCATCATCGAGACGCTCGTCGGCACCAACGGCGTGCTCGTGCCGCCGCCCGGCTACCTCGCCGGTGTGCGCGCCCTCTGCGACAAGTACGGGATCGTCTACATCGCCGACGAGGTGATGGTCGGCTTCGGACGCGTCGGCGAATGGTTCGCGGTCGACGCCTTCGACGTCGTGCCCGACCTCATCACCTTCGCCAAGGGCGTCAACTCCGGCTACGTCCCGCTCGGCGGTGTCGTGATCGCCGACGCGATCGCGTCGTTCTTCGATGACGTGTCGTTCCAGGGCGGCCTGACCTACTCCGGCCACCCTCTGGCGTGCGCCGCCGGCGTCGCGACGTTCGACGTGTTCGAGCGCGACGGCGTCCTCGAGCGCGTGCGCGACCTCGGCGAGCGCGTCGTCGAGCCCGAGATCACCGCGTGGCTGGAGCGACACCCGTCCCTGGGAGAGGTACGCGGACGCGGGCTGTTCTGGGCGCTCGAGCTCGTGCGCGACCGCGAGACCAGAGAGCCCCTGGTCCCGTTCAACGCCGCAGGTGCCGACGCCGCCCCGATGGGCGCGGTCGCGGCGGCGTGCAAGGCCGCCGGCGTCTGGCCGTTCACGCACTTCAACCGCGTCCACATCGCCCCGCCGCTCGTCATCGACGAAAGCGAACTGCGCCGCGGGCTGGCCGCGATCGACGCGGCCCTCACCGTCGCCGACGGTTACGTCGCCTGACCGCCGGCCGGTCATCGACGCGACACAGGGACGCGGCTCGACACAGGGACGCGACTCCACACAGGGACGCGACTCGACACAGGGGACGCGACTCGCCGCTCCGCCCCGCGAGCAGCGGCGAGTCGCGTCCCCTGTGCGTGCGTTCGCCCGTGCCGGGATATCGTGACTGCATGAGCGAACCCGGGGACGGCCGCGTCGCGGTCTATATCGACTTCGACAACATCGTCATCTCGCGCTACGACCAAGTGCACGGCCGCGGTCAGTTCATGCGCGACCGTCAGAAGTCGGGAACGCAGCCGAAGCCGGCGTTCGTGGCGAAACTGGCCGAGGCGCGGGTCGACCTCGGCGCCGTCATCGACTTCGCGTCCTCCTTCGGCACGCTCGTGCTCACCCGGGCGTATGCGGACTGGTCCGCGGCGGTCAATGCCGAATACCGCGGGCAGCTCGTCGGCCGGGCCGTCGATCTGGTGCAGCTGTTCCCCGCGGCGGCGTACGCCAAGAACGGCGCCGATATCCGGCTCGCGGTCGATGCCGTCGAGGATCTCTTCCGTCTCCCCGAGCTCACCCACGTGGTGATCGTCGCGGGCGACTCCGACTACATCCCGCTGGCCCAGCGCATCAAACGTCTCGGACGGTACGTGATCGGCATCGGCGTCGCCGGTTCGACGGCCCGCTCGCTCGCCGCGGCGTGCGACGAGTTCGTCAGCTACGACGACCTTCCCGGCATCGCCCGAGACGAGGCGGCCACCGACGTCGCCGAGGCGGCGGCCCCGTCCGGCCCGGAAGCAGCCCTGGCGGAGGCTGCCACGGCGTCCGCAACCGCGCCCACGTCGGCGTCCCCGGCCGGCGACGCGGGCGCTCCCGCCGAAGCCGACGAGAGCGCCCCGGACGCCGCGCAGCCCAAACGCCCCGCACGCAAACGCAAGGCGGCGGCGCCCGAACCCGAATCCGAAGACGAGCCCGCCGAGGACCCGCAGATCGTCGCCACCCGCCTGCTGGCCCGCGCGATGCAGCTGGGCCATGAGAAAGACGACTCCGAGTGGCTGCACAGCTCGTCGGTGAAAGGGCAGATGAAGCGGATGGACCCGTCGTTCAGCGAGAAGGCGCTCGGTTTCCGCTCGTTCAGCGACTTCATCAAGTCCCGCAGCTCCCTCGTCGAGCTCGATGACAGTTCGACGGCCCAGATGCTGCGGCTGGTGCCGGCCCGATCTCGTCGGGTCCGCCACAGCGGCAAGGCTTCCGACGCGGTGTCGGCGTCGTGAGTGACCCCACCGCCGCGCCGCAGCCGTCCGCCCGCCCGGCGTCCGGCCGTCGACCCGGCGTGGTCACCGCAGTCGCGGTGCTCTGCTGGGTCGTCGGAGGTCTGGAGCTGGTGCTGAGCATCCTGGTCCTGGTGCTCGCGGCGGTCCCCGGTGCGCTCCCGTCGACGCTGGCCGGGAGTCTGTTCGCCTCGTCGATCGGCTACCTCGTCGTGGCGCTCGCCTACCTGGCGGTGGGCTTCGGCGTCTTCCGCGGTGTCGATGTCGCGCGTGTGATCGTGCTGCTCGCGAGCCTGATCCACCTGGCCGTCGGGCTCTACACCGCACTCACGAGCGAACCGATCGCCGGCATCCTGTCGATGGGGCTCGCCATCGCGATCGCCCTCCCGCTGTGGATCGGTCGCGGAGCGGCCTGGTTCGAGATCCGACGTCGCCCGCGCACCTGACGCGCCGCGCCGATCGCCGGATGCTGAGGCGTCGCTCAGGATGCGCGCGTTGACTGTCGGCATGGCACGTGTGTGGATGGCAGAGCAGTGGGGCACCCCCGACACCTGGACGTTCGTGGAGCGGGAGGTCCCTCGCCCCGGACGCGGGGAGGCGACCATCCGGGTCCGCGCCGCCGGCGTCAACCCGGCCGACTACAAGCACGTCGCCGGCCCACGCCCCCGGGTCGAGCTGCCGGTGCCGATCGGCTACGAGGTCGCCGGTGAGCTCGTCGCACTCGGACCGGACACCGAGATCGCCTCGGGCGGCGGTGCGCCGGGCGATCCCGTCGTCGCCTTCCGGATCCGGGGCGGCTACGCCACCGAGGTGACCGTTCCCGCGTCGGATGTCTTCGCCAAGCCCGCGGTACTCTCCGACGAGGAAGCCGCGAACCTCCTGCTCGCCGGATCCACTGCAGCGCAGATGCTCGACGTCACCAACGTGGGGCCCGGCGACACCGTCCTCGTGCACGGAGCGTCGGGCGCGGTCGGTGTGAGCATCCTGCAGCAGGCTGCAGAGATCGGGGCGCACGTCATCGGCACGGCGAGCGAAAGCAGTTTCGCGCGCGTCCGCCGCTTCGGCGGTCATCCCGTCGCGTACGGGCCCGGGCTCGCCGACCGCGTCCGCGATGCCGCCCGGGGTCCCGTTGCTGCTGCGCTCGACACGGTGGGCACGGCGGAGGCCGTGGACGTGTCGCTCGAGCTGGTGCCCGACCGCGACCGCATCGTCACGATCGTGGCCGCCGACCGGGCGAAGGCCGGCGGCTTCCACGCGGTCGCCGGTGCGCAGCCGGAGAGCGCCGCGTTCCGCGACGCGGTTCGACCCAAGCTGCTGCAACTCGCCGCCGAGGGCCGGCTGCAGGTGCCGATCGCGCGCACCTATCCGCTCGCCGACGCCCCGGAGGCGTTGCGCTTCCTCGCCGAGGGCCATCCCGGCGGCAAGATCGCGCTGCTGCCGTAGCGCCGGAGCCCGGTGGCGCCACAGCACCGGAGCGCGGCGACCCGCTAGTGATGGAACGGCACCCGCGTCGGTCCCGGCATCGGTGCCCGGAGCTCGTCCAGTTCGTGAACCGCGGTCGTGATCGCGTCGACCAGCCCTCCCGCGAGATCGCGACTGAGCCCGTTGCGGATGACCGCGCGCTGCACCGTCACCTCGGTCAACGCCTCCGGCATCGGGTACGCCGGCACGAGCCAGCCGCGGGCGCGAAGCCGGGCGGAGAGATCGTAGAGCGTCCACGGCGCCCCGTGATCGGCGTTCAACTGCCAGGCGGTCACCGGGATGTCGGAACCGTCGGTCCAGATCTGGAAGTGCGGGAGCGTGGCAACCTGGTCGGCGAGGTAGCGCGCGACGTCGCGGGAGGCCGCCTGCACGCGGCGATACCCGTCGAAACCGAGCCGCAGGAACTGGTAGTACTGCAGCAGCACCTGTGCTCCGGGGCGGGAGAAGTTGAGCGCGAACGTCGGCATCTCGCCGCCCAGGTAGCTGACGCGGAAGACGAGGTCGTCCGGCAGAAGCTCCGCCTCACGCCAGACCACCCAGCCGATGCCCGGATAGACGAGCCCGTACTTGTGACCGGAGGTGTTGATGGAGGCCACCCGCTCCAGCCGGAAGTCCCACTCGATCTCCGGCTGCAGGAACGGCGCGACCATCGCGCCGGACGCGCCGTCCACGTGGATGGGCACGTCGATGCCCGAGTGCGCCTGGATGGCGTCGAGGGCGTCGCTGATCGCCTTCACGGGCTCGTAACGGCCGGTGTACGTCACCCCCATGATCGCGACGACGCCGATGGTGTTCTCGTCCACGTACCGTTCGAGCTCGGTGCCGTCGAGGGTCGGATGCTCCAGCGAGATCGGCACGAACCGCGGCTCCACCTCGAAGTAGTTGCAGAACTTCTCCCAGCAGACCTGAACGGCGGCGCTCATCACCAGGTTGGGCTTCTCGGTGGAGAGCCCCGCCGCCCGCCGCCGGTGCTGCCAGCGCCGCTTGAGCGCCAGTCCGCCGAGCATGCAGGCCTCCGACGACCCGATGGTGGAGGTCCCGATGGACCGCTCGGGGTGCGGCGCGTTCCAGAGCCCGGCGAGCATCCGCCAGCATCTCTCCTCGATCGCGGCCGTCTGCGGATACTCGTCTTTGTCGACGATGTTCTTGTCCACGGCCTCGGCGTACAGCCGGCCGGCCGGATCCTCCATCCAGGTGCCGACGAACGTGGCGAGGTTCAGCCGCGCATTGCCGTCGAGCATCGCCTCGTCGTGGACCACCTGGAACGCCGTCTCCGGCAGGGACTCCCCGCTCGGAAGCTCGAACCGCGGGAACTCCGTCGCCTCCCCCGGCCGCGAGAACACCGGATTGAGGCCCACGGCCTCGTCGGGAGACTCAAAGCCCTGTCGCATGAGGCGAGCTAATCATGGACGGACCAGGAACACGAGTATCGTCTGAGAACGCTCATCCCCGGCACCCGGCCGCAGCGCGCACAACTCCCCCTGACGCTCACGGCCGTGCCGCGAGCGCTCACACCCGGTCGCTCATTCGACCTGCAGCTGCGTCCGCGCGGGCGACGGGCAGACGAGGAAGACGTGGCCGTGGTCGCGCTCCGTCGTGTGCTCGTCGATCCGGCGGGTGCAGAGCGGGCACGTCGCGGCTTCCGTCCTCGGTGCCTCCGGGCCGTACGGGCCGAGGGGAGGCGGGCCGAGGACCGGGAGCAGCTTGGCGTCCAGCCATTCGGCCGCACGCTCGGCGCGAGTGCCGAGCCGGCTCTCCACCTTGTCCATGCTTCGATGGTAGGCCGGTCGCGTCCCGATAGCATCGGGGGATGCGCGCCGTCCCCGATTCCCTCGACGCCGCCGTCGTCGCGGCGATCGACGGCCGGCTCGCACGGGTGTGCGCCGAGCACGGCGTCACCATTCCGCTGGCCGTGGAGAGCGGGAGCCGGGCCTGGGGCTTCCCGTCGCCGGACAGCGACTACGACGCCCGCTTCCTCTTCCTGCGGCCGGTCGAGGACTACCTCCGGCTGACCCCGCTGCGCGACGTCGTGGAGACCCCGCTGGACGCCGTCTTCGACGTGAACGGCTGGGATGTGCGGAAGGCGCTCGCCCTCCTGGTGCGCGGCAACGCCACCGTGACCGAGTGGCTGCGCTCACCGATCGTCTACAGCGCCGATCCCGGATTCACCGGCGGCATGCTGGAACTGGCCGACCGCATCCTCGACCGGGAACGCGTGCTCGACCACTACCTGCACATCGGACGGCGGCACGCGGCCGACCCCGGCGGCAAGCTCAAGCGGTTCTTCTACGCGCTGCGACCCGCCGCCACCCTCCGCTGGCTGCGGGTGCACGCAGACCGTGCCGTCGCGCCGATGGACCTGCCGACGCTGATGGCCGAGAACGACGCGGCCGCCGATGTCGCGGACGCGGTGGACGAGCTCATCGCGCTGAAATCGGTCACCCGCGAACTCGGCGCCGCCGAGCCCCCGCTCCTGCTGCGCCGATTCGTCGAGCAGGAGTTCACGGCGGCGGAGGAACGTCCGGCCGGCGCGCGTTCGGAGCCCACCACAGGCATGCGGCAGGCCGACGCGTACTTCCGGGAGCTCGTGCTCCCCTGACGGGTCCCGATCGCGCTCGCGCGGGGTCAGCGCTCGACGACCTCGCCGCGCTCGGCCTCCTCCTCCGGCATCACCACCATGCCGCCTGTGCGCTGGCTGGTCTGCAGCAGCGCTTCCATCCAGCGCTCGTTGAGCGCGGGAGGACGGCTGCCGGTGAACACGAAGGCCAGCGGGATCTCGCGGCTGATCCACAAGCTCATGCGGCCTCCGCCCTGTTCGACCGGGATCTCCCAGTTGAGCAGGAAGCTCTCGTGACGGCGCAGCTTCGTCACCAGCGCGATCTTGACGTGTGCAAGGGTGCGGTCGTCGAACTCGTACTCGCGGCCGCCGCCGTAGACCAGCTTGCCCACCTCAGTCTCGCTGACGCTTCGTGCGGGCTTCGCGGAAGCTGCCCTCCGGCACTTCCTCACGGATCTCGGCGAGCAACTCGTCCTCCAGCATCAGGCCGCCGTTGCCGTTGGCCTTCTCGGTGAGGATCGCCAGCCACTCCCGGTTGAGTTCGGGCAGGTGCGGACGCGCGAACACGAACTGGAGGCTGATCGACGGGTCGAGCCAGATCGACCGCAGGGTCGGCTCCGCCCCTCCCGTGCGGTCCGGCCAGAGGAGCAGGAATCCCTCGCGGCGGCGCAGCTTGGTGGCGATCACCGCCTGCAGATGAGCGAGCACCCGGTCGTCGAACGTGAAGCCGTCGGCCCCGTCGTAGATCAGCGTTCCCATCGCGTCCCCTCCAGCACACACTTTCGCCGTCCGCCCGCGCGCCGTCAAGTCGTCGCGCCGCAGCGGCGTAAAGTCCGGCCATGGACGCTCTCACGCGAACCATCAAAGCGGCACTTCTGTACGAGGACGGCCGCACCCTGGACAGTGTCGTGGTCGTGCCGCTGATCGGTGGCTGTCCACCGGGCGAGATCCGGGTCGCCACCACCTTCGCCGGCGCTCTCGCCTACGACGTGTACGAGCTGGACGATGACGAGGAGTTCTCCTCGATGCCGGCCTACCCGTACCGGTCGACGATCCCGCTCACCACGGACGATCTCGACGACTGAGCCCCTCCCCCGCCCGCGTAAGGTGGTCGGGTGACCGACTCGACCGCCCCCGCCCGCGCCGGCTGGGCGGTTGCGGCACTCAGCCTCGGAACGCTGCTGAACCCGCTCAACTCGTCGATGATCGCGGTCGCCCTGGTGCCGTTGCAGCGCGACTTCCAGGTCAGTGTCACGACCGTGACCTGGGTGGTGACGTCGTTCTACCTCGCGTCGGCCGCCGGCCAGCCGCTCATGGGTCGGTTCGCCGACCGGTTCGGGCCGCGCCGCCTGTTCCTCTTCGGGATGCTCGTCGTCGCGCTCGCGTGTGCCGCCACGCCGTTCGCGAACTCGTTCGCCGCGGTGTGCGCGGGGCGGGTGGCGCTCGCCATCGGCACCGCGACGGCCTTTCCGTCGGCGATCGCGATGCTGCGCTCGATCACGGCGGGCAGCCGGGTAGGAACCCCGCGGCTGCTGGGCCGCATCCAGATCGCCAACACCTCCGGGGCGGCGATCGGTCCGGTGCTCGGCGGCGTCCTGGTGACCTTTCTCGGCTGGCAGGCGATCTTCTGGGTCAACGTGCCGCTCGCCGCCCTCGCCTTCACCGGGGTGAGCCTCTTCGCTCCAGGGGATGCCGCCCGCGAACGCACGCCGCTGCGCCGCACCGTCGCGGAGTCGGACGTGCCGGGCATCCTGCTCTTCGTCGCGACTCTCACCGCGCTCCTGGTCTTCCTGCTCGATCTGCGTCCGCAGCCGCTGTGGTGGCTGCTTCCGGTGGTGCCGGTCGCCGCCGGGTTGTTCGTCTGGCGGGAGCTGCGCACGCACCACCCGTTCCTCGACCTGCGGCTGCTCGCCGCCAATCGGCGACTGCTGATGGTCTACCTCTGCTTCGCCGTCTTCAACATCGTCTACTACAGCGCGTTCTTCGGCCTCCCGCAGTACTTGCAGGAGCACGGCGGCTACTCGGCCGGGATCGCCGGGCTGCTCATGTTCCCGCTCGCCGCCGTGACCATCGCGGTCACCCCTGTGGCGGCCCGCGCCATCGAGAGCGTCGGGCTGCGGCCGACGCTGCTCGCCGGAGCGTCCGCACTCGTCGTGGGCGCCGTGCTCCTCGGCTTCGCCGCCGTCACGACGACTCCGTGGGTCATGCTGGCGCTGACCGCGGCTCTGGGCATCCCGTACTGCGTGGTGAGCATCGCGATGAACCAGGCGCTGTACTCGGCCGCGCGCCCCCAGGACGCGGGTGTCGCCGCCGGCATCTTCCAGACCTCCCGCTACGTCGGAGCGATCGTGGCGACGACGGTCCTCGGCCTGCTCTTCAGCGCAGGGACCACCTCCGGCAGTTGGCTCGCCGCGGTCGCGGTGGCGTCCGCGCTGGCGGTCGTGCACCTGTGCCTGCTCGTCTTCGTGCGGCCGCGCGATCGAAGCGGGGGTGCCACGGAGTCCGCACCCTCCTAGACTCCGCCCATGGGCGTGTGGCTGGGAACGGGGGCGCTGGCGGAACAACTCGTTCTGCTTCTGCTGGCCTTCGTCCTCTCGGCGGTCATCGGCATCGAGCGCGAGCGCCAGTTCAAGAGCGCGGGGCTGCGCACCCACATCCTGGTCGGCCTCGGCTCAGGCCTGTTCACGCTCGTGTCGGCGTACGGGTTCGCCTCGCTCGGCCTCGGCGCCGTCGACCCGTCCCGGATCGCAGCACAGGTCGTCACCGGAATCGGGTTCGTCGGAGCCGGGGTGATCTTCGTGAACAGGGGCAATGTCGTCGGTCTGACCACCGCCGCATCGATCTGGGTCACCGCCGCTGTCGGCATGGCGTGCGGCGCCGGCCTGCCTCTGCTCGCCGTCGCCGGCACGGCGCTGCACCTGCTGGCGGTCGGGACGCTCCCCACCGCCGAACGGTTGCTGCGCCGCCGCTCGGCGAACCGGCTCGTCGTGCGCGTCACGCCCTCCGGCGACCGCCTCGGAGCCGTGCTGGACCTCATCTCCGCCGCAGGCCTCCACGCGCGCATCGAGAACCTGCAGCGCCGCGCGGACGCCGACCTCGAGCTCGCCGTCCACGTGCGCGGCAAGCGGAAGGACGCCGACCGGCTCCTCGCGGACCTCGGGGCGATCGACGGGGTGGTGAGCGTGACCTCCGGCCCGCTCCGCGCCTGAGCGGGAACGGCTCGATCCGGGCCGTCATCGCCGACGATCTCTATCCGCGTCGCCCGCGCGCTGAGCCCCATGCGACGGCCGGTGCTCCGCACGGGGATAGTCACCACTGCGCTGATGGGTGCTCCTGACGAGGGGAGGCCTCTCGTCGCGCTGGGAGCCGACGTAGGCACCCGCCGTCTCCGGGTCGGGCCCGTGCCCCTCGCTCTCGGTGTACTGCCCGTGGACGATGCGGCCTTCTGCCGTCTCGGGCTCGGCCTGGGTGTACCGCCCTTCGACGTTGTCGCGTTCTCGCGCTTCGACCATGTCGATCGCCTCCTTTAGTTGCGACATCGCAATTATCTCTCCGATCCGCCGCGTGGGGCGCAACTCACGCGACACTCGCAGGCTGCTCGCAGCCACACCTCCCACCCCGGTGCGCCCGAGCGTCGATGCACGATAGAACTAGAGGGTGAGTCACGACGACCAGCACGCCAGAGACGTCGACGCCGCGCTGCAGGCGGCCGATGTGATGATGCGGGTCGCCGCCCGCTCGGTCACTGAGGTCGAGGACATCGTCACCTCGCCGCAACTGCGCGTCCTGGTGATGATCGCCACTCACGGACCGCAGACACTCGGCGCAGTGGCGACCGAGCTGAGCGTGCACGCCTCCAACGCCACGCGGACTGCTGAGAAGCTGGTGCGCGCGGGGCTGATCCACCGCACCGAGGATCCCGCCGACCGCCGCTTCGTGCGTGTCGCGCTCACGCCCGCGGGCGTCCAGCTGGTGGAGAGGGTCATCGGCCACCGGCGCTCCGCCCTGGCGGAGGTCCTGGCCGGGATGGACCCGGACGAGCGCGAAGCCGCCGTCGCCTCGTTCCGCGCCTTCGCGCGCGCAGCCGGCGACCTCCCGGATCCGGACGGACGGTTCACCCTGCTGCTTCCGGGGACGGCCGGGGTCTAGGCGACACCGCCAGGCGCCGGTCGGGCGGGCGCGTCACCGCTTCTCGCTCGGCGCCGTGCGTCACCGCTCGTCCGGGACGCCCGCCGCGAGTTCCGCGAACACGTCCGCCGCGTCGTCGAGCCGGGAGAGCCCTGCGCTCTGCCCCATCCACAGCGACAGCAGTTCGGGTCGCCCGCCGTCCGCCTGAGCAGCACGGCGGAACACGCCCGTGAGGATGTTCTGCAGCGGGAAGCTCGCCGCGGCGCCGCTGTGTTCGATGGAGCGCACGGCGCGGTTCGGCAGGCCGCGGGCGACCCGGCCGCTCATCGCGCGGGTCAGCACGGTGTCGTTCGCGAGCGCAGTGCGGATGCGCTCGCGATGGACGGCCGGAGCGGCCGACTGCGTCGTGGCCAGGAACACCGTGCCGGCCTGCACGGCCGACGCCCCGAGGGCGAAGGCCGCCGCCACGCCCCGGCGGTCGGCGATGCCACCGGCGGCGATGACGGGAATGCCGACCGCATCCACGACCTGCGGGATGAGCGAGAGGCCGCCGACGAGACTCCGTTCCGATTCGAGCAGGAACGACGGCCGGTGGCCCGCGGCCTCGGACCCGGACGCGACGACGGCGTCCACTCCCCCGGCTTCGAGGGCGCGCGCCTCGGCGACCGTCGTCGCGGCGCCGATGACGAGAATCCCCCGATCGTGCGCCTGCGCGATCACATCGGGCGACGGCACGCCGAACACGAAGCTGAGCGCGGCGGGCCTCGCCTCCAGGGCCGCCTCCACCTGCTCGTCGAACCCGGGCAGCGGTGCGACAGGCCAGTCGGGAGGCCGCACTCCGGCCTCCGCGAACAGCTCGGCCATACCCGAGAGAGCGCGGTCGAACTCGGCTCGATCGAAGTCCGCAGGGTCGCGCTCTCCCGGCTCCCGGTGCGACAGCCACAGGTTGAGCGCGAACGGACGGTCGGTGCGCGCCCGCAGCTCGGCGACCGTGGCGTGGATGCGGTCGGCGCCGAAGCCGTACAGGCCGAAGGACCCCAGGCCTCCCGCAGCGCTCACGGCCGCCGTCAGCTCGACGGACGAGAGACCACCGAAGGGTCCCAGCACCACCGGCACGTCGATTCCCAGACGACTGGTCAGGTTCATGCGTTCGTCTCCTCGGTCCACGCGCCGACGCCGTCACATTCCTTGCACAATCGCAAACGTATGCGCAACGGTGATTCTACCGACGCGGACGATCGATGAAGCGCCGGTCAGGTCTCCACCGCGCACCCGGACTGTCCCGCGCGGTTTCCCAGGCGGTAGCGTCGAGTCGTGGATGCAGCAGCAGGTCGCCTGATCGACGTCTCGACCAGCAGCGGCCCCGGGCGGCTCACGGTCGCGGATGCCGCGTCGCCGCGGGCCGTGCTCTGGCTCGGCCACGGCGCCGGCGGAGGCATCGGCGCCGTCGATCTGGCAGCCCTCGCCTCCGCACTCCCCTCGGCCGGCATCACCGTCGCCCGCTACGAGCAGCCATGGCGAGTCGCCGGCAAGCGCGTGGCCTCGCGCCCGGCCGCACTCGACTCGGCCTGGCTCGAGACCGCTGCCGCCGTCGACCGCCTCGCGGACGGGCTCCCGGTGATCAGCGGCGGCCGAAGCGCCGGAGCGCGGGTGGCCTGCCGAACGGCCCGGACCACCGGAGCCGCCGGCGTGCTGTGCCTGGCCTTTCCGCTCCACCCGCCCGGACGACCCGACGCGTCGCGGCTCGACGAGTTGCTGACGCCGACCGTGCCGACACTGGTGCTGCAGGGCGACCGCGACACCTTCGGCCCGGCCGAGCTGCTGCGCGCCGAGGTGGACGCCGCAGCCGGCGGCCACGACGGTGTGCGCATCGTGACGGTTCCCGGCGCGGACCACGGGATGAGGACGCTGAAGTCGTCGCCACTCGGAGCACGCGACGTGCGCGAGCTGATCGCGGCCTCCGCCCTCGCCTTCATCGACGAGACGCTCGCAGCGTCGCACTGACCGCTTTTCGCGCCCTGCTCCCCCTCCCCACGTCGACCGCCTGTCGATGTCGACCACCCGGGAAAAAGATCACTATTCAGTGTTGCTATCTACTGGTACTCGGCGTTACTATCTAGTGGTAGTCAACAGCACTGAGTAGTTAGGAGGGGGTCGTGGGAAAGCAGACCACGGAGATGCTCAAGGGCACGCTCGAGGGCATCGTCCTCGCCATCCTGTCGACCCGGTCCGCGTATGGGTACGAGATCACCTCGTGGCTGCGCGACCAGGGCTTCGACGACATCGCCGAGGGCACCGTGTACGCCCTGCTCGTCCGAGTGGAGCAGCGCGGCCTCGTCGACGTGGAGAAGGTCCCGTCCGAGAAGGGACCGCCTCGCAAGGTGTACTCGCTCAACGCGGCGGGACGCGAATACCTCGAAGAATTCTGGAGGACCTGGAGCTTCCTCGCAGAACGGATCGAACAGCTCCGAGATGGAGGACACTGAAATGGCATCGAAGTGGATCGAGCTGGTCACCGGATCGCTCGAGCAGAAGAAGCAGTACCGGCAGCTCAAGGCCCGCCTGGAGGCTCTGCCCGAGCCGTACAACGGCGTCGCCAAGGCGGTCAACCGCTACCTCATGTACAACGGCGGCATCGTCGACGGCGACACGATCATGACGATGATGGGCGACTTCGTCGACCTCTTCGAGCGGGCGGCCACCGACGGCACGCCGATCCGCGAGATCGTCGGCGACGATCCGGTGGAGTTCGCCGACGAGTTCGCCGCCGCCTATGTGGGCACGCGCTGGATCGACAAGGAGCGCGCCCGCCTGACCGAGGCCGTCGAGGCGGCCGAACGAGCACAGGAGAAGGACTCATGAGCCCGACCATCATGGCCACACCGGCCATCCAGGTGCGCGGCCTCGAGAAGTCGTACAAGGACCTGCACGTCCTGCGGGGCGTCGACTTCGACGTCGAGAGGGGCACCATCTTCGGCCTCCTCGGCTCGAACGGCGCCGGCAAGACCACCGCGGTGAAGATCCTGTCGACCCTGCTGAAAGGCGACACGGGTACCGCAACCGTCAACGGATTCGACGTGGCCCGCCAGTCCGACGACGTGCGGAGGTCGATCAGCCTCACCGGGCAGTTCGCCGCCGTCGACGAGCTTCTGAGCGGGCGCGAGAACCTCATTCTCGTCGCCCGGCTGCGGCACCTGGCGAACCCCGCCGGCATCGCCGACGACCTGTTGGCCCGTTTCTCGCTCTCCGACGCGGGCGGCCGCAAGGTCAGCACCTACTCGGGAGGCATGCGGCGCCGGCTCGACATCGCGATGAGTCTCATCGGCGACCCGCCCGTGGTGTTCCTCGACGAGCCGACGACCGGGCTCGACCCGCAGGCCCGCCTGGAGGTGTGGGACACGGTCAAGCGCCTCGCCGGCCGGGGCACCACCGTCCTGCTCACCACGCAGTACCTCGACGAGGCGGAGCAGCTCGCCGACCGCATCGCGATCCTCCACGAGGGCCGCATCATCGCGAACGGCACGCTCGCCGAACTCAAACAGCTCCTCCCCCCGGCGCAGGTCGAGTACGTGGAGAAGCAGCCCAGCCTCGAGGACGTGTTCCTCGCCATCGTCGGCCCGTCGGCCTCCGCGGAGGCCACGACCGCAGAGACCCCGAAGGAGTCCTGATGTCTGCCGTCACATTCGTCTCGGACACCACCGTCCTCACCGGGCGGTCCATGAAGCACATCACGCGCAGCCTGGACACGATCATCACGGTCACCATCGTGCCGATCGCCCTCATGCTGCTGTTCGTGTTCGTCCTCGGCGGCGCCATCAACACCGGCCCCGACTCCGGCTCGTACGTGAACTACCTGCTACCGGGCATCATGCTGATCACGATCGCCTCCGGCATCTCTTACACGTCGTACCGACTGTTCATGGACCTGCAGGGCGGGATCTTCGAGCGGTTCCAGTCGATGCCGATCGCCCGGTCGAGCATCCTCTGGGCGCACGTGCTCACCTCGCTGGTCGCCAACATGATCTCCGTGGTGCTGGTCGTACTCGTGGCGCTGCTGATCGGCTTCCGCACCGGCGCCGGCGTGCTCGCCTGGCTCGGGGTCGCCGGCATCCTCGTCCTGTTCACACTGGCGCTGACCTGGGTGGCCGTCATCGCCGGCCTCTCGGCGAAGAGCGTGGACGGCGCGGGAGCGTTCGCCTACCCGCTGATCTTCCTGCCGTTCATCAGCTCGGCCTTCGTCCCCACGAGCAGCATGCCGGCGCCGGTGGCCTGGTTCGCCGAGCACCAGCCGGTCACGCCGATCGTCGAAACGATCCGGGCACTGTTCGCGCAGCAGCCGGTGAGCGGCGACATCTGGATCGCGCTCGCCTGGTGCCTCGGCATCCTCGTGGTCGCCTACGGCTTCGCGATGTCGATCTACCGGCGGCGGATCAGCCGGGGGTGAGGCGGGAGCCGGGGCTCCGGGCGATCAGACGGCCGCCGACTCTGCGGAGTCGGCGGCCGTTCCTCGTGTGCGCGGACTCATCCCAGCTCCCGCCGCATGATCCAGCGCACGCCGCCCCCGGAGTGCGCGTCCGTGGCCTGCAGTCGATGGAAGCCGTGCTTCTCGAACAGCTCGACGGCTCCGACGTAGCCGCTGATCACGTCCACTCGTTCTCCCGCCGTGTCGACCGGGTAGCCCTCCACGAGCGCCGCACCGTTTGCGCGCGCATGCTCGACCGCGCCGTCGAGGAGGTCGTGCATGAGTCCACGCTTGCGGAAGCCTCCGCGCACGACGAAGCAGACGATCGACCACGGGTCGCGGTCTTCGTCGACGTGCGGGATGGTGCGCGAGTTCATCAGCCGCCGGTACGTCGACTTGGGCGCGACCGAGCACCAGCCGGCGACCTCACCGTCGGCGTAGACGAGGACGCCCGGCCCCGGCTCGGTCTCGCACTCGTGGTGCATGTACGCGATGCGCTCGGGCGTCGGCAGCCGCGCGTCGCGGTACGACATGCAGACGCAGCCGCCGCCTCCCGGCTTGCGCGGCACCATGAACGTCGCGAAGTCGTCCCAGCGTCCGGTCGCGGGCAGCACCTCGATGGCCATGATCCGAGGGTAGCCGGGAGGTCCGACACCGCCGGCCGTGGCGTGTCCGCGACCGCGCCGCCGCCCGAGGCGGGAGGATCGTCTGGTGTCCAGCGACCTCCTGATGCGCATCCACTCCCCCGAGTTCCGGGCGATGTCGGAGCGGGTGCTCCGGGCGACCGAACTGACCTCCCGGCTGAACGTGCTGCCGTTCGACGACGAGGCGGGCAAAGCCGAGCTGTTCGAGCAGCTCCTGGGCCGGCCGCTTCCGGAGAAGGTCACCATCTACCCGCCGTTCTTCACCGACCACGGGCTCAACCTGGAGCTGAGCGAGCGCGTCTTCATCAACCAGAACTGCACATTCCTCGACTACGCGGGAATCCGGCTGGCCCCGCGCGTGATGGTCGCGCCTCGCGTGACGTTCATCACGATCGGACACCCGGTCGACGTGGAGGAGCGTCGCACCTGGCTGACCGGTGGCCCGATCGATGTCGCAGAGAACGTCTGGATCGGCGCGGGCGCGACCATCCTGCCCGGCGTCTCGATCGGACGCGACGCGGTGGTCGCGGCCGGCGCGGTGGTGGCCGACGACGTGCCGGCGGGCACACTGGTCGCGGGCCCGAAGGGCCGCGTGCTGCGCGAGTTCTGAGGCACTTCCGGCACGACGCCGGCACCCTCCCGACATTCGTGACGAATGCCGCGATTCGTGGCACGAATGTCGACATTCGTGACGAAACTGACGGGTGCCGCGGCGGAGCCACCGGCGTAGGGTGCGGCACCATGGACCACACCACCAACCCGCCGGGCAGCGCCCGGCGTCCGGAACGTTCGGAGCTGGCGGACTTCGCCCGCCGGCTCCGCGGCCAACTCGCCGGTCTCCCGGTCGGCGAGCTCCCCGGCACCCTCACCACGATCGACGCCGGGCATCTCGCCCGCAATCTCGGCACCGGCGTGAATCTCACGCTCGCGTCTGCCGTGGTCACCGGCGACGTGCTGTTCGCACCCGACCTCAACCCGGCGTTCTTCTACTCATGGGATGTGCACGAGAACCAGCAGCCCGACTGGTTCCGGATCTCCCTGCGCTTCACCCCGTCCGACCTCGGCATCGCTGAGCGCCGCGCGTACGACATCGGCTGGACGGTCGTCCCGTTCTTCCTCGACCTCGGCGCAACCGTGACGCTGGAGGCTTCTCCCAACACCGGGGCTGCCCCCGCGAGCTGGACGCTCGACCAGGCGACCGTGCGCACGATCCACATCGGCACCGGCCCGATCGATCCGGGTGACGCGGTGCACGTGGACCTGGTGAGGAGCAGCAGAGGCGGCAGCTGGATCTGGCTGCAGACGACCATCGGGTACGCGCCGCCGACGAACGAGCCGTGAGCCGCGCCCACGTCTCGCGTCGCCGACGCGCGACAGGCCGCCGCGGGTAATCTGCACCGTGTGAGCGCCCGCCCCGAACCGACCTCCCCGCCGCGCGCGTCGACCCTGGCACCCCTCTACCTGGCCGGCTTCACGACGGCGTTCGGTGCTCACGGCGTGGCGACGGCTCTCGGTGTGGAGGCCGGCGACCTCGGTCTCTCGCTGCTGGCCTTCGGGGTCGTGCTGGCGCTGTACGACCTGGCGGAGGTCGTGCTCAAGCCGGTCTTCGGCACCCTGAGCGACCGGGTCGGTGTGAAGCCGGTGATCGTCAGCGGCCTGATGGTGTTCGCGCTCGCCTCCCTTCTCGCAGCCGTCAGCCCGACGCCGGTGGTCGTCGCGATCGCGCGGCTCGCCCAGGGCGCCGGGGCGGCGGCGTTCTCGCCGTCGGCGTCGAGCGCGGTCGCGCGGCTCGCCGGCACCGAGCGCCTCGGCCGCTACTTCGGTCGCTACGGCGCGTGGAAGAGCATCGGCTACGCCGCCGGTCCCCTGCTCGGCGCGCTGCTCGTGTCCGTCGCCGGGTTGAGCGCGCTCTACCTGTTCCTGGCCGCCCTCGCGGTGGCGACGACGACCTGGGTCGCGGTCGCCGTCCCCGCCCTCCCCGTGCTGCCGCGGCCCCGGTACACACTCGCGGACCTCGTCCGCCAGACCACCGAACGCGGCTTCCTCATCCCGACGCTGGCGCTGGCCACGACGACGGCGCTTCTCGGTGTCGCGGTCGGCTACCTCCCGCTGCTGGGAACGCGTGAAGGCCTCCCACCGCTCGCCGCCGCCGGCGCGGTCGCGGTGCTCGCCGCCGTATCGGCCGTCGCGCAGCCGCTGGCCGGGCGCCTCCGCGACTCCGGCCGCCTCCCGGTACGGGTCGGTGTGTCCGCCGCGCTGCTGGTCGGAGCGGCCGCGCTGCTCCTTCTGGTCTGGCCGAGTGTGGTGACCGTGTACGCATCGGCGCTGCTCGCCGGTCTGACGGTCGGGGTGGCGACACCACTCGCCTACGCGCACCTGGCTGCTGTCACCCCTCCCGAGCGGATGGGCAGGACGATGGGCAACGCCGAGCTCGGCCGCGAACTCGGCGACGCGGGAGGCCCGCTGATCGTGGGAGCCATCGGCTCGGCCGCGGGAGTGGCGGCCGGGGTCGGAGTGCTGGCACTGCTCACCGTGGGGGCCGCTGGGGTGAGCGCGGCGGGCCTGCGGGCGTCGACGTCGACGCGGGGTCGCTGATCGAACCCTGGTCACATGCCTTCTTCGGCAGCCCAGAGCTCCTCGGCCTCGAGGGTCAGGTCGATCGTCTGGCGCAGCAGCTCACCCATCGAGGTGGACCGCAGCAGGGTGTACCTGTCGTATTCGCCCAGCGGGGCTATCGCCGCCAGTTGCCACACGGCTGCAACGGGGTCGTCGGAGAGCTCGATGTCCGCATCCGACTCCGACTCCGCGACGCGCGCGACAACGCGGCGGACAACAGCTTCGGCCTCGGCACGCAGGGGTGCTAACGCGTCGGACCACTCCAGGTCCGGCAGCATCGAGACCGCGGCCCGGGGATACGGGTCGTCGTCGGCCCAGTGCTCGACCGTGAACCTCCGGGTCCCCACGCCGATGATGAGCAGGTCGTCCGCGCCGGCGGCGGCGCTGACCAGGCGCGCCATCGTCCCGACCGAGGCGCGCTGGTCGCCGCCTCCGGCTTCGGATCCGCGTTCGATGAGGACGACACCGAACTCGAACCCCGGTTCGTCCTCGTCGAGCAAGCGCCCGACCAGCGTCAGATACCGCGGCTCGAACACCCGCAGCGGGACGGCCACGAAGGGGAAGAGCACTGATCCGAGCGGGAACATCGGTGAGGCGGCCATACTCCAGTGAATCACTGCGGGCATAGAGTGAACAGGTGCCCCGCCCCCGCCCCGAGATCCCCGGACCGGGACAGGAGTCTGTGTGGGACTACCCGAGGCCGCCCCGCGTCGAGCGCGTCACCGCGCCCGTCACCATCCGACTGGGCGGGCAGCTGATCGTCGAATCGCGAGACGTCGTCCGGGTGCTCGAGACCAGCCATCCACCGGTGTACTACATCCCGATAGCCGACTTCGCGCCCGGCTCGCTGGTCGACGCCGACGGCTCGTCGTTCTGCGAGTTCAAGGGCACCGCACGATATCTGGACGTGCTCGGCGGAGGCCAGGTGCGATCCGCCGCCGCGTGGAACTACCCGCACCCGTCGCCCGGGTACGAGGTACTCCGAGACCGCGTCGCCGTCTACGCGCAGCAGATGGACGAGTGCACCGTGGACGGCGAGGTCGTCACGCCGCAGCCGGGAGGCTTCTACGGCGGCTGGATCACGAGGAGCGTCGTCGGGCCCTTCAAGGGGTCGCCGGGGTCATTCGGCTGGTGAATGAAAACCGGTAGTAGTTCGACGCGCCGATCAGGACGACGGCGATCGGTGCTCACCGCTCGCGGGGTCCGACGGCTGATCCTCCGAGCCACGCGGTCCGCGCGAGCCACCTGCTTCGAAGGCGACCGACAACGCAACACCGATCGCGACACCGATCGCGATGCCCTCACCGATGTTGTGCAAAGAGGCGCCGAGCGCAACCCCGATCGCCAGTCCGATGACGAGGCCAAGCGAAGATGACGTCCACCGTGATCTCGTTCCTGTTCTGTGCGTTTCGGCCATCACCCCAACCTACAAGAGCACGAAGGCAATGCGGGCGAGCCCGAGGCACCTCGAGCTCGCGCGTACAGGCGAACCGGAACTCGGTGGAGTTCCGCTTCGGGCTAGTAGTCAGACGAACGTACGCTGGACGCGGCACCCTTCTGACCCTTTTGTAGGGGCGGATGAACGCAGGGTCGGCGAACGAATCGAGAGAGCCGGCAGCGGAGAGGTTCCGGTTCAGTGTTGCGCGTGATCCTGGTTCACTCCGGGGCGCCTGGAAAGAACCGGCTCGAGTTCGGGACCCAGAGCAATGCCGCACCGACCAGCAACAACCCGGAGGAAATCCAGACGGACGGTACCCGAAAGCCTGGCAAGGCAAAGAGAAGGTTCATAACGGCCACGGATGAAAGAGTCCACCGTCCCCAACGGAAGCCGCGAGCGACCGGAGAACGGAACGCAATAACAACTCCGACGATGCCTTAATGCACGCGGCAGAGCCAATCGGAAAATCCCCGATCAACTACACATTAAGCCTAAACTCCACCACGTTGCGCGGCACAGGAATGTGTCGGAGCGCGTCCTCAATCCAGGGTCCGAATGTATTCGACGCGAGGCGCAGCGGGGTCGCCGGATGCGACGCACAGCGCGGAGAAGGCGAACGTGTCGCCGTGGAAGTACTGGACATTGACGTAAACAGCCCGTGGATCGCCGTTCGTTTGATCGACCGTGTAACCGTTGGAGGAGGCCGGGCCGACGGAGTCGGCAACGATCGGCCCGGGAGGGAGGGGCGGCTGGTCGCCCCAGACATCGGCAGGAACCGCTCGATCGCAGGCGGCGTATATGGTCTTCTCGTCGAACCCGCCTCCACCAGGTGTGGGGACGGCGGTCGAACTCGATGAGGCCGCCGGGGAGGCCGGAATGGACTGTGCGGCCGCCGACGTCGATGTCGATGTCGATGCCTCCTCCGGTTCGCTCCGAGGGCCAGCGCACGCAGTCAGAACCACAACGACGCAGACGGCAAACGCGGCGCCAGCCCCAGCACGGTGTACGCGGCGCACGCTGGCGAGTGACAACACTCCTTCTTCCCCCATACTGGTCGGCGCGAGTGCAGGTTGCACGCTCAACTCGACGCTATCGCCTCCGGCGTCACGCGACGGCCGACACCACTCCCAGCGAGATCGCCCACGAGATTCCGGTCGCCTACACGTTGAAGCGGAACTCCACCACATCCCCGTCCTGCATCACATACTCCTTCCCTTCCATCCGCGCCTTGCCGCGCGCGCGGGCCTCGGCGACGCTGCCCGCGTCGACGAGGTCGTCGAAGGAGATGACTTCGGCCTTGATGAAGCCCTTTTCGAAGTCGGTGTGGATGACGCCGGCCGCCTGGGGTGCCTTCCAGCCCTTGTGGATGGTCCAGGCGCGGGACTCCTTGGGGCCGGCGGTGAGGTAGGTCTGCAGGCCGAGGGTGTCGAAGCCGATGCGGGCGAGCTGGTCGAGACCGCTCTCGGTCTGGCCGGTGGAGGCCAGCAGTTCAGCGGCGTCGGCCGCGTCGAGGTCGATCAGTTCCGATTCCAGCTTCGCGTCCAGGAAGACCGCCTGGGCGGGTGCCACCAGCGCCGCGAGTTCCGCGCGGCGGGCGTCGTCGGTGAGCACGTCCTCGTCCACGTTGAACACGTAGATGAACGGCTTCGCGGTCAGCAGCCCGAGTTCGCGGATCGGCTCCAGATCGATACGGGAGGTCGAGAGCGGCTTGCCGTCGTTCAGGTACGCGATCGCCTCGCGAGCCGTCTCCAGCACCACCGGCTCCAGCTTGCGGCCCTTGACCTCCTTCTCGTAGCGCTGTTCCGCCTTCTCGAGGGTCTGCAGGTCGGCGAGGATGAGCTCGGTGTTGATGGTCTCCATATCGCTGGCGGCGTCGACCTTGCCGGCGACGTGCACGACGTCGGGGTCGGAGAACCCGCGGACGACCTGGGCGATCGCGTCGGCCTCCCGGATGTTCGCGAGGAACTTGTTGCCGAGACCCTCGCCTTCGCTCGCGCCCTTGACGATGCCGGCGATGTCGAGGAAGGACACCGGGGCCGGGAGGATGCGCTCGCTGCCGAAGAGCTCGGCCAGCTTGTCCAGGCGCGGGTCGGGGAGGTTCACGACGCCGACGTTCGGCTCGATCGTCGCGAACGGATAGTTCGCCGCGAGGGCGTCGTTCTTGGTCAGCGCGTTGAAGAGGGTCGACTTGCCGACGTTCGGGAGTCCGACGATACCGATAGTGAGAGCCACGGTCGTCCATTCTACGGGCGGCCACGGATGGGCGGCTTCCGTCTCCCCGCGGCTCGTGGGCGCCGGCGCCGGCCGAGGGGCGAGTGAAGGGCGCCCGAGGGGCGCCCAAACGCCCCTAAAGCGCGCGCGAAGGGGCGTTGAGGCGCCCCTCGGGCGCCCCTCGGGCGCCCCTCGCGCGCCCCTCGGGCGCCCCTCGGCGGCGAAAAGCGGCTCAGCCGCCCAGCGTCGTGCGGTAGCAGCGGGTCACGTACGGGAGCTCGATCGTCTCGGCACCCGCCAGGTCGGGGTGCTCGGCATGGAGGCGGCGCAGCGAGGCGATGACGGCCGCCTGGGCGTCCGGGTCCTTGGTGATGAAGTAGCTGCGCGAGCGCGCCAGATCGAGGAGGCCGTCGAGCGTGAGCGCTTGCACCCAGCGCACGTCGAAGCGCTCCAACGGGCCGAACGGAGGTCCGACGACCGGGTCGTCCTCGTCTTCGAACACTGCTTCCGCCGAGTTCATCAGCTCACCGAGTTCGCGCACCCACTCGACGCTCTCGTCGCGGTCGTTCCAGACCAGGCCGAGCCGGCCGCCCGGCCGCAGCACACGCGCGACCTCGGGCACCGCGACCCGCGGGTCGACCCAGTGCCACGCCTGGGCGGCGACGACCAGCCCGGCGCTCGCGTCGGGCAGCGGGATGCTCTCGCCGCTCCCCGCGCGGGCATCGGCCTCCGGAACCCGCTCTGCGAGTACGGCCAGCATCTGCTCGGACGGATCGACGGCCACGACCTCCAGCCCCTGCCCGACGAGCGCACGCGTCAGCTTGCCGGTGCCGGCGCCCAGGTCGACGACCGGTCCCGCGACGCCCTCGGTGAGCCACGCGACCGCGTCGGCCGGGTAGCCCGGCCGCGACGCCTCGTAGACCTCGGCAGCCCGGTCGAACGACCGCGCGTGCGCCTCCCGTTCCCGCCTCTCCCGCATGACCCGACCCTACCCGTCCGGCCGATCGCAGCGCGCCGCCGATTTCGGCCGCGCTCGGCGGTGCGCGCCGGCGACGTCGGTGGGGCGTGCAAGCATTCAGGCGTGCCACTGGATTTCACCGCCATCGACTTCGAGACCGCGAACTCCTCAGCGGCGTCCGCGTGCTCGGTCGGACTGGTGAAGGTGCGCGACGGCCGCGTCGTAGACCGGGCGAGCTGGTTCATCCGGCCGCCGCTGGGACACGATCTGTTCCAGGAGTGGAACGTCCGCATCCACGGGATCCGGCCGGAGGACGTCGCCGGCGCACCGGGCTGGGTGGACCAGCTCGCCGACCTGGTGGAGTTCGCCGAAGACGACCACCTCGTCGCGCACAACGCCGGCTTCGACATGGGCGTGATCCGCGCGGCGTGCGCCGCCACGTTCGTCTCGTGCCCGGAGTACCGCTACCTGTGCAGCCTCCAGGTCGCCCGCCGCACCTACCACCTGGAGTCCTACCGCCTGCCCGTCGCCGCGATGGCTGCGGGGTTCGACGACTTCCACCACCATGACGCCCTGGCCGACGCCGAGGCGTGCGCGGCGATCGTGGTGCACGCCGCCCGGCGGCACGAGGCCGCGACGATCGACGACCTCGCGGCGCTGACCGGCGCACGCATAGGGCGCATCGGGTATCCCGCGGCCGCCTAGCAGCTGACTCGGCCCGGCCGAGCCGGATCGAGTGGGCCGAGCGGAACCGTGGGCCGCGCCCACGCGACCCCGTCGACTCGACGCGTCGCTGATCGGGTATTTACCCCTCAGGAATACAAGCGTTGCAACTTCGCGCATCTGGTCCTAATGTCCAGACATATCGACAAGCCGCGAAGGAGCGCTGATGACCGCAACCCCCGACCCGCAGACCACCGACACGCAGGCCACCACCAGGCAGACCACCGACCCGCAGACCGATCCACCCCCGGCCGACCTCGCTCAGGATTCGCGCGCCGACGACCCCCGCGCACGGCGCTTCCTGCGGCGGATCGCCGTGCTGGCCACATTCGGCGGCCTCCTGTTCGGTTACGACACGGGCGTCATCAGCGGGGCGCTGCCGTTCATGCAGTTCGATCAACGGCCGCTGACCCCGCTCGAGGAGGGCACCGTCGTCTCCTCGCTGCTCGTCGGCGCCGCGCTCGGCTCGTTCGCCGGCGGCCGCATCGCCGACCGCCGCGGACGGCGCCGGCTCATCGCCGGCCTCGCGGTGATCTTCTTCGCCGCCGCCCTCGCCTGCGCCTTCGCGCCCGGGATCGGCATCATGATCGCAGCCCGGTTCACCCTCGGGCTCGCCGTCGGCGGCGCCTCCGTCGTGGTGCCGATGTACCTCGCCGAGCTCTCCCCCGCGGCACGCCGAGGGCGCATCGTGACGCAGAACGAGCTGATGATCGTCTCCGGTCAGCTGGCGGCCTTCGTCGTCAACGCCGTGCTCGCCGCGGCGATCCCCGATCACGCGGCGGTGTGGAGGTGGATGCTGGTCGTCGCCTCGCTGCCGGCCGTCGTGCTGTTCTTCGGGATGCTGGTCGTGCCGGAGAGCCCGCGCTGGCTCATCCTGCACGGCCGCTTCGCCGAGGGTGTCGCCGTGCTGCGCCGCATCCGCTCCGCGGAGCAGGCCGAACGCGAGGCCGCGGAGATCCACCGGCACGACGAACGCGCCGCGCGCACTCCGCTGCTGCGCGAGCTCGCGGTGCCGTGGGTCCGCCGCGTCTTCCTGATCGGCCTCGGGATCGCGATGGTGCAGCAGCTGACCGGGGTCAACTCGATCATGTACTACGGCGTCCAGATCCTGCAGCGTTCCGGCTTCGATCAGCAGGGCGCCCTCGTCGGCCAGATCGCCAACGGCGTGATCTCGGTGCTGGCGACGTTCGTGGGAATCGCACTGCTCGGTCGGGTCGGGCGTCGCCCGCTCCTGATCGCCGGGCTCATCGGCACGACGACGTCGCTGCTGCTGGTCGGTGGAGCCTCGGCGCTGCTCGCCGGGTCTCCCGCGCTGCCCTTCGTCGTGCTGTCGCTCACGGTGACCTTCCTCGCCTTCCAGCAGGGCGCGGTCTCCCCGGTCACGTGGCTGATGCTGGCCGAGATCCTCCCGGCGCGGATCCGCGGCGCCGCCTTCGGCCTGGCCGCGCTCGTCCTCTGGCTGACGAACTTCGCGGTCGGCTTCCTCTTTCCCCAGCTGGTGGACGGCCTGGGCATCTCCCCGACGTTCTTCCTCTTCGCCGCCGTCGGGGTGTGTGCGGTGATCTTCGTCGCCCGCTTCCTGCCGGAGACGCGCGGACGCAGTCTGGAGGCGCTGGAGGCTGAGCTGAAGGCGCGGTTCACGCGCTGAGCCTGCGCATCGGCGGGCGGGGCGGGACGATTTCGCGCCCCGCCCGCCGCCCTTCGCAGCCGGTGTCGGCGGCCCCTGCCACACTGAGGCCATGGACACGCTCGCACTCCTCCTCGGCCTCCTCATCGGCCTCGTCGTCGGCGCCGCGGCCGCGGGTCTCGCCGTCACGCGGCTGCTGCGCGCACGGGATGCGGCCGCCGAACCGGCCGAGAGCCCCGTGGTGGTCGCCGCCCGGCACGAGAAGGAACTGCTCGAGGTGCGCGCGGCGGAGGCCACCGTCCAGTCGCAACTCCGCGCCGAGCTCGCAGCGGCCGACACCCGCGTCGACGCACTGCAGGAGCAGCTGCGCGGCGTGCAGGAGCAGCTGCGCGAGACGGAGCAGCGACACCGGGCCGAAGCGCTGGCCCAGACCGAACGCGAACGCGCCGAGAGCAAGGTGCTCCAGGCCCTCGCGCCCGTCCGCGAGAGCCTCACCGACATGCAGCGCAAGGTGGTCGAGCTCGAGACGCAGCGCCACCAGCAGCACGGCCAGCTCGCCCAGCAGCTCCGCTCGGCGGCCGAGTCCGAGGAGCGGCTGCGCAGCACGGCCGAGTCGCTGGCGTCCGCACTGCGCTCCAACAGCACCCGAGGTGTGTGGGGCGAGACGCAGCTCCGCAGCGTGGTGGAGGCCGCAGGGCTGATCGAGCGCGTCGACTTCGACGTGCAGTCGAGCATCCACTCGGAGTCGGGCGCCGGTCGACCGGACATGATCATCCGGCTCCCCGGGGGCAAGAGCATCGCCCTCGACGCGAAGGTCCCGTTCAACGCCTACCTGGAGGCCAGCCAGATCCCCGCGACCGCCACCGGAACAGAAGGGGCGCAGCGCGACGCCCTGCTGAAGCAGCACGTCAAGGCGGTCCGCGACCACATCACGACGCTCGGCAGCAAGGCCTACTGGACGGGCCTGGAGTCCTCCCCCGAGCTGGTGATCGCGTTCATCCCGAGCGAGTCGCTGGTCTCCTCGGCGATGGAGGCCGACCCGTCGATCATGGAATTCGCCTTCGGCAAGCGGGTCGCATTGGCGTCGCCCGTGACGCTGTGGTCGGTGTTGAAGACGGTCGCCTTCAGCTGGCAGCAAGACGTCCTGACCAAGGAGGCCAAAGAGCTCTTCGATCTCAGCCGCACCCTCTACGGGCGCCTCAGCACGACGGCCGGCCACATCGAGAAGCTCGGCCGGTCGATCGAGCGCACGGTGAAGGACTACAACGGCTTCGTCGGCTCGTTCGAGCGTCAGGTCTTCCCGGCGGCACGCAAGCTGGGCACCCTCGACGAGTCCAAGGTGATCGGCGTCCTCGAAGGCATCGAAGAGGCGCCGCGCGAACTCACGGCGTTCGAGCTCGTGAACGAGCTGGAGGCGCAGGCCGAGGTGCGCGCCCGCGCGGAGCTCTCCGCCGACGACGCACGAGACATGCACGGCATCGACAAGCTCGCGCTCGAAGAGAAGCAGCGCGCCGACGCGAGCGACGCGGAGACCGGCGCCGCCTGAAGACCGGCTGGCGGATTCGGAGGCTCAGAGTTCGTCGGGCGAGAGCCACTTCTCCGCGAGGTGATCGGCGGAGACCCGGCGGATGGTACCCGACTTGGAGCGCAGCACGATCGACTCGGTGCGGATGATCGGGCCCTTGCGCCGCACACCCTCTACGAGGCCGCCATCGGTGACGCCGGTCGCGACGAAGAACGTGTTGTCGCCCTTCACCAGGTCCTCCGCGCCGTAGATGCGGTCCATCTCGAGGCCGGCGGCGATGCCGCCCGCGCGCTCGGCATCATCCTTCGGCGCCAGACGGCCCTGCATGAACCCGCCGATCGCCTTGATCGCGCAGGCGGTGGTGATGCCCTCCGGGCTGCCGCCGATGCCGACGCACATGTCGATGCGCGACTCGTAGCGCGCCGCGTTGATGCCGCCCGCCACGTCACCGTCGAGCATGAGCCGGGTGCCGGCGCCGGCCGCGCGGATCTCCTCGATGAGTCCCTCGTGCCGCGGGCGGTCGAGCACGGCCACCCGGATCTCCCCGACCGGCTTGCCCTTGGCCTTCGCCAGCTCCCGGATGTTGTCGCCGATCGGCTGCGACAGGTCCACGACCCCGCGGCCCTCCGGCCCGGTGACGATCTTGTCCATGTAGAACACGCTGGACGCGTCCAGCATCGTTCCGCGGTCGGACACCGCGATCACCGACAGCGCGTTCTGGCGGCCCGCGGCCGTCAGCGACGTGCCGTCGATCGGGTCCACGGCGATGTCGCACGCGGGGCCGCGGCCGTTGCCGACGTGCTCGCCGTTGAAGAGCATCGGGGCGTTGTCCTTCTCGCCCTCGCCGATCACGATCAGCCCGTCGAAGTTGACCGTGCCGAGGAACTTGCGCATCGCGTCCACCGCAGCGCCGTCGGCGGCGTTCTTGTCGCCCCGCCCGATCCACGGCGTGGCGCGGATCGCGGCCGCCTCGGTCGCCCTCACCAACTCCATCGCCAGGTTCCGATCGGGATGCAGGAAGAGGGACGCGGTGTCGGTGCTGGTCATGATGGGTCCTCCCGGACGAATCGAGTGCGGCACCGGCGAGACGAACGACGGTGTCAGCCGCCGGACGACGGCGATGCCAGTGTATCCAGGGGATGGTCCCGACGCGCCGGTCGCATGGTGAACGTTCGTCCACACCTCCGGCGGCAGGCGGCACCGGCCGCCTCGGTATGATGAGTCCCGTTCGACACCCCGATCCCCAAGGAGCCGCAATGCCCATCGCCACGCCGGACCAGTACGCAGAGATGCTCGACAAGGCGAAGGCCGGCGGGTTCGCCTACCCCGCGTTCAACGTCTCGTCGTCGCAGACGATCAACGCGGTGCTCCAGGGCCTCACCGAGGCCGGCAGCGATGGCATCATCCAGGTCACGACCGGTGGCGCCGACTACTTCGCCGGCCAGACGGTCAAGGCCCGCGCGACGGGCGCGCTCGCGTTCGCCAAGTTCGCCACCGAGGTCGCCAAGAACTACCCGGTCACCGTCGCCCTGCACACCGACCACTGCCCCAAGAACGCGCTCGACGACTTCGTGCTTCCGCTCATCGCCGCCTCCGAGGAGGAGGTCCGCGCCGGCCGCAACCCGATCTTCCAGTCGCACATGTGGGACGGCTCGGCCGTGCCGCTGGCCGAGAACCTCGAGATCGCGCAGGAGATGATCAAGCGCACCAAGGCCATCAACGCCATCCTCGAGGTCGAGATCGGCGTCGTCGGCGGCGAGGAGGACGGCGTGCGCCACGAGGGCTCCAACGAGGCTCTCTACACCACCCTCGGCGACGTGGAGCAGGCCGTTGAGGCTCTCGGCCTCGGCGAGAACGGCCGCTACATGGCCGCGCTGACCTTCGGAAACGTGCACGGAGTGTACAAGCCGGGCAACGTCAAGCTGCGCCCGGAACTCCTCAAGGAGATCCAGGACGGCCTCGCCGCCAAGTACGGCACCGGCCCGAAGCCGCTCGACCTCGTCTTCCACGGCGGTTCCGGCTCGACCGACGAGGAGATCGCCGAGGCGGTCCGCAACGGCGTCGTGAAGATGAACATCGACACCGACACCCAGTACGCCTTCACCCGCTCGATCGCCGGCTACATGTTCTCCAACTACGACGGTGTGCTCAAGGTGGACGGCGAGGTCGGCAACAAGAAGCTGTACGACCCGCGCGCGTGGGGCAAGGTGGCGGAGACCGCCATGGCTGCCCGCGTCATCGAGGCGACGCAGCAGCTGGGCAGCGCCGGGCACTCCGGCAAGTAGTCCGTAAGGCAGGGGGGGATGAGCGAGCACGAACCGGAGAAGCGGCCGGACGAACGTCCGCGCCCTCAGTACGGCGAGCTCGCCCCTCCCGGCTGGGTGTGGCGTCCGCCGCAGGACGCCGACCGACTCGACACGACGCATCACAGCCCTGCGGCGTCGGAGGTCGAGCAGCCTGCCGCGCCGCCGCAGGCCGGGCCGGCACCGGACGGCCGCGGTCCGTACGGGGCCGGTCCGCAGCTGCGCTCCGACGCGCCGCGGTGGAACCTCGCCTTCACCGTCGTCATGCTGGTGATCGGCTTCTTCGGCATGTCCTATTCGATCGGCACCCTCCAGGCGCTGCCCGCGGCGATGGCGCTGCTGCACTCGTCGCAGAATCTCGGCGCCTACGTGCAGGACCCGTCCGTCGGCCCCCTGATCACGGCCGGGACGATCGCGATGGCAGGAATCTGGGCGATCTCGGCCGGCCTGTCGGTCTGGCTGCTGGTGCACAAGCGCCTGGCCTTCTACATTCCGCTGGTCGCCGGAGTCGTTGCGCTCGTCACGCTCTTCGTGATCCTCGGCGTGATCTTCTCGACCGACCCGGTGCTGCTCGATTTCTACAGCGGGATCTCGCCGACGCCGGCGCCGGGCTCGCCGCTTCCGACGACCCCGGCGCCGACGCCGACACCCGGCGTGTCCGCGTAGTCGGTCACGCGGCGGCGTCGGCCTCCCTGGCCTCGGCCAGCCCGGCGGCCAGCGGAGTGGTCGGGCGGCCGATCAGCTCGCTCAGCGTCCCGGTCACCTCGGCCAGTGCCCCGTCACGGATGTTCCCGTCGAGCGCGACCACGAACCCGGCCGTGCCCTCGTCGAGTCCGGCCTCGCGCAGCGCCGCCGCGTGCGCCTCCGGAGTGACCGACCGGTAGGAGACCGGCCGTCCGAGCAGGTCGCCGATCGTCGCGGCGAGATCGTCGAAGGTCCACGCGACGTCGCCGCCGAGCTCGTACACCGCCCCCTCGTGGCCGTCCGTGGTGAGCACGACGGCAGCGGCCTCGGCGAAGTCCTTGCGGGAGGCGCTGGCGACCCGGCCGCCCGCCGCGCTGCCGACCAGCTCGCCCGTGGCGGCGGCGATGTCGACCTGACCGGTGTAGTTCTCGGTGTACCAGTTGTTGCGCAGGACTGTGACGGGGAGACCGGATTCGGTCAGCAGCCGCTCGGTTTCGGCGTGCTCCGGCGCCAGGATCAGGTCGGTGTCGGCCGCGTGCGGGGCGCTCGTGTAGACGATGCGCCCGACGCCCGCCCGCACGGCCGCCTCGATGGCGTTGCGATGCTGCGGGATGCGCTTGCCGACCTCCGATCCCGATACGAGGAGCAGCGCGTCCCCGCCGGCGAACGCGTCGTCGAGGGTCTCCGGCTGCTCGAAGTCGATGACGGCGGTCTGCACGCCGAGCGCGGCGAGCGGGGCCAGGCGCTCGGCGCTCCGGCCGAGGCCGCGGATGTCGGCGGCGGGCACGCCGCGCTCGAGCAGGGAGTCGACGGTGAGCCGGCCCAGCTGTCCGGTTGCTCCGGTGACGACGATGGTCATGGGTGGTTCCTTTCGTTGGTGTCGTCCTCCGCAACCCGCGGGAGCCGGGGATACTTCCCTGTCGGAGGTACCCACTTTTCGGTAAGTTACTGACGTGGACACCAGATTCCCGTCGTTCGAGGCCCTCGGCTTCACCGACGGCGTGCTCCCCTCGGAGTGTCCGTCGCGCATCGTGCTCAACCACGTCACGAGCACATGGGGCGTGCTCGTGCTCGTCGCCCTCGCCCGCAGCGACCTGCGCTGGGGCGAGCTGCGGCGGACGGTCCAGGGCATCAGCGAGAAGATGCTCGCGCAGACCCTCCGCACGCTGGAGAAGGACGGCTTCGTCCTCCGCACGGCGCAGCCCACGGTGCCGCCGCGCGTCGATTACAGCCTGACCGGCCGGGGCAGGGAGGTCACGGATCGCCTGCTCCCGCTCATGCAGTGGATCGCGGGGAACGCCGACGACATCGTCTCCGGCATCCCGCCGGCGCCGCCCGCTCCGCTGGGCTTCGCGACCGGGCAGGCGTCGATCAGCGGCGACTACCGCGACGGCAACGAGGACTCGCTGTACGTGTCGGCGTGGTCGGCGTTCGTCGCCGACGGTGTCGGGGGTCACGCCGCGGGCGAAGTGGCATCGGCCACGGTGGCGATCCGGTTGGCGTCGATGCTGGATGCGACGGAGGGCCGCCTGCCCGGCGAGGAGCGCCTGCGGGAGCTCATCGCCGTCGCGAACGCCGATCTCGCGCTGCGGGTGCGGATGGACCCCGCACTCACAGGGATGGCGACGACGCTCGTCGGCCTGTTCTCCGACGGGGAGCGTGCGCTCGTCGCGCACACCGGTGACTCACGCGCCTACCGCCTGCGCGACGGCGCCCTGGCGCAGATCACCGAGGACGACTCGCTCGTGAGCGAGCTGCTGGCCACCGGCGCCATCGCCGAGGCCGACGTCGCCGACCACCCCCTGCGGAGCGTCGTGACGCACGTGCTGGCGGGTGATCCCGAAGACGCCGCCGCCTTGCACGTGGCCACCGAGCCCCTGCGCCGCGGAGACCGGTGGCTGCTGACCAGCGACGGGCTCAGCGACTACGTGCCGGCGACCGAGGTCGCCGAGACGCTCGTGGCCGCGGAGACCCCGCAGGATGCGGCGGACGCGCTCATCGCCCTCGCGTTGCGGCACCGCGCGCGCGACAACGTGTCGGTGGTCGTCGCCGACGTCGCAGAACTCGCGGAACCTCCCGCGTATCATCCGGCCTTCGGCGGTTCGGCCGCCGCCGACCCCGCGTCGTCACGCACGCTGCACGCGTGAGCACGCGCGACGGCGCGACCTCCGGTCCGGTCTGCCGTGGCTCAGGGCTCAGCGCCCGCGGCCGCCGAGCGCGCGAGCGTCCTGCTTGCCGCTGATGTCTCTGCGCAGCTCCTTCGGCAACGAGAACATCAGGTCCTCCTCGGCCGTCTTGACCTCCTGCACCTCGGAGTAGCCGGCGCCGGAGAGGTCGTCGAGGACCTCCCGGACGAGCACCTCCGGCACCGATGCACCGCTGGTCACCCCCACGGTCGCGACACCCTCGAGCCACTCCTGGCGGATCTCGCTGGCGTAGTCGACGCGGTAGGCGGCCTTCGCGCCGTATTCGAGCGCGACCTCCACCAGGCGCACCGAGTTGGACGAGTTGGCCGAGCCCACGACGATCACCAGGTCGGCGTGTTCTGCGACCTTCTTGATCGCGACCTGGCGGTTCTGGGTCGCGTAGCAGATGTCGTCGCTCGGTGGGTCCTGCAGGTTCGGGAAGCGCTCGCGGAGGCGGCGCACGGTCTCCATGGTCTCGTCGACCGACAGCGTGGTCTGCGACAGCCAGACCACTTTGTCGGGGTCTTCCACCTCGATGCGGTCGACGTCGTCGGGGCCGTTGACCAGCGTGACGTGCTCGGGAGCCTCGCCGGCCGTGCCCTCGACCTCTTCGTGGCCTTCGTGGCCGATCAAGAGGATCTGGAAGTCGTCGCGGGCGAAGCGCACGGCCTCCCGGTGCACCTTCGTGACCAGGGGGCAGGTGGCGTCGATCGCGAGGAGGCCGCGGTCGGCGGCCGCGTCGACGACCGCGGGCGACACCCCGTGGGCGGAGAACACGACGTGCGCGCCGGTCGGCACCTCGTCGACCTCGTCGACGAAGATCGCGCCCTGCTGCTCGAGTTCGGAGACCACGTGCACGTTGTGCACGATCTGCTTGCGCACGTAGACCGGGGCGCCGTAGTGCTCGAGCGCCTTCTCGACGGCCACCACGGCCCGGTCGACTCCGGCGCAGTAGCCGCGGGGGGCGGCCAGCAGCACGCGCTTGTGTCCCTGGACCGGGATATCCTGAAGCCGCCCGCGCGCACCGGCATCCCGCTTGACGGGGATCCGGGGCATGGGGAGGCTGATGGTCGCGTCGCTCACTCCTCGATCGTACGCGGAGCGCGCTGAAGAACGAATGGGAGGCCGGGTGGCACAGGTCGCAGGCAGCACGCCGACGACGAACGCGCCGACGATGACGCCCGGGCCGCCGACCCTCGACGCCCCGTGGCCCGTCGCGCTGCTCGCCGACCGCATCCGCGGCTGGATCGACCGCCTCGGCACCGCGTGGGTCGAGGGTGAGATCACCCAGTGGGGCGTGTCCGGCGGCAACGTCTACGGCAAGCTCAAAGACCTGCGCGAAGACGCCACGATCTCGTTCACGATCTGGTCGTCGGTGCGCGCGCGCATCCCCGCCGACCTCAAGCAGGGCGACCGGGTGATCGCGGCGGTCAAGCCCAACTACTGGGTCAAGGGCGGCAGCCTCACCATGCAGGTCTCCGACATGCGCCATGTCGGCCTCGGCGACCTGCTGGAGCGGCTGGAGCGCCTGCGCGCGCAGCTGGCGGCCGAAGGCCTGTTCGCGGCCGAGCGCAAGAGGCGCCTCCCCTTCCTCCCGCACACCATCGGCCTGGTGACCGGCAAGGACTCCGACGCCGAGAAGGACGTGCTGCGCAACGCCCAGCTGCGCTGGCCGCAGGTGCGGTTCCGGGTCGTGCACGCCGCCGTTCAGGGCGACAGGACGCCGGTGGAGGTCGTGACCGCCATCCGCACGCTCGACGCCGATCCCGAGGTGGAGGTCATCATCGTCGCCCGCGGCGGCGGCGACTTCCAGAATCTACTCGGCTTCAGCGACGAGCGGGTCGTGCGTGCCGCCGCCGACGCCCGCACGCCGATCGTGAGCGCCATCGGTCACGAAGCGGACCGCCCGCTGCTGGACGAGGTGGCCGACCTGCGCGCCTCCACCCCCACCGACGCCGCGAAGCGGGTCGTGCCCGACGTGGCGGAGGAGCTCGCGCGCGTCCAGCAGGCCCGTTCGCGAATCGGCTTGCGGCTCACGCACCTGATCAACCACGAGATCGACCGGATCGGCCACCTGCGCACCCGCCCGGCACTCGCGTCGTCGGGCTGGATCATCGACTCGCGTGCGCAGGAGCTCACCCGGCAGGTCGCCCGCGGCGCCGAGCTGGTCGAGCGCCGAGCCGATCGGGAGACCACCCGCATCGCCGATCTGCGCGGCCGGCTGCGGGCGCTCTCGCCGCAGGGCACGCTCGACCGCGGTTACGCGATCGTGCAGAACGCGCAGGGCCACGTCGTCGGCTCGCCGGCCGAGGCTCCGGAGGGCGCCGAGTTGCGGGTGACGGTCGCGGCGGGCGCGTTCGCCGCCACGGCCGGCGAGCGTCTCCCCTCGCCCGCGACCGGAGGCGCCGACGATCCGGCAGGCGAGCCTGCAGACGACACAGCGGGCGACCCAGCGGCCGCCCAGCGAGACAAATAGAATGGTCACCATGCCCACTCCCGAGATCAGTGCGCTCAGCTATGAAGAAGCGCGCGACGAGCTCATCCGCGTCGTCGGAGAGCTGGAGCAGGGCTCGATCACCCTGGAGGAGTCGATCGCCCTCTGGGAGCGCGGCGAGGCGCTGGCGCGCCACTGCGAGGAGTGGCTGATCGGCGCGAAGGCCCGGCTCGATGCGGCTCGCGCCGGGGCGGCCGCCGCAGCCTCAGGAGCGCCCGGCGAATGAGCCCACGCACCAAGGCGCCGGCCGTCGTGGCCGAGCTCGGCCGACCGGAGACGCCGGAGGAGACCGCCGCACGCAAGGCGCAGGACTCGGCGAACCACCGCAACCGGCAGACGGTCAACAACCTGGTCTACTCGCTCATCGCGACGGTGGCCCTGGTCGTCCTGATCGTCCTCGTCGTGCCGCGAGGCAACCCGACCTCGACGGCCCCCGCCGTCGACTACGCCGCGGTCGCGCAGCAGGCTCAGGGCAGCGAGCCCGACCGGTTGCTCGTTCCGCAGCTGCCGTCCAGCTGGAAGTCGAACAGCGCGGAACTGCGCACCAAGACGTCCGACAACGTCGACGCCTGGTACATCGGGCTCCTGACGCCCAAGGGCCAGTACATCGGCGTCGTCCAAGGATTCGGCGCCAACGACAGCTGGGTCGCCGACCAGGTGAACCGCACACACATCGCAGGCACCCGGGAGATCGACGGCGTGAAGTGGGACGTGTACGACAACCGCTCGGCAGGCTCCGACGCGGGCAATGTCGCCTATGCGCTGGCCACGACCGCGGGCAGGAGCACCGTGGTCGTCTACGGCACCGCTGCCGACGACGAGTTCACCACGGTCGCGTCCTCGCTGGCCGGCCAGCTGCACGCCCTCGGATCCCCGACCCCAGGAGGTAAGTAGATGCCCACGACCCGTCCCGGACGCGTCTGGAAAGAACTGTTGGCCGGCAACGAGCGCTTCGTGTCCGGAACGCCGCTGCACCCGCGTCAGGACGTGGAGCGGCGCGCGACCCTCGCCGAGGGCCAGCACCCGGTCGCCGCGATCTTCGGCTGCGCCGACTCCCGGCTCGCGGCCGAGATCATCTTCGACCTCGGCCTCGGCGACGCGTTCGTGGTGCGCAACGCCGGCCAGGTGGCGTCCGACTCGGCGATCGCCTCCCTCGAATACGCCGTCGCCGTGCTGAACGTGCCGCTCATCCTCGTGCTCGGCCACGACGCGTGCGGCGCCGTCGCCTCCGCCATCGCCTCCCAGGGCGCCGACGCCGACCCGCTGCCGCCGCACATCGCGCAGCTCATCTCGCCGATCCTGCCGGCGGTGCACCGGGTCGCCGGCACCCCGGCCGACCAGCACGTCGACCCGGCAACGGTCGATGCGTCGGAGGTCGGCAAGGAGCACCTGCGTGACACCGTCGCCGAACTGCTCGCACGCTCGGAGATCCTCAGCGACGCCGTCGCCGCCAACCTCCTCGCCATCGTCGGGGCGAACTACCGGCTCCAAGAAGGCCGGGTCGTTCCCGACGCCGTCGTCGGTATGGCCGAACCGGTCGCCGACCCATCGCTCGGGCGCTGACGCGCTCGGGCTCAGAAAGGAAGAACACACCGTGGTGGACACCCAGTCGGGTACCGATTACCGCATCGAGCACGACACGATGGGCGAGGTGCGGGTTCCCGCAGCCGCCCTCTACGGTGCGCAGACGCAGCGCGCCGTCGAGAACTTCCCGATCTCGGGTTCGGTTCTCGAGCCGGCCCAGATCGCCGCGCTCGCCCGCATCAAGAAGTCGGCCGCGCTCGCCAACGCTCGTCTGGGCGTCCTCGACGCCGACGTCGCCGAGGCCATCGCAGCGGCCGCCGACGAGGTCGTCAGCGGCGCCCACAACGGGGACTTCCCGATCGACGTGTACCAGACCGGCTCCGGCACGTCGTCCAACATGAACATGAACGAGGTGCTGGCGACGCTCGCCACCCGGCGTCTGGGGCGGCCGGTGCACCCGAACGACCAGGTCAACGCCTCGCAGTCGTCGAACGACGTCTTCCCCACGTCGGTGCACATCGCCGTCACCGGCGCGCTGATCGACGACCTCATCCCCGCCCTCGACCACCTCGCTGTGGCGCTCGAGGAGAAGGCCGAGCTCTGGGCGACGGCCGTCAAGTCGGGCCGCACCCACCTCATGGACGCCACACCGGTGACCCTCGGCCAGGAGTTCGGCGGCTACGCCGCGCAGATCCGCTACGGCATCGAGCGCGTGCAGGCGGCGCTGACGCGCGTGGCGGAGGTCCCGCTCGGCGGCACCGCTGTCGGCACCGGCATCAACACCCCGATCGGCTTCCCGCAGCTGGTGATCGAGCTGCTCACCGCCGAGACCGAGTTGCCGATCACCGAGGCGCGCAATCACTTCGAGGCCCAGGCCAACCGTGACGCGCTGGTGGAGGCCTCCGGTGCCCTGCGCACCATCGCCGTCAGCCTCACCAAGATCTGCAACGACCTCCGCTGGATGGGCTCCGGCCCGAACACCGGCCTCGGCGAGCTGCACATCCCCGATCTGCAGCCGGGCTCCTCCATCATGCCGGGCAAGGTCAACCCGGTCATCCCGGAGGCCGTGCTGATGGTCGCCGCCCGTGTCGTCGGCAACGACGCGACCATCGCCTGGAGCGGTGCCTCCGGTCTCTTCGAGCTCAACGTCGCGATCCCGGTCATGGGCACCGCGCTGCTCGAGTCGATCCGCCTTCTCTCCCAGGCCAGCCGGGTGCTCGCCGACAAGACGGTCACCGGTCTCGAGGCCAACCTCGACCGCGCTCGCGCGTTCGCGGAGTCGAGCCCGTCGATCGTGACGCCGCTCAACCGCGTCATCGGCTATGAGGCGGCCGCCAAGGTCGCCAAGCACGCGGTCGCCCAGGGTATGACCGTGCGGGAGGCCGTGATCGACCTCGGCTTCGTCGAGCGCGGCGAGGTCACCGAGGAGCAGTTGGATTCGGCGCTCGACGTGCTGAGCATGACCCACCCGGGCTGAGCCCGCACCGCGCTCCGCACTCCATCGAGGCGCCCCTTCTTCGCTCGGCCTGCGCCGTGCGGAAGGGGCGCTTCGTCGTCGCTCACCACGAGAGTGCGACCGTCCAGAACGTCGCAAGCAGCACCGGCCCGAACGGCAGCTCGGTAGGAGCGGCGACCGGTCTCCGGGCACCGGAGGCCAGCATCACCCCGGCCGCAAGTCCGCCGAGCACGAGCGAAGCCACCGCCCAGGCGACGACGGCTCCCCCGGCGGCGGCCACCGCGGCGCCCGCGCCCGGCATCCCGAGCCCTCCTCCCGGCGGCGCGCGCTCCGCCACGACTGCGGCCAGAGCCGCCCCGAGCAGCATCGCGAGCTTCACGTCGCCCATGCCGAGCCCGCCACCGGATGCCAGCACGAGGAACGCCACCAGCACGCCGAGCGCGCACACCACCGCTGCGACCGGCACCTCCAGGCCGCGGCCTCCGCCCAGCGCGCTCCAGACCACCCCCACGGCCACGAAGGCGAGACCGGGCAGCACCAGCGCATCCGGGAGCCGCCGTTCGCGCAGGTCGTACTGCACCAGCGCTGTCGTCACCGTGGCGACGTACAGCGCCCCGACTGCGGCCGGTCCGGCGTCGCGTGCCCCCAGCAGTGCGACGCCCAGACCGGCCGCAAGGGCGATCCGGATCGTTGTTTCCCCCATGGCCCCACGCTAGGCGCGGGTCTCTGGCGAGATCACGATTCCACAGCGAATACCTGAATCCTAGAATCGCCCAGAATGTGGCGGGTTCTTTCACCCGACCCTTCATCACGGCCGGGCGGCGGCAGCTCAGGCGAGTTCGTTGGCCTCCAGCATCTCCGTCACCAGCGCCGCGATCGCGGAGCGCTCCGACCGCGTCAACGTGATGTGCGCGAACAACGGGTGTCCCTTCAGCGTCTCGATCACCGAGGCGACGCCGTCATGCCGGCCGACCCGCAGGTTGTCCCGCTGCGCGACGTCGTGGGTCAGGACGACACGCGAGTTCTGCCCGACGCGGCTCAGCACCGTCAGCAGCACGTTGCGCTCCAGCGACTGCGCCTCGTCGACGATCACGAACGCGTCGTGCAGCGAACGGCCGCGGATGTGCGTCAGCGGCAGCACCTCGAGGATGCCGCGATCTTGAACCTCGTCCAGCACGTTCTGCGACACGAGAGCACCGAGCGTGTCGAACACGGCCTGTCCCCAGGGGTTCATCTTCTCGCCCTGGTCGCCCGGGAGGTAGCCCAGCTCCTGGCCGCCGACGGCGTAGAGGGGGCGGAAGACCATGATCTTCTTGTGCTGCTGCCGCTCGAGCACGGCCTCCAGACCGGCGCACAGGGCGAGCGCCGACTTGCCGGTGCCGGCCCGACCGCCGAGCGAGAGGATGCCGACCTCCGGATCGAGCAGGAGGTCGATCGCCAGGCGCTGCTCGGCGCTGCGGCCGTGCAGACCGAACACGTCCCGGTCGCCGCGCACGAGCTTCAGCTCGCCGTCGGCGACGACGCGCCCGAGTGCCGAACCGCGGTCGGAGTGCACGATGAGCCCGGTGTTCACCGGGAGGCCGTCGACCTGCCCGGTGCGCATCCACTCGTTCTCGTAAAGCGAGCTCATCTGGTCGCTGCCGAGGGAGATCTCCGCGAGTCCCGTCCATCCGCTGTCCACGACCTGCTCGTGCCGGTATTCCTCGGCGGCGAGGCCGATCGACGAGGCCTTGACACGCATCGGGAGGTCCTTGGAGACCACCGTGACGGCCAGACCGTCGTTCGCGAGGTTCATCGCGACGGCCAGGATGCGGGAGTCGTTGTCGCCGAGCTGCATCCCGCTCGGGAGCACCGACATGTTGGAGTGGTTGAGCTCCACGCGCAGCGAGCCGCCGTCACCGACCGGGATCGGGAAGTCGAGCCGCTCGTGCTGGACGCGCAGGTCGTCCAGGTTGCGCAGCGCCTGCCGCGCGAAGTACCCGATCTCCGGGTCGTTCCGCTTGCCCTCCAGCTCGCTCACGACGACGACAGGGATGACGACAGCGTGCTCGGCGAACCGGAAGATCGCCTTGGGGTCGGACAGCAGCACCGATGTGTCGAGCACGTACGTGCGCTCGCTCTGACGGATACCGCTCGATGCCGACTCGAACTGCCGGGTTCCTGATTCAGCCACGACCACTCCCACCCCGCCGCTCCGCTTCCGCGAGAGCCGGCGGATACTTTGGCGAGCCGGCCAGTGGGTTCCGAAACGAACTTATGTGGCCGTCTCGATCGGGCGCCGTGCCCGATGAGTCGAACGTACGCCGCACGTCCGACAGCGCGGGTCCCGTCGACCGCGTGTCGTGTTTCGGTCAGGTGAACATTCGCCCCCAGTTGTGGGAGGCGCGCGATCAGGTCGCGGAGGCGTAGGAGGTCAGCGCGGCGCGCAGCATGTCGATCGTCTCCTCCGTCGTCCCTGCGTGCACGCTGATGCGAGCACTTCTCTCGCGGACCTTGGCGGTGACGCCGTGATTGAACAGGGAGGCCGCGAGCACGGTCAGCTGCTCGGGCAACGGCTCCAGCACCACGATGCCCGCGCGCTCGGCGGCGTTGCGCGACGATGCGACCGGGACGGCGAACTCGTCCGCCAGGTCGATCACCTGCTCGACCAGCTCGGAGATCGCGGCCGAGATCGCCGGGACGCCCACGGCGGCGACCTCTTCGAGCGCCGCCGCGAAGCGGGCCTCCGCCACCGGGTCGGGGTTCGAGACCGTGAAGGCCGATGCGTCGCGCGCCGGCTCGACGACCTCGTCCCACCGCTCGCCTGCACCGGTCCCGACCCACCCGCTGAAGACCGGGGTCAGGTGCTCGACCGCGCGCTCGCTGAGCGCGAGGAAGCCGGTGCCCCAGCCGGCGCGGGTCCACTTCTGGCCGCCGGAGACGACCACGTCGGCCACCTCGAACGGCGCATCGACCACGCCGAAGCCCTGGATCGCGTCGACGATGAGCAGCCGGTCCCCGATCACCTGGCGGATGCCGTCGATGTCGGCGAGGTAGCCGGTTCGCGAGTCGACGAGACTCACCATCACGGCGCTGGTGGCGTCGGTGATCTGCTGCTTGATCTGCGCGGGCGTGACCCGGCCGTGGTCGGTCTCGAGCCACACGGGCGTCACCACGTGCATGGCCTGAGCGGCACGGGCTGCGGCATAGGTCACGCTGGGGAACTCGGCGGGCGACAGCAGCACCTCGCCGCCGGTCAGGCCGAAGGCGGCGTGCATGAGGCCGGTCGACGCGTTGGGCTGGAACGCGATCCTCCCGACGGGGAAACCGGTCAGAGCGGAGACCGCCTCCCGCACGCGACCGGACTCGGCGTGCATCCGGTCGACGGTGCCGAACCGCGCCTTCGCGAGCATCTCGTACTGACCGAGCACCTCCGCGTGCACCGCCCGAGACAGCGGGCCGACGCGGCCGTAGTCGAGATAGCCGGGCTCCTCGCCGAATCCGGCGGCGAACTCCTCGATCGTCGTCATCCTGACCTCCGCCACCATCCTGCCCGCCGCACGGCGGCCACGGCGAATCGACGCCCGGGCGGAGCGGCTTCACGCCGAGGTTCACCCGGGGCGGCCGGGCGGATGGTCAGGAGCCGTAGCGGCGCTGGCGCCGCGAATAGTCGCGCATCGCGCGCAGGAAGTCGACCTCGCGCAGATCGGGACCCAGGGCCTCCACGAAGTAGAACTCGCTGTGCGCGCTCTGCCACAGCATGAAGTCGCTCAGCCGCTGCTCGCCCGACGTGCGGATGACGAGGTCCGGGTCGGGCTGACCGCCGGTGTAGAGGTGCGCGCCGATGAGATCCGGGGTGAGGAGGTCGGCCAGCGTCTCGAGGCTGCCGCCCTCGGCGTGGTGGGCCGCGACGATGCTGCGCATCGCATCGGTGATCTCTTTGCGGCCTCCGTAGCCGACGGCCAGGTTGACGTGCATGCCTGTTCTGCCGGCCGTGCGCTTCTCGGCTTCGGCGAGCGCCTCCACGAGCCGCGGCGGGAGGCCGGCGGGCGAACCGACGTGCTTGATGCGCCAGTCGCGGTAGCGGGAGAGGTCGTCCGCCAGCTGGGCGATGATCTCGATCAGGTCGGTGAGCTCGGAGCTGTCGCGGTTGGTCAGGTTGTCCGACGAGAGCAGGTACAGCGTCACGACCTCCATGCCGAGGTCGTCGCACCATTCCAGGAACTCGCGCATCTTCGCCGCGCCGGCGCGGTGACCGTGGGCGACCGTGGTGAGCCCCGCCTGCCGCGCCCACCGTCGGTTGCCGTCGATGATCATCGCGACGTGCCGCGGCAGCGATTCCCGGTCGAGCCCGGCGAGGTAGCGCCGCAGCCGCTTCTGATACAGCCCGTAGAGCAGGCCATTGGCCGTCTCGGAACTCCGTCTGCTCACGCAGCTACGTTAGCGCGGCCCACGGGGCACGTCTCCCAGCATCCGGCCACCCGTCTCCCCTACTCTTGCTCCATGACGCCGCGTAACACCCCCGAGCCCGAGGATGTCGCCGAGCTGCTCGCCGAGCCGGCCGCCGGCCTCCCGCCTGCCGACGCCGCGGTCAAGGAGGACGACTCCCGGGGTCCGCAGCTGCCCAACATCCCCCTGCTCGACGCCTCCCCGGCGAATCCCGCCGACATCAAGCCGACCTGGCGCGGCTGGATCCACGCCGGCACGTTCCCGGTCACCATCGCGGCGGGTATCGTCCTCATCTGCCTGGCCCAGGGCGCCCCGGCGAAGTGGGCGTCGGCGGTCTTCATGCTGACCTCGATGCTGCTGTTCGGCAACTCGGCGCTCTACCACCGGTTCAACTGGAGGCCGCGGACGAAGGTCGTGCTCAAGCGCATCGACCACGCCAACATCTTCCTGCTGATCGCCGGCACCTACACGCCGCTCGCGGTGCTGGCGCTGCCCCCGCAGAAGGGCATCGTGCTGCTCAGCGTCGTCTGGTGCGGCGCCCTGCTCGGCATCGGCTTCCGGGTGTTCTGGATCACCGCCCCGCGGTGGCTCTACGTGCCGATCTACCTGCTGCTCGGCTGGGCGGCGATGATGTACATCGTCGATCTGGTGAACGCGAACGTGGCGATGATGGTGCTGGTGTGCGTCGGCGGCGTCTTCTACACGATCGGCGCGGTGATCTACGGCATCAAGCGCCCGAACCCGTTCCCCGGGGTGTTCGGTTTCCACGAGATCTTCCACACGCTGACCGTGCTCGCGTTCCTCTGCCATTGGACGGCGACCCTGCTGATCGCCCTCCATCCCGCCTACAACGGCTGACGCGGGCGGCCGAGGCGGCACGAACTGCGGGTGGATCGCTCGAGACGGCGCAGAATCTGCCGCCTCGAGGGCGACTACTTCTCGTCGTCGGTGCGCTCGGCGGCCTGCTCGGCGTCCAGCTTCTCCGCGATCTCGGCGCGGTAGCGCACGCGCCGGATGCGCCGGACCATGTCGATCACCAGCAGCACAGCGGCCACCGCGATCAGGAACGTCACCGTGAAGCCCACGACGCCCGGCGTCACCTGGTCCTCGTTCGGGCCGGAGCTCGGTGTCGGGGTCGGCGTGGCGGCCAGCCAGACGCCGGCCTTCAGCAACAGCTGAGGCATGGGGGATGCTCGCTTTCAGGTCGGGAGCCGAGCAGGGCGCGAAGCGTGATTCACAGCTTCGTCTCCTAGTCTTGTTCCAGCCTACCGTCGCCCTGACGGCGGGCCTGAACGCGCACCGAGAGGCAGACGGCGACAGCGATGGCACGCACGACACACCAGCCGTCAGCACCGGCTCCGTCCGTCGCCCCCGAGTCGCCCACCCTCCAGTCCCGCTACGGCCGCACCCCCGGCCGACGCCGCCGCGATCGCTGGCTGCTCGCCGCGGGCGGCCTCGCCGTCCTCGCCGTCGTCACCGCCTGGGCGTTCTGGGCCGGCTGGGACAACAACCAGGCCGATCTCGAGACGACCGACACGGCGTACTCGATCCCCGACGCCCACCACGTCGAGATCACCTTCACCATCAACACGAAGCCGGGAACCGGCGTGACCTGCGCACTGCAGGCGCTCAACGAGGACTACGCGATCGTGGGCTGGCGGATCGTCAGCTATCCCGCCAGTGACGCCCGCGTGACGACGCACACCGAGACCATCCGGACCATCGCGCAGAGCAACACCGGTTTGATTAACACCTGCTGGCTGACCTAACATTCTCTGGATACGCCCCGGCCGAGGCCGGGGCGTCTACTTTACCCACCGGCACTGCACCACCGGCTTCGGCCGGGAATCAGCCGAAGCGGTTCGCACCGCAGGCGCGAAGGAGTTCACCATGTCCCAGGAGTCTCAGGTCACGTTTCTGACCCAGGACGCGTACGACCGTCTCTCGGCCGAACTCGAGGAGCTCAGCGTCAACGGCCGTAATGAGATCGCGAAGCGCATCGAGGCGGCCCGCGAAGAGGGCGACCTCAAGGAGAACGGCGGCTATCACGCCGCCAAGGACGAGCAGGGCAAGATCGAGGCCCGCATCGTGCAGCTGACGAACCTGCTGCGCAGCGCGACCGTCGGCGAGGCACCGCAGAGCCACGGTGTCGTGGAACCCGGCACCGTCATCACCGCGATCATCGCCGGTGACGAGAGCGTGTTCCTGATCGGCAACCGCGAGATCGCGGCCGGGACGGACCTGCCGGTCTACAGCGAGCAGAGCCCGCTCGGCGCCGCCATCCTCGGCCTGAAGGTCGGCGACACGACCGAGTACACGGCTCCCAACGGCCGCCAGATCGCGGTCGAGATCGTCAAGGTCGAGACGTACACCGGCCAGTAACGGCGCCACCGACCCCCGCATACCGGAGACCGCTCGTCCGAACATCGGATCCGAGCGGTTTTCTGTATTCGGAGCGGGCCGGGCTATTCCTCTTCGAGCACCGGGTCGTAGCCGGCCTGGCGCAGCACCTGGATGACCTGCTGGCGATGCTCGGTGCCGCGCGTCTCGACCGAGACGACGAGCTCGACCTGGCTGAGCTGCAGCCCGTTGCCGTGCCGCGTGTGCAGCACCTCCACCACGTTGGCGTTGACCCCCGCGAGGATCTCGGCGATGCGGGCGAGCTGACCCGGGCGATCGGGCAGCATGATCGAGAGCCGCAGGTAGCGGTCGGAGGCCGCGAGCCCGTGGGCGATCACACGCTGCATCAGGAGCGGGTCGATGTTGCCGCCCGACAGGATGGCCACGACCGAGCCGGGCCCCTCGTGCTGCACGTGCCCCGCGAGGATGGCGGCGACGCCGGCGGCTCCGGCCGGCTCGACCACGAGTTTGGCGCGCTCCAGCAGCACCAGCAGGGCGCGGGCCATGTCGTCCTCGGTGACGGTCACCACCGCATCCACGGCGTCGCGGATGATCTCGAAGTTGAGGATGCCCGGCTTGCTCACGGCGATGCCGTCGGCGATCGTGGCGACCAGCCCGATCTCGGTCGGTTCGCCGGCCTCCAGAGAAGCCGGATACGGTGCGGCATTGGCCGCCTGCACGCCGATCACCCGGATCGTGCGTCCCTCGCGGGCGGCGCGCTGCTTGACCGCGCTCGCCACACCGGAGATGAGACCGCCGCCGCCGATCGGGACGACGATGGTCGAGACGTCGGGCACCTCGTCGAGGATCTCGAGGCCGAGAGTGCCTTGACCGGCGATCACGTCGGCGTGGTCGAACGGCGGGATGAGCACCGCGCCGGTCTCGGCCGCGAAGTCAGCAGCCGCGCGCAGCGTCTCGTCGACGATGCTGCCGCTCAGCACCACATCGGCGCCGTACGCCCGCGTCGCCTGGAACTTGGGGATCGCGACGCCGACCGGCATGAAGATCGTGGCGTGGATGCCGAGCTCGCGGGCGGCGAAGGCGACGCCCTGCGCATGGTTGCCTGCCGACGCGGCGACGACGCCCCGCTCGCGCTCCTCGGCCGTCAGCTTCGAGAGCCGGTGGTATGCCCCGCGGATCTTGTACGAGCCGGTGCGCTGGAGGTTCTCGCACTTGAGGATCACGGGGGCGCCGATGACGTCGGTGAGGTACCGCGATGTCTCGATCGGCGTCGGCTGCGCGACCCGGCTCACGATCGCGCGCGCGGCTTCGATCTCGTCGAGGCTGGGGCCGGCGAACGGTGTGCGCGTCGATTCGGTCGCGGTGTCCACTCGCACAGCCTACTCGCGGTCATATACCGCCGGATGTATGCGAACCGGGCGCGGGCTACGGGCGACGCAGGGGACGCGGGACGGTCTCCCAGATCGCTCCGGCCGGAGGCTCCACGACCTCCGGAGGCGCTGTGCGCCACGCGCCCGACGAGACGTAGTGGACCATCACGTTGAGCACCGCGACGAAGGGCACGGCGAAGAGGGCGCCCGGGATGCCGGCGAGCAGCGATCCGGCGGCGACGGCGAGCACCACCGCGAGGGGGTGAACCTTGACGGCGGTGCCCATGATCAGCGGCTGCAGCACGTGTCCCTCGATCTGCTGCACCAGCAGGACGATCCCGAGCATGATGAGCGCGAAGACCCAGCCCTTGAACACGAGAGCGATGAACACGGCGAGCGCCCCCGTGATCACGGCGCCGACGATCGGGATGAACGACCCGAGGAACACCAGCACCGCGATCGGGATGACCAGCGGCAGCCCGAGGAAGAACGCGCCGAGTCCGATGCCGAGGGCGTCGATCGAGGCGACGAGGACCTGCACCTTGGCGAAGTTGCGGAGCGTCGTCCACCCCTCCCGGCCCGCTCCGTCCACCGCGCCGCGCGCGTTCTTCGGGAAGATCCGCACGATCCACCCCCAGATGCTGCGCCCGTCGATCAGGATGAACAGCACGCTGAACAGCGTCAGCAGGGCGCCGGTGAGCACGTGTCCGAGCGTCGAGCCGATGGAGAGCGCGCCCGAGATGAAGACCTGGCTGTCTTGCTGGATGGACGTCCAGATCGACTGGAACGCGCTGTCGATCTGATCGGGGGTGAGTCCGAGCGGTCCGGTGGTCAGCCAGGCGCGGAACTGGTCGAACGCCGCCACGGACTGTGTCTGCAGGGCCTGGCTCTGCCGGGTGACCTGCCAGATGGCGAGGTAGAACAGGCCGCCGACCACGACGATCAACGTGAGCAGCGCCGTGACGATCGCGAGCCAGGACGGCCAGCGGTGGCGGCGCAGGAAGTCCTTGAACGGCACGAGCAGCGCCGCGACGAGCACCGCGATCAGGACGGGCACGACGATGAGGCGCAGCTGCACGATCAGGAAGATCGCGACCGCGATGACCGCTCCGATGACCAGCAGGCGCCACGACCACGCCCCGGCCAGGCGCACACCGCGGGGCAGCGACTCGTCGACCGGAGTGAGCGGCGCCTCCAGGTCGCGTCGGCGTCTCAGGAAGCGTGCCCGGATCGACGGTCCCCGATCGTCCTGCGGTGCCGACGGGTTCGTGCCCGCCGGGGCGTCGCTGTCTGCCATGCCCGCCAGTCTAGGGGCGTGACGTCGACGTTCCTGTGGATCCGTTCAGGGTTCGAAGACGAGGGGTGGATGCTCGATCCAGGTGTTGAACCACGACCACGACGGGCCGGACGACGTCTGCTGGATCGAGGCGTAGACGACCTGGCCCGGCGGGACGTTGTGCAGGCCCACCTGGACCGAGACGTTGCCGTTCACGGTCTTCACCCCGGCTCCGGTGACAGTCCCGGGGCCGGCGTAGCCGCCGACGGTCAGCGAGACCGGCCCGCTGGTGGAGACGAGGAAGGAGACGACGTAGTCCGCCGCCGCCGTCGCCCCGTACGCACCCGGGTCGAAGTGGACGGACACGCCCGGGCCTCCCGAGGGGACCTGCCGGAACGTGAACGACGCGTACGGCGTTCCCGACGTGTCGGTCTGCATGATGTCGGATGCGATGAGGGTCAGATTCGTGCGGCCCTTGCCCACGGTGTGGGTCGGGCTGATGATCTCGATGGGGAAGATGAAAGGCGGCCAGCGCAGGATGTCGCCCGGACGGATCCGAGTGACCACGTCACTCGGCGAGAAGGTCTTCACGAAGGATGTGGGGTCGATGGCGTCTGAGACTTCGGCGTCCGCCCCCGGGACGATGCCAGACATGAGAATTACTCTACTAGCGCGCCCGCGCCCGCGCGACCGTGCCTCCACGGATCTCGAAGGGCGCCTTAACGCCCCTAAAACGGCGTCTTCAGGGCTTTAAGGCGCCCTTCGAGAGCGTCGCCCCGACTCAGGCGGCGGGCGCGACGGTGACAGGTGTGCCGGAGAGCGCGAGGTGCACGCGCTCGCCCGGCGTGGGCTGTTCCCGCGCGCCGTGCTGGACGGCCAGCTCCGACCCGTCGGCCAGCCGCACGCGGGTGCGCCGCAGCGCGCCGAGGAAACTGCTGGTCAGCACCTCGGCCGGCAGTCCCTCCGTCGTCAGCAGCAGATCCTCGGGGCGCAGATAGGCGATCACCGGGCCGTCTGCAGCGGGAGCGGCAAGCGGCACGGCCTGGCCGAGCACCTGCAGCACGCCGCCGGACACCGCCCCGGGCACCCGGTTGGTCAGGCCCACGAACTCGGCCACGAAAGCCGTCGCCGGGCGATGGTAGAGCTCTTCCGGCGTTCCGATCTGCTCGATGGCGCCCGCGCGCATGACAGCGACGCGGTCCGCGACGGCGAGCGCCTCCTCCTGGTCGTGCGTGACGAAGAAGGTCGTGATCCCGAGCTCGGTCTGGATGCGGCGGATCTCCTCGCGCAACTGCACGCGCACCTTGGCGTCGAGGGCCGACAGCGGCTCATCGAGCAGGAGCACGCGCGGCTCGGTGACCAGCGCCCGGGCGAGCGCCACCCGCTGCTGCTGGCCGCCGGACAGCTGGTGGGCGTACCGCCCGGCGTGGTGGTCGAGACCGACGAGTTCGAGCGCCTCGGCCGCGCGGCGGCGGCGCTTCTCGGCCGCCACCCTGCGCATCCGCAGCCCGAACTCGACGTTCTGGCCTGAGGTGAGGTGCGGGAAGAGCGAGTACGACTGGAACACCATCCCGAGATCGCGCCGGCTCGTCGGCTCGTCGGTGACGTCGCGCCCGTCGATGAGGATGCGTCCGGAATCGACGCGCTCGAGCCCGGCCAGCGCGCGCAGCGCTGTGGTCTTTCCGCAGCCCGACGGGCCGAGCAGCGCGATGAACTCCCCCGGCGCGGCCTGCAGCGAGAATCCGGCGAGACCGGCGCCCCCGCCGAAGTCGCGCACCAGCCCGTCGAGCTCGACGGTGGAGCCGACGCGCGCGGCGGCGACGGAGGATTCTGCGAGGACGGTCATCATGAGCCTTTCAGAGCGTGGCCGCGCGTGCGCCGGCGGGAACCGACGACACGATCGACGACGACGAGGAGGACGAACGCGAACACCAGCGCCAGCAGGGCGAAGATGACCGCGACGAAGGGGTCTGACTGCGAGACCAGCAGCAGAGAGGTCTGCAGGTTCACGCGGCTGAGCAGGGAGGCTATGGTGAACTCGCCCAGCACGACCGCGACGGACAGTGCGGACGCGGCAAGGATCCCGCGGCGCAGGTTCGGCACGAGCACCCGCCAGAAGACGGTCCCCCAGCCGGCGCCGAGGGAGCGCGCCGCCTCGCTGAGCGTGATCATGTCGACCGCGGCGACGTTGCTCTGGATGGCGCGGTACGCGTACGGCAGGACGGTGATCCCGTACGCGAACGCGAGCGTCCAGGCGCCAGAGCCGAAGATCTCGGTGACCACGGCGTACGTCGGCGCGAGCCCGACGACCATCACGATCGCCGGGATCATGATGGGCAGGAGACAGACGGCCTCCAGCAGCCGGCGCAGCCGGGCGAACCGCAGCTCGATCAGCACGATCGTCGGCAGCAGCACCAGCAGCACGATCGCGACAGTGACGACCGCCAGCACGAGCGAGTTGCCGAGACCCTGGTACACGCGGTCGTAGCGCGTCGTACCGCCGCCGAAGACCGCGATCCAGCGGTCGAAGCTGTAGACGCCGGGCTTGGCCGTGCGAAGGGTGAACTCCAGCATCGACAACAGCGGGATGAGGAAGAACGCGCCGAGCACGACCCAGATCACCGTGCGGACGACGGGGCCGGGCCCGAGCCGCAACGGGTTCTGCCCGCTCATCGTTGCCACCTCGCCGTGCGGCGGACGAGAGCGGAGTACGCCAGCATGACGACGACCATGACCACGAGCATCCCGAGCGCCATCGAGCCTGCCAGGTTGGCGCGTCCGAGGACGGTCTCGGAGATGAGCGCCTGGCGGATCTGCAGCGAGACGATGTTGTTCGCCTGCCCGACCAGCGCGGCCGCGGTCGCGTAGGACGAGAAGGCATTGGCGAACAGCAGCAGCAGGCTGCCGAGGAACGACGGCAGCAGGATGGGGCCGCCGACACGGGTCCAGTAGGTCCAGCGAGTGCCGCCCAGCGTGGCGGTCGCCTCGAGCCACTGGGGGCGCAGTCCCTCCAGGGCAGGCAGGAACGTGATGACCATCAGCGGGATCTGGAAATAGAGGTACGGGAGGATCAGCCCGGGCACGGTGTAGAGCCAGACGCCGTTCTCGTAGATGTTGATGTGGAAGACGTTGCGCAGCAGAACCGTCACCAGCCCCTGGGCGCCGATCGTCGCGATGAAGGCGAACGCGAGCATGACACCGCCGAACTGTGCGAGGACACTGCTGGCCGAGTCGACGACGGAGCGGGCGGCGCCGCCCGGGCGCGAGTGCAGCATCGCGAAGCAGAGCGCGGCCCCCGCGATGGCTCCGACGATCGCGGTGACGGCGGAGAGCCAGAACGCGCCGAAGAACGAGCCGGCGATCGCCGGTTCGGCCAGTCCGGTGATGTTGGACCAGGTGAAGCGCCCGGCGCCGTCGACGAAGCCGCTCCCCACCGCCACGAGGGTGGGCACGGCGAGGAAGACCACGACGTAGAACGCGAACGGCGTGAGGCCGAGGACCGCGGCGGCGCCACGGCGGCGGCGCCGCTTCGGCCCGGCCGGGCGCGACGACGGCTGCCGCCGGGAGTCACGCGAGGTGATCCCGGCGGCAGCATCGGCCGCTGGAGCGGCGAGGGTCTCGGTCATCAGCCGACCGCGTTGGCCCACTTGGCGTTGAGGAGCGTGCCCGCCGCGGTGGCCTGCTTGTCCGTCATCACGGCCACCTTGTCGAGCTTGCCCGGGAAGTCCTTGGTGTCGAGCGTGCCCGCCTTCTCCATGGCGTCGACGCGGGCCGGGTAGGCGCCGCCCTTCAGCCACGCGTTCTGAGCGGCGTCGCTGTAGAGGTACTCCTCCCACAGCCGTGCGGCGGCGGGGTGCGGGGCGTCCTTGTTGATCGCCTGGTTGTAGTAGCCGACATACGCGGTGCCCGGGAGCACGACATACTTCCAGTTCACGCCGCCCGACTTGATGGTGTCGGAGGTCGCGTAGCCCTTCTGGTTGAACGACCAGTCGAGGAGCACCGGGGTCTCGCCCGACGCGATGGTGTTCGGCTTGCCGTCGGCGGCGTTCCAGTTGCCGGCCGCCTTGAGCTTGGTGAACCAGTCGATGCCCGGGGTGAGGTCGTCGAGAGTGCCGCCGTTCTGCAGATCGGCGTACGCGACGGCGCCCGCCGCTGCGGCGGCCTGGGTCGGGTTGCCGTTGAGCGCGACGGCGCCCTTGAACTCCGGCTTCAGGAGGTCGGAGAACGACTTCGGAGCCGTCTTGATCTTGTTCGCGTCGTAGCCGACCGACATGACCCCGTAGTAGCCGACCTTCCAGAGGCCGTCCTTCTCCTTCTGGGCGGCGGGGATGTCGGCGAAGCCGGTGGGCTTGTAGGGAGCGAAGTACTGCGTGTTGGCCAGCGCGACGGAGGAGCCGATGTCGAAGGTGTCCGGAGCGGTGTCCTGGCCCTTCAGCTTCTTGGCGGCGTCGATCTCCTCCTGGCTGGACGCGGAGTCCTGGCTCGGGTTGATGGTGATGCCGTACTTCTTGGTGAAGCCGTCGAAGATCTCCTGGTAGTTGGCCCAGTCGCCCGGCGTCGCGATGATGTTGAGGCTGCCCTCCTTCTTCGCGGCGGCGACGAGGGCGTCCATCCCGCCCGCCGAGGCCACGTCGGTGGCGGTGGCGACCTTGCCGGTGTCTGCTGTGCTGCTCGCGTTCGCGCCGCCGGAGCAGGCGGCGAGCGAGAGGGCGACGACGGTCGCAGCGGCGGCGAGGCCGGCGACGCGAGCGCGCTTGTTGATCACGGAATATCCTCCAGTGCACGGGTTGATCGCCGGGCGTTCGACCCGGCTCGTCGCAACGCTAGGCAGGCCGGGGTACGCGCGGGCCAGCGGAGGGTGACCAGTCGGTGAACGGCCGATGTCGGACCGCCCCGATAGGGTCGACGCGTGGTCGAACAGCTCTCCCCCGCTCTCGCGCGCCGCATCGCGCTCGCCGCCCAGGGCTTCGGCCGGCCGCGCCCGGCGGTGGTGGGCACCCGCCAGCTGAACGCACTCGTCGATCGCATCAACCTGCTCCAGATCGACTCGGTCAACGTGTTCGAGCGCAGCCACTACCTTCCGGCGTTCGCGCGGCTCGGCGTCTACGACCGTACGCTGCTCGACAGACTGACGTTCGACGCCCGCGGGCCGCACACCGAGTACTGGGCGCACGAGGCGGCATTCGTGCGCAAAGACGACTGGCCGCTGTTCCGGTGGCGCATGCGGTTGTATCGCGAGCGCTACGGCACCGGTAACGCGTGGTTCGCCGCCAACGAGAGCACCCTGCAGTGGCTGCGCGCCGAGCTGGCCGAGAAGGGGCCCCTGGCGGCGAGCGAGATCGAACACGATGCCAACCGGCGCTCCGGGCCGTGGTGGGGGTGGTCGGAGGTCAAGCGGGCGCTGGAGCGGATGTTCCTGTTCGGCGAGGTCGCGATCGCGGGCCGCACCCGCTTCCAGAGGCGCTACGGGCTGGTCGACGACGTGCTGCCGGCGCACGTGCTCGACCGCACCGTCGACGATGAAGACGCCATCCGCGAGCTGGTGCGGCGTTCGGCGGTCGCGCACGGCATCGGCACCGCGCGCGACCTGGCCGACTACTACCGGCTGAAAGGCCCCGCGGTGCAGGTCGCCCTTCAGCAGCTCGAAGACGCGGGCGAACTCATCCCCGTGCAGGTGCGCGGATGGGAGGCGCCGGGAGGCCGCCCGCTGAAGACGTGGATGCACCGGGACGCCCGCAAGCCGCGGTCGATCGAGGCCGCCGCGCTGCTGTCGCCGTTCGACCCGGTCGTCTGGTTCCGCGATCGCGCCCTGCGCATGTTCGGGTTCCATTACCGCATCGAGATCTACACCCCGGCGCCGCAGCGGGTGTACGGCTACTATTCCCTCCCGATCCTCCTCGACGACGACCTCGTCGGCCGCATCGACCTCAAAAGCGACCGTCAGGCCGGCGTCCTGCGCGTGCAGTCGGCGTGGACCGAGTCGGGCCACGGCGGCCCCATCGCCGAGCGGCTCGTGCCGCTCCTGGCGCAGACGGCGGCCTGGCAGGGCCTGGGCGAGGTGCGTGTCGCCGACGGCGCGCGCGGCGACCTCGCCCCGGTGCTCGCCGCCACGCTCTGATCCACCCGTGGTCGGGCGAGCCGGCGCTACGAACCCTCGCGGAGCCGCGGCGCGCGGGGGTAAGGTGCGGGCATGAGTTCACCGCTGGAGTATCTGAACGCCGACGGGGCCGACGAGGCCGACTACGAACAGCCCATGCGCGAGCTCTTCGCCTACCGCGACGGCGATCATTGGCTCGACGGGATCGTCACCGGCGTCAAACGCGGATCCGACGGCCGGGCGTGCGTCCAGTTCGACGGTCGCATGTGGGTGGGCACCGACGACATCCGCGAGTCGAACCACTACATCGCGGTACTGCTGAACCCGGACTCGACGGTCTACGCGGAGGTCATCACGGGTTACCGCGATGGGGCGCCCGCCGACCTGATCCGTGACATCGACGTGGTCGACGGCTCGAACAACGCCGGGACCGAGTGGCGGCCGGTCGACGAGCAGCCGGTCGGAACGCGCGTGCGCTACCGCTACACCGGCACCGCCGAACTCGAGGCCGCCGAGGCGTAATACCGCGCCGCGCGCGCCGACATTCGTCACGAATCCCTACATTCGTGGCACGAATGTGGACATTCGTGACGAATCATGCGGCTCGGGTCAGAAGGTGGAGCCCATCTTCTCGAGGCGGTCCACGCGTTCGGGGATGGGCGGGTGCGTCGAGAACAGGCGGCTCATCAGGCTGGGCTTGAGCGGCTCGGCGATCCAGAGGTGCGCCATGCTGCTGTTCTGGCGTCGCATCGGCTGGCCGTAGTCCTGCAGCTTGAGCAGGGCGCTCGCCAGGGCGTCCGGGTGGCGGGTGGTCATCGCACCCGTCGCATCGGCGAGATACTCGCGCTGGCGCGATACCGCCAGCTGCACCAGTGTGGCGACGAGCGGAGCGATGATGGCCGCGATCAGACCCGCGACGAGCACGAACGGATTGCCGCCGTTGTTGTTGTTGCGGTTGTTGCCACCGAAGAACGCCATGCGGACGAAGATGTCGGCGATGAGCCCGATCGCGACCGTGAGGCCGAACACGATCATCGACAGGCGGATGTCGTAGTTGCGCACGTGCCCGAGCTCGTGCGCCATCACGCCCTCCAGCTCGGCGTCGTTCATGATGTCGAGCAGACCGGTGGTCGCCGCGACCGAGGCGTGCTGGGGGTCCCGCCCGGTCGCGAACGCGTTGGGCGCGGGATCGTTGATGATGTAGACCGCCGGCATCGGCGTCCCCGTCGTGATCGAGAGGTTCTCGACGACGTTCCACAACCGCGGATTGTCGGCCTTGGTGATCGGAACCGCCCCGGACATGCTGAGCGCCTGACTGGAGGCCATGAAGTACTGGAACACCGCGTAGACGATCGCGCCGATCGCGACCCACGCCAGGATCGCCCAGCTGTTGTAGATGACCGAGAACAGCCATCCGAGCGCACCGATGAGAACCAGGAACAGCAGGATGATGAAGACGGTGTTGCGCTTGTTCCTGGCGATAGCCCTGTACATCGACGACCTAGAACTGAACGCGCGGCGGCTCGGCGATCGCCGCCAGGTTGTCGACCTCGAAGAACTCGCGCTCGCTGAAGCCCAGACGGCGCGCGAACAGGTTGTTGGGGAAGACCTTGATCTTCGTGTTGAACTCGCGCACCCCGCCGTTGTAGAACCGGCGGGAGGCCTGGATCTTGTCTTCGGTGTCGACCAGGTCGGCCTGCAGTCGCAGGAAGTTCTGGCTCGCCTGCAGCTGCGGATACGCCTCGGCCACGGCGAAGATGCTCTTCAGGGCGGTCTGCATGTGCCCCTCGGCCACGGATGCCTCGCCCGGCGTCTGTGCGCTCAGCGTCTCGGCCCGCGCCTTCGTGACGGATTCGAACACCCCGCGCTCGTGCGTGGCGTAGCCCTTGACCGTCTCGATCAGGTTGGGGATGAGGTCGGCACGACGCTTCAGCTGCACCGTGATGTCGCTCCAGGCCTCGTCGACCCGGACCTTGAGCGTGACCAGCGAGTTGTACGTGGCCCAGAAGTAGATTCCGATGATCGCGACGAGCACGACGACGATGATGACCGGAATGAGCCATTCCATTGCGGGAACTCCTATGCGTCTGGGCGCTGATCGACGGCGCTGACAGCATCCTAACGGGCGCGGATGCGCCTCCCACCGCCTTCCCACCACTCTCGAAGCAACCGCAATGCGGATGGACAGCGCCCCGCCGCCGGGGTGCACAATTGCTGTCGTGAGCGAGATCGCCGAACGCCGTAGCCGCGGCCGCCCGCGCAAGGAGCGCGGGGCGGCCTCCACCCGTTCGGCCATCGTGCGCGCCGCCGCCGAGGAGTTCACCGAGCGCGGCTACGAGGCCGCCTCGCTTCGCGCGATCGCCCGTCGCGCGGGCGTCGACTCGGCCCTCGTCCACCACTACTTCGACGACAAGGCCGAGCTGTTCACCGCGACGCTGGAGGCGCCGTTGCGCCCCGACCGCGTGATCGACATCGTGCTGAGCGCCCCGCGCGCCGAGATCGGCGAGACACTGGTGCGCTATCTGCTCACCCAGCTGGAGGACGAGCGCGCCGCGGGCCGGATGGTGCTCATCCTGCGCACAGCGCTGGGCAGCGGCGCCGGGACGCGCATGCTGCGGGAGTTCCTGACGCGGGAGGTGTTCACCCGCCTGGCCGCACTCGCCCACTCGGACGATGCCGACTTGCGCGCCGACCTGGCCGCCTCGCAGATCGTCGGCCTGATGATGACGCGTTACGCCCTGAAACTGAAGCCGGTCGCCGACGCCGGCCCGGACGAACTGGCCCGGCGGGTCGGGCCGGTGATCCAGTGGCACCTGTTCGGCGATCTTGACGGACGGGTCGGCGCGGGCGAATAATTCATCGCATGATGAATTCAGGCGCCGTCGTCGTCATCGAAGGCCTACGGGTGCGCCGCGGTCGCACCGCGGTGCTCGACGGGCTCGACCTGAGCATCCCGCGTGGACAGGTCATCGGCCTGCTCGGGCCGAGCGGGTGCGGCAAGACGACGCTGATGCGCTCGATCGTCGGCGTGCAGCGGGTCGCGGGGGGCCGGGTGGAGGTGCTCGGCCAGCCGGCCGGGTCGGCGGCCCTGCGCCACCGGGTCGGCTACGTGACGCAGGCCGCGAGCGTCTACGACGACCTCACCGTCCGGCAGAACCTCGCCTACTTCCGCCGTGTCCTCGGGGCGGGAAAGGACGACGTCGAGCGCGCGATCGACGCGACCGACCTGGGGGCGAACGCCGGCCGACTGGTCTCCACGCTCTCCGGCGGCCAGCGCAGCCGCGTGTCACTGGCGGCCGCGCTGCTCGGCTCCCCCGACCTGCTGGTGCTCGACGAGCCGACGGTCGGTCTCGACCCGGTGCTGCGCGTCGAGCTGTGGTCGCTGTTCCACCGGCTCGCCGACGGCGGCACGAGCCTCCTGATCTCGAGCCACGTCATGGACGAGGCGACGCGCTGCGACCGCCTGCTGCTGATGCGGGACGGCGCGATCCTCGCCGACACGACGCCGGAGCGACTGCTGGCCGAGACCGGCGCCGCCGACGCCGAGGGGGCCTTCCTCACCCTGCTGCGCCGGCACCATCCGCGCCACGCGCTCGCCGAGCCGGCGGAGGGCGACGGCGATCCCGGCGCGGAGGAGGAGAGGGCCGCACGATGAACGCCACCCGCACGCTCGCCACGGCCGGCCGCGTCCTCACCCAGATCCGGCACGACCCGCGCACGATCGTCCTCCTGGTCGTCGTGCCCAGCCTCCTCATCGGCCTGGTCGCCTGGATCTTCACCGACACCGACGTCTTCGCCACGATCGGTCCGGCGATGCTGGCCCTGTTCCCGTTCATCGTCATGTTCCTGGTCACCAGCATCACCACGCTCCGGGAGCGTCGCACGGGAACGCTGGAGCGGTTGCTCTCGATGCCGCTCGGCAAGGGCGACTTCATCCTCGGGTACACGTTGGCGTTCGGGGTGCTCGCCGTCATCCAGTCGCTCGTCGCCTCCGGGTACGCCATCTGGGTGTGCGGGCTGACGATCAAGGGCGACGCCTGGCTGCTGGTGGCTGTGGCCGTGACGGACGCCGTGCTCGGCAGCACGCTGGGCCTGTTCGCGAGCGCCTTCGCCCGCACCGAGTTCCAGGTGGTGCAGTTCATGCCGGCGATCGTGTTCCCGCAGATCCTGCTCGGCGGGATCTTCCTGCCGCGCGACCAACTGCCCGCCGGTCTCAAGGAGATCAGCGACTGGCTGCCGCTGTCGCACGCCGTCGACGCGCTCAACGCGGTGGCGACGGACTCGCACGACGCCGCCTACGTGGGAGGCCAGCTCCTCATCATCGGAGCGTTCGCCGTCGGCGCCGTCGTCGTCGGCGCCCTCACCCTCCAGCGCCGCACCGCTTAGCGCGCGAGGCGGCGCGAATTCGCCCCGAATCCGCCGAGGAGGCGCATCATGCGCCGCCTCGGCGTTCGCTCAGGGGCCGAGCACCCGGCGGAGGTAGGCGTTCTCGAAACGTCGGTCGGGGTCGAGACGGTCGCGGGCGGCGAGGAAGTCGTCGAACCGGGGGTACGAGTGGCGCAGCGAGGACGCGTCGCGGTAGTGCATCTTGCCCCAGTGCGGTCGGCCGTCGTGTGCCTTCATGATCTCCTCGACAGCGGTGAAGTACTCGGTCGGATCCTCCCGGTAGTACCGATGCACGGCGATGTAGCCGGTCTCGCGGCCGTACGCCGTCGACAGCCAGTTGTCGTCCGCCGCCGCCGAGCGCACCTCGATCGGGAAGGAGATGCGCCAGCCGCGACGCTCGATCAGGGCCTTCACCTCGCCGAGCGCGCCGGGCACCGCCTCGCGCGGGATGGCGTACTCCATCTCGCGGAAGCGCACCGTCCGGTTCGTCACGAAGACGCGCGGCGAATGATCGGTGAAGTCGCGATTGCCGGTGAGGCGCTGCGCCAGCCGACTGAACGGCGGGATGATCGCCGGCGCCACCGTCCCGACGGCGCAGACGCCCCGGTAGACGCCGTTGGCGAGCAGTTCGTCGTCGATCCAGCGGCCGACCGGCGAGAGCGGCGCGCGCTCCGAGGTGAGCGGCAGACGCGTGTTCGTCTTGGTGAGACCGGTCTCGGTGTGCGGGAACCAGTAGAACTCGAAGTGGTCCTCCGCTGCGGACCGGTCGAGATAGGTGTCGAGCACCTGCTGCAGCGGCTCCGGGCGCTCCACCGCCTTCAGCAGGTAGGCGGGCACGCACTGCAGGGTGATATCGACGACCACCCCGAGCGCCCCGAGCCCGAGGCGCACGGCGGGGAGCAGCTCGGCGTTCTCATCCTCGGACACCGTCAGCAGCTCGCCGGAGCCGGTGACCAGCGTGACCGCGACGATCTGCGTCGCGAGGCCGCCGAACGAGCCGCCTGTCCCGTGCGTGCCCGTGGACGTCGCCCCCGCGATGGTCTGCCGGTCGATGTCACCCATGTTCTGCAGGGCCAGGCCGTACGGGCGCAGCAGCCGCGGCAGCTGGTGGAGGCGCGTTCCCGCGGCCAGCCGCACCCGCGCGCGTTCCACGTCGACGTCGAGCACACCGCTGAGGTCCTCGAGGTCGAGCAGCACGCCCGGCGCCGCGGCGATCGCGGTGAAGCTGTGACCGGCGCCGACCGCCTTGACCCGCATCCCCTGCTTCGCCGCTGCCGCCACTGCGCGCTGCACGGCCCCGGCGTCTCGGGGTCGCTCGATGCGCTGCGGCCGGATCGACTCGCTGCGGCCCCAGTTGTGCCACACCCCGTTGCGCATGACCGCGCCCGTCGCCGTCACAGGAACACCCGGCCTTCCCCGCGGTAGCTCGGCACCGACCCGACGACCGCGGCGCGGCCGTCGACGAGGTCGACCAGGTGGAAGTCGTCCACGTGCTCGCTCAGCTCGCCGGACTTGGTGTGCCGCAGCCAGACCCGGTCGCCGATGCGCAGGATCCCCGCGGCCGCTCCGGTGACCGGCGTCTGCACCTCGCCCGCCATCTCGCGATCGACCATCGACAGGCCGGTCGGCCACTCGATCTTCGGGAGGCGATCGGGTCCGGGAGGCCCGGACGCGATCCAGCCGCCGCCGAGCAGGGTCGCGGTGCGCAGGTCCGGGCGTCGCACCACCGACAGCGCGAAGGACGCGGCGGGGGCCGGGCGGAAGCCGCGATAGGTGTCGAACAGGTGACCTCCGAACAGGCCGCTGCCCGCGGCGATCTCGGTGACCGAGGGGTCGGAGGCCGTGAACTCGAGCGATCCGGTGCCGCCGCCGTTCACGAACTCGAGGTCGGCGAGGGCCCGGACGACGGCGACGGCCTCACCGCGGCGTGCGAGCAGCTCCTCCCGCGAGCTCTTCTGCATCCAGCGCAGGGTCGCGCCCCAGGCCGGGCGCCCGGGCGGATCGTCGCCCTGGCCGGCGATCTGCGCCTCGTAGCCCATCATCCCGACCAGGGCGAAGCCAGGGCGTCGCACGATGGCCTCGGCGACCTCGCGCACGGCGTCGACGCTGTGCAGCGGCGAGCGGTAGACACCGATGTGCCCGAGGACAGGGGCGTCCCATGACGAGTCCAACTCCAGGCAGAGCCGGATGGTCTCGCGCTCGCCGGGCGGGACGACCGCGTCGATGAAGTCGAGGTGCGCGACCGAGTCGACCATGAGCGTCACGCGCGCTGCGAGCTCGGGCGACGCGGCGAGGCGGGCGATGGCGGCGCGGTCGGCGGTCGGATACCCGACCACGACATCCTCGATGGGCGGGTGCCCTGCGTCGCCTTCCGCCAGCCAGAGCGCCTCGGGGAGGGTGTACGCCAGCACGCCCGCGTAGCCGGGGAGGGCGAGCACCGCGTCGAGCACCGACCGCACCCGTACCGACTTCGACGCGACGCGGATGGTCTTGCCCGGACGGTCCGGGCTCCCGCCCGCGCGTCGCAGCATGTCGTGCGCGTTGTGCCGCAAAGCGGGAAGGTGCAGCACCGCGAAGGCCGGGTCGAGACGAGCCGTCGCGACCCCCAGTGCGGGCCAGAAGACGTCGGGGGTCGTCCAGGTGCGTTCGGCGGGGGCCGGTTTGGTGGTCAGGTCGATCGGGTTCACGGCGTCCTTCCGTCGATTCTGCGTCTGGTGTGCTCTCGCTCCTGTCGCCGGCATCAGCGAACCGCCTTCACGCGTGCGACCGCGAGGGCCCCGGCGAACGCGAACACGCCCGACAGCACGAACAGGCCGACGAAGCCGCCGAGGGCCGCCACGATCGCGGCACCGAACAGGGGCGCCATGGCCTGCGGCACGGCCGTGGCGATGTTCATGATGCCGAGGTCCTTTCCGCGGTTCTCCGGGTCGGGCAGCACTTGAGTCGCGAGCGCCTGGTCGACGGAGAGAAAGCAGCCGTACCCGAGTCCGAGCAGGCCAGCGGCCACCATCGCGACCGTCAGCTCGGGCACGAACGCCAGCAGCAGCGCCGCGACGCCCTGCAGAGCGGACGAGACGAACACGAACGCCTTGCGCCTCCCGAGCCGATCGGACAGCCGGCCGAGGGCGAGTGAGGCGATGATGACGAACACCATGTAGATCAGGATCAGCACGAGCAGATCGTCGTCCGCGTGGGCGTCATGGAGGCCGAACTCCAGGAAGTACAGCAGCAGCGAGGTGCCGAACGCGTTCCCGAAGTTCACCAGCACCCGGCTGAGCAGCGTCCAGCCGAAGTCGGGGTGCTCGCGCGGGCTGATCCACAGCCCCTCCACGACGCCGCGGAAGGTCATCCGCTCCCGCAGGTGTGCGGGCAGCACAGCGTCCGGCAGGAACAGGAACGGGAGGACGAGCACGACCAGGAGCACCGCCATCGCCGTGTAGCCGATCAGCGCCCCGACGAACACGAACGTGACGAGCGAGACGCCGAGGATGATCCCGATCGCCTGAGGCGCGCTGATCCAGCCCGACACGTACCCGCGCTGGTCGACGGGCACCTGGTCGGAGATCGTCGCGGTGAGGGCGGCGGTGAGCACGCAGAAACCGGTGAGCGCGAGCGACCAGAAGACGCCGATCCCGACCATCGTCGTCTGGAGGCCGAGCAGCATCAGAGACACGGCGAACAGCAGGGCGCCGCCCGCGATCCAGGGCCGACGCCGGCCGAACCGGCTGGTCGTGCGGTCTGAGAGGGCGCCGGTGAGCGGGTACGCGATGATCGCGCAGACACCGGAGATTCCCGAGATGATGCCGAACGCGATGACGTTGTCGACCCAGTAGTCGGTGTGCAGCTGTGCCTGGACCTGGTCGGGCAGCAGCTTCTGGATCGGCGCGAGCTGCGCCATCCAGACGCCCAGCCAGGCGACCGCGAAGGCGGCGATCCAGCGGCCGGGGACGCGCCGGGTGGGTTCGGCGAAGACGGCGGGCGTCGAGGTGTGGGTCATCGGGCACCTGCGTTCGGGTTGGGGAGGAGGGATCCGGCGGTGTGGTCGGCGGAGTCGGTGGGGGCGGCGGAGTCGGTGTCGTCGGCGGAGTCGACGGGGGCGGCGAGCGCCGCGAGCGCGTCCGCAGCGAAGTCGAGGGCGCGCTCCGCCGCGGCGTCGTCCCGGGTGACCAGCCACGCGATCGTCACACCGTCGGTCAGCGTGACGAGGAGGCGGGCGACCTCGGCGACGGGGCGGTTCCAGGTGCTGCCGGTGAGGTCGGCCGCGTCGCGCGCCGCCCTCTCGGCGAGTTCGTAGTACCGGTCGTACTGCCGTCCGGCGAGCGGTGCGAAGCCGGGTTCCCGCAGGGCCCACTGGGTCAGCTCGAACATGGCCTTCTCGCGATCGGGATCGGCTCGCACGCCGTCGAAGTAGTGCTGGAGACCCGACCGGATCGCGGCGCGGATCCCCAGTGGGGCCCGGGAGGCGTCCAGGGCGGGTTCGAGGTCCGTCTGCTCACTGGACACGACAGCGTTGACCAGTTCGGCCATCAACTCGTCGCGCGATTCGAAGACGTAGTGGAAGCTGGCGAGCGGCATCCCCGCCTCGCCGGCGATGCGGCGGGTCGTGGCGGCGGCCACGCCGTCGCGGGCGATGACCCGCAGGGCAGCCTGCACGAGCGCTGCGCGGCGGTCCGCCGGGGGGATGCGCGTCATCGGAGCTCCTTGCGGTGCCGGTTCGCGCGTCGTCGCGCGAAGTGGGACAGTTGACCCAGTTGTCAGTATGCCGCAAATCCGGCCCGTTGGTTTGACATCCGTCGTGTCCGACCCGTGGAATGGGGTGGAATGCGGGTTTTTCTGTCTGACGTATCTCCACCAGTCCGGCCGCGGGGGGCGACCGGACTGTTCGCTGCTGCCCTGACCGGTCTGATCCTCGCACTGCTGGCCGCCGCGACGCTCGCGACTCCGGCGACCGCCGCCCCGCAGCAGCCCTCCCTGCACGGCACCACCGAAACCGCACGTTCCGACACCTCTCCGCCGGTCTCACCGCGGGCGGCCCCGTCCGACACGGCCTCGGGTACCCCGACGCCGACACCGACTCCCGGGCCGCCGCACCTCGACCCGCTTCCCGACCACCTGGTCACCTCGTTTCCGTTGACCGTCTCCGGCACCGCGGATCCCGGCGACGTCATCGACGTCTCCGGCGGATCCTCGACGAACGCGGACTCGCGCTGCACCGCCACCGCGGGCGACGACGGTCGCTTCCGCTGTGCCCTCCAGCGTCTCCCCGACGGTCCCGGTGTGCCGGTTCGCGCCGAGTCGCGCGGCACCGGGCTCTCGGACAGCGCACGGGTCGACGTCCTCACGCCTCCCACGATCACCTCCGCCGACGGCGGCGCGACCGGGGGCGGCATCCGCGGAACGGCCTATCCCGGCGCGACGGTCGCGGTCACGGCGGAGACCGGCGACTCCTGTTCGTTCCCCGCCGACAGCAACGGCAGCTGGGGATGCGTCATCGGCGGGCTCCGCGACGGCACGCACACGGTGACGGCGACACAGGTGGCCCCGTTCTCGTCGACCCGCTCCGACCCGAGCCGCTCCGTCACCGTCGTCGTCGACACGTCCGCCCCCGCTGCGCCGACACTCACGTCTCCCGCACCGGGCGCCACGAGCACGGTCGGGCAGACGATCGTCTTCGGCGGGTCCGGAGAACCGGGTGCGACGGTCACCGTCTACGCGAGCACAGCGCACGGAACGACCGTCGCCTGCACGGCGACCGTCTCCGGCACGGCGTGGTCGTGCCGCGCCGACCTCCCGGAGGGAGGGTACCTGGCGTCGGCGCTTCAACGCGACGCGGCCGGGAATGTGAGCGCCGGCAGCAACTCCGTGGCGATCTCGGTGGCTGCCGCCACCGCGGCCGCCCCGCGTGACACGCCCGCCCCCTCCCCGTCGACCACACCGGCTCCCGCGCAGCCCGCACCGCCGAACCCCTCCCCGTCCTCCCCGGCCACCCCGGCGCACCCGGAGACGAAGGGCTGGACGGACACCCCGTTCAGCACGGCGTCGGCGCCGGTGGTCTCCGTGGAGTCGGTGCCGGGGTGGCTGCGCTCGGTCGGCCTGGCGATCGCGGCACTCCTGCTGCTCGTGCTGCCCGCCCGCCTCCTGATCGCCGCACTCTCCCGCCCGCGGGAGGCGCGCCCAGGCCGCGCTTCCCTCTTCGGGCGCAACCGAGCGCGATCGGAGCTCGGCGAGGCCGACGCTCTGCTCGGCGGCGCGCACACCGGGTCCGCCGCGGCTGCGCAACCGGTCTGGCTGGCGCCCGTCGTCGGTGTCACCGCCGCCGCCCTGGTGACGCTGTCGACCTCGGTGCAGGACGCCGCCGCCTACCTGAGACTTCTCACCGCCGTCACACTGGCCGTGGTCGGTGTTAACGCGATCTGGGTGCTGGCGGCGCGCGGGATGACCAGGCACCTCGGTCTCGCTCTCGCCCGGCCGGTCGTTCGGCCCGGGCTCCTGGCGGTCGTGGCGGCGGCCGCGCTCGGTTCACGGCTCGTCGGCCTCGAACCCGCTCTGCTCTTCGGCCTCGTGCTGGGCGCAGCGCTCCCGAAGGCCGCCGACCGCGTCGCGCGCGGACGCACCGCCGCGGTGCAACTGTGTGCGGTCGCGGCGCTCGGCGTGCTCGCGTGGCTCGCGGTCGGCCTGCTGCCGGCACCGTCGGGCGAGGTCTCCGCGTTCGTGCGGGAGCTCGCCAACTCGACCGCCCTCATCGCGATCGGGTCGACGGCCGTCGCCCTCCTCCCGTTCGGCAGGCTCGCCGGCCGGTCCGTGCTGCGCTGGTCGCGCCCGCTGTGGCTGGCCATGGCGCTGGTGATCTACACCGTGCTGTTCGCCTTGCTGCTTCCCGTCGCGTCTCTCGTCCAGGCCGGGGCGGGCGTGGTCGCCGCGGTCGTCGCGGCCATCGTGTTCGCGGCGGTGAGCGTGTCGGTGTGGCTGTGGGAGCGGTACGTCGAGCCCGCACGCTGACACCGTGACGACGTCGAGCCGAGTCAGAGCGCTTTCACGTAGAACCAGTCGGGCCCGTCCTTGGCGAACCGCGAGGTCTCCTGCAGAGTGCCCCGCTGGGCGCCCTTGTAGTACGCCATGAACGCGACGACGCCGTCACGATCGAAGGGGCCGCCCCGCTCGGTCGACTCGATGTCGAGCCGGTACCAGCGCAGCCCGTCGTCCAGGTCGAGCGCCTGCGGACGAGTCGAGGGGTGCCAGCTGCGCAGGAGGTACGCGGCGTCGCCGAGCGCGAAAGCGCTGAACCGCGACCGCATCAGCCGCTCCGCCGTCGGAGCGGGCGAGCCGGCGTGCAGCGGACCGCAGCAGTTCCCGTACGTCTCACCGCTCCCGCACGGGCATCGGGTCGATTCGGTCATCCGACGAGCATAGCCGGGCAGGCGTACACAGAGGGGGACCCGGCCGGAGCCTTACGTCGGGGGATCTCGGGCTCCAGCCGGGTCGGAGGACACCTCACCAGAAAGGGTGTCTGGACCCAGTCTGCACGGTGAGGGTGGGTGGGGCCTTTGGACGGTCTGAACGTCCTCTCAGTGCACTGCGGGATCTGCTGCTGCAGCATCTGCTGTTGCGGCCTCGCCTGCGGCGACGACGCAGAAGCGGTTGCCGTCGGGGTCGGCGAGCACGAGATAGTCAGCGCCCTCCTCGTACTCCCACTCGACGTCGGTCGCGCCCAGTGCCCGGAGCCGGTCGGCTTCGGCGAGCTGATCGTCGGCGTACAGGTCGAGATGGTGCCGCGGGGAGGCGTTCGCCTCGCTGCCGACGAGCTTGAGCGCGAGTCGCGGCCCCACGCCGTCGGGCGACACCAGGAGCGCCCAGTCCACATCCGGCTCGTACAGCGGCCCGTAACCGAGCACGGCCGACCAGAACTCCACGGCCCGCGGGATGTCGCGGACCCCCCACACGACGGAACCGATCCGGATCATGCCCTCACCTTCCACCGCCTCAACGGCGACGACAAGGGGCGCGGTGGTCGTCGCACCATATATGGTGGGAGCTATGGAAGGCGTGCTGATCGGATTCATCTGGACTGTCGTCATCGTCGGCGGTGCGCTCGCGCTCGCCGCCGTGGTGCAGATGGCGAAGGCGCCCTTCAAGAACCGCTGATCCCCGGACGGCGTCCCGTCCCCCCGATCGGCGCCCCGAGCCGCTCGGCCCCCATAGCCCAATTGGCAGAGGCAGGCGACTTAAAATCGCCCGAGTGTGGGTTCGAGTCCCACTGGGGGCACCCGCCGATTCCGCGCGCGGCCGGCGACCGCACTCACCGCTCCACGTCGTAGACCAGCTTCTGCACCCCGTTGCCGTAGACCTCGTGTTCGGCCACCGTCAGCTTCAGCGCCGGGTGTGGAGACTCGCTGAAGGGGCGTGCGCCCTCGCCGAGCAGGACGGGGAAGACCAGCAGGTGGTAGCGGTCGACGAGTCCGGCCTCTGCGAGTGAACGCGCGAGTCGGAGGCTGCCGTGGACGATGATCGGCGCCCCATCGCCGGCCTTGAGCGCCGCGACGTCGTCGAGTGAGCGGAGGATCGTCGCGGGCCAACGCTCGTCGTCATGCCGAAGCGAAGTGGAGACCACGTAGCGGGGCATCGCGTTGTAGCCGGCGAACTCGTCCATCGACGGCCAGACCGGCGCGAACAGCTCGTAACTCGTCCGGCCGAGCAGCACCGCGCCGGACTTCTCCTGCTCCCGGCCCTTGAGCTCGTAGGCGGCCGGATCGAACTCGACCGAGCGGAAGGTCCAGCCGGCGTTGCGGTAGGACGCGTCGTCGCCCGGCGACTGTGCGACGCCGTCGGCGGAGATGAACGTGGAGACGATGAGTGAGCGCATGGTGGGTCCTCCCCTCAAGTGACGGCCGGTCCCGCCACCTATTTAACCTATCGGTTCTGAACTTGATAGTTCAATAGCGTCGTCGCGGCGTGCTGCGGAAGCGGCGGCGCTTCCGCCGACGCCACGCACGACCTCCCCGTGCATTCTGAGCGCACGGGGATGTGGGGCCAGTGCCCGGGACCATGGTCGTATCAGCCGGTGGAGATCCGGCTCGACTGACCTCCGATGCCGCGTCAGTTCTCGGCGATGTCCGCCAGAACGTCGAGGAAGGTCTGCCAGCCGGCGATCGTGCCGAGTCGCTGCTCGTCGGTGAAGCCCGGGGTCTGCTGGGTCATCCGCAGGTGCGTCCCGGCCGCGGATGGGGTGAGCTCCACGGTGAGCACGGCACGCTCGCCCTCCGCCGGGCGATCGGTGAGCGTCATGACCAGGCGCGACGGCGGATCCACCTCGAGGAACTCGCCCGCCCAGTCGATGGTGCTCCCGTCGGGGAGCACCATCATCGCCGACCAGGCGCGGCCCGCCTCTGCGCGATAGTCGAGTGCATCGAGCGGAACCTGAACCTCGCGCCCGCCGAACCAGCGGGCGAACGACTCCGGCGTCGTCCAGGCCGCGAACACGGCCGAGGGCGGTGCAGCGAACTCCCTGTCGATCTGGATGCCGTCCTCGGTGATGCCGGTCATTCCTCGCCCTTCTCGCGCTCCGCCGCAGCGGACGGGATCGTATCGGCCGCGCCCCCGCCCGGCCCGCTCGCGAGGACGTCATCGAGCGCGTCGAAGCTGTCGCCCCAGAACACCCGGTAGTCGTCGATCCACGCCGACGCCTGCGCGAGCGGGCGGGCATCGAGCATCGCCGGGCGATACTGCGCGTCTCTGCCGCGCGAGACCAGCCCGGCGCCCTCGAGCACGCGCAGGTGCTTCGACACCGCCGTGAAACTCATATCGAAGGGCGCAGCGAGATCGCCGACGTTCGCCGAACCGTGCGCAAGTCGCGCCAGGATGGCACGGCGCGTCGGGTCCGCGAGCGCCGCGAACGTGCGGCTCAACGTATCGTCCACCGTCCTCGTCATGGGTTCCTCCCGTCCCCGGCTCAGCACGCCCGTACTGAACCGATGAGTTCGACACCAGGCTAGCAGCGGGGTCGAGCCGGTACCGTTGAGACGTGAGTCGCACCCTGACCTCCCCCGTCGGCTCCGAGCTCGAGGTCCGCCGCAGCCGATTCCTCGGATACGTGCTCCCCGTCGACGACCGGGAGGCCGCACTCGCGGAACTCGCGCGCCTCCGTTCCGAGCATCCCGGCGCCGCGCACGTGTGCTGGGCGCTGCTCGCCGGCGGCCAGTCCGGGATGTCCGACGACGGGGAGCCGTCGGGGACGGCGGGCCGACCCATCCTGGAGGTCCTCCGCCACCACGAGCTCGACGGCGTTCTGGCGGCGGTGGTCCGCTACTTCGGCGGCGTCAAACTCGGGGCGGGCGGCCTGGTGCGTGCCTACACCGACGCCACCGCCACGGCGCTGGCCAATGCGGAGACGGTCGAACGCGTCCCCGAGACCACGCTGGAACTGCGCGCGGACTACGCTGACGCCGAGCGGGTGCGCCGGTGGGCGGACGCCGCCGGCTACGCGGAGCCCGACGCCGAGTACGGCGCGGAGGTCGTACTGCGGCTTCGACTGCCGAGGACCGCCCGCGAGGGGGCGGTGCGCACCATCGCCGACCTCGCGCAGGGGCGCATCCGCGTCGAGGGGTAGCGCCGGAGCAGCAGCAGCCCGCCGCCTGCCGGCACGACGAAGGCCCGGCCCCCTGAGGGCGGATTCCAGTGATCATCGCAACACCCCGAGATTCGAGGGGTTGTGGATGGCA
>NZ_CAMFLC010000017.1 GCF_945957465.1 uncultured Leifsonia sp.
GTCGTATTCGTCTCCGAGCCCGACCAGTCGGATGCAGCGGACGCACACCGACTCCAGCGACCAGGGCCGGGTGAGCGTTGCTGCGGTGAGGCGGACGGTCAGCTCGGGGTCCATCACTTGGATGTGCGCCCAGTTGTTGGGCTGCGGGATGCGGCCGCAGAGGGTCTTCAATCCGTCGTAACTGAGGTGCGGGTGTCCGTCCCCCTTCCGGATGGCGACGATCTCGGCGGTCATGCCGCCTCCTGGATTTCGTCGGGGGTGAAGACGTCTGCGATGGTGTGCGCGGCTGCCAGGACGCGGGCGGCGGTAGCGCGGACGACGTCCGCGTTTCCGTCGGCCCATCCGGCGATGTAGCCGATGCTGTAGGCGCTGGTGTCGAATCCGAGCATCCCGGCGACGACGTAGGCGACGGACTCGGCTTCGGTCTCCATGCGGCCGCGGTGCGCGCGGTACTCGTCGGCGTCGTCGACGTGTCCGAGGGTGATGTGCGCGGCCTCGTGGATGAGGGTCTTGGCGGCCTGCTCGGGCGCGAGCTCATCGTGCAGGACGACGGTGTTCCGTTCCGGGTCGGCGTACCCGTTCGGGCCGTTCAAGTGTTCGGTGGTGACGGTCCACCCGATGGCCTCCAGATGCGCGGTGAGGGGGACGAGTACGCCGTGGTCGTCGGTGCCGGTGAGCTGCGCGACGGGGTTGAGGATTTCTGCGCCGTCGATCGGGTCGGTCTGGTCGATGTCGAACACGGACAGAACGGGGAATCGGGTGAGGCGCTTCTCCACCTCGTCGCCGGTCTCGGGGTCTTCCTCGGTGATCTTCTTGGTCGAGTACCCGAAAATTTTGATCGCCTTCTCGCCGCGTCGGACCTGTCGACCCTTCGCCTGCCACTGACGGAATCCCGCGACCGCGGATGCGTCGGGACGCTGGGAGAGGATCAGTAGGAGGTTGTTCAGGCTGTAGGTGTGGAAGGACCGGGTGAAGTCCAGGAACTTGCGCCACTGGTCGCTGTCGGTGAGCTGCTGCACCTGGTCTGCGATCGAGGCGTGAAGGGCCTCCGCCTGTGCCTTGCGCTCTTCCGGAGTCCGGCGGGTGACCTGCTTGCCCATGATCGTGGTTTCCTCTCCCTCGTTGTTTTGCCGTGAAGGCACGTAGTGCCGTTCAGGGAGAGCGGCCGGAGTGCAAGAGGTCGTGGAATACCGGAGTGAGTGAGCGCAGCGAGCGAGGGAGGATATGCCGCGAAAGCCTCTTGCGCGCAGGTCGCCGACCGTAGAATGCCGCAGGCTTCACGGCAAAAGAACTGGGGCCGAAGGCCTGGAGGGTGCCGCCGTAGGCGGCTCGTCGCGGCCGTTCCATCGGCCGCCGCCGGCGTCCGCCGGCTACTGGGGGAGCGCGAGGGGGCGGGTCCCCCTCGCGGGGCCGACCGGAGGCCGGCCCCGCTGCCCAGTCACTCCGCGATGTCGAGTGACTCGATCGTGTCGATGACGGCGAAGGTGTAGGTTTCCCAGCCGCCGATCATCTCGATCGCCAGCGACGAGCCGATGATGCTGTCGGTGTCGCGCAGACCGTCGGCCAGCTCGGTCTTGACCTCATCGCGAACGAATCCGACGACGGCGAAGATGCCGGGGTCGTCGTCGTCGTGGAGGTTGTCGGCTCCGCGGAGAACCTTGCCGTCGCTGGTGAAGTCGACGATGAACTCGCGGAGGGTCCCTTGGTGCATTGCGGCGCGGTAAGCGGTCATGTCGTTGTCCTTTCTGGTGTGCTGCTCAGGAGCGGCGGCGGGGGGCGCGTTCTGTCATCAGGTCGATGTAGGCGACGGCCGGGAGGATGAAGAGGAAGGTGCCGAGCGCGACCAGGAGGGCGATGCGGGTGCTCTCGGCCGCTGCGGGGTTACCGGTGTGGATGAAGTCGATGAAGGAGGCCGCGCCGATGGCGAGAGTGATGACCTCGGCCAGGATGATGGCGGCGTAGCTGGCGCGGAAGACGCGCTGCTGGTTGCTCCGCGTGCGCCGCGCGGCGACGACGATGCGTCGGAGGGCGACGACCTCGCGCCGCGTGACCTGGGTGGCGGGAGTGCTGGTGTTCGTCATGTCGGTTCCCTTCGTGTCGTGAGCCGGGGCTGGGTGCTGAGCTGTCCGCTTCAGAACCCCCACCACGTTTTCTGCCGATTTCGGCCCGAAGGGTCGCTCCGCGGAGACCGCAGCCGTCAAGGGTGCGCGCAGCGCATCCCGCAGGGACGCCGGAGGCGCCCTTTACGGCTGCGGGCGGAGTGGAACGCTGGTCCAGCGAAATCGGCGAAAAGATGGTCGCGCCGCAGGCGCTCCATTGCGGGCGCTCCGTCGACCGCGCCGGCGGCCGCCGGCACCGGGGGGAGCGCGAGGGGGCGGGGCCTCCTCGCGGGCGTCCCAGCGGGACGGCCCGGGGCGACGACCGGTCAGGCCGCCGCCCCTTCCGTTCAGTCCTCGACCGGCTCGTCGTCCTCGTCGTCGCTCGACTCAACGGGGGCCGGGTCGTCGTTCGGCTCGGCGTACCCAGCGGCGATCCGCTCGACCTCGGTGAGGTGGTATCCCCAGGACTCCAGCGTGAGCAGGTAGGCCTCGTCCGTCTTGTTCGGCTGTCGCCAGGAGAACTCGCTGGTGTGGTTCTCCCGACCCGAGAGGGCGACGGCGAGATTGACGTGCTCGGCCTTCGCCGGGTTGTTCTCGACCAGGGTCGCCGCCTGGTTGCGCTCGTCGTAGCCCTCCAACCCGAGCAGCTTGCCGAGGATGGAGCTGTGCTCGCTGTTGATCGCCTCGTAGCGGAAGCGCGTGAGCGTGAAGGCGACGAACACATTCGCGTCGGCCGGGAGCTTCTTGCGGTTGACCAGTTCGCTCAGCCACTGCAGGCGGAGCTTGGTGGCGGAGCGCCACATGCGGTTGTACTTGACGACGCGGCGTCGCTCGCGGCGCTGGGCGTCCTTCTCGGCGTCCAGGCGCGCCTCGCGCTCCTCGTCGGTCTCGTCCACGGGGCCGGCGGTCGGGCGTGCCACGCTGGTGCCGATGCGCGGCTTGTGAAGCTCCGGGCTGCTGCACAGCTGGTCCAGGCGGTACCCGGTGTCCTCGGTTCCCCAGACCCGCAGATAGTAGATCGCTCCGGGGCAGGTGGCGTGCGACTCGGCGTCGAGCGAGGGCCGGTCCTCGGCGTCGACATCGGCATCGGTGAGGCTCCAGAGCTGGACTCCCGCGTTGTAGGAGCTTGCGATGGTCTTGCCCTCGGCCTGCAGCTTGGCGATCAGCGCCTCGGTGTACTCATCGAGTTCGCGGCGGTCGCGGAGCTGCTGGGCGATGAATTCCAGCTCCTCCTCGTCGGCGTCCGCGATGGCGCAGAGGGCGTCCTCGTCGTCGCCGAACTCGGCGGCATAGAGAGCGCGGTCGAGGGTGAGCTGGTAGGTGTCGATGGCGCGCAGCGCGACCTCGGACTTGGCCACCTTCACCGCCGCGTTGACATCGTCCTTGGACTGGCCGGTGCTGCGTGCAATCTTGGCGACGGAGACGCCTTCGAGGGTGAGCTGCTCGACGGCCTTGACGCGGTCGACCAGGTTGAGGTCTTCGCGGGTGAAGGTGCGGAGCTGGTCCAGGATGCGGTCTGCCTCGCTTCCGCTGTGGTCGCGGAGGCCGAAGACGGCGAGCATCTTCTCGACACCGGCTTCGCGTGCGGCGAGCAGTCGGCGCTGGCCGTCCCAGACGTACACCTCGCCGTTGTCGCCGCGACGTGCGCGGACCGGCTCCTGGACGCCTACCTCGCGGATGGAGTCGGTGAGGGTGTCGAGACCGTCCAGGCGGGAGCGGACGTTGGGGTCCAGCTGGGCGGTTGCGGTGTCGATGACTTCGATGGTGATGGTGCCCGCCTGGATCAGGGCCGGGAGGTCGGTGTGGGCTTCGTGGGTGTTCATCGTGCGATATCCTTTCGGGAGTTGGTCGGGCACCAAGGCACTTGCACTGCCTTGGTGCCCGACCTTTTTCTGTTCGATCAGTGGGCGGTGACGGCGACCGGTGTCGGCTCGACCGACGCCTCTCGCCAGGCGGTGACGACGGCGATCTGCTGCTCGGTGGTCAGCGAGGTCGGGGTGCCGTCGGTAGGGTCCACGCCGAGGAACAGACCGCGACCGTGGATCGGTTCGGACCATTCGGGGTACGCCTTGCGGACCATGGCCGCGAGCAGGTGGTTCCGCTCGGAGCGGTAGGGGCCTTCGTCGTCGATCCAGACCTCGATGCCATCCGCGAAGCGCAGGGCGTACGGCTGTGCCGACTCCACCTGGTCTCGGATTCCGGCGGCCCGCTGCGCGTCGCTGGTGTTGTCCAGCTTCACGGCGCACAGGGTGTTGTCCAGGTCGATTCGGACGCCAGTGATGATCATTCGTTCTCCTTCTCCGTCGATCGTTTTTTGTTGCCATCTCGGCGAGACCTAACCTCTCCGCGGAAGGAGTGGAGGCCATAAGCGGGTTCACTGCGGAGTTGCGGGAAAAGTTTTGACGGATAAGGCGCTTGCGCCCCGGCAAAAGTTTTCGTGCAACTCCGCAGCGCCCGGAGGGCGCCCCGTTGGCCGGAGCGACTGGAGCGGATAGGTTCGGGCTGCCGTGAATGGCGGCAAAAGCAAAGAATCAGTGCCGGCCCTGGCCGGCTCCGCGCAGAGATAGGGGTCCGCCGCAGGCGGTCCTCTTCCGTCCTGGGCTCTGATTGCTGGGCGGCGACGTCGGCGCCGAACGCGCCCCAACGAGCGGGAGGGCCGCCCCTCGATGGGGCGGCCCTCCCGGCGGCGGCCGTCAGGCGGCGAGATCGAATCCGCCCCAGGGGCTTCGGCCTGCGATGTGGCGGGGGGCTCGCGTCGGGCGCTCGGTGCGGATCGGTGCACCGTCGAACTGCCACGCCTCGGGGTAGCGGTCGAGCCACGCCTGGCCGCGGTGGCTGCTCTCGCCGCTCTGCAGCTTGATCCGCAGCGACTCGGGGAGGATCGGCAGCGATCGCCATCCGGGCATCGCGTGGTCGTGCCATGCCTCGACGACGCCGTTCTCGTCGGCGGCGATCGCATGCCAGCTGCACTGTTCACAGATCCCCTGGTGCATGAGGTCGCCGAGGCAGGTGCACGGGGTCTCCGACTGCCACCGGTGTCCGTCGCACAGGTAGCTGTGGCGGAGGTCGGCGGTGAAGGAGACGAGGGTGTGTCCGTTGGTGTCGGCGTGCGCGCCGGTGAGCCCGGTGCGGTTCCACATGTGGGAGAGCGGGACGCAGCCGAAGTGTCCTCGCTCGACCTGGTAGCGGCGGAAGGCCGCGTCGAGCTGACTGGGCGTGTAGTAGTCGGTCGTGAACCGAAGGGGCGCACCGTTCCAGGCGGGCATCTGCTGGACCTCGACCTCGTGGATCATCGCGTCGATGTCGAAGGCGAGTTGACTCACTTGTCGCCCTCCTCGGCCTCGTACCAGGTCCACACCCCTGCGCCGATGGCGTAGAGGGTGACGTCGTCGACGTCGTGCCCGGTGACGACCTCGGGCTGGTAACCCTGCGACTCCAGGTCGGCGCTCTGCAGGATGTAGCCCTGCAGCTCGTCGTTCCATCGCACGAGCGTGCGGTACTCGTCAGGATCCCGTGCCTCCTGCGCGGCGAGGTCGGCCGCGAGCTGGTCCGCGACCTCGCGGGTGAACGACGGGAGGATCCAGCCGTTCCATCGGTGCGGAGCCACGGTGTGGGCGATGTAGACGCCGTATCCGTAGGTGACCGGGACGTTGTGGCGGATGGTGTCGGTGGTGTTCATGTCTTCTCCTTGAGGTTGGCGGGGGCCGCCAGCGCGGCCCCCGCGAGGCTGAGCTGGTCAGATCGAGCGCCAGGCGCCGCTCTCGTCCCGGTACTGGATGGTGACCGCGCCCGCGTTCGGGGCGCCGTAGCAGAAGAGCGGCTGAAACTCCCACTCGACCGGGTCCCACGTCTGCTCGCGCTCGTCCTCGAGGATGCGCCCGTGGTAGTAGACGAACCCGTCGTCATCGAGCATCCGGAAGGCCCGGCCTTCCCCGGCGGCGAGCCGGTCGAGCGTGTCCTGCTGCGCGTCGCTCGGTCCCTGAACGCCGAAGCCGTAGCCCTCCTCGTCCTTCCGGGTGATGACGTCTCGTGTGATGAGGAATGCCATGTGCCGCTCCTTCCGCTTTTGGTCCGTGGACCCCTGATCGTTCTTTTGCCGATTTCGGCGCGGAGTGCCGATCCGCGCAGCGGACGGCAGTCAAGGGTGCGCGCAGCGCATCCCGGAGGGACGCCGCAGGCGCCCTTTACGGCCGGGCGTGGAGCGGAACGCTGGTACAGCGAAATCGGCGAAGAAGATGCCGCGCCCGGAGGGCGCTCCTTCGCGGGAGCTCCGTCGAGCGCGCCCGGCGAAGCCGGCGTCGGGAGCGCGAGGGTCGTCCCTCGCCGGCGTCCTGGAAGGCGCCGGGCGCAGCTGAAGGGCTCGTGCCGCGCATAGGTGTAGTGGAGGACGCGCCCGCGCTCTCCCAGCTGAACACCTAGAACCGCATACAACGGTCGTCTCACACCCGAACGGCCCTTGCCGCGCATAGAAGGAGGGAGAGCGCATGTGCGGTCTCCCGGCTCAGCTGGTCAATCCGAGTGCACCTGGAGGCACATCATTCAGCACACCATTGTCATCAACGAGTTCAACGAGACGGTGACCGCCCTCGGCACCGACATGGTCGACGTCGAGCGATTGAGCGTCGCCGGAGAAGCGGTGACGGAGTATCGGACGACGTACTCACCCGCGAACCCCTAAGCGAGATGGGGCGGCCCATCGGGTCGCCCCATCGCTCATCGACCGAATCGGCTTCCCGTCGGCCGGCCCTGGCCGGTCGTATGAGGTGAGTTCGGGAGGCGGTTGCTGACCACGCCCGCGTGCGGTTTGGCCGGGACATCCGGAGCTTGCGGTCGCTCTGCTCCTTCTCTGGCGTCTGCTGCGGCGAGGGCGGCAAGGTCCGCCTCGACCCGGTCGAGACGTTCCTGAGCCGTCTGCAGCTCGTCGGCGTACTTGAAGGGGCGTCCGATGCGCTGCTCGGCCTCCGCGATCGTCTCCAGGGCTTCAGAGCGGCGCTGCTTCTGCTCATCGAGCAGACGCGGCAGCGAGTTCGCGAGGTTCTCGAGCCGGGTGACCATGCCGGACATGCCCTTGGTGAAGGAGTCGCGGGTGACGGCGATCGCCGCTACGGGCGCCTCCGACACCTCGGCGACGATCTGCAGCCCGAGAGTGCTGTACTGCGCGCGAGCGTTGATCGTGTACCCGCCGATCTCCGCCATCGTGCCCAGCTTGCGGTCGGTGTAGGACGGCAGCGAGGTGATGTAGTTGCGGTTCGCCCAGCTCTGCAGGGCGTCGGCTGCGTCCGTGCGCTTGGTGACGGTGCGCCCGTCGATGGTGGCCGCGAAGTGGTCGCCGTCCGTCGCGCGGGCCTTGGGGATCGCCGCCTCGAGCTCAGAGATGTTCCTGTCGATCGCGTCGAGCCGTCCGGTTGCCGATTTCTTCTGGTCGATCATGTTGCGCTGGCTGCGGGAGTGCGCTCGGTTCAGTCGCTGCAGCTTGGCGACCTCGTCGCGGGCGAGCGCCTGCTCGAGAAGGAGAGGGTTGCCGCTGGACAGTGCCTTGGTCTCGGCTGCGGAGAGGGCGACGTCGCCGATGTCGTCCATCTCGCGCACGTCGAGCTTGCCGCGCATGATCTGGGCGATGAACTTCGCCTTCCGTTCAACGGCCTGCCACATGTAGGCGTCGAAGGATCCCTCGACCACGTACCGGTGGATCTCCACCTCGCTGTTCTGGTTTCCCTGTCGAACGATCCGGCCGTCGCGCTGCTGGATGTCGGCCGGGCGCCACGGGCAGTCGACGTGGTGGAGTGCGATCGCGCGGGCCTGGACGTTCGTCCCGACGCCCATCTTCTGGGTCGATCCGAGGAGGACCGCCACGTGGCCGGCGCGGGCGGCGGCGAAGAGGCGTCCCTTCTCGGCGTCGTTCTTCGCCTGGTGGATGAACCGCACCTGGTCGGCGGGCATCCCGCCTGCGACCAGCAACGACTTGAGCTCGTTGTAGGCATCCCAGCGCTGCGGGTCCGGCGTCCCGAGGTCGCTGAACACCAGCTGCAGCGCGCCGGGCACTTCGGAGAGCTGCCCGCTGACGGTGTCGGTGTAGCGGTTGCCGCGGTTGGCCTCCCAGATGGTGAGGATCTGCGAGGCGACGGCCGTGAGCTTGTTCTGGTCGGTCTGCTCATCGAAGCCGACCATGCGCATGTCCAGCGCGGCCTTCCGCCCATCGGTGGAGATTTTGAGCATGTTGTCGACCTCGGGCTTGACCATCTTGTTGGCCACCTGATCGGCGCGCTCGGCGATGTTCTCGATGTAGCGCTGCAGCAGCGGGGTGGGCGCCAACACGTGCGTGACGGGCAGCCGCTGCCCGTCAGGGCGTTCACGGAGGTCCGGGGTCGGGAGGTTGAGGTCCTCCGCGGTCTTCACGTCCGCGAACACGTGCCACATGCGCAGCATCTCGGGGACGTTCTGGAACTTGGCGAACCTGGTCTTCAGGCGGAAGTTGCCGCCGCCGGTCGGAGCCATCTCCATCTCGGTCACGGTCTGGCCGAAGGTGGCGGCCCAGGCGTCGAAGTTGTGGACGCCGGCATCGCGCAGCAGGTCCGGGCGCAGGTACCGCTGCATGACGTGGGCCTCGGTGACGCTGTTGGCGATCGGCGTGGCCGTGGCGAGGGTGGCGACGCGGCCGCCGTGGCGGTGGCGGAGGTACTCGAGCTTCATGTGCAGGTCGGTGGCCTTGCCAGCGCCGGCGATGGATGCGCCGTCGATGTTGGAGTCCGTGGACAGGTTCTTGTACTCGTGCGCCTCGTCGACGATGACATAGTCGATGCCGGTCGAGTCGAAGGTGATGCCGGGATCCCGGGGGCGGTCGATCATCGCCTTCTGCTTCTCCTCCAGCCGCAGCAGCTTCTTCTCCAGCTGCTTGGTGGTGAGGCGGTCCTCGGCCTGGGAGCTTTCGACGACGGCGCGCAGCTCGTCGACGGCGCTCTGGATGTACTCCTGCTCGAAGTCTGGGGAGACAGGCAGGCGCTCGAACGCGGTGCGGGTTGCGATGATGGCGTCCCAGTCGTTGGCCGCTGCGCGGGCGACGAATAGGCGGCGCTTGTCGCCGGTGAGGTCGTCACTGGAGGCGGCGAGGATGCGTGCCTGGGGGTAGATCTGAAGCCACTCTCGGGCGAACTGCTCCAGCATGTGGTTCGGCACGACGACGACGGGCTTGGTGATGAGCCCCATTCGCTTGAGCTCGGTGGCGCCCATGACCATCTCGGCGGTCTTGCCGGCTCCCACCTCGTGGAAGAGACCAACCGCGGGTTCAGCGATCATCCGCGCGACGGCCGCCCGCTGGTGAGCGCGCGGGTTGAACGTGGCGGACATGCCGGGGAAGGTGAGGTAGTCGCCGGCGTCCGTGTAGTCGCGCAGCACGATCGAGTTGAAGCGGCGGTTGTACTCCTCCGTGAGGCGGGCTGCGCGGTCGGAGTCCTCCCAGACCCATTCGGAGAAGCGCTCCTGCATCTTCTCGGCCTTTTCGGTTGCCGCCTGCGTCTCCAGCGGATTCAGCACTCGACGGGTGCCCTCGGAGGTCTTGATCTCGTCGTAAACGGTCAGGCTGCGCTGCTCGAGCACGGCAGCTGCGATGTCGGGGGCCGGCCGTCGGGTGGTGCCCCACTCGTCGGTGGCGAGGATAGTGCGCCGGTTGCCGCGAACATCCCAGGTGCCCGGCAACGGGTTCTCCACGGTCAGGGACCGATCGCGCAGGATCTCCTGCAGGAACTCGAGGTGGGTGCCCTCGTCGATCCACACGGCGCCCATACGCGCCTGGATATCCTCCATGGTCAGAGGTGCGGGGATCACCTTCTCGAGTGCTTCAACGTTGGGACGGAACGCGGGATCCTCGGTAGCGGCCTGGCGGGCGGCGTCGAGCTTGACCCGGACGTCGCCGGAAAGATATTCGGCGGCCGCGACCAGCTCGTGGCTGACCGGGTCGTCATAGACCAGGGATCCGAGCGCGGTGCGCGCCTCCGCCTCTTCTTCACCGAGCAGATGAGCGATGGTCGGCAGGTCGATGCGGCCCAGACGGTCAAGGCTGACGGCGATCGCCTCGGCCGGGGTATCGACTCCCTGCACCTCGGGTCGAGTGCTCACGACCCGTTGGGTCAGGATCGCGGCGGGCTGCGCGATCTGCTTCTCTTCATCGAACAACTCGAGCGCCATGACCACAGGGCCGAACGGATCGGAGCGGAGGATGCGGGTAGCGGTCGGGGAGACCCGTGCCAGGGTCTCTTCTCCGGTCTCCGGATCCACGCGGCCGGTGTTGCGGAGCGTGAAGCGGTTGAGCGGCCCGTACTTGGCCGTGTAGGCGTCGTACTGCGACCGCAGGTCACTGCGCGCGGCCGCGAGCTCTGCGGTCTCCTCGCGAGTTCCTGCCTCGGTCTCGAGCAGCTGCTTCGCGGTATCGCGGAGGCGCAGCAGGTGCCGCAGCTCGACGGAGACGGTCTTCGGGACCTTCAGCGGGTGCTGGCTGCCGCGCTCGACGGTCGTGAACGTGCCATCGGGCTGCGCCAGGATTGTGCCGTCCCAGAGCGTGGCGTCGGCGGGCCGGTAGGCCGCGAGCTGCGCCTCGGAGCGCTCGGAACGAGGGGTCATCAGCTGGCCGTTGTGTCGGGCATCGGCGACGACGCTGTCAAGAGCGCGCTCCAGTCGTTCGGGCACGGTCGCCAGATCCGACGTCACGTGGAGCGTGTCGTTGCCGAACATGCCGGTGCCGACGCTCAGCTCACCGAGGATGTGCTCAGGGCGCGTGTCGAAGTACGCGTTGATCTTGACGACGCTCTCTCCCACCTTGTGAGCGGAGACGGTCTCCCAGATGTCGGAGCGGGGCGGCTCGCCGACCTCGCGGCGACGGAAGATGAGGAGGTCGGTGACGACCTCGGTGCCGGCGGTCCGTCGGTGGGCTCCGGTGGGCAGGCGGACGGCGCCGACCAGGTCGGCCAGCTTGTTCATCTCTCGGCGCGCGGCGGGGTTCTGCGCGTCCATCGTGTACGAGCTGGTGAGGACCGCAACCAGGCCTCCGGGGCGCGTGAGCGCGAGGGACTTGATGATGAAGTGGTTGTGCAGCGAGTGACGGCCCGCGTTGTGGATCGGGTCGTGGAGCTGGACGTTCCCGAAGGGGACGTTTCCGACTGCAGCGTCGAAGTAGCCCTCGGGCAGCTTCGTATCAGCGAACGACTCGGCGCGGATCTCCGCGCCCGGGTAGAGCGCGGCAGCGATGGTGGCGCTGGTCTGGTCGAGCTCGACGCCGACCATCCGCGCGTGCACAGGTGCCATCCCGATGAAAGTGCCGGATCCCGCGCCGGGCTCGAGCACCGTGCCGCCCTGGAAGCCGAGAGTGCGCATCGTCGACCAGATCGCCTCGACGTACGCGGTGTCCGTGTAATGGGCGTTGATCGTCGTGCGCCGGGCCTGGGAGTACGCCTCCTCGGAAAGAAGCGACTGCAGGAGGGCACGTTCGGTCGACCAATTCGCCTTGCTCTCGTCGAAGACGTCGGGGACGGCTCCCCATGAGGAGAACCGCGAGAGAATGACCTGCTCGCCGGGGGTTGCCGGTCGACCCTCGCCAGCGAGCCGGTTGGCGACGCGAATGGCGTCGATGTTGGCGTCGAAGCGAGCCTTCGCGCCGCTCGGGGTGAGGTGGTCGCCGGCGTGCGGACGGAACGCTACTGGGGCGTGCTCGCCTTCCACCGAGCGAACCGTGCCGCCTCCGACTGCTGCAAGGTCTCCGTGCTGTTCAACAGGAACGTATACGGCTGCTCCTGCTCCACCAGGTGCTGCAGGAACGTGCGATCCAGCATCCACTCCTCCGCGACCATCTCGATCGGCTTCGCCCAGTCGGCCCCGTCCCTGGTCGCTTCCGCCCAGTCCGCCAGCGAGTCCAGCGACGGTTGCGTCGCCGCCCAGTTCTCCCGTACCTCCGCGTCCGTCTGCTCGGGCTGAACGGTCACCAGGTTCTCCCAGGCCACTTCCTCCGCCTGCTTCCGGGCGGCGTTCAACCGTCCGACCTTCTCCAGGTAGCTCTCGCCCTGCCTGTCCGGACCGGCCAGAGTCTGCTGCAGCTGGTCGACGACCGTCAGCATCTCCTCGCCCAGCTCCGTGAAGTACGTCTCCGGATCCTCGATCTGCCGATACTGCGTCGGAGCTACCCTCCGCCAGTGGTCCTCGATCCGCGTCCCGTACTGGTTCATCCGTCTCTCCTGCCGTTTGCTTGAAGAAGTCGTCAAAGCTCAACTGGCCATCGATCAGCGCCGCCTCGGTGCTGCTCGGTGCCGCCTCGCGTGCGTCGGTGACGCGTGCATCGGCGGCCTCTTCGGCCAATCCCCACAGGTCCAGTTCGACCTGATCGTTGGGGGTGGTCTTCTTGGGTCGTCGGCCAGCCATTCACTCGCTCCTCGTTGTCAGCTTCGTGGCCGACGTTAACAGAATCGAGTAGCTTTTAACAGACCCACTTTCTAGGGAAATACCTGATTAGCGCGGATTTTTACGCTTAGCACCCCCCTTATGTGCCGACCCTCGTGCCGCGCGCATCAGTCGACCTCCAGATAGCCGATGGGGCCTCCGGACGAGGTCCGAATTCGCGACGACATGATGGTTCGAACGTCGCTTTCGGACAGTGCAGGGGAGGACCGGACGTCCAACTCGAGAGTGTCGCCGAGCCGAGCCAGCAGGGCGCCGGCGAAGCGGTGGCGATCGAACTCTTCGTCACCAAAGCGCCGCTGATCGACGTGTTCGTGAAGCAGATAGAGCGCCACGGGGAACTCGGCAATCGTCACCACGAACAGTTCGTTGTACAGGACGCGGGCGGGTTTGCAGCGCCACCACCGCAGAGAGGCGTCTTCCAGCTCGACGTCCGTCATGGTGACGTCGAAGCCGAGCCACCTGCGCGGATCTTTCGGATAGACCGGCGGCGACGGCTCCTTGCTGTCCGTGCGCAGGACGGTCAGCTCACCGCTGGCGAGACCCAGAAACGGGCGACCCTCCCAGCGGGCTACGTCGGCGTCGGTGGGCGAGTCGGGGAGCAGCCCACAACGCATCATCTTGCGCAGCCCTCCGGAGGCGTTCACGTCCAATCGGCGGGCGGCTTCCGCTCGGGTCACCAGCCTTGTCGGGTCAGCGCCAGACGAATTGCGCGGCGGCCTGATCGTAGGAATGGGCACTCGCTCCTCCTTGCCTTACACAACGCACCGTTGTGCGTTGTGTAAGGCACGTTAGCAGAAGGCCGGAATGGTCGCATCCCAGGCACGTGGACGTCACCGTGCGTGCGCGGTGACCAATTCCGCCCAGTGCGTCGTCGCTCTGGGGGAGAGCATCTCCCGTCGCATCTCGAAGCCGGCTCCGAGGCGCATTCCCGCCATGCCGAGTCCGATGACCTGCTCGCCGTGGCGGCGGTGCACCTTATCGAGGAGGTCGCCAACTCCGCGGTGGTCGTAGCTCGGCTGGAACATCGGGAGGAAGGAGTGCGAGCTGGCGGGGGAGAGTGCGTTGAGCATGACGCCGGCGCGGACGTACTTGACGCCGGGTCGCAGCTTGTCGCGCAGGCTCCCCGCGGCGGCCTTGGCGATCGCCACCGGGTCGTCGGTCGGCATCGCGAACGCTGCTTGCCCCCAGGCGGAGGTGTAGTTGTCCGCGTACGGCGAGGACGCAGCGAATGCCGAGACGAGGCCGGCAACGGACTTCTCCCGTCGCATGCGGGCCGTGGCGCGCTGCGCGTACACGGAGAGCACGTGCTCTACGGTGGCGGGATCGGTGACCGGGTGCCCGAACATCCGGGAGGAGATGATCTGCTGCTTCGCCTTCCGCTCCGGCTCGATCTCAATGCAGGAGATCCCGTTGAGCTCGTAGACGATGCGCTGCACGACGACGCCGAACGCCTTTTTGATCATCGCCGGGTCAGCGTTCTTGAGGTCCAGCATCGTGTGGATGTTCCGCTCGGCGAGCCGTCGCTCGAGGCGGCCGGCGATACCCCAGGTTTCGCTGGTCGGGTAGGAGGCGAGGATGCGCTCCTGCTGCTCGGCGGAGTAGTCCGTCCACGCGCAGACACCGTCCAGCTGCTTGTTTCGCTTGGCCCCGTGGTTGGCGAGCTTCGCCAGGACCTTGCTCGGCCCGAAGCCGACCGACACCGGGAGCCCGACGTGGCGACGCACGGCATGGCGGATGTCTCGGCCGAGCTGCGCGAGGTCGGTGCGTTCCTCGTTGACGTGCAAAAAGCACTCGTCGATGGAGTATTCCTCGACCCAGGCTCCGAACCGCCCGACCAGCTCGTGCATGCGGGCGCTCAGGTCGCCGTACAGCTCGTAGTTGCTGGATTTCGCGGTCAAATTCCAGTGATCAGCGGCGCCCTTGATCTTGAACCAGGGCGTCCCCATCTTGATGCCGAGGGCCTTCGCCTCGGCCGAAAGCGCAACGACGCATCCGTCATTGTTGGACAGCACGACGACGGCCCGCGAAGCGAGGGAGGGGTCGAACACCCGCTCGCAGCTCGCGTAGAAATTGTTGCAGTCGACGAGTCCGATCATCGGTGGCGGTGGATGTTGAAGGTGACGACGCCCCAGATCACCATCTCGGTCTCGCCTTCGAGCGGGATGGATCGGAACGCGGGGTTCTCGGCGCGGAGGATCCAGCCACCGCTCGAGCGCGCGAGCGTTTTCAGCGTCAGTTCGCCGTCGACGATCGCGACTACGACGTCGCCGACGTCGGGTTCGATGCTGCGGTCGACCAGGATCTGGTCGCCGTCGAAAATGCCGGCCCCGATCATCGAGTCGCCGGCCACGTTCAGGATGAACGTCGAGGTCCGGTCGAGGATCAGATTCTCGTTGAGGTCGATGGGACCCCGGTAGTGGTCCTGGGCAGGGGAGGGGAAGCCCGCCGAGACGGCGGCCGAGACCGGAGTGAGCACCCCACCTGGTGGAGCGAGCTCGTCGACCCGCCCGAGGACCTGCAGCACGGCGACTCCATCTTTGAACACTCGAACGTTTGTTCGATACTGGGGAGTGTACGTCGCACCATCGACACGTCAAAAGTGGACAGGCGCGGGCTTGTCTGCATCACGCCACAGGGAGGTCAGAATGCACGTGCTGCGGCCGGGGGAGCGCGTCTGGCTGGTGCTCGACGACTCTCTGAAGATCCGGTTCCAGATCGAGTACCGGCTCGCGGTGCGCACGGACACTCACGAGTCGCTCATGATGTACCGCGTCGATCACTGGGTACTTCAGCGCGATCAGCGCTGGCCTCTCGGCTTCTACGATGAGTTGTCGCAAGCACTCGACGCCTGCGCCTTGGCGCTGGGGATGCCGAACTTCTTCACTCCGGCAACGGCCCCGGACGGCTCGATCGTGACTCCCGAAGAGCAGCGCGCCCGGTGGCGGGCAGGGTTGGATCCGCGGACTGGGCGTCCGCGGACGCCGGCGAGGTCGTAGCGTTCGCTGGCCGCTTTGCTAGCGGGCCTGTGTCGGACGCTCGCGGAGCCAGTCGAGGAGACCGCAGAGCACTGCGCCAGCGATCGCGACCACGGCAATCCAATGCGCGACCATGAGGTAGACCGGGACGAGGACCGCTGTGAGGGATCCGCTCTGCCAGCTGGGCAGGAGCGTGCGAGTCAGGAGAGGTACGCCGAAGCCCATGGCGACTGCGAGCAGGAGGAGGCCGGGCCAGTCGAGCTCGTCGACGCCGAAGAGTGTCGCTCGCTTCGTCTGATTCTTGGCCACGGTCTGACCATAGCTCTCGCCGTCGCTGCCACCTGTATCCGCCGGCCTCGCCTTCCCAACGGAAGTCGTGTCCTCCTTGATCCCTGCGGTGTTAGGCGCAGGGGCCGGGGGTGCGGGGATCGGTCCCCGCTGGTCGGTGGTCGGCCGCGTCACAGCGTGCTCACGATGAACGTCACGTCGCCGATTTCTACGGTGCTGCCGGCCTCGACCTCGTACCGGCGCCCCGGGTCGCAGATCCGGCCGACACCGTGCGGGGTGACAAGGACCGTTCCGTTGGAGGACCACCTGTCTGAGATCCAGAGGGTCCCGTTCTCGATTCCCAGCTCGAGGTGGGTCTTCGATACCGAGCGCTCGGGATCGGAGATAGTGATGAGCCGGGGCGACTCGTCTCCGGGCTGCGGTGTCGGTCGTCGACCGAGGATCGAGTGGCCGACCACCTGGTGATCCTCACCGTTCCCGAACGTGAGCCGGAATCGCACGCGCGGGGTGCGCACCACGATACGGGTCTGGTCGACCCCGTCTGCGAGCGTGGTGGGCGTTGGCTCGAGCAGTGCAGGCGGCACGAATGCCTCCTGCTGTGGTTCTGGAAGTGCAGGTTCAAATGACCGTCCCCGTGAAGTCGGGGCCGGCTCGACGTCGGTGATGGGCTCCGCTTCTGGCATCGGGTCCAGGCTGAGCAGGGCGGCTGCACCAGCGGTGTGCGCGGTGGCTCGTTTGGGGAGTGCGGTGACGTTCGTGGGACGGGACTTCGATGCGCGGGAGACTCGGGCGGGTCGGGGTTCGACCGCGGGAGGCGAGCTGATGGGCACCTCATGGGCTGTCGGGATGGGCTGCTCATCGGCCTCGGCGACGGGAGCATCGTCATCCTCGGTACGCAGTTCGAGCCGGGTGGTGGTGGCGGCATCGCCTTCTGCCGCGCGAATGAGGAGGACCGCGCTGCCGCACTCGATGCAGCTGCGGGCGGCAGGTGAGAGCTGGCTGCCGCAGACTCGGCAGTTCATCGGTGTGCCCCGTGGCCGGCGCGGGCGAAGAGCCCCAGCGAGGGGTGCTCATGACGCCAGTTTTCGTTGTTCAGGTGCACGGCGGGAGAGTCGACGTGTGACCAGACTTCGTGATGGATCTGGTCGAAGATGCCGCGCGCTACCGCGTTGCCGGGTGCCGGGAACGAGACGTCGCTGCGGAGCTGTACTTCCACCTGCGCGACGGTAAGCCCCGTCTCGGTGGCGATCTCCTCGTGGGTCATGTGTCGGCTGAGCTGCTTTACAGCGTTGCGGAGGGCGAGGTCGCACGCCTGTCGACTGGCCCGTCGGAGGACCGCCGCCCGGCGTGCTGCCTCGACCAGGTCGTGAGGGTCCACTGCGTTCATCGTCCCGCCTTTCGCTATAGGAGCCGTTGGGTCCGTATCGCTGGTTCTTGTCGGCGACCCCCCGAAAGCGGCGCGCAGACTTTCGGCGGGGCCGGCCGTGCTGCATGGGCGGATCGGTGATCGATCCAGCCCGGGAATGACCCCCGCAACATCCCGGGCGGACAGTAGCGACGGTGGTCCGATCTAGCCTGAATGCATGCACATTCGGGGCCTAATCCAATCAACCGTGGTCGACGAGGTCACGGCCGAGGCCGACGATGCTCAGTCGGCTCGCGCGCTGATCGAGGCGCAGGTGCCCGCCGGGTACGAGCTGATCCAGGTTCATAACTCCATGCCGCGAGGCGGCCGCGTCATTGCGACCGGACGCATCCGTAGCGCAGCCACTCGTGAGCTCGACGCCGAGGGCCAGGACTACCGCAGCGCTCGCGAGGCGCTGGAGGCATCGATTCCCGCCGATCACCGGCTGCTATACGTGCTCTCTGTCGATTGAGCGAAGCGTTTCCGGCGAGGAACTCGAGCCGTTAGTCCTGGCTCTGCCGCGCTGCGAACTTGCGGCGGCCCACCTCGACCAGCGCGAAGCCCGCTGCCAATGGCACTGCGCCGATCGCGGCTGCGATCAACACGTCGGACGATGAGAGCGCGCCGACCGCAACGTTCCGGGCCAGGGCGTAGCCGAAGCCGAGAGCGGCGCCGACGACGAGGCCAGCGTAGGCGAAGGCCCACCACCCGGAGTCTTCGGGTAGCTCGACGGTTTCCTTCTTAGATCGCAGCACAGCGGGATCCTTTCACGAGGGGCGGACATTGCCGTTTGGGCGTTGCCCAGGGGAAAAGACGCCTAGATGACGGTCAGAGACTTGAGCGTGGGTGGGCCGGCGACGACGATGCCGGACGCTTCGCAGGCCTCCGGGCCGGTCATGTGGCGCGCCTCAGTGAAGCGTGGGCCCGGCGAGCCGGCGCTACCGAACAGCGCCAGAGCCGTCGCGCTTCCGGTGGTGTAGGCGGAGGCGTAGTAGATCCCCTCGAACGAGTTGGCCTGGATGGTCTCAGCCCACTGCTGCGGGATCGCGTAGTTCTCCATGGTGACCAGCTCGCGGACGATCCCGAATCGGACCGCGCGCTCGGAGCTGACGGCAGCGCACTTGTAGTCGACTGGTGCTGCCATGGTCGAGACCTGGAAGGAGTCGGCTAGCGCTCGCGAGACGACATTCGACTCGCTCACGGCGTCTCGGACCTTCTCGCGCACCGCGGTCTCGACCTTCGTAGCCGCGTAGCAGGTTCCCGACGGGGCCGGGAGGTTGAAGCGGCCGTTGCGACTGCTATCAAACCACCATGCGCCGCGCGCAGTGTTGTGCGCCCGGTACATCTGGGTCTCCGCGGACACTGTGTGTCGCGGCATCCTGCGGTAGTCCTGCCCTGGGACCGGCGCCCCTTGAGTGGCGGTCACGCGGCCCAGCTCGCAGCCGTGCGCGCAGCAGACGTGACGACCGCGTCCACCTCGCCGGCGATCAACCGGTCGATGTTCCGGCGGCGGTTGCTCACATCCTCGGAGGACTGGTCAGGAACCGGGGTGTTGAGCCACTGCGCCCAGGTCCACTCGTCGTCGATTCCCCGCCGGAGTTCGCTGAGCACCTCACGCATGCCGGGGACAATCGCGCCGTTCACGACCTGGAACGCCGGATACACCGTCTGACCGTCCGCGGTGCGCAGCCGCAGCAGCCGCAACTCGGCGACGGCTTTGGAGACGGCCGCGCGGCCGCGTCCCAGCTCCTTTTGCAGCGATCCACTGGTGTAGCAGGGCCCAACGATTTCCACCCACGGGCTGACCGCGATCGGCAGCCGCTCGACGACCTGCTCGGCGACCTCATCGGCGTCGCCGAGGTTGGTCAGTTCTTCGCCACGGTCGACCCGCTCGAGAAGTCGTGCCCGGACGGCGGCCACGATCTCGTCCACCGCGTGCTCCTGCACCTGGCGCGGCCCGGCCGTCCGCCGGCGACGACGTTCTGGTGCTGCAGTGCTCATGGGTGACCTCCCAAGTCAACTATGTCAACCAATTCTCTCAGTCGCATGTCAACCATGTCAACCGCCGTGAGGGCGAAAACCCCTTTCGCGGATAACGGATAACGCACGTTATGACAGCTTTGGAGCATCCTGCTAGTCCACTAGCGATATGCCCTTTCGCTTGCTAGCGTGTTCCTATGGCGCGTAAACGACTCCCCCTGCAGCAGGACCTTCTCTCCAACCTGCTGGTGATCACCCGCACTCGCGAGGACGTTGAGCATCTGCTCGAGCACGTGACGAGACTGCAGTCCGAGGCGATCGCTGTGGCGGCCGCCTACGGGGTATCCCAGACCGAATTGGCTGATGTCAGCCTGCTCAGTCGCCAGCGGGTTGGACAGCTCGTCAACGCCACCGAAGCTTCACGGGTCGACATAGGTGCACTCATTGACCAGATTCAGCAGGTCGATGACCATCCGCAGGATGTGATGGGCGCAGTCTCGACCGAGGCGATCCTGGCGTTGGATGTCGACGTGAGAGACGCGCTTGTGGACCGTCAGATTGAGGTGGTTTACGGGCCTGAGGAGTCCGCCCGTCGGGCAGGGTTTCGACGGAAGGCTCGTGAGGATGCCGAGCATGACCCGGAGCGTCGTGCAGCAGCTGAAGAGCGCGCTCGGCGTCGAGCACGAGCCATTTTTGGGAACCGGGAGCCAGCCCGGGAGGCGTTGCGCCCCGTGCTCGCTGTCTACTTCCCCGAGCCTCCTGCCGCCTGCGCCGGGGGCACCTGTGGCCGGTGCGAGGAGTGTTTGTCGAGGGGCGAACAGTGATCCATCCGTCCACGCCAGGTTCCCGAAGACGACGGGACCTCGATCATGGTTGAGCTACCTCGCCCCGGCCGACCGGATCCGTCGAAGCCGCGCGTACCACCGAGTGACACCGATCGCATCGTGATGTTCCTGTCCCTCGCTGACGAGTACGCCGGCCTTCTGGACTTCCTGAACGCACCTAACCGAGTCGTGATGGGACCGCCACGAACGGAGGCCGATCGTACCGCGCACTGGCACCGCCTTCTTCGCGCAGCTGTCTCCCGGAAATTCATCACGCAGGGGGACGGCGCCTATCTCGGCGACGTGTTCACCAGCATGGCGAGGCTTCGATCTTCCGAGTCCCCTCCCGTGGCGGTCCAGGATCTGCAGGAGCGGCTGAACCGCATAAGAACCGACTCCCTTGGAAGCTACGTCTTGGCGGGTCACCCGCCGACGTCGGAACCGGAGATCTTCTGGGACGTAATCTACGGGCAACTCATGCATGGGGACTACGAGCGCTGGTACCGGAGCAATGCCCGCGCCGGCACCGGCTGGGATGTCAATGCGGTCGCGATGGTCCTGTCTCAGGTAGAGCAACTGGTCCTCGGGACGCGAACCGCGATCGTAGAAGGACTCGAGCGCGGCTACCTGCGACTCGGAGGGAGCACTTAGGCGTCGGCGCCGGCAGACCTGGCCGCACCTTCGCGCTTGAGAGAAATCAGCATCCTGTCGAAGAGACCCGGCTCAAGCGGCCAGTCCACTCCGACGAAGCGGTTCAATCCGATCGCACGGATGGGAGCACCGTTCTTACGCTTCCCTGTGAGGAAGGCGACCTCACCGGGGATCGGTTTCTCGGCTGTGCGCGCCAATGTGACTCGGGAAGCTACTGGGCCGAGCTTGAGCGAGGATCGTCGCGGGAGGTCTCGAGCCGCAACGAGTTCGGCTCGAAGGGCGCGCGCCTTCTTGGTCACTGGCACCGTTCCGAGGATCGCGCAGGCGATCAGATATACGGTCTTGGCTGCAGCGATCGTCACGGCGGCCATGTCGTAATCTCTGCCATGCATGCTGACCCGTCCTCCTTCGAGCACCTGCTGTACGGCCGGGTCTCCTCCCCCGACGCCGAACAAGACGAACTCTCCTTCTGGGGTCTCGCGGTAGAGATACCGCCCGGCCTTGCGTGCGCCCGGAACGGTATCGCCCTCGAAACGCACCGGCGGGAGAGCCAGCTCATACCAGTCCTTGAACTCGGCCTCATATCGCGAGCCAAACTCGTTGTTACAGCGGGCACACGTCGTGACCAGCGGCCGTCCCCCGATTCCGTCCGGCGGAACGTGGTCGATGGTGGTGGGGTCGGCCGCACCGCAGATCGGACACTCGCTCAGCTCCAGCCTGGTCAGCTGCACCGACCAGGTCTTGAGCTCCGTCCGCTCCCCTTGCGGCTTGGGCATCTGGATGCTGAGGCCGTCAGTCAACTCGCCGCTGAAAAACTCCGGGATCGCGCGATGCTCTGCTCTCCCCACGACCGAACTGATGCGAGCGTCGCGGCCGCGCGTCGGCTCTGGCCTTCGGAAGGATTCTCCGGAGCCAGTCATGGCGCGCCCGGATCGTGAGTGTGTGCAGCAATGTGGTCGATTAGCTGTGACCACGCCGAGTGGGCCTGACCGACGTCTAGGTACCTTCCAAGTCGCCAACGCCCTTCGGGCAGCCCCTGAAGCTTGTAGTCGACCACCAGCTCGACGTCATGCTCGCCCTGCAGGGTGACCGGAATGAGACTGGTGATGTGGTCTGGGTTGATCCAACGCGACGGCGGCGGCCCTCCGAGGGCGGCATGCACCAGCGGTGCGTCCGCAGCTGCCGGCGGGATCGGGATGAGCGCCACGCGCCACAGCGTAGCGGTAGCCCGCGCAGCCTCCCCGTTTCAGGTGGTCGGCGGTACGGTCGTGCCATGCCAGCGACACCGCTTGTCGACGTCGACGGCAGACGTTTGCGCCTAACGAACCTGGATAAGGTGCTGTACCCGGAGACGGGGACCACCAAGGGCGATGTCATTCACTACTACGCGACCATCGCACCGGCACTCCTCCCCCACCTGGCTGAGCGCCCAGTCACGCGCAAGCGCTGGCCTGACGGCGTCGGTTCGGCCACCGCGCCCATCGAGGCATTCTTCGAGAAGGATCTCGGCATGGGCGTGCCGAATTGGGTGCTGCGCCAGACGATCCTTCACTCCGGCGGCGAGAAGCGCTATCCGGTGGTCACCGATCGCGCGACGCTCGTCTGGCTCGCGCAGAGCGCGGCGCTCGAGCTGCACGTGCCGCAGTGGCGCTTCGACACTGATCGCCGGCCGACGCGGATGGTGCTCGACTTCGACCCTGGAGAAGGAACCGGTCTTGCCGAGTGCGCTCAGGTGGCGTTGTGGGCGAAGGCGATCCTCGACGACATGGGGCTTCCGACTTTCCCCGTGACTTCCGGCAGCAAGGGCGTCCACGTCTATGTTCCTCTCGATGGCCGGCTCTCCTCAGACCAGGTGTCCGACGTCGCCCGCGAGCTCGCTCGGGCGCTTGAGGCTGACCACCCCGCCGAGGTGATCTCGACCATGCCGAAGGCACGTCGAGTGGGCAAGGTGTTCATCGGCTGGTCCCAGAACAACGCCAAAAAGACGACCATCTCCCCCTACTCGCTGCGCGGCACCGCGCGACCGTTCGCGGCCGCGCCTCGCACCTGGGAAGAGATTGCCGCACCAGGACTCGAGCAGCTGGACTTTTCCGAGGTCCTCGACCGATTCGAGGATGCGGGTGATCTGCTTGCCGCCCTCGACCACTCCCCCGCTGTACGCCCGCCTGAGCCTCTGCGAGGCCAGATCGACCTAGCTCTCGCCAAAGCCTCCGAACGCGTCCCAGAAGCCGCAGCGCTGCCCGGAGGAAGCCGTTACGAGCCGAAGCTGGACGGTTGGCGGACTGCGGCGGTCGTCGACGTCGACCGGGTGACACTCTGGTCGCGCCAGAAAACGAACCTAACCGAAGCGTTCCCCGACGTCGCCACGGCGATCGCCGAGCAGGCGGATGCCGGCGTCGTCCTCGACGGCGAGCTCGTGCGCTGGAACGACGGGCGACTCGAGTTCGACGCCCTGCAGCGCCGTTTCGCCTCAGGCAAGCAGCGCCGCCGGCAGCTGGTCGATGAGGAACCGATCGACTTCGTGGTCTTTGACATCCTCGCTGCAGGTGGCCGCGACCTGCGCGGCCTGCCCTACGACGAACGTCGCCACGCCCTCGAACAGCTCGCGGCCGGCTGGCGGCCGCCACTGAGCTTGATCGCCGCCACTACCGATGCCGATGAGGGCAGGAGGTGGTTCGAGGAGTTGACCGTCCGCGGGATCGAGGGCGTGGTGGTCAAGGGCGGCGCGCAGCCGTACCGCGGCGGCCAGCGCGATTGGATCAAGGTGAAGCACCGCGACACATTTGAAGTCGTTGCGGGCGCGGTCACCGGTACGTTGACTCAGCCGGGCGAGCTGATCCTCGGTCGGTTTGAGGGCGACGAGCTGCGGATCATTGGCCGCACGACACCCCTGCGGCCTACGGCTGCCCGCGCGCTCACTCCCCTACTGCGACCCGCACCTGCGGATCATCCGTGGCCCGACGTCATCTCGTCTCGCACCTACGACCGCTTCCAGCCCAAACGCGAAACAAAGCTCACGCTGATCGAGCCACTCACTGTCGAAATCTCTGCGGACACTTCGATCGTTGGCGGCACAATTCGCCACGCAGCACGGTTCGTCAGGGCTCGCCCAGAGGTATCTCCCGACGAGGTGAGTTGGCCGCGCTCCTAAACTCTGTTAGTTACAGAGTCCCGGAGTTGCGCCTCGTCGTTTCCATTGAGCTCGTTGAGGTGCGGGATCAGGAGGTCGATCGCGATCCGGATGAGGGTGTTCTCGGTGATCCGCTCCCCCGCCCCAGGCGTCTTTGCTCGATTCAGCTTGCGCGCGTACTCCGTGAGCGTCTCGTACTGCTCCTCGCGAAGACGCGTCTCCTTGCGAACGAACCGCAGATACAGGGGCTCTCCCCCGGCCGGCGCCGGGACGACAGGGGCCGGCGCCGCGGCCGCGGCGGGCTCGGCAGTCTTCTTGGCCTGTGCAGGCTGCCGCTTTCGAGGCGGCGCTGACTTGACCCGGGGCGTTTCGACCTCCGGAGCGGCTACCGCCTGCGGGGCCACGGCAGGGTCAGAAGCCGGCGATGCGTCGCCCTGTCGCTGCAGCGGTTCGACGTCATCAGTGTCGATCTTTTCGAGCAGCGTCGAGAGGTCCTTGCGGCTCATCAGATTGCTCCTGCCTGAACGGGGGCGTTTGCCCAGATGGATTGAAGCTCGAGCGCGACCGAGTTGTAGTCGAAGATCGCGGCCCGGTTCTGTCGCGTATCCGTGTAGTCCGTTACGACGCGACCATTTACGGGCGCGTCAGTGACGCTCGCAGATTTGCGGACGTGGTTCTTGAACCGAGCGAGACCCAGGTTGTCGACGATGGACTCCCACTCCTGGAGGTGTGCGTCGCCGCGTCGTCGGTCGATGTTGTTCAGCAATACGCGATAGTCGAGCTGACGAGGCTCTACAAGGGACTTCACGGTCCGCACCAGCGGCTGGATCGCAAGCGGCTCAGGGGCGAGAGGAAGGATGACGAAATCCGCGGAGTCGAGGACGGCAGAGAGCGTCGCGGTTGCTTCCAGATTGCCGGGCGTGTCGACAAAGACGAGGTCATAGGGCAGCTCTCGCAGGCGAGCGAGGTTCTTGGGATCTACGTCGGGAGCGAAGTCGAAAGGTAGGTCCTCCCCCGCGTTGCCGGCCCACCATGTGGTCGACCGCTGCCCATCGGCGTCAACCACGAGGACATCATTCCCGGCCTTGGCGAGCACAGCCGGCAAGTTCATGACCGTCGTCGTCTTGCCTATGCCGCCCTTCTGGCCCGCTACAGCAACGATTTTCATAGTGACATCCAATCTGTAGGTTCGGAAGTTACAGAGTTGCGCCCGCGGCGTTTTGCAAACTCTGTATGTTCGTGAGTTTGGAAGTCTGCGAGTTCGCGACTAACAGACTTCGAGAGTTCGTGACTTTGTAAGTTACAGATAGTACCCGGGACTACACTCTGTAAGTTCCGAAGTCTGGCACTTCCGTACTTCCGTACTTCCGTACTTCCGTACTTCCGTACTTCCGTACTTCCGTAGTTCCGCACTTCCGTACTTCGGAACTCTGTAACTCCATGAGTAGGCTACCACGCGCGGAGCCCGAAGTTACAGACTTCGTGACTTCGTGACTTACAGAGTTTGTAACTTACAACTGACGGAAGAGTTCGCCGAGGGTGACAGCTCGGTCGCTGTGAGCAGATCCGGCCTTGTTCACTACGTACGTGTCGTGGTCATCGGCGGTCGCCGGGGGAGCGAAGCGGATCGTAGTCGAAGTGTTCAGATCAGCTTCGTCTGGGATCTCAGCCTTCTGCTCCGGGTTGATCCAGACGATGTCGCCGTGGTCGAGCTCGACGTGGTCGAGCTGCCAGCCCCGGGTGATGAGGAGTTCGTGTACCTGCTGCACTTCCGTGTGGAGCTTGCGTACGACGGCGGGGAAGTCGGCGGGATGCATTCCTTCGCCGAGGAGCACGTCGGTGATGCGCCGCCGTTCGGTGGCGCGCCGTGTGCGCTGCGCCTGGAGCTCGTCGGCGCTCTGCTGATGGATCTCGCGGATGGTGGTGTCGACCGTCTGGCGTTCCGCGGCTGTCGGCGCCGGCGGCCGGCTTCCGTCGTCTCGGGCGGGGGAGGGGGTGGCGTGCTGGACGGGGGTGGTGCGGATGATGGTGCGGGGCCTCTCGCCGGGGGTGATGACCTGTTTGACCATCCAGATGAAGTAGCGCAGTGGGTCGGCGGCCGCGGTGATCTTCTGCTGGGCGGTGGTCTTGTCGCCGGAGTGGCGGGCGTCGACCAGGTCGGCGATCTGCCACCAGGTCCAGGCGTCGAGGTCTACGCCTGCGGCGGTGAGGGCGTGGTCGAGCTGCCCGATGTGGCGGGTAAGCAGCTTTCCGGTCTTGCCGAGTCGGGGACCGGCGAGAGAGCCGCCGTAGTGCCGGTCGAGATGCGCGAGAAGTCGCAGTCTGTCGAGGGATCGTGCCTTCTCGGGGACGTTTGCTGACTGATCGTCAGAAAAACCCCTGTTCCTATTTGGCCTGGCGCGCGTAGCGCGCTCCATTCCCCTTGGGGATTGTTGTTCTAGATCTACCGAGGAAGAAGGTTTTGACGGGACGGAAGCGGTTAGGCCCAAAACGGGATCTACAGATGCCGGGTTATCCACAGCCTTGGGGGCGGGGAGCGTGAGCGCCATGACGTTCGCGGCCTGCTCCTGGTGGCCGCCGTGCGTCTCAAAGGCTTCGGCCTTCTCCTCCCGGGAGAGCAGGTTCCGGCCGGTGGCGTGGACGTGGACGAACCCGCCGGCCTCGAGCGTGCGGATGGCCAGGCGCACGCTCTCGTCCGCCTTGAGTCGGATGGTGCGCCCTTCAGCGGCCTCGGTGTTGGCCTGCACGCGGGCGCGGATGGTGGCGTAGGAGAGGGTGACGTGGCGTCCGGTGGCGGGTTCGGCGGCGTAGCGGAGCACGTGCGCGATCGCCAGCAGGGTGGCGTCGGCGACGTGCCAGCGCTGCCGGGCCTTCTCTCGCTCGGGGGTGAGCATCCAGTCCATGAGGGTGTCGAACCAGTGCGCCCCGGACCACCAGGCGGGGATCTTCGCCCATTCCTCGGCCGGGACGTGGATCGCCCAGCTGCGCGGGGCCGGCTCATCCTTCAGCGAGGGGGGCTGCACCGTGTCATGTGCCTCCTGAGCGTGGAGGGCTTCGGCGACCTCGGCCGGGGTGGGGAGCCATGAGCGGTCGCCAGCGTCGGCCGCGCGACGGCGGCCGCGCATCGGGGCGACGGGTGTTCTCATGGCTTGTGGTGACCTCTCCGGCCTGAAAATGGGCGCAGCAAAGCTGCCGGTATGTGCTCGGCTCTGTTTTTGGGCGCACCAGAATCGCCGACTGTGACTCGGCGTTCCTTCGATGCGATGCGTCGGGGCCGCTGTGCGGGTCCGACCGGTGCGGGTGAGGGCGGGCGTCGGGCGCCGGCCGCGGTCTCTGCGCTAGATCAGGTGACCGTCCTCCTCACCATGAGGAGCTGCGCGCACGCGCCGTCGACCAGGTCGATGGGGCGTGCAGGATGTGACCCGTCAGCGGCCGCGCACGTCGTTGTGGCGGGGCGGGACGGGGAAGTAGTGGGGGAGAGGGACAGCGGAAGCTCGACGTCGACGAGACGGGCGACGGAGCGGGGTGCGGCCGACACGCCGACACGCGGATCGCGTGCGCACGTGCAGGAACCCGAAATCTGGGTTACGATGCTGCCAACTCCTCTCCGAGGGTACGGAAAAGCCTCCGGGCATTTCCGGCTTACTTAGGGAAGAAGCTCGAACCTCGCTCCCGCCAAGAATTGAGGGTTTGAGCTCCAGATTTTCCGGGCCCGCCGCAAGGCGGGCCCGATTCTGTTTAAGCGGCTGCCGTGGTCGACACCTCCGTCGTCGTGATCAGGGAGGCCGGTACAGGCGGAAGGGCGCCGTGCTCTGCGACGTAGTCGCGGATGAACAGCTCGAGGTACAGCGCGGGGGAGTAGTTGCCCGACTCTTCCGCTGCAGCGTTGACCTGGTCCCGGATGAAGCCGGAGAAGGTCAGTTCGGAGTGCCACGCGGTTTCGTCGCCGCGAGCGAAGACGTTGCGCTTCTTGCCTGCGTTGCTACCAGCCATGCGCTCATCTTGTCCGGTTAAGACCGGCTTTAATGGAAGGCTCGCGGGCGTGTTGGATGCCTGGTCTACGTCTTCGGGGTCGAAGAGGGCCTCGTGATGCATGACAGCACCTTATCCGATATGGGTAGACAGGCCTGTATCTGTATTGGTAGAGGGTCAGCGTGTCAGCTGCTGCTGGCACCAGGCGACGATCGCCGCGTTGAAGCCGGCTGCGTCGACGTTGTACTCCCACGCGTGGGCCGCTCCGGGGAACTCGGTCAGCGTGACGATTCCCGGATGCGCTGCAGCGAAGCGGCGAGAGAGCTCGACGGGGATCTCTTGGTCGCCGTCTGAGTGGATCACGAGCGCAGGTACGGACAGCCGGGCGAACCGGGTGAAGTCGAGCGCATCGAAGTCGATGGGGAAGGGGAGGCCGACGATGCGGCTGATGAGGCGTCCCTGCAGCGCGTGGATGGCCGCTGAGCCGAGGAATCGGGGAAGGTGGGCCTTCTGCGCGCCATGCCGGATTGCGGTCCGCCAGTCGGTCGCGGGAGCGATCAGGATCAGGCCGGCGATCGCGTCGCGGTGCGCGCTGTGCTCTGTGAGCTGCAGCGCGATGCTGGCGCCCATCGACCACGCGAACAGGACGACGCGCTGCGCGCCGTGCGCGAGTGCGTAAGCGATCGCGGCGTCGACGTCCGGCCATTCGCCGAGGCCGAGAGTGGATGCGCCGTTGAGGACCTCTGGACCTTCGGTATCGCCACGGAAGGAGACCACGAGCGACGTGTAGCCGAGTTCGTCGGCCGCGGGGACCGAGCGGAGGGCGGTGATGCGGGTGGTCCGGACGCCGTGGATGTGAATGGCCCAGGTCTCCGGCTGAACCGGGTGCTGCGGTCTGATGAGCCACGCTGGAGCGTCTCCGCCTGGAACCGAGACGTCGACGTCCTCAACGCTGAGCTCGAGCGCGCGCGGATGGGGGAACACGTGTCCGGTCCAACGCCCCTCGCCAGCAGCCAGCTCTCCGGCTGTGACAGTGAGGATCTGCCGCGTGACGGTGCCAGCCGCGGGGTCGCGGGAGAGGACCGGGCCGATAAGGGCGTGGCCGTCCTGACCGAACCAGAGCCCGAATTGGCCGGCGTGATCCGTCTTCCCGTCGTCCTGGAGCGTCACGGTTCCGTCGCCGGCTTCGTGAATGGTGATGACCCTGGGGGAGCCGGGCATGACGACGCGGCGCGCAAGCAGGATAGTCAGCGCGCCGAGGGCGAGGGCGAGAACGACGAGGATCGCCAGGATGACGATGATCCAGATCATGATGTGGCTCCGTAGCTGAGGGAGTACGAGTCGGGCGTTGTAGGGGCGTTGCTGGCGAGGTGTCGGCTGATGATCCGTTCGGATCGCTTCACCAAGCCCAGCTCGGCGGGGATAAGCGTCAACTGCTGCATCGCCTGGCGATCGCGGATGGCGATGACGTGGTCATACACCGCTCCGAGAAGGTCGCTCCGGTCTTCCACTGGGGGAGGGGTGAAGCCCCGCCGGAGGAGCACTCGTCGCAGCCAGAACAGCTTGTGGCGCAGGTTCAGCACCCGAAGTGCCCGGACGACGGTGAAGGAGGCGATGCCGGCGACGATGAGGATCACGCCGACGTAGAAGAACAGGTCGAACAGGCGATACAGCACGTCCACCACAATCCCCGGGCCGAGGTTGAACCGGGCGATGGTGAGGTATGCGATTTCGTCCACGCACGCCAGGATTACGATGGCCGCGCCGACGCGGAAGAAGCGGTAGGCGCGGGCAGGGCGCCCGCGGACTCCGAGGATCAGGCTGACGGAGATGCTGGCGATCGTCGCCATGTAGATCGAGGCGTAGAGCCACATCGCCGTCTGCCCGGTGCGGTGAGGGATGAAGTAGTAGTCGGTCGATCCGCGGTCGACGATGAAGAGGAAGGGCACGGTGAAGGCTGCGAGGGCCGCGATGAGCGGCCACCAGCGCAGTGTCCGTCGACGTCCATCCTGCGAGATAGCAGCCTGTGTGACCAGCCAGAACGCGACGGTGCAGAGCACGTTCTGCACCAGATTGAGCCAGTTCTGGCCGCCGATCCAACCGTCCAGGACCGGCTGTGGGATCGCCGTCCCGAGGGTCAGCAGCGCCAGCGTCCCCGCCCCGGACGCAAGCCACGACAGCCGGCTTCGAGGCTCGCGCACGGCGGACACGGTGCGAGCGAGGAAGACGACTGCGAGGATGAGGAGGGCGGCGGTTTGCAGCCCGCGCATTACCCGAAGATCCGCTCGTCCGCCTGGTGGCGCGGGCGCAGCAGCCGGCGCGCGAGAAGGTAGGCGAGGCTTTCGGCTTCGCCCTCGATGATCGCTGACGCGCCCTCGACCTCAGTCAGCTCGCCGCTTTCGAGGGCGAGGATCCGCCCTCGGACCTTGTCGGAGAAGTCGCTGTGGGCCATGGCCGGCGCCGTCGCCTTCGCTGTGCGACAACCGGGGTGGTTGTAGATGACGTGCGCGAGCTCGTGGAGAATACAGTGATTCTGGTAGATCTCTGAGTCGTCGTGGCGAATCAGGATGTTGGCGCTCTCGGCGGTCTCGACCAGAAGAGCCGTGAGTGTTTCCCACTTCTCGTTGCCGACCGGCTCGATGCGGATGGGCTTTCCGATCCGCTCCTCGGCCCGCCGAATGACGTACGCGAGGTCGGCATCCGGAGTCAGATCCAGCGAGGAGAACTTGTCTGCGGAGCGTTGCTTGATTTGAGCCGCTGTGGGCCAGATGGTTTGTTGCCTGACGTCACCCGAATTGACGTACATGAACCTAGTTTCGTTTCGTAATGTCCTTGATCGATTTCGCTACTTCTCGGAGAGCCGAGGGTGACATCTCTCCGAGGGACCGCGCGGACACGCTCTTGGCTCCAGCCTTGTGGAGCGCACTCTCGAGTGCGAGCTCTGCCTCTGTTCGCTCCGTGACCTCCACGTGGTGGAAGTTCACGAGGTAGAGGGGGTCGACGCCGAAGAACTCGGCGATCGCCACCATGAGCGACTCCGCAATGCGGACGGGCGCGGTCTCTTCCGTGAGGGAGGACCAACGCTCGGCAGTGAACGCAATTCCCCGGTCTTCCAGGCTCTTCGCGAGTGCCGCAGCGCGGAACTCGTCGCCACCTTGGACGGGGGCGCTTGCCAGCTGGCGGAGTCGTCGGGCCAACTCCGGGCCATCAAGTCGCAGGATGGGGTCTTCGGTCGGAACCGCAGTGAGGTCATCGGGTGTGACACCCAGAGCCTTCGCCAGTGCGGTGATGTCATTGACGTTGAACGGCTTCTCGTACCGCATGCGAATGTAGAAGTAGTTCTCGCTGAGGCCGGCTGCTTTCGCAAGGTCACGATTGGTGAGAACGACCTTCTTAGTCCGGTTCGTCTGCTCGGGATTGTCGCGGAAGCGCTCGATGTTGAGCACGATGCGACGCGAGAACTCATCTGCGCCGTCGACCTGTGCTCGAACCATGCCAAAAACCTACCGGCAGAGTGCACCGAATCACGGTATCTCTCTGATTCGGTAGACATGTCTCTATCTATTTCGGTAGAGTGCTCGCGTGCGGGGACAAACTGACATCCAATCCAGCGATTTGGAGCTGTGTGCGGAGCGCCGGGAAACGGTGCTGAATTGGGTCAGGGATCCTCGCCTAAGCACGGCGGAACGTAACAGCATCCTGAAACAGGTCGAACGGTTCAGCAATCCCCAATCCGGGGACCGTGCCTTCAAGCGCGCGGAGGAGCTGTACGCCAAGGCGATCCTCGCCCCGTCGACACTTGCCGCGGCCGAAGATGCCCGCAAGGTCGACCGAGTTGTGGAGGGGCTTTCGCGCATCGAAGCGGTCGTGTCTCAGACCAGCCCGGACGAGTTTGCGGCCGCCCTGCTCTCGAGCAACGAGAACCTGATGGACTGGGAAGCCACGATCAGCGGCTTCATGCGCGTTCTCGAGTTCCACGACCAGGTGTCCCGGCATCTATCTCTGCACGCCCCGGCATCGGTGAGCGCGTGAACGCGGCGCGCGAGGAGCAGTTTCGCGCCTCGATCGCCCGCCTCTCCCAGGACCCCTCCGCGTTCCTGGCGTCCGACGATCTCGCCCCTTTCATCGAGGACCTCCGCCGCGAGCTGATTCCCTCGGTGCACCTCATCACCCAGCGCAACGGACCCCGATATCGGAAAGAGCACGACGACGACGACCTCGTCAACCTGCTGCTCGTCGCCATGATCGGCGACCCGGAGAAGTGCCGATACCTGGCGGAAAACGCTGCGTCCCCGTTCTCCTACGCACGCACCTTCCTTCCCGTCTGGCTTGGCGCGGAGACCGGTCATCGCCGCAACAAGGTCTCCATCGTCATGGAGTGGGTCGAAGACGCCAGCATCGTGATGCCAGCCTGGACCGTTCTGGATCCCGTCGAGATTGTGGAGCGCGAGGGCGCGACGGTGGATGAGGCGGTGGCTCTCACCGTCCGCACCCTGCTCCCCAGGACACCCGCCGGCCTCGCCGAGCAGCTTCCCCGAATCGTCGACTGGATGACCGACAACACTCCCACGCACTCCGGCCACGAAGGCGCGAAGCTCGAAGAGGCCGCGGCGATCTTCCCCAGCGTGAGCAAGATCGAACTGCAGGCGATCGGCAACATCACCTGGGGCGGCCGCGGCCGCGAACGCGAAACCTCGCTCCTGGGAGCGTTCCTGCTCAACCGCGACTTCGATCCGCGCACGTCCGCGACACATCGAGTCGCGCTGCGTCTCTACGCCAGCCGCGTCCGCCAGCTGAGGGTTCTCGCCGGTCTCGCTCGCTGAAAAGTGTGCGACTGCGCGCCTCGGCCCATCTAGAGGTGAAGGCGGGAACCCTAGCTCCTGCCCTGACCTCCGCCTCCACCCGAGCGGGAAAGGACCAGTCGCAGTATGAAATCCGGGAACGAGAACATCCGACGGCGCCGGTTTGCCGGCCTGTCACCCGAGCGAGGGCGGCACACGCCGCTACCGCGACGCCGGCATCGCAAGTCGCCGATCATGAAGCGACTGCAGCGGCTCGCGCTCAGCATCGGCGCGTTCGCCGTCGTCGGCGCCATCGGCATGGGGACGCTCGCTCCCGCTGAGGCAGCATCCACCGGCGCCGGCTACAGCGGGATCACTCCCGAGGGCGGGTACCTGGGCAACTACATCGTCCCGGACGGCTCTCGCGCCTACTGCATGGATTCGTCAGCTGACTGGCCGAGCGGAGCCACCGGGGGCGCCTCTCTGGTCGGCGCGCTGACCACCGAGATGGGTGACCCTCTGAGCAGCTCCGTGCTGCAGCGGCTCAACTACGCACTCACCAGGTGGGGCCAGACCGCCGACGCCACCCAGGCGGCCGCGGTGAACGCCTACGTTTACGCGTACACGTCCACCTGGGCGCACTACAACGGCCAGGGCTACAACACCGGCGTCCACTACATCGACGGCAACCAGACAGTGCTCGGCGCGTTCAACTACATCTGGGACCAGACAGAGACCCAGTACAACCAGCCCCAGAACGTTCCCGCCCTAACCGGCTCGATGAGCTTCAGCGTCGACAACAACAACTACACGGGCTCGCTGCGGGTGGTGAACCTCCCAGCCGGAGCGACCGTCAACCTGCAGCTGACCAACGGCATCTTCACCGATTCGGGGAGCAGCGCCAAGAACGGTGTCGGCAACGGCACCTACCCCGTCAACGGCGTCCCGACCGACGGCACCCCGTTCTACAAGATCAGCGCCACGGGCAACGTCAACGCACCAGCCGGGTGGACCTACGACGGCAACGTCACGATCTACTACACCGGCGGCCAGCAGCGCGTCATCAAGGCGGGAACGACGAGCCCGCAGCGCGCCAACTACACCATCAGCGCCAGCGACCCCGTCGAGCGCTCCACCCTGTTCTCCCCGGTCGTCACGACCGCCGTTCAGGGCCGATTCGTCGCCGAGGGAGGCAGCTTCACCGACACTCTGCAGGCCGACGTCGCGGCCGACTCGCAGCCTTGGCGGCAGACCACGTCTGGGCGCTACATCCCCGTCGTTGCCAAGGGCACGCTCTACGGGCCGTTCGCCGACCAGCCCACGCCGTCAGCGACCGTCCCGGTTGATGCACCGGTGGCCGGCACCGCGACGGTGACCCTCAACGGCCCGGGCCAGTACACGGCCCCCTCCGTGCTCGCAGCCAACCACGCGCCCGGTTTCTACCAGTGGGTCTGGGACATCGACGCCACCGATTCGTCTGTCGGAGCGCAGCTGTTCATGCCTGACGGATACCGGTGGGCCGATCAGTTCGGCCTGCAGGCAGAAGCGCACGTCGTCGCCGCCAAGCTCTCCGGGGTCTCGAAGGTGTCCGCGGACGAGGTCGGGTTCGGGCACGAGGTCTCGGACACGCTGACCGTTTCGCTCGACCAGGGCCTGTGGCCGACCATCGGTGGCGCACCGATCCCTGCGCACTTCCAGAACAAGACGTACTGGGTGGAGGGCGACGCCGCGCCCACTTCTGGTGACAGCATCCCGGCCGAGGCGAAGCTGTTCCACACGACGGACGTCACCGTGACCGCGCCCGGCGACTACAGCTCTGACAAGATCACCGCTCCACCGACGGCTGCTGGCTACCTGGTGAACGTGTGGTCGATCATTCAGGACGGTCCCGGGGCCGGGTACTTCGCGGACTGGACTGACGGATGGGCGACTCAGGGTGAGGTCACCAAGGTCTCCCCGCCCACGGTGTCGACGGAGGCGATCGCCTCGGTTGCGCTCGGCGACGAGACGAACGACACCGCCATCGTTGACGGCCAGATCCCCGCCCCTTACTGCGGCACTAGCCAGCCTGCTGACGGTGCAACGAGCTGCCCGAGCACGGTCACTTTCGCCGCCTACCTGCAGCACGACCTGGGCGACCAGCCGGTGTGCGAGGCGGACAACGAGGTGTTCAACTCCGGATATGTCCCTGAGGCCGAGCAGCCCGTTGCGCCGAACGCTGCGGCCGCAGGAACGCCGTCGCCCACGCCGACAGCTCCGGTCGAGCGCGACCCGGTGTACTTCTACAACAAGCCGGTCCCTGTCGATCAGGCGGGACGGTTCCCGTCCGCCGACGTGATCTTCAAGAAGGTCGGCGTCTACTACTGGGTGGCCACCTTCCGGACCGGTGACGGCACCGTCATCAACACGGGGGAGTGCGGCGACCAGAAGGAGAAGACCGTCGTTGCGGAAGACGACGTGGTGACGAAGGCGACGCCTCGGGTGAGCATCGGCTCGAAGGGTCACGACACCGCCATGGTCACCGGAGTCATCCCGAAGAACGCCACGATCGAATTCGCCGTCTACAAGCAGCAGGGCTCCACCCCGGTCTGCACGGCGACGAACGAGGTGAAGGTGGGCAAGCCGCAGCCACTTCCCGCCACCGGCGAGTACGCGTCGGACGACTACACGTTCACCGACGCGGGCACCTTCTTCTGGGTGGAGACCGTTCGCAATGCGCGCGGCGAGGTCACCCACCAAGGCAAGTGCGGTGCCGACGGTGAAACCACCATCGTCGACGCCCTCGCCCAGACCGGTTCCGACGAAGCGGCCTACCTGCCTATCGGTCTGGCCTTGGTCGGGATCCTCGGAGCGGCTGGGACCGTTCTCCTGGTCGCCACCCGTCGCAGCAAGCGCACCTCCACCAAGTAACGAGACCAGGGCGCGGACGGCCACCACCGTCCGCGCCCTCTGGTCTCATCAGCCACACGGAAGGATCAACCATGACTCTGCTCGAAGACACCTATGCACCGGCGGTCGCCCCGGCAGTCCCAGCGACGGAGACCCCGTTCGACGCGGCCCTGGCGCAAATCCGGGACGGGTCACTCTCCGACTACACCGGCGATGTGTTGTCTGCGCTGATCGAAGCCGGAAGCCATGACGTCCACCTGACCATGAGCTCCGGCAAGGCCGGCACCCGTCAGATGCGGGTGCAGGTGCGATTCGAGGGCGAGATTCACGACGTCGTTACCTACGACGCGGAGGCTTCTGCTCGCCTGTTCGGCTCCGTCAAGAACCAGGCCGCCCTCGGAAGTCAGGCAGACTCGCCCAACTCCGTTAGCGGCAGCCTGCGCTTCACCCACAACGGGCGCGAGGTACGGGCTCGCGCCGAACGACTCCCGCTCGTCGACGGAGGGGAGAAGGTGAACCTGCGTCTCCCGGAGTCTCGTCCGCTCCGTTCCATCGACGAGCTCTCCTTCACGACCATCAACCGGGCGCAGGTGGACGCGTGCCTCCGCATGCCGCGTGGCCTGTTCCTCGTCGCTGGGCCGATGAACGAAGGCAAGTCATCCACGGCGCAGACCCTGCTTCTGGACACCCTCAACCGGATCGGGGGAATAGCCGTGTCGGTGGAAGACCCGCCGGAGCGCATCCTCCCGGGCGTCGACCAGATCCCAGTCGTCGACACCGGAGACGCGGCCGCTACCTACGCGCACCACCTCGAGCACATCGTCCGGTCCGATGCCGACGTCATCTACATTGGCGAGATCCGCAATGCCGCGACTGCGCGCATTGCGCAGCAGCTGTCCGAAGCGGGACGGCTCGTCATCTCCACGATCCATGCCAATGACGGCCTGACCGCGATGCGACGCATGCTCGAACTTTCCGAAGCGCCGCCCCTGGCGACCCTCAGCAGCATCATCGGCGTCCTCTCGCAGCGCCTCGTGCGCAAGGTGGCCTCCCGCGACGCTGGCAGGCGATACGTGGGGCGGCAGCCCATTCACGAAGTCCTGGTCAACAACGACCAGCTCGTCGACGCCATGGTCGAAGGCACGTCCGCCAGCGTGCTGCGCCAGATGACCGCGGCCGCGTCCACGTCATTCGACCAGAACCTGCAGGAGCTGATCCGCGCCGGCGTCACCGATCAGGATCAGGCCGTGCGCACCATCGGCCGAGAGGTCGCCCTGTGAGCATCGCCCAGATCACCGAATGGATCGACCGCTTCGGCCGCGCGGACTACTCCGACCTACACCTGCTGGAGGGCCGCGCATTGTTCGCTGTGAAGCACCAGCAGACCCTCGCGGCGACCGAGGAGCCCCGGCTGGCCGATCATGCGGTCCGGGAGCTGGCGGACCTGCTCGTGCCCGGCGGCGCGTCCGCCCTGAATGCGAGCGGCTCGAAGCAGGCATTCGCATCGTTCGACGGCGGTCAGGCATTCCGTGCCCGCGTGACGTTCCGTACGGAGCTCGGCGGCCTCATGGCCACCTGCCGGCTCATCAACCGCTCTCTCCCGACGATCGAGAAGCTGGGGATCCCGTGGGCCATCGTCGAACAGGCAACCCAGCCCTCCGGGCTGATCCTGTTCGCCGGGCCGACCAACTCCGGCAAGTCCAGCGCAATCGCCGCGATCGTCAACGCGATCAACCTCGAGCACGCCGTGCACATCACCACCATCGAGGAGCCGATCGAGTTCCAGTACCCGCACGCCACTGCCCTGGTGACCCAGCGGGAGGTGGGCACCCACGTCGACAGTTATGCCTCTGCCATCGAGAGCGCCAAGGGCGCGAATCCGCGCATCATCGTCGTGGGCGAGATCCGCAACACGGCGATCGCCAAAGCGGCGCTGTCAGCGGCGCTCTCCGGTCACCTGGTCATTTCCACCGTCCACGCCGGATCGGTCGAGGATGCCATCGCCGCGATGATCGCCTACTACCCGGCCGATGAGCAGCACCTGGCACGCGTCCAGCTCGCCCAGGCGCTGCGCACCGTCGTCGTTCAGAACCTTGTGCGCAAGGACGGCCCTTCGGTCGGCCACGACGAGCATCCTCTGGCCATGGTGCGCGAGTACGCCTTCAACGACCTCTCCCTGGCCGCCATGATCCGCGGCGGATCCGGCAGCGACCTGCATCACATCCGGCAGCACCTCCACGGAGAGGGCCGGAAGCGGGGAATGGTCACCAAAGAGGCGTCGCTGGCCGAGCTGGTCCGCGCCGGGAAGCTCAACGAGGCCACCGCGCGTGCACAGCTGACCGACCCCGACCGGCTCACGTCGGCGCTGCTACGGGCGGCCTGACTCCGGAGGCATTCGCTCAGAGCACGAAAACGTGCTGAGTGCGCGGGCAGGCACATCTAGAGGTGAAGGCGAAGGAACAAGCAGCCTGCACCCGGAAGGAAGCCCATGAGCGACGTACTCACTCTCGCCCGCCCGAGCGATCCCGCACCCGAGGCATCCTCGGACGTGACCATCGCGGCTCCTGCAGCTGAGGCCACGACGGACGCGCGAAAGAAGCGCCGACGCAAGACGCGGCCCCAGGACATGGCCCGCGTCCTGAAGGATCTCGCCAATCAGCTCGAGGCGGGTGTGCCCGAACGGGATGCATTGCAGAAGCTGGGGGAGCGGTCCAGCTCCGAGGTGATCGCCAGGTCGTACCTCGCAGCTGCCAAGGCCATGGATGCTGGCGACTCCATCGCCGACGCCCTCGGCGCGCAGACGGCCATCATCCCGCCGGTGGCGCGCGAGCTCATCAAGGCGGGTGTGACGCCGGCGACGCTGCACGCCAACCTGCGGCGCGCTGCAGAGAACATCATCAAGTCGGCCGACGTGCGCGGAACGCTCAACCGGCAGCTGCGCAAGCCGATTGGCCTCCTGGCGCTGACCATCGCCACGTTCTGGGGCATCATCTCCTTCGCCTTCCCGGACACGACGACGATGGGCAGCCAGACGGAGCTGATCATCCAGATCATGCGTGCGACAGCCAACACACTGGTGGTCGCCACGATCGCGGCACTGGTCATCGGCCTCGCCGTCCGCGCCTGGTGGAAGGCGTCCGGCAGCAAGAACCCGGCCTACCAACTCAAACTCGACCGGCTCCAGTTCCGGATCCCCACGGTCCGGGACATCCTGCGCCTGGACGCGGCATCGAAGCTGAGCGCGGTCCTGGCGGCCGCGCTCGACGCGGGACTGCCCGAAACAGAAGCGCTCCGGATCGCAGGGGAGGCCTCCGGCAGCCCCGCCGTCGCCCACCATGTCGCCGCTCACCTCGAGCGGATGGAGAAGGACGGTGCGCCACTGGTGGAGGTCCTCGACACCGAATACCTGCCCTGGACTCTCGCCGACCGAGTTGCCGGGCAGCTGACCCCCGCCAAGCGCGCCGAGGTGTTGTTCGCCTGCGCCGATGACTTCCAGACGCAGGCGTTCGAGGAGATGGCGGACTTTGGCAAGAAGGTCGCCGATCGCGTCGAGACCACCAGTCTGGTGCTGCTCGGAGCGATGATGATCGCGGTCATCGTCCCCCAGGTCATGGCGATTCTGTTCCAGGTGCAACAGATCAATGTCTGACCTCGTTGCGGGCGCTCCGCTGGCGGTCCTCCTGGTCACCGCCGGCCTACTGGTCGTCGCGGTGATCGACATCAAGACTCACGCGATCCACGGCGTCACGATTGTGTGCCTGGCCGCGGTCGCCATCCTCGGCCTCCAGGTCGACGGAGCATCGCCCGCGCAGCTGACCACCGGAGTTGTCGCCGGTTTGGCCGCGGTGGGCCTCCTGCTCGAGTACACCATCAACGCTCAGCCAGCCCTCGACGCACAGGGGCGCGGCACCGAGCAACAGATTGGCGCCGGTGACATCAAGGTGATCGGGATCCCGGTTGCTGTGTTCGCGGCCAGCAACCTCCCACTGGCGGCCATCTTCCTGGCGCTCTCGACCACGCTGCAGGCGGGACTGATCCGCGTCAGCGGCTCCCGCGCGCTGCCGATGGGGCCCGCGCTGGCGATCTCCGCGTGCGTGAGCCTCTACTGGCTCACCCACGGCCTGTTCGGGGAGGTGATCTAACTCCCCGACAGCGACCAGCACCCACCCGACCAACCCGACAAACCGACCCATCCACTAAGGAGAAACCCACATGCCCGCACTCAACTCAAAAGAAGGCATCGTCATGATGATCGTCTCCGCGATCATCATCGGAATCGTTGGCTTCGCCTTCGGTCCCGGCTTCATCAACAGCTTCAAGGACAACGGCGCGTCGTCCTTCGTGTCCTCGGTCAACAGCCAGGAGAAGCTCTACAGCTCGACCCACGACGGCTACGCCGACGCGTCGACGCTCACCAGCACCGCCAACGGCGCCCCGCTCGTCGAGGTGCCCAAGGGCTACACGCTGAACGTCGCCGCCAGCGACACCGCCTTCTGCGCGGCCGTCAAGTCCGACAGCGGCCGCACGTTCTGGACGCATGGCAACAGCTCCAAGTCCTTCGACAGCCAGCCGTCGGCCGCGGACGCGGGGATTGCCTGCCCCGCAGCAGCCTGACCCGACGCCTTGGGGGCCGGCCTCGGCCGGCCCCCATTCAGCTTGCAGAGAGGACACGATGAACAAGCAGACCAGGACCGCAACCGGCACCATCCGGCGCGCCCTGCGCGGTAACCGCGGCAGCATCCAGGACGTCATCTTCCTGGCTCTCGTCGGTACGCTGATCGCCGCAGCCAGCACGCGCGTCCTGCCGGGCGCGGCAGCGGTCCTCACTGCAACGGGGCTGCAAGCTGAGCGGCAGGCAGCGATCGACGCGCTGGTCAGCGACAAGCGCAACGACACCGACTGGGGCACGGCCGCCGCGCCCACGACAATCCCGCTGACCGTACCCAGCGGCAAGAGCGTCAACGCCGCGGTATGGGCAACCAGCGACACGACAGGCATCACCTACTTCGCGGCCGCACCGAAGGAGCGGACCCCGAAGCCGGGGGCGTGCACCGGACCCTCGGCCGGTATCGATGACACCTGCCTGCACGCGCAACTCTTCCGCGCCTACGACGCAACCACTCTCATCCCCGCGCCGATCGTGCGCAAAGACCCGTCCGCGCCTACTGCGATCGGCACGGTAAACACCAGCGTTGCCACCACCTCACCGATCCCGACCGACTCCTCGGTGCTGTCGCAGGTCGCGCCGGCGACCCCGCGCGCCTGGCGCTACCTGCTGAATGCCGCCTCCGTCGGCGCAGGCGGCGAACTCCGCTTCATCCAAGACGGAACCGTCCTTGCGACGATCCCGCTGGACAACACGGCCTCGAACTACTTCGGCACCATCCCGGCCCGCCCTGGCGGCGGAATCTGGCTGCAGGTCTCCGATGGCCCCGTACTCGTCAAGACCGTCCTCATCTACGACGCAGGAGTCATCTCATGAGCCCTCTCACTCGCCGCCGCGCCCTGACCGGCCGCGCTGGGACCATGATCGGCGGGGTCGCCCTCTTCCTCGCCTCCACCCTGGCGATCGGCACCATCGGCGTCACAGCCTTCTCCGCCGCCACCCAGGCCAAGCGGACCGCCACCTACGACACCCTCGCCCTCGCCGTGGAGAGTCGAGCGCAGCATTACGCTGCCGCGCTCGACTCGTCGTTGAGCGCTCCCGCCGTTCCCTATAGCGGCCGCGACTGCGTCCCCAGCGGCAGCGTCTGCACGACCGTGCTCCCTGACCCGCTGCCCGCCACCGACACCACACGCACCCTGCGCATCCAGGCCGACGACATGGACACGCATCTGACCATGACCCGGGACGTGCAGCTGCAGGCAACCGCCGCGACACATGTCACCGCGATCAGCTCCGACGGAAAGCCGACGTGGGCGGCCGCCGAGGAGGGCCACGTCTTCACAATCTGGGGAGTCGCCGGCGGGACCGTGACCAAGGTCACCGCGAGCCAGATGTCAGGACCGGCAGCGGGCACCCGCTGGGTCGACGCGTCGCCGCGCAACGGGATCGACAGCGCCGGGCGCGCCTGGGTCTACGGAGCCAACAACGCCTGCCAGGCGGGAACCGGGGCGACCTCGACGGGTGTGGCCGCCACAGCCCTGACGGCCCCGCAGAATGTACGCGACGCGGTCTCCAGCGCCGATTCCGCCTTCTTCCTCGACGCGAGCGGCACGGCGTGGGGCTACGGGGCCAACTCGAGCGGGCAGCTCGGCCTCGGCAACACATCGACGGCCTGCAGCCCTACAGCGATCAAGGGAATCAAGTTCATCGCGGTCGCCACGGCGAACGGATCAAGCTTCGGCATCGACATCACGCACCGACTGTGGGCCTGGGGCAACGGGACCGGCGGCCAGCTCGGCGACGGGAAGAAGACCTCGTACCTGGTCCCGACTCAGATCGCCCCGTCGACCAAGTTCGTCGCCGTGGCGACCAACGGTGCGAGCAGCTGGGCAATCGACGAGCTGGGCCGCTTGTGGTCGTGGGGCAAGAACACGTCTGGTCAGCTCGGAACCGGGACGACCGTCGACTCCGCCACGGCGACGCAGCTCAGCACCTCCACCATGTTCACTCGCATCGCCGCCGGCGCAGCCAGCATCTACGCGCTCGACAAGAGCGGCCAGCTCTGGGCAGCCGGGGAGAACAGCACCGGCGAGCTCGGGGACACGACGACAACCGATCGGCTGAGCCTGACCCGGGTCGGCGTCGGAAAGACCATCGTCGACGTCGCCGCCGGCCGCAGCCGCGGCTTCGCGCTCGACAGCGCGGGCCACCTTTGGGCCTGGGGAGAAGCGAGCTCCGGCCGACTCGGCATCGGCTGGGACGCCACCGTCGTGAAGACCCTGACCCCCGTGAACTCGGCCACGACCTTCCGCTCGATCAACGGCGCCCCGGACCTCGACACCGCGGCCGCCGTCGACACCGACGGCAACCTCTGGGGCATCGGAACCGGCGGAAATGGCCTGTGGAGCGCATCCCTGGCCACGAACCCGCTGACCCCCACGCGAATGCCGCGACCCACCGGCTTCACCGCACCGATCTGGAAGTGAGAGAACCCGTGAAGAGCAACTTCCTCTCCCATCGCCTGCGCTTCCTGCGTGGCCGCGCTGGTATCAGCGTCAACGCCCGCGAGGAGGCGATCACCACACCGATCCGCGCAGCCCAGCTGTTGCTGATCGGTGGAGTCGTCGTCGCACTCGCAGGGGCGGGCAGCATCCTGGGTGCGTCTGCCAGCGTTTCGGCCCACGCCGACGCATCGCGGATCCAGTTCGAGCGGGATGTCCGTGCCGCCTCCGTCGTGCGCGGTCTCGATGACGACACGGTCGCCCTGTTTTCCCCTGACGGCGCCTCGTGCAAGATCACGACATGGTCAATCGCGGGAAGCTCGCCGGAAAGAACCGTCCGCGTCAGCAGCGACACCACCGCGGGCGCCTGCAGTAGCACGACCCCGATCGCGCGTCCGGCAGGTGGCGACATGCAGGCCGACCAGCTCGCCGCCGCCGCGTTCACGTACGAGAACCTCGGGCATCGGACGCTGACCTTCGATGCATCCGGCGCTCCCCACCTTGAGTCGGGAGCGCGGCCGGCGAACGTCGCCGACGCCGACTGGAACGACCTTCGCCCGTACAGCGTCAGCCTGACGATCACGAGCGCAGTGAAGGACCTGACGGTGGGATCGCGCGAGCGGGTCTTCACCGGCACCACGGCCATCACGAATCTGCCCGCCGCAGACCCGAACCTCCGCTACGTCCCTCCGACTTCGCAGATACCCACCCCGTCCACGCTGCGCATCGCCAGCATCGTGCGCTCACAGGCCACCGGTACCGCCTACTCCGGCGCCCGTGAGGGAATCACGGTGACCTTCGTCGGCGGGGTGTGCGCCGCGCAGCCCACCACCCTCACGCTCGCGTACGCGGCAAGCGCCCCAGCGGGCCTGGCCCCGGTCAACACGGTCACCGCGATGAGCTTGACCGGCGCAGCAGCGAGCCTCGAGCTGGCCGGTGTGCAGAACGGCAGCAGCGGCCTGGTCACCATCACCGCGGCGTGCGGGACGGGCAGCATGACCACCGACGCATCCGCCAACTACCACCAGGACCTCCCCTCCGCGGTTCTGTCCGTCCGACAGGGCGCGAACGACTGGACGCACACCGTCAGCTGGACGGCAGTGTCGAGTCTCCCGACGACCTTCCAGCTGGGCCTTGGGTCGAGCAAGGTCCCAAGCGTCGGTGCTCCGGTCATTGCGACAACGACCGCTCTCACGTACAACGTGCAGTGGACGCAGGGCTGGACGTACGGAGCCGACGCCAACTACTACCTGACCGCGATCGTCGACTCCGACAGCGCTGCCTCGACTCCTGTCGTCTTCACGACCCCGTGGCCGACCGCCCCGGCGGGAGCGAATATGACCTATACGCGCACCGGCTACAACGGCAACTACGCATCGGGCAACGTGAAGTGGAACTTCACCGGCACCTGCCCGGCCGGGACGACGCTGCAGGCGTCTCAGCTCGAGAACCACGCGGGCACCACCAGCAGGACCTACAACGACGCAGTCCAGTACCAGGGCCCCTTCACGAACAACCTCACCCAGGTCAACTGGGGGCCGTCGTACGCGATGCAGGGCTACCCCTATGGGATGGGCCTCCAGACGCGCTGCGCGTCGCCCAACGGGCTCTACAGCCCCGTCGTGCAGGTGCAATCGCGCGAGTGGATCACGCCGATGGCGCAGCCCGGCGCGCCGGTCTGGAACGCGTACAACATCTACACCTACACCGCCCCGATCTACTGGACGCATTCGACGTGCAACGCGCCCAGCGGCTGCTCGTCGCTCGCGGTGAACTACCTCACCTACTGCGCCGCCGGGTCGAACCTGAACTCCAACGGCTGGATGTCCACCGACTGGAACGGGTCGACCTACTGGCACAACTTCGGGTTCGGTGACTACTGGGACACCCGGGGCACGCAGCGAAACGTGACGTATACCAACGCCCAGTACAACTGCGCGACACCATGGGGCTACGTCAGTCCGATGAGTCCTCTCGGTGGCGGCGTGACGGTGACGGTGTTCCCGTGAGCGCGCACAGGAAGGGAATGTCGTCGCGGCGCAAAGCCTTTGCCGTGGCGGGGGTCGCCGCGGCCGTTGTGGCGGCCGCGGCCGCGGGCCTCTACTTCGGTGTGGGTGCGCTGAGCGCTCAGTCCGCGGCGGAGCGCGTGTACGCGCAGCACCATCCGGTGGGGGAGACGGAAGAGACACGCGCTGCGGCTGAGCTCAAGGTGAAGCAGGAGGCGGCGGCAGCGGAGAAGAAGCGTGAGGAGGCCAATGCGAAGTCGGCCGCGACTCCGGATTCGGTCTACACGCCGCCTCCGCAGCCGCAGGTTGCCTCGAACCGCACGCTGCCGGTAGGTGCAGCGGACCCGACGTCGCCGGCGCGGTCGACGACGGGTATCTATGCTGACTCGTTCGCGAAGGAGCTGTTGATGGCGCGCGCGATGGTGAGCGGTTCCGCGGCGCAGCCCATTGCGCCGGCGCTGGCCCCGGATGCGTGCATGGAGTCCTGGGTTCGTGAGCATGTCCACGACTACGACGGACGGACTGCCTTCGGCGTCTCGCCGGTGTGCGGAAGGCAGGTCGCGTTGATCGCGGGAGCTGGCGGCATCGACGAGAAGATCCTGCTCTTCGGCTCTGCGCAGAAGGACGGCCCCGCCGATGTGCGGCAACTGCTCCTGGCGTCGACGGGCACCGAGGTGTCATTCGCTTCGGCGTCGACGGAGGACGGTCGCACCGTGGTGATGATCGCGGCCGTCGCGTCCTGACCCGAGCAACAAGAGAACCCCGCGAGCCACTGGCTCGCGGGGTTCTCTTGTGGGGGTGGCGCCCCGCCAAGGGGGAGGACGAGGCGCCGGGCGCCGCTTGCGCGGCGCGGCTTACATGCAGGCGTAGACGGTCAGGCCCCAGCCGTCGTCCGTGCTGAAGGTGCTGTAGGAGTATGGGTAACCGACGTTGATGACGATGGTTCCGCCGCTCGAGGTGGTCTGCGAGTAGGCCTTCGCTCCATCGCAGCCGGGCGAGTACGCGCCGTTGGCGACGACGTGCGGAGTGTGGTCGACCGCCGGCGGAGTGTAGCCACCACCGCCACCGCCACCGCCACCGCCACCGGACGAGCCGCCGCCACCAGCGGAGCCGCCGCCACCGCCACCGGACGAACCGCCGCCTCCGCTGGAGCCACCGCCACCCGACCCGCCGCGGCCACCACCGCCAGGCGTGGGGTGCGTCGTGCCGGTGCGCGGGTCGGTGTAGGTGGCCTGTCCAGCCCGTGCTGCCGCCTCTGCAGCGGCCTGCGCGGCCGCCGCTGCTTCAGCCGCGACGGTGGCGTCATGCGACTCGTGCACAGCCTTGGCCTTGGCAAGGAAGTCCAGGAGGAGCGGAGCCGGGCTCTTGCCTGCCTGGACAGCCTTCTTGGCGGCGGCCGCAGCGCTGGTGAGCGCGTCCTTCTGGCCCTGGCCGGCCTTGGCGAGTGCGGTGATCACGCCCTTCGCGTCGACGTCAAGCGCGGGAATCGCTGCGGAGTCGGCCGACTTGTCGAGGCCGGTCACGATCTGCGCGAGCGCGCCGTTGACGGTCTTCACCTGGGCGGCAATCCCCGGTCCTCCCTTGAGGGTGTTCCCGGCCGCCCCAGCCTGCCGCTCGACCAGGGCAGTCAGACGCGCGGTCTCCTGCTTCAGCTGCTCCGTGGTGGAGGACGGTTCACCGGCCGGGTGCGGATCCTGAACCGGTGCGCCGGCCTTGAATCCGGCGTACATCTTCAGCTGCGCCAGCTGGGCGGCCAACGCCTTCACCTGGGCGTCCGGCAGGTACTGACCGGCCTTCGCCTGGTCGTGGATCTGGGTGAGCTGCTTCTGCAGTTCGCCGGCAGACGCGATAGCGGCCGCGAAAGCCTTCTGAGCCTTCGCGTCCTGGCGGTACTGAGCGACTGCTTTGATCCGTGCGGCCTGGTAGGCCGCGTCGGCGTCGGAGTGCTGTGCAGTTCCGACGGCGGCGGGGATGCCGACGGCGGCCGCTGCGATCACGACGGCGGCGCCGGCAGCGACAGCGATCGCGGAGCCGCGATGCGACCGCGCCCACGCCCACAGGCGGTTCAGGCCACGTGGACGCGCGGCATCGCTGATGTTCTCGGTGCTCAAGGTGATTCCCCCTTGGTTAGGTTAGAGCGCTCGGCTCTCGTGATGCGCCACAGAGGCGCGCTGGTGAGTGGTCGAGAGGCGAGATGGATCTCTTCTCTCTGTCGGCCGTGCAGCCGCGACCGGTTAGTTGACGGCGTAGAGGCGTGGCGACTCGTCGGCCCGGTCGGGGGCCACGAGCTTGTCGACGATGTAGTAGTGACGGGAGCCTTCGTGATAGTCGCCGCCTTCGTAGCCGATATGACGCCAGCCGCGCTCCTGGAGGGAGCGGAGAGTGGCGGCGCGGGTACGGAGCAGTTCGGTGCGACGCTCGGACCCCATTCGGTCACGGGGGATCGACTGTGTCACCAGGCGATCGATGATCGGATCCTTGTCTATCTGCGGCGATCTGGTCGCCGCTTCCTTCTTCTGCTTCAAAGGTCACCTCCCGGTTTCTGTAGACCAATAACTGAAACCGTAGACCAATAACGACGAGAGTGTCAACGTTTCTGGTCTACGGATATACTCGCGTCATGCCACGGCCACCGAAGAAGGACGACGAGCGGCTCTCCGCCGACAACCATGTGCGAATGAGCGCGCTACAGCAGGCGTTCATCGAGCGGGCTGCGGCGCGCGCCGGGGAGAAGCCGTCACCGTTCTTGCGGACGGCGGGACTATCGCGCGCGAGCGAGGTCTTGGGGGAGCCCATCCCGGGAGAGGCCCCGACAGGCGAAGCTGCCGCGGAGACCTGAGTCTCGAAGGTCGCGAACGTTACAGCTGCTGCTCATCTCTCAGGAAGGCCCACGTGCAACCGTCGACTGGTTCGCTGTCCAAGGCAGGCTCGCTCATCGCTGCCGCCGCACTGCTACTCGTAGGAGTGATGGCCTCGGCTCCAGCGGTAGCCGACACCGGGACATTCCCGGTCGGCAAGAACCCTGCGTCGGTGGTGTACTCACCTGACGGCTCGACCGCGTATGTCACCAACGACCTCGACGCGGAGAACCCCGGCAGCGTGTCGGTGATCAACCCGAACACAGGTCAGGTCGCAGCCACCATCCCCGTGGGGATCAACCCCCACGGCGTGAGCGTGAGCAAGAGCGGCGCCAAGGTGTACGTGGCCAACTACGGCAGCCACACCGTCTCGGTGATCGACGCCGCCAGCAACACGGTCACTGCAACGATCACCGGGTTCAAGTATCCCGAGCGGATCGCACTCACCGCTGATGGTTCGACCGCCTACGTGAGCAACGGCTCGCCGGGGACCACTCAGCAGGGGACCAAGACGGTGTCGGTGGTGAACCTGAGCACCAACACCATTACCGCCGCCATCCCGGTAGGGGAGTGGCCCACGGCGCTGGCGCTGACTCCTGACGGCACCCAGCTGTATGCGCTCAACCACGTGGACTCCACCATCTCGGTGATCAGCACGGCGAGCAACACGGTCACCGGCACGATCACGTTGCCCTGGTATCCGCAGGACGTGAAGTTCTCTCCTGATGGGAGCAAGGCATACGTCTCGGAGCAGGGCGCGTCCAGCAACTCCTACACCGCCTCGCTGTCGGTGATCGACGTCGCCACCGCTCGGGTGATCCAGACGATCAGCTACGCCCCTGCGACGTACTTCCCGACTCCGAACGGCGGAGCCGACCGAGGACAGCTGGCGCTGACTCCCGACGGCCAGAGCGCCTACATCACCAATCTGGTCGCCGGCACTGTCTCGGTGATCAACCTGGGCACGATTAAGGAGGGCGCTCCCGTCGCCGCCGGCAAGTATCCGCGGGACATCGCCATCGCGCCCACTGGGAACGCGGCGCTGGTCACCAACGGCGGCTCAGCATCGGTGACTCGACTCTCGTTGGCCTCCACCGCGCCACCGGCGACCGCGCGAGTCAGTGGAGGGGATCGCTTCACCACTGCGGTGAGCATCTCCCAGAAGTCCTATCCGAGTACCGCTCCGGTGGTCTACGTCGCCTCCGGCCTCGGTTACCCCGACGCGCTGGGCGCAGGCCCTGCCGCGGTCAAGCAGGGCGGCCCGCTGCTGCTCACCACAAGCTGGTCGCTTCCTGACGCCACTGCGACGGAGATCCAGCGACTCCAGCCCAGCCAGATCGTCGTTGTGGGCGGCCCGAACAGCGTGAGCGACAGCGTGTACTCAACGCTTTCCAAACTGGCCCCGTCGATCACACGCGTCACCGGCGGGGACCGGTTCGCCACCAACAAGGCGCTGCTCTCCTACGCGTTCCCTGGCAACAACGACACTGTGTACGTCGCCTCGGGCCTGAACTTCCCCGACGCACTGTCCGCCTCCGCCATCTCCGGGTCAACCGGTTCGCCGGTGGTGCTGATCAACACCAACCTGGGGCACATCGATGCGGAGACGATGAACCTGATCCGCTCGATGGCTCCGTTCAACATCGTCACGGCGGGTGGAGGTATCAGCATGCCGCCCTACCTGGTCAACGATCTGCGCAGCATCGCTAACGTGACCGAGAACGATGGCTCTGACCGCTTCGCCACCTCGCAGATGCTCAACGAGGGCAAGTACAGCGCGGCGAACCCGCCCAAGAACGTGTATCTGGCCAACGGGCTGAACTTCCCCGACGCGCTGGCCGGGGGAGCCCTGGCAGCGAAAGAGGGTTCCGCGCTGCTCACGGTGCCCGGCTGGTGCATTCCGCAGCGCACTTTGGCCGACATTCAGGGATGGGGCATCAAGAGCGTAACCCTGCTTGGTGGCAACGCCTCGCTCAGTACAGAGGTGGCCAACTTGACCGCCTGCGGCGCGAACATCGGGGGCGCGACCTCCGGGGCTGTACCCATCCCGGACAAGCCGACACGGGCCGCCTACGCGGGCATGAACAGCTACTACCTGCCGTTCTCGCAGTGCCCCGACCCGGTCCAGTTCGCGACTCACGATCCCGGCCCCCAGGGCAACGCCTACGAGTCCTATGACTTCAGCTTCCCCTGGAGCTACAACCTCAGCGGAAGCACCTTCCGATTCTTCTACTGCTTCAGCGGGTTCTGAGTCGCGGGCCGCCCGCGCTCGGCGGTCGTCCGCCGGCGAGAGACGTGGTCTCTCACGTACCAACCGATCATGAAGATGGCGATACCGATCGTGAGCCCGAGGCCGACCCAGTCGCTCCAGTGCACCTGCATCGGATCAGGCTCCCAACGGCTCGTCGCTGGCCTGCGGGTGGTTCCACATGTCGCCGGGGTCTCCGTCCGCGGCCGGGGACTGGGCGCGGGTGACCTGTGCGGTGGCGTAGCGCAGCGACGGCCCGATCTCATCGATCTCGAGCTCGATGCTGGTGCGCTTCTCGCCTTCCTTCGTCTCGTAGGAGCGCTGCTTGAGGCGGCCCTGCGCGATGACGCGCGACCCCTTGGTCAGCGAACCGGCGACGTGCTCCGCGAACTCGCGCCAGACGCTGGCGCGGAGGAACAGAGCCTCGCCGTCCTTCCACTCGTTCGCCTGACGGTCGAACGTGCGGGGAGTGGACGCGATGGTGAAGTTGGCGACTGCCAGCCCGTTCTGCGTGTAACGCAGCTCGGGGTCGGCGGTGAGGTTGCCCACCACGGTGATGACGGTCTCGCCGGCCATCGTGATTCCTTTCGTTAGGCGCCGACGGTGCGACGCGATCGTGGGGTGACGACGGTGTCGTCGTCGACGGGTGCCGCCTCTGCCGTAAGAGAACGAGCGGGAGTGTTTGCGGCTGCTCGAGAGCGCACGGGTGCCGTTCGATAGCGGACGGTTATTACGCCCCTGTCGAGCAGGACTTCGCGGATGGGGATCGCAATGAAGAGAGGCCCGGTTATCGCCGCCGCCCACAGGGCCGGCCCAACGGGCACGGTCCACAGGATGATGAGCATGGACACCCACCAGGGCAGCGAGCTCAGCTCCTTGGAGGCAGAGAACGCGGTCGGCGTCAGCAAAAAGACGAGGGCGAGCACAGCCAGCCAGCACAGAACAAGGGCGACGGCGAGCTGGCTCGAGCGGATCACAGACCCGTGGCTCACTGGTCCGGGCACTTGTCCTCCGGAGCCAACTCGACTCGTCGCAGCTGATTGAAGATCCGGTATGTTCCTCGGCGCCGGTCTTCCATTCGGTTGACCTTCACCAGCTCCCAGCCGTCTTCCTCCAGCTGCTTCATCTGCCGGTCCCAGTCGTCGACGAGAGCCCGTTCGACTCGCTTCTTGTCGTCCGACGCTGGTTGCAGCGGAATTTCGGGGGAGAGGCGGGAGATCTCGTCGACGTCGTAGTCGAGCGTCGCCCTCATTGGCAGCTGTCGCACTGCAGGAGGTCCATCGGATCCACAGGGACCGCGTAGCCGCCGGCTGTCGTCAGGCCGGCGTCCGCGGCAGGGGCGGTGTTACCGCCCGGGTCGTGCACGTCGCTCATAGGGATCCTTCCTGTCGCTGCGGGTTCTTTCCACCGCCTCACCTCTAGATGCGCCCGCCCGCGCAGTCACCACATTTCGTGACGTGTGCGAGTGCGCGCCCAAGGCCATCTAGAGGTGAAGGCAGCCGTCCGGCCTCGCCTTGGCAGTAACCGACGGGAGTTGACCAATGCAGCAGACGCAACGGAAGGCGTCAGACGTGCACCGACGGACCACCGGAACGTTCTTCTGGCGTGCGACTAGCACGGGAGTTACCGCCATCGCGGTCGGCGGCTTCGTGCTGTCTTTCTCTACGCTGCGCGACCTCGCGATCCGCAGCGGCATCCCTCCGGAGCTCGCCTTCATCTGGCCGCTGATCGTCGACGGATTCATCCTGGTCGCCACGGCCGCCGCGTGGGCGCTGCGAAACCAGGCGCGCGGCACGTGGTATCCGTGGGCGGCACTTGTCCTGTTCTCGGGGATAAGTGTTGCGGGAAACGCGCTGCACGCGAGCATGGTCCGCACGGTCGATGTGAACTACTGGGTCGCGACCGTCGTCTCGGCGATTCCCTCGGTCGCGCAGATCCTGGCCTCGCATCTCTTGGTTGTGATGGCACGTGCGCGCGAGACGCAGCGACAGGTCAGCCAGGAGACGGCGTCTGAGAGCGCGCCCGTAACGATGCCGGCGACGCCTGAAGCGGATGCGCGCCCTGCGCTTGACTCCCCGCCGCGCCGACCTCTCGAGGCTGTGACCACGGCGGAGCAGCCGGCCGCCGCGAGGGTGCCGCGGACGCCGACCGTGGCGGCCGTCTTGAAGCAGAGCGAGCCGTCCGTCGATGACGAGCTGGCCCAGCTGGCCGCTCGCGTGCGCGAGGCGCGTTCGGGCGGTGAAGAGGTCAGCGGCGCGCTGGTGGCTCGTCTCGCTGGCGTCTCGGAGCGCACGGGACGTCGCCGACTGACCGAGTTGCGCAGCTCGTTCCCCGACCTGTTCACCGAGCCGGAGGAGGTGTCGGCGTGAGCCTGCTCAGCCTCTCCACCCACACCCTCGATACAGACCGCATCGAGACCGCCGTGCGAGCGACCCGGCCGTTCGTGATCCGGCGATTGCTGGAAGCGGGATGCGGCGGCGAGGTCGACGGCGCCCTGCAAGAGGTACGCGAAGTGCTGTGGCGGCGCGCGGGCGACTTCGACCCGGCACGCGGAACACTCGATGCGTACACATTCGGTATCGCACGCAACGTCATCCAGGCGACCGTGCGGACCACGTCCCGACAACGCGCTCAAGTCGAGCTGCCCGGGGGAGAGGAGACGTGGACCTCGCAGACGGATGATCCGCTGGAGTCCATGGTGGACTCGTTCGCCCAGCGGCGTCTGCTGGAGTACATCGCCGACGCGGTCAGCGCCCGCGATTGGGAGATCGCCACTGCTTTCGCCCTTGACGAGGGTGCATCACCGGCTGCGGTCGCCGCGGAATTCGGCGTGTCCGATCGCCAGCTGCGCGCGTCGCGGGCATGGGTGCGTCAGGTGGCCTCCACGGCGCGCGCTGCGCTCGAGGCGGCAGATGCGGGGAAGCGTCCGGATCGGGCGCTGATTCTCGGCTGCCTGCCCGACAGCGACGGTCTGAGGACGGTCGCTGTGTTCGTGCCCGCGCTGCAGCACGCCGTCTCGGTGATCGCTGCGCAAACCGGACTGAGCGAAGGCCGCGTCCGTTCGCGGTTGCCGAAAGCCCGGGCGCTGCTGCAGCTCGCGGAGCGCATCCTCCACGCGGAGGGGTGCTGATGGCGGCCGCGGCGATCGGCAAGGCGGCGTTAGCCGTCGCAAAATCGAAGCGGCTACGCCGAGCGATCGGCGTCATTCTCATTGCGCTGCTGGTAGGGCTGATCATGTTCGCCGCTCTGCCGGCGTTCATGGTCGCTCTGGTCGCACCGTCCGCCTCTGCGGTGACGAGCGCCTTCTGTAACGCTGCGGGGGGCGCTGCCCCAGGAACACCGCAGCCTGTCGCACTCACGCCGGAGCAAGCGACGCTCGTGGCCCAGATCCGCCAGGCAGCCATGGCCGCATCCGAGGACCCCAAGGCGCAGCTCGCGGCTCTGACCGCCGCGTTCGCCGCGACCGGCCTCGTTCCGCCAACGGCGCCCGCGACGACCGAGGACAGCCCTGTCGGCGTGTACGGCCTCACGGCTCGATCCGGATGGGGGACGGGCGACTCGATCAGCGACGCTGCGAAGGCCACCACCCTGATCCTGAAGGGCCTCCCCAGCAAACCCGGGATCCTTGGTCTAGCAGCATGGTCAACGCTGCCGTCCGGACGCTGGCTGTCCGCCGTTGGAATCAACAAGAATCCCGACCAGGTCGCCGCCGCCGAGACGACCGCCCGAACCGTTCTGCTCCAAGTGGACCCCTCCCTGAAGGAGGAGGACCTCCACAGCGGGAGCGCGTGCGGCTTCGTTCCGATCACGGGGGATGTGAAGGCTCTCGCGACCGCGCTGATGCCGGCGATCGCCTCGGGCAAGCTCTACGGCTACTCGGGCGTCGACCAGATCAAGGCGATCGCGGACGGGACGGCGACCGCCAAGTGCGGCATCGACGTCCGGATCCTCCAGATTGTCACCATCGCGGTCAACAACTTCGACAAGGTCGGAGTCAGCGACATCAACCGGTACTGCACCGGCTCCCTCGAGGGGGCAGGCAAGGAATCGGCGCACTACAAGGACGGCGGCGGCCACGCGGTCGATTTCATGACGCTCAACGGGAAGGCGATCAACGGCGCGGATGGGTACTCGCTGCAGCTGATTCGCATCCTCGACCCGATCGTCCCCAAGGGCTCACGCATCGGTCAAAAGGATGTGCGAGCCGCGCACGGAGTGAGCATCGCCACACAGAACTTCACGCAGTTCGACGACACCCCAGACCACCTCCACGTCGACGTGCTCTCCGCCAAGGGCGGACTCCAGCTGCCGGGGTCGCCGGCGCCTACCGGGTGACGCGAGGGGCGGCCGCGGCCGCGTGCACCGACTGCCAGTACTGCGCGGCGGCGACGTCGCGACGGTACTGGCGCTTGGGCTTGTTGACCTCCCACAGGCCGAACCCGACGAGGTGCAGAACGAACGTGGTCGCTGCGACAACCGCGGCCGGGACCACGGTCGGGTCGGTCACCGCGGCGAGGATCAGCGCGGTCATCACGACCGCATGCACGAGCAGCCAGCCGAGCCAGTGGGTGAGCGCCCAGATCACCGTGAGCAGCACGGCGATAGGCCACAGCGGAGGCAGCAGCCAGAGCAAGGGCTTCACGGGATAGCGCATGTCAGAAGTGTCCCATCTGCCACCGACGAGCGCGCAAGTCTGCGCGCCGCTTCCCGCATCGCAGGACAAGTACCAGTGAGGGCGGCCACCGCCCAGGAAGGAGCACCGATGAGACGCATTCTCGCCGCAGCGGTTGCTGCAGGGTTGGCCGTGGGGCTGACCGCATGCGCGTCACCGAGCGACGCGCAGAAGCCTGCCGCTAGCCACAGCACCATCCCGAAGCCGACACCGACCAGCACGGGGTCCACGCAACCCGCCGACCTTGCCTCCACCAGCGACCTCGGCATCGCCATCTATGACGCAGGCACCTACCTGACGGGCAAGGACTCCGGATACGCGACCGACGGCTCCAGCACGGATGCGTTCCCGATGCACAGCCGAGTGCAGATGGTCCGAGTCTCGCTAGATGGCTCCTCGCCCGCCGGCGACGTCGACGTCACCGGTCTCACGGTGAAGGACTCCCGGTGGGAGGGCGACCCGAACCTGGCCGTCCTCGACACAAACGAAGGGCCGGCGCACGCGCGATCGCTGGGCCTTCCGTGGTTGGCGGAGGGCGCCTTCGACTCCTCCAGCAAATGGAAGCTGACCAACCACAAGCTCGTCAACTTCCTGCTCGCGTTCTACGTCCCGACCTCGGCGACCGTCCTCCACCTGGTGGTCAACGTCCCCTCCCAGCAAGTTCCCCTCACTCTCAACCTCACGCTCGCAAGCGACTGATCGAAAGGAAAACCATGTCCATCATTCACCAGCTCCACGCCCGAATTGTCGAGGCGTTCCCGACCGACGTCAACGTCCCGCAGCCCGCTCCGGACTTCAGCGGACCCGGGACCGCAGCCCTCCGCAAGCTGTCCGGGCAGCTGCTCGGTGGTGCGGTCACGGCGTCCGTGCTCTTCGGAATCGCAGCCGCCATCCTGCTGATGGTCGGCTTCTTCGGCGCAAGCCGCAAGTTCCTCGTCATGGGCTTCTCCAGCCTTGCCTGCACCGTCCTCGGCGTAATCGTCGCGCTGAACTCGGCGAACATCGTCAACTGGGGCTCCGGCTTCGGTCTGTTCGGCTGATCGAGGGATCGAGGACACCATGCTGCGACTCGAAGGGTTCCCTGAGCCCAACTTCGGCTGTTTCCCTACTGACATCCCCTGCATCTCGCAGGAGACTGTCGCCCGCATGCTGACCTCGACGCTCAACGGGCTCGGCAACTTCATGACGGACATGCTGGTCAACGCGTTCAAGGGATCGCGCCTCGGCGAGAACAGCTGGACCATCGCGGATCAGCAGTTCTGGTTCTGGATCGCCGTGATGGGACTGGTCCTCACCTGTGTGGCCGTGTTCCAGCTGCTGCCCGCCATGGTCCTCGGCGACCTCAAGCGCATGGCACAGATCGCCGCGGGCCTCGCCTTCGCAGTCCCTGCCAGCGTCCTGCTGGTGTGGTTTATGAAGCAGGTGTCCGCCGTCGGCAATTCGGTCACCGATGCGATCACGAACGCGCTGCAGGGAGAGGGGCTCTCCGCCGCAATCATGCGGATGTTCGGGTTCCGGGTGGTCAGCGACAAGGGCTCGATCAACATGGACGGAGCCCTGATGAAGCTGACCGGCGGCCTCAATGGGGCACAGGTCATCGGCCCGCTGCTGATCTGTCTGCTTCTGCTGCTCGTGATGAGCATCGCCGCCGTGTTCCTCTACATCTCCATGGCCCTGCGCGCCTTCGGTCTCCTCGCGCTGGCGGCCATGGCGCCCGTGGGGACCATGATGATCGGGCAGCCCAAGCTCGCCGTCTGGGCCGTCCGCTGGGTCAACTTGGCGGTGGGGCTGATTCTTGCCGAACCGCTGGCCGCAGGAGTGCTGCTGCTGGCAGCTCGACTCTTGGGCAATGGGACCGACATGGGCCCGGTGATCGTCGCGATCGGCGCTGTGTTCGCGGCCGCGTTTGCGCCGGCCTGGGCCGTCAAGCTCGTCTCCTTCGCAGGGAACGAGGTCGGTACGGCGATTCAGAACCGGCCTTCGACGACCAACGTCATCTACAAGGTCCGCACGATCACCGGTGGGGGCTGGCTTCCGAAGGGCGTCAAATGAGCACGGTCGAACTCGAAGAGGGCGCCCCGCGCGTCCGCATGGGGCGCCGCGAACGGAACGGCGTCCTACTCGGACTGACCGCGGTTCAGATCCTAATCGCCTCGGTGACCCTCGGCAGCGGAATGCTCTGGATGCTGATCGACACGACGTCGTTCTGGGGCTACGGATTCTGGCCCGTGGTCCTCATCGTCGTCTTTGCGGTGGGCAGCTACCACCGGCAATCCTTCGCACTCATCACCTTCCAGGTCGCCGCGTACTACGTGCGTGTAGCCGGCGGGCAGCACAAGTTCATCCGGGACATCTGGAGAAAGGACGATCACGTCACCATGAAGAAAGGACGCGTGCCCGCAGGGCGCACCGCTCCCACTCGGGAAGGGCACTTCGATCTGCCGGGGGCCAACGCCGGCGTCGTGACCTACCAGACCGATAACGCCGGAGCCTTCACGATCGACGAAAAGGCTCGGACCGCGGCGATCACGGTCGACCTCGTCAGCAGCGCCTGGGCGATGGAAGACCGCTCGCAGCAGAAGGCTTCCTACGACGGGTTCGTGTCGTGGCTGAGCAGCCTGGAGACCATCATCGGCTTGGTCGAGATGACTATCCGGGTCCGGGTCGACGCTCAGCCGGCGACCGAGATGGCCGAGTACGTCGTGACGCGCGAGGCCGCGATGGGAGACTCGCACCCCATCAGCGACGAGTTGCGGAAGAACTACTGGAACGTCATCAAGGACGGCGCGCGCCGGTCGATGGGGTTCTCCAACCAGGTCACGCTCACCTTCAACCTGCAGGCCCTGCGCTCCACCGTCCGCGCGAACGGTGGCGGCCTATGGGGACTCGGCGTGTACTTCGACCAGCTCCTGCCCTCGATCGAGGAGAGTGCCAAGCGATCCGGCCTGCAGATGCAGGGCTGGCTGCCGGCGCAGCAACTGGAGGCCGCGACCGCGCGCGCCTTCGACCCCATCTCATTCACGGGTCGGATGCGGGCAACGTCCCCCGACCAGCGGATCGGCGTGCTGCACCCGCCGGTGATGGGCATCCACGAACACCGCGATCGCATCGAGATCGACGGAAGCGTCCACCAGGTGCTGTGGATAGCCGAGTGGCCCAGAACGGAGCGCAACACGGGCTTCATGGAGCGGCTGCTCTACGCCACCGACACCACCCGCACATTGACGCTTCAGATCCGACCTGTCGAGACGGAGAAGGCGCTGCAGCGGATCGCACGCCACAAGACCGGACTGGAGATGGCAAACATCCTGCGCGAGCGTCGCGGGATGCCGCGTAGCGCCGAGAAGGACCGCGAGATGCAGGAGGTCGAGGAGCGCGAGGAGCGCCTCGCCGACGGCTTCGCCGACGTCGAGTTCCGTGGCTTCGTCACCATCTCGGCGACCTCACGCGAGGAGCTGAACCGCGCCCGCACCTCCCTGGAGCAGACCGGGCGCAGCAGCGGACTCCGCCTCACCCCCATGTTCTTTCAGCAGGCGGCCGCATTCAGCACCGCGGTTCTGCCCGTCAACGGAAAGGCCTGAACACATGGTCAGCACGCACACCGCCGGATTCGTGCCCTCCGGGTCGCGTCGCGAGGCGGAGAAGGAGCGCAAGCGGCTCGCTCGCGAATTGCGCAAGAGCACGGCCACACCCTTGGAACTGGTCACCGACTGGCCGGCCAGCAAGATGCCCGCAAGCGGTCACCGCCGCCCGAACAACCTCCGCGGTCCCCGACTGGCCAACCCGCCCGCACACCGCGGCAGCTCGGACCAGGTAGGCGGCGCGTACCTGACCCTCGCCGCGACCGGTGAGCCATTCACCGGACCGTACATCGGAGACGACCTGCTCTCGCTCGGCCCGTTCTCCTTCGACAGCTGGGACGCCTACGCGGCCGGCAAAATCCGTTCTCAGTCCACCTGCATCATCGGCGTCAAGGGCACAGGAAAGTCGATGCTCGGCAAGTCGTGGGCTTCCCGATCGATTCGGTTGGGCCGGAAGGTGGCTGTTCCCCACGACCCCAACGGCGAGTGGGGCCGTGTTGCCGACTACGTCGGGGGAGTCACACTGCGCCTCGGACCCGGCCACGCGGCTCGGATCAACTTGCTCGATCCGGGCCTGCGGCCGCAGGGCATCAGCGACGACGACTGGAACTTCGACGTCCTGCAGTACCGTCGCCGAGTCCTCCGCGCCGCGATCGCCCTCCTGCGCGGCACCACCATTCTGGCCGACGAGGAGCACACGGCCCTCGACCTCGCGGTGGAGTACGCGCAGCGCCGCAACTCCGAGCTGATCCTTCCCATGCTGTACGACGAGGTCACGAACCCCGACCCCGCGTACGCCGCGAAGGTCGGGGATGCGGGAGTGCGCCTCGGTCACACGCTCCGCCGCCTGGTCGAAGGGGACGTCAGCGGGCAACTGGACCGCCCCACCACAGTCCGCTTCGACGCGCAGACACCGATGGTCGTCGTCGACGACTCGGCCGTCTCCTCGGCCTCCGACACGACCCGCGCTCTCATTCGGATGGCAACGACGAACTGGATCGACCGCGGAACCCCGGTCGGACGAGACCAAACGCGAATCGTGATTCACGAAGAGGCCGCTGCCGCGCTTCTCGGCGAGGTCGCATCCGGCAGCTCACTCACCGAGCGGGTCGCCGACGAGAAGGTCGCCCGACACCACGGCAAGTCCAACTGGTACCTCATCCACCGCATCGCGGACTTCGACTCGCTCGGCGACGCCGGCTCAGCCATGCATTCCCGCGCGCTCGGGCTGTTAGCCGACTGCGAAATCCGCGTGAGCTACGCACAGCACGTCGGAGAGCTCGAGCGCAGCGCCAAGGTGCTCGGCTGGAACCAGACGCAAACAGAGATGGTCGGCGGCCTCCGCATCGGCGAAGGCTTCTGGCAGATCGGACAGAACGCCGAAGCGAAGGTCCGCAACGTCATCCACCCGAACGAGATGCCCCACTTCACCACCGACGCGAAAGCAGGTCAGCGCGGATGAAACAGTTCGCCCCCACACTTGTATTCATCCTGCTGGGGCTCTGCGCGGCCGCCGCGATCCTCACCGGTGTCGCCAACATCGCGTTCCTCGTCCAGTGCGGTGCAACACCCACCGGCGAGCACCCCTTCAGCGGCTTCGGGTTCCTCCTGAGCGCCAACACCAACGCGTTCGGCCTCGCACCGGCTGGCTGCGTCCCTGACGCCAGCGGCATCTACATGACGTACCTGATCGCCGCCGTGATGATTGGTCTCCTGGTCTTCGGCCTGTCGATGGGGTGGCTACGCGTTCGCGACTCCGACTGGTACTTCCGACTGCAGCTGCTCTTCCGCGACGGCTTCGCCCGCGCCGGCGAAATCCGGAAGAACGTCTCTGCCCGATCGCTGCTGCGCCGGGCGCGGCAGCTGCGCCCCGCCCTGAAGAAGCCGACTCCCGACCAACTCGGCGTCCGCCTCGGACGCGCACGCGGGATGGACGTGATGGTCAGCGTCGAAGACTCGATGGTCCTGTCGGCCGCCCCGCGCGGCGGCAAGGGATTCCGCTTCGTGATCTCCTCGATCCTGGACTGGGACGGCCCACTCATCACGACCTCAACCCGCAACGACAACCTCTCCGCAACGTATGAAGCGCGCAAGCGAATGGGCGAGGTCACCGTCGTCGACCCGCAGGGGCTGTCGGGCATCAAGTCCCGGAAGCGCCCCGCGCTCCACACCGGCTGCGAGGATCCACTGATCGCCGAGATGCGTGGCCGGGCGATGATCGCCGGAAGCGCACTCGGCCAGTCGGCCACGAACCAGGAATGGGCCGGCATCTCCGCAGGCCTTCTCGCCGCGCTGCTGCAGGCGGCCGCGCTCTCCGGAGAAGGCACCGCTGCTCTGCGCCGTTGGACGCAGAACCCGGCACTGTGCGACCCGGCGATCGCCATCTTGAAGGACCAGGGCGCACCGGGCTGGTCGCAGATGCTCGAGAGCACGGTCAAAGGTGACCCCGAGCTGCTGGCGAACTCCTGGATCGGCGTTCGGGAGGCTGGCAAGCCGCTACTGATCCCCGGGATCTACGACGCGCTCAGCCCCGAAGGAGATGCGGTGCTGGACCCGCGCGAGTTTCTCGAGGGACACAACACGCTCTACCTGATCGGCACCGGCTCTGGCGCCGGAGCGACCGGTGGATACCTCGCCGCGATCCTGGACGACATCGTGGAACAGGCGCGCCGGAAGGCTCTGGCGTCGCAGGGCGGCCGCCTCGACCCGCCGCTCGGCCTCATCCTCGACGAGCTCGCCAACATGTTTGTCTGGCCCGCGCTGCCCACCGTCCTCAGCGACGGTGGCGGCATCGGCATCTTCACGCAGGTCGTGTTCCAGTCAATGTCTCAGGCCGCAACGGTGTGGTCGGAGTCGGAGGCGCAAACCATCTGGAACTCCGCCATCGTGAAGGTGCTGCTCGGCGGCTCGACCGACGTCCGGCACATGCAGGACATCTCGAACATGCTCGGGGAGCGCAAAGTGCTGCACAGGGGTCGCTCCTGGTCGGAAGAGTCGACCACGCACTCCGAGCAGCGGGCCACGGCCCCGGTCCTCAGCGTTGACGAGCTGCGCCGCCTCCCAACAGGGATGGCGGTCCTCGCCTACAAGAACATCCGTCCCGTTCTGCTGGACGCCAAGGGGTGGACCAAGCGTTCGGACGCTTCGCAGATCCACGCCGACCGCCGCTCGACGGAGCTGGAGCAGCTGAGCGAGTTCCAGCGTCAGTACGCGCGACGGACGACCGATGTCTAACCGGCGACGCCCCGCGCGCGGCAACCGGTACCGCAGCGGCTACCTGACCTCAATCGAGTGGTTCCGTCGCCGCGCGCGGTGGTTTCGGGAGGAAGCAGAGACCTACGGTGTCGTGCGCTGCGCGGTCTGCCTCGGCCGCGGCACGTCCAGCACACTTGAGCTGCACCACCTCGACTACCAAGGGGTCGCAGAAGTGCCCGGCGGCGGGTGGCGTGCCGGAGAGGAGCACGCCGACCTCCTGGCCGTCCATCCGGACCATCACCGGATGCTGCACCAGCTGCTGGACAGCGACAAGGTGCTCGGAAAGATGCGCAACCGCAGGGACGCCAGCATGCAGGCCATCGCCAAGCTCCGTCGCCGAATCATCCGGGCGGTGATGGCCGCATGAGCGCGGACGAGTTCGGAGCGCTTCCTGTCGCCTCCGAGATCCCGCTGCGCACGCCCGCCGCGTCGCCAGCGGCGCCCGCCGATGAGGACCTCCCCTCGACGGTGCTCGTCGTCAACTGGCGCACTCTCACCAACCGGGAGGCGGCAGAGGCATGGGAGAAGCTGGCCGACTGGGTCGGCTGGCTCTACCGCCGCTACCCGCTGCCCGACGACGTGATTCGCAACTGCTGGTACCGCCACGGAGGGGTCGTCGAGGAGCTTTCCGCACTGCACGCGTGCTGGCAAGCCTCGTTCGACGAGTCCGACAGCGGCTACGGCCCGATCGGTTTTCACGAGCGCTTAGACCTCGCGCGAAATCGACTCCGTACACTGCAGGGCAGCTGCGGTGAAGATCACGTCGAGGACCGCATCCGCGACCTGCCGCTCCCGTCCGACTGGTCCGACTGGATTCGAAAGAGCCATGCCCACCCGAAGCCCGATGAAAGGAACCAGCCGAGATGACCGATGAACCCTTCGACCGTCCTACCGTGGATGCGGATGTCTTCCTGCGGTACGTGGAGCGGTTCACGCTCGCGGCTATCGACCGCTACACCGACGTCCCGACCGAGCGCGAAGCGCTGCGTCAGAACCTCTCGACCGGCGTCGAGCCGATCGGGGACGCTGAATGGGAGGCCTTGGGCGACGTCGCGGACGAGCTGATCGGAGAGGCGGCGCAGGACCTCGAGCTCTCAGATCGTCCGCGCAGCATGTGGACGACGTCCATTGCCCAAGCAGTCGTCGAAGCGCGGCTGACGCAGGAGGAACGAGAGACGGCAATGCAGGTCCGGATCGCCGAGCTCGCCGCCGAGACCGGGATGCCCACCATCAGCACGGCCGAGTGGCAAGGGTATGTCGATCGTGCGCGCGACGTCGACAGCGCGGAGGCTCGCGCGATCCCCGACGTCCAGTGGGACGCGGTGGTGGATACTCCCGGCGCGGAGTTCGGCTTCGTCAGCTTGGGGAATCCTCGCGGCGTGGACGAAAGCGCCTTGGCGCGGTCGATTGCGCTCGCCCATGACACGCGCCCTGGTGGGGCTATCACGTTCGAGAACGAGAACCGCCGCTGGGATTCGGTCTGGCTGGCACGACGAGACTACGTCGAGACGGAGCGGCATTCTCGGCTGCAGCAGTTGCGTGAGGCCGGCGTCTCGGTGATTCCCGGCTCTCCCCAAGCCCGCTACCTGACGCGCGACCTCCAGGATCCCGAGCCGGTGGTATCGCGGCGTGAGGTGGCCGAACGTCAGGCTCGATATGGAACCCCCACTCCATCGGCAGATCCTGCCCGGCAGGACAACGCCGCTCGTTCAGAGCGCGTAGCTGCGGCGCTGCGGACCCCGGAAGCTGACGCGTCGCGGATGTCACCGGCAGTTCAGCAGCAACAGCAGCAGCGCACGTCCCTCTTTCGCCGGATGAGTCGTCGCTGACCCTCACGCATGATGCCCCGGAGCCAATCGGCTCCGGGGCATCATGCGTTCTAAGGGGTCAGCGACAGGGCTTGCGATCTACCGAGCGCGCGGGCCAGCGCGGCGCGCGGCCGGACGGGCGACTGGTCCAGTCGCTGCAGGGTTCGCCGGGCCGACCGGACGTGTCGGCGCAGCCGATCCGGCTTGGGCGCGCTCCTGGTTCTCGGCAGCGAGCTCGTCGACGCTGAGCCGGTCGCGGAGCGCCTTCTCCTGCTGCATGAGTTCGAGGGAGCGTTCGGCGGTCCGTCGTGCGGCCGCGAGGTCATGCAGTTCCTCGTGTGCCTTCTTCACGCGGTCGCGGAGGACGTGCAGCTTCTCGGCGACTTCCGCGTCGACGGTCTTGCCGTGGGTGGCAGCATCCTGAGCGCTGAGCTTCTGGATGCGCTGTTCGGCAACGGTGATCGAGTCCTGCAGCCAGCCGGTGCGGGCACGGTTGTCCTGCAGGGAGGCGTCGAGAGCGACTGCCTTCTGCTCGAGGTCGACCAGGTGGCCGACGGGGCGCTCGGTGCTGTTCCATGCGGGGATGGGCTTGGCGATCGGCGCGGCGGGCCGGGCTGCCCGGTGCAGTTCGGTGCGGGCGGCGATGCGGGAGTCGTCGATGGTGAGTTCGGCGCGGCCGCGGCGCATCGTCTCGACGAGTTCGTCGATGACCTTGTCCTCATTCGCGGCGGTGGAAACGTAGGTGTTCTCGTACTTGCCGCGGGTGACGCCGACGTAGAGGCCGGCGGCGTCGACGCCGGGGCCGGTGATCGAGGCCCAGTTGGTTTCGCCCTGCTCACCGTGGACGGTAGAGGCGTAGGCGAGGTGTGCGTGGTCGGCGAAGTAGTCGGCCTGGACGGTGCGGGTGACACCGTTGGTGGCGAGCGAGGCGAGGCGGACACTGCCGTCGACGTTGATCGCGTCCACGGTCCAGAGATCGCGGTTGTTGACGCCGGTCTCGGCGTCGTTGCGGCGGGTCTGCACGGTCTCGCCGACGTAGACGGCCTGGCCGTTCCGGGCGAAGGTGACGCGGCCGCGGTCGAGTTCGCCTCGCTGCAGGCGGCCAGCCTGGATGGCTTCGTTGATCGCCTGGGCTTCGTCGTTGGTGGACACGACCATGGAGACGGTCTTGCCCGACTGGGTGAGTTCGCGGTGACGCTCAACCATGTAGCTGAGCACGGCCTGCTGGTCGGTCACGGTCACGACGTGGCCGCGGCGGATCAGTTCTGCGGCCACAGCGCGGGCTTCCTCGTCGTTGGCCGGTTCGCGGAGCTTCTTGGTCAGCTCGGCGTAAGCGTCGTCGCGGACCGGGTTGCCGTTCTCGTCCAGGACGGGGTTGCCGTTCTCGTCGAGCAGGCGGAACCGTTGGACGGTCTCCAGCTCCACGCGGGCGGTGGCGAAGGTGCGGGCGATCGACATGGCGCCGGAGTGGCCGACGGGGGAGACCTGCAGGTGGTCACCGATGAGCGCGATCTGCGCTCCGGTGGACTGTGCGAGGAGCGCGAGCGCACGGGCTTCGTGCAGCCCGAGCATTCCTGCTTCGTCGACGACGATCCGGTCACCGGGCGCGATCGGGTAGCGGCTGGGACCGGTGTAGGGGCGGTCGCTGAGGGCGGACTGCTGACCAGGGGTGACGTGCTGCCAGACGGTGTTCCCGGCAACGTCTTCACCCCAGAACCAACCATGATCACGGAGGAGGGCGTGCACGGAGGAGGAGACGGTGTCGGTCTCGCGGCCGGCGACGTTCGCGGCCTTCTTCGTCGGGGCGACGATGAGGCAGCCGCGGCCCTGGTCGTCGAGCAACTTCTTGGCGACCTTCAGCATGGTGGTCTTGCCGGTGCCGGCGGGGCCGGTGATGGTGACGACCTGGTCGGTCCCGGCGACCGCGGCCGCGGCATCGGCCTGCGCAGTGTCGAGGCGGACGCCAGGCTCGAGCACCTCGTCCTGGGCGGCATCGACCAGGTCGCGCTCGACCACCTCACCGGGGGCGGACAGGGTGGCGTACTGGCGGGCAACGTCGGCCTTCAGGGCGAGGGTGGCCTGCGACATGTACCCCTTGATGTGCGGGGGGATGACACCATCCGCGGCCAGCAGGTTCACGGACAGGCCGCCGACGGCGCGGGCGGTCACGTCCTCGATCAGCTCCTGCAGCGCGTCCCGGTCGGCGATGACACCGGACGCGGCCACGGCGCGGGTGACGCCGGCGCGGACATCGAACAGGCTGTAGCGGCCGCCGGTACCGGTCGCGCGGGCGTCCGCGTCGGCGACGCCGGTCGCGGCCAAGATGTTCCGGTCAAGGTCAGCGATTGTCCGGCCGGTCAGGCGTGCTTCGTCGCGGGTGGCCGTGACGGTCGGGTCGATAGTGGTCAGCTCGTCCATGACCGTGGCCGCCCAGTTCGCTTCGTCCAGGTGGCCGGGCTTGTTCGGCCGGCCATGGGCGTACGCCCACTGGTCGATCGCCTGCAGGTCCTTGGCCGTGGGCTCCTGGCCGGGGTGGGCGGCGTGCCATTCGGCCAGCTTGACCGCCCGGTTGGCCTCGATCTGGTTTGACCGGCGAGACAGCGGACGCACCAGGTGGGCCAGCTGCTCGATTTCGCCGTCCGCGTTCAGGGTGTAGCCCTTGGCCGCGAGGGCGGCCAGCCACTGCGAGTCGGTGCGGGCGGCGAGGTCACCTTCGGCGTTGATGACCGTCTGGAACTTCATGGCCACACGGGAGTCGACGTTGCTCCAGCGGCCGTCCTGTCCGAGGACCTTGATGTTCAGCCACAGGTGGCGGTGCTTGTGCGGGTCCAGCGCGCGGGAGCGTTCGTGGTTCAGCTCGACGACCTCGATGCGGGAGAGGTCTTCACGGATCGCGCCGGCGTGGCCGCGGCGGGCGTTGAGCTCGCGCTGCCAGGCCAGGATGGTGCGGTCGCGGAGCCGGTCCATGAGGTCTTCGTAGGCCAGGTGGATGTCCGCGTCGATCATCGCGGCGAGGGAGAACGACTTGGACGAGTTGATCGTCGCGTCCAGGAGAAGGTCGGCGTTGGCCCCGCCGACTTCCTTGCCGCGCAGCACCCCGTTCTCGGGGTCGCGGCCGGAGATCCACGCTTCGAGTTTGTCGCGGTCCAGGACGTCGCGGCGGATGATTCCGTCCTCGACGATGTGCCGCAGAACGGCGTCGTCGGCGTACCCGGCGGCGACGATCGCGCCGGACTGGGAGGCGTCGCAGGTGCCCGCGAGGGCGTAGTCGAGGGCCTGCTTGACCCCCAGGGAAGCGACTCCGCGCTTCCATCTCGCCATTCCGCCGCGCACGCGAACAGCGTAGCGCATCACCTTGGTGCCTGCGTGCATCAATGTGTTTCCGTCGATTCCGTCACCCTCTCCGGTGCCTTCGTCATCCCTCCCATCTCTTGGTCTCGTCTCCCTCCTGATCACTTCGTTCTTCTGCTCTGGTTCGTCGCTCTCGTTCGTGCTCCGTCGCGGACGGTTCTTCGTCGGGGGAGCGCGAGGGGGTCGCCCCTCGCCGGGCCGCAGCGGCGGCTCGCAGCGCGCACGGGTCGGGGTCGAGTGCGCGGGCGCGCCCATCTAGAGGTGAGAGAGCTCGCACGCGAATCGCGATGCGGGGGACCGGACGATTGGAGGAGCGGTGGCGATCGCCAGCGAATACGACGTGACGCACAAGTGCGGCCACAAGCAGACGCATGACCTGAGCAGCCTGCCGGCGGGCGACCGCCAAGGGCGGGCGAGCTGGTTGGCCACGACGGACTGCACAAGCTGTTTCATCACCAAGAAGAAGCGAGCGAGCACCCGGCAGCGGAACAAGGAACGCGGCGACGAGGTGCAGGTCGCGCTCGAGCGTGCCGAGCGCGACGGCCTGCCGCCGCTGGCCGGCACGGCCAAGCAGACGGACTGGGCCGTGCGGATCCGGCATGACCTTCTCCGGGACGCCTACGACCAGCTCGTTGCCGGCGGCGGGATGACGGAAGCCGATTACACGACGGCCATCCTGGAGCCGGCCAGACTCGTTGGCCGCGCCGGGTGGTGGATCGACAACCGGCACACCGAGGTCGGCGACCTGGTCGAGATCCTCGCGGACAGCGGCCAGGCAGCCGAAGCGGTCACGAACGAGAACCCGTTTTGATGGCCACGGCCAGCGCAGAGGCATCGAACGTGACCGGCTTCCTGGACAACATCGGTGGCGGGAAGGCCGCGATCGCGGAGCGGCTGATCGCGGCCAATGCTCGTGCGCGAGCGACGGGCGACGGCGCTTCACCGGACTCCAACGTGGCGGCGTACGCGGCCGCGGTCACGACGACCGATGAAGCGCTGCTCGTGGACCTGCTGACGCAGATCGGTGTCCGCGGTTCCTGGAGTCGCGCCGACCTGGTCGTCGGCGCGCTCGAGACGACGTCGCTCGTGGTGACCCCGACCGTTGGGGGCGCATTCCGGCTTGCTGGCTATCCGTCCCGTGTGAGCGAGCTCGCTTTCGACCGGGGGCTTCTGACCACCGGCGACCAGGGGGTCTGGTTGACGGCCGCCGGCCACGCCGCGGTGAACGGAGTGCGAGAGGTGCTGGGATGGCCGCCACTTCTCGCACTTCGGTAGCAACGTCACCACGAAGAAGGGCCCGGGTTGCGACCCGGGCCCTTCTTCGTGGTGAAGTCATCGCCGTTGGATGGCGAGCCTTCGGAGCTTGAGGCGCGCGACGAGTTGCGGTGCGGTCGCTGCGCTCGGGCGGACGGTGCCGCAGAAGGCGCAGGCTTTCGCGAAGGTGACGACGTCGACCAGGTCGACGATGCACGGGAAAGTGGCCGCGTATCCGCAACTGGGGCAGGTGTCCTGCGGACCGCCGGCATTCATGCTGCCGCCAGGGTACGGATCAGTTTGGACGCGGCCGCGCGCGAGAGGGCTCGCAGCGCGGCGAGGTCGATCGCACCGTTGGCTGCGCGGTAGGGGCCGGGCTGCTGAGCAACCAGTCGCGAGAGGTAGCGGAGCTGGTTGGGGGTCGCCGCCTCCTCGGCTCGGTCCGCGCGAGTGTCCATCTCACGGGGCTGAGGTCCGCGCGGCGCCGCGACGTGGGAGGTGCCCGGGATCCGGACCGGGACGTCGCCCCAGGCCTGCACGGTGGACTGCTGTCGCTTGGCGAGCTCCGCCTCGAGCTTCTTCCGGTGCTGGGCGGCATCCCATGCGTGCTGCTCGGCGGCCGCCATGCGCTGCCGCTCCTGTCGCGCCGGCACGGACCGAAGCGCCTCCAGCTCGGCGCGGGCGGTGGTGATCTTCTGCTCGAGCTGCGTCCGCTCTTCCAGCGCGATGCGGACGCCGACGGTGTAGAGAGTCAGGCCGGCGTTGGTGAGACGGCCAAGCGCGAACGGCGCGCGAACCGTGGCAAGCTCGCCGCCGCCAAACTCCGCCGGTGCGGGGTGGATGGGAAGGCGCTCTTCTCCGTCGAGCAGCTCAACGCTCTCGTCGACGTTCGCCCGGTGCCACTGCCAATCTGCAGCGGCGCGGATCCGGTCGAGCTCGAGGTAGAGGTCCGCGAACGTCTCGCGGGTGTCGTCGATGCCGGCGCTGATGATCTCTGCCGGGGTGTAACGGTGGTAGTTCACGGATCCTCTCCTCTCACCTCTAGATGGGCTTGGTCGCGCAGTCGATCACTGGCAGCTGTCGCACTGCAGCAGATCCATCGGGTCCATTGGGACCTCGTAACCGTTGATGGTCTCGGTGGCGTTGGTGTCCATGTCGTCATTCCTCCTCATGTTCTTTTGCCGTGAAGGCACGTAGTGCCGTTCAGGGAGAGCGCCTGGAGCGCAAGAGGTCGTGGAATACCGGACTGAGCGCAGCGAGGGAGGATATGCCGCGAAAGCCTCTTGCGCGGAGGGCGCCGACCGTAGAATGCCGCAGGCTTCACGGCAAAGAACTGGGCCGAAGGCCAGAGCAGGCGAGCGGAGCGAGCGCCGTTGCCGTCGTCTTGTCGACGGCGCCGGGTGCGGAGCGCACGGCCCGAGGTTGGGTGCGCGAGGGAGGGCCGGCGGCCCTATCCCTCGCGGCCGGCCAGGGAGGCCGGCCCCGCCATGCAGTGGCCGGCCAGCCCTGGTTAGCTTGGCCGGATCGGGTTGTAGGTGTCCGGGTCGGCGTCGCCGGGGTGCTGCCGTCCGGTCGCGGCGACGATGTCGGCGATGCTTTCCAGGTAGTCGGCGGCGCTGTCCCATTCGGGGTTGGTGCCGAGCATCTCCGCGATCCGCGTGATGGCGAGCTCGTCGCTGATCGTGGGGCGGTCGGTGGTGGGGGTGGTGGCCATGTCGGTGTTCCTTCTCTTTGGGTTAGTCGGTGCGGCGGGTGGCTTCGTCGTATTCGTCTCCGAGCCCGACCAGTCGGATGCAGCGGACGCACACCGACTCC
>NZ_CAMFLC010000018.1 GCF_945957465.1 uncultured Leifsonia sp.
GTCGCCCTCTGGCATGACCTGGAGGAGCAGCACTACCACTCGTATCTGGCCGGCCGGCTCGACTTCGAAGGCCAGCGACAGGCACGGGCACGCGACTTCGCCGCCCGGCACGGGGTCGTGCTCGGCGACGCCGAGGCGAGCGCGTGGTTCTCGGACTACTTCGAGCACTACGTCGCCGCCTGGTCGCTGCACCACGACGCGCTGCGCTGCCTCGACGCCCTGGAGGCGACGATCGCGGGCGTGCGGTTCGGGCTCATCACCAACGGTGATCTCGCGTTCCAGCGGCGCAAGGTGGAGGCCGTGGGGCTCGACGCGCGCATGGAGCGCCTGGTGGCGTCGGGAGAGGTGGGCGTCGCGAAGCCGGACGCCCGTATCTTCGACGTGGCGTGCGCCGAGTTCGGCGAGAGCCCCGAGCAGGCGGTGTATGTGGGCGACCGGTTGCGCACCGACGCGATCGGCGCGGCGCGCGCCGGCCTGACCGGCGTCTGGCTGAATCGCCGCGGCGACGTGCCGTCGACCGACGACGCGGCGGAAGCCGCCTCCCTCGGCGTGATCGAGCTCAGCTCGCTCGACGAGCTGCCCGGCGCTGTCGTGCGGCTGGCCACGCGGACCTGACGCCGATGGTCGGCTGACGGTCGATGCGGGACGGCGTGCCGGGCCGACGGGCCGTCGTCAGTTGCCCTTGGTGCAGGTCTGTTCGGCCGCGGTCTGGCCGGTCACGTCGGACGGGAGGCTGACGGCCGAGGAGGTGGGCGCCGGCGTGGAACCGCCCGCGGACGTACTCCCGGCGCCGGACGGACTCCCGGCGCCCGGCGTCGGCGTCGGCGTCGGCGTCGCGCTGGGCGTAGCCGACGGCGACGTGGTCGGGGCGGGCGTCGCCGACTCCGTGCCGGAGCCGGTCGTCCCGGTCAGCACCACGGGCGTGTCCGAGGCCAGAGCCTGCTTGAGGGCGTCGACGCCCGTGGGCTCCGGCACGACGCGGTTGGTGTTCTCGGGGTCGGTCATGGACGGGTACTGAAGGAAGACGAAGGCGCTGAGCGGCACGCTCTTGAGGGCCAGGGCGATCGAGACGAGCGTCGTCGGCGAGTCCAGCGTGTCGGAGAGGGTCAGGTTGGAGGTCGCCGCCTTCGCCAGCGTGTACAGCGTGAGCGGGTTGGTCAGCACGCCGGCGCTCGTCACCGTTCGCAGCAGCGACGAGAGGAAGAGCTGTTGGTTGCTGATGCGGCCGAGGTCGCTGCCGTCGCCCACGCCGTGGCGGCTGCGCACGAAGGCGAGAGCCTGGGATCCGACCAGGGTCTGCTGACCGGCCGGCAGCTTCAGCCCGACATACGGGTCGGTGAGCGGCGTGGCGAGACACACGGGGACGCCGCCGACGGCGTTGGACATCGCCACCACGCCGTCGAAGCTGATCTCCGCGGCATAGGGGATGCTGAGGCCGGTGAGCGCCTCGGCGGTCAGCACGACGCACGACAGTCCGCCGGTCGACAGCGTGGTGTTGAACTGCGCGCTGTCCCGCGGAGACGTGGAACCGCCTCCTGAGGTCGGGCACGACGGGATCGGCACCATGAGGTCGCGCGGGATGCTGATGACGGTCGCGTGCTGGTGGTCGGCCGAGAGATGCAGAACCATCGTCACATCGTTGTTTCCCGCGCCGGAGCTTCCGGCGAGCTCTTGGGCACTCGAGAACTGACCGCCCTGACCGGTGCGCGTGTCCGTTCCGGCGAGCAGGATGTTCACCGCACCGGTCTCGGCGCCCACGCTCGGCGGCGTGACGGACTTGCCCGACGCCGACACGAGGTGGATGGCGGGCTTGAGCGAGCGCACCGTGTCCTGCACCGCGTAGGCGGCCACACCTCCGACGGCGAGCAGCACGACGGCGACCGTGGAGGCGAGCAACCGCGCCAACGGCCCGCGCGCCCGCCGCACGGGGAGCCGGCCGTGCCGCACCGGAGCCGGCCGCACGACGGAAGAATGCCTCATACGAGCACGCTAAGCGACCATTCTTTGCGAATCCTTGCCCGGCGATGAGGAAACCGGAAGACGCGGCACAACGCACGAGCGCCGCCCGGCAGAAGCCGGACGGCGCTCGGTGGTGCAGCGTGGACACTACCTCACGTCGTCGTCGACCCAGTCGAACGTCTTCGTGACGGCCTTCTTCCACAGCCGCAGCTGACGGTCGCGCTCGGCGGCGTCCATGTCGGGCGTCCAGCGGCGGTCCTCCTGCCAGTTCTTGCGGAGGTCGTCCAGGTCGCTCCAGAAGCCGACCGCGAGGCCCGCGGCGTAGGCGGCGCCGAGCGCCGTCGTCTCCGCGACGACCGGGCGCACGACCGGCACGCCCAGGATGTCCGCCTGGAACTGCATGAGGGTGTTGTTGGCGATCATGCCGCCGTCCACCTTCAGCTCCGAGAGCTCGACCCCGGAGTCGGCGTTGACAGCGTCCAGCACCTCGCGGGTCTGGAAGGCCGTGGCCTCCAGCACCGCGCGGGCGATGTGACCCTTGTTGACGTAGCGCGTGAGGCCGACGAGGGCACCGCGTGCGTCCGCCCGCCAGTACGGCGCGAACAGGCCGGAGAACGCCGGCACGAAGTAGGCGCCGCCGTTGTCCTCGACGGTCTTCGCCAGGTCCTCGATCTCGGGGGCGCTGGAGATGATGCCGAGGTTGTCGCGCAGCCACTGCACGAGCGAACCGGTGACCGCGATCGAGCCCTCCAGGGCGTAGTGCGGCTTGGCGTCGCCCAGCTTGTAGCCGAGCGTCGTCAGGAGGCCGTTTTTGGAGTGGACGATCTCCTCACCCGTGTTGAAGATGAGGAAGTTGCCGGTGCCGTAGGTGTTCTTCGACTCGCCCGGATCGAACGCGGCCTGACCGAAGGTCGCGGCCTGCTGGTCGCCCAGGATGCCCGCGACGGGAACCTCGCGCAGCAGGCTCGAGGACTCGACCTGGCCGTAGACCTCCGACGAGCTCTTGATCTCCGGCAGCATCGACTTGGGCACGCCGAACACCTCGAGGATGTCGTCGCGCCAGGAGAGGGTCTCCAGGTCCATGAACAGGGTGCGGGAGGCGTTGGTCACATCGGTGGCGTGCACACCGCCGTCGGGACCGCCGGTGAGGTTCCAGAGCACCCACGTGTCGGTCGTGCCGAAGAGCAGGTCGCCCGCCTCGGCACGCTCGCGCGCGCCCTCCACGTTCTCCAGGATCCAGACGATCTTGGTGCCGGAGAAGTAGGTCGCCAGCGGGAGGCCGACGATCTGCTTGAAGCGCTCGGTGCCGCCGTCCGCTGCGAGGCGGTCGACGATCGGCTGGGTGCGGGTGTCCTGCCAGACGATGGCGTTGTAGACCGGCTCACCGGTGTTCTTGTCCCAGACGACAGCGGTCTCGCGCTGGTTCGTGATGCCCACGGCCGCGATGTCGTGACGGGTCAGGTCGGCCTTCGACAGCGCCTGCCCGATGACCTCGCGGGTGTTGTTCCAGATCTCCTTCGGGTCGTGCTCGACCCACCCGGCCTTCGGGAAGATCTGCTCGTGCTCCAGCTGTCCAGTCGAGACGATCGACCCGGACTTGTCGAAGATGATCGCCCGGGTGCTCGTGGTGCCCTGGTCGATAGCGACGACGTAGTCGGCCATAAGGTAACTCCTTTGTTCTTTGGGGGTGGGACTGAAGAGGGCCGGCCCGGGTCTCCCCGGGCCGGCCCCCGGGTGTTACTTGGTGAGGATGGGGAGCAGCAGCAGTGCGAGCCAGCCGGCGAGCAGACCGCCGATGATCGGCCCGACCACGGGGACCCAGGAGTAGGACCAGTCGCTGGTCCCCTTGCCCTTGATCGGCAGGAACGCATGCGCGATGCGCGGGCCGAGGTCACGGGCCGGGTTGATCGCGTACCCGGTCGGACCACCGAGGCTCGCACCGATGCCGATCACGAGAAGGGCGACGGGCAGAGCGCCGAGAGCGGCGAGTCCGGCCGCCGTACCCGGCTGGTGGCCGAACGCGATGACCACGAAGACGAGCACGAAGGTGCCGATGATCTCGGTGACCAGGTTCCAGGCGTAGCTGCGGATGGCAGGGCCGGTGGAGAACACGCCGAGCTTGTTCGCCGGGTCCGGCTCCTCGTCGAAGTGCTTCTTGTACGCCAGGAACGTCAGCACCGCGCCGATGATGGCGCCGATGAGCTGGGCCAGGATGTACAGCAGCACGGTGACGAAGTTGACCGGCACCAGCGTGTGCGCTGCCGCGCTGCCGAAGGCCTTGGCGCCGTTGGCCACCAGACCGAGCGTCACGGCCGGGTTCAGGTGAGCACCGGAGTTGTAGGCGACGACCACACCAGAGAACACCGCGATGCCCCAGCCGATGTTCACCATCAGGAACCCGCCGTTGAAGCCCTTGTTCTTGATGAGCGCGACGTTCGCCACAACACCGGTACCGAGGAGTACCAGCATGGCGGTGCCCACCAGCTCAGACAGGAAATCAATACCGATATTGTCCACGTTGACCTTCCAGTTGTTCAGTTGACCCGCACCCTGTTGTGCGATGGTGAGGTTCTTGTCCAGGGCGGGCCCTTGAACGCTATTGGCGTCATGTCCCCCACGGCAAGAACCGTGCTATGCACGTTCGTGCATTATCGGAGCGCCGCGGCTTCGCTCCCGTCCCCCGACTCGAGGTTCACCCGGTGGGCGGCGGCCAGTTCCGCTTGGAACGCATCTTCCTCCTCCGTGCGCCTGTTTGGCGACCATCCGAGGGCGTTTGCGGTGATTTCGCCGATCTCGCGGATCAGCGCGACGGAGATCGAACCGGTGAACGCGAGGCTCGTGCGGCGCAGGAAGACGTCGGACAGGTGAGACACGCGCTCGGTGCGGACCAGGTGATCGATCTCGCCACGCGAGTACGAGGGCGCGGCGGCCAGCGGGGCGTCCTCGCCGTCCCAGCCGGCGATCGCGTCGATGACGAACGCGGCCTTGGTGCCGTAGCGGGCCAGCAGAACGGCCGCGCGCTCGGCGCCGACATCCGCGCCGTACCGGGCGATCCAGTCGCGTTCGGCCTGCTGCGTGGTGGGGAATCCGGCGCCCCCGCCGATCGGGAGGCCGAGCGTCTGCACCGTGCGGGTCATGCCCAGCGCCTCGAGCGTCTCGTTCGCGAGGTGCTCGCTCAGCGCGCGGAACGTCGTCCACTTGCCGCCGACGAGGCTGAGCACCGTCGTGCTGCCCAGGCCCGGCACCGTGCCGGGCACGATGCGGTAGTCGCGGGAGACGAAGCCGGGGGCCGTGTCGTCGTGGTGCGGCAGCGGGCGCACGCCGGAGAAGGTGTAGACGATCTGCTCGCGCGTCACGGGGATCGTTGGGAAAACGTGCGAGACCAGTTCGATGAAGTAGTCGATCTCGTCCTCGGTGCACACGGCGGGCACCGACATGTCGGCCTCGAGGTCGGTCGTGCCGACCATGACCCGCCCCTTGAGCGGATAGATGAGGACGATCCGGCCGTCGTTGTTCTCGAAGAACATCTCACGGCCGCGGCAGGCCTCCAGCAGTTCGGGGTTGTCGAGCACGATGTGCGAGCCCTTGGTGCCGCCCATGAACCGGGTGGCTTCGCCGAGCGCGGCGTTCGTGAGGTCGGTCCACGGTCCGGAGGCGTTGACGACGACGTCTGCGGTGATCGTGAACTCCTCACCGGACTCGCGGTCGCGCACGAGGACTCCGCCGTCGCGGGCGCCGACGGCCTCCAGATAGTTGGCGGCACGAGCGTGCGGACCGGCCGCCAACCCATCGGCGAGCACGTCGAGTGCGAGTCGCTCCGGGTCGTGAACCGAGGCGTCGAAGTAGGTGGCCGTGTACTTGAGGCCCGGGTTGAGCTTCGGCAGCTCCTGCAGCGAGCGCTTGCGGCCGTGGAAGGTGTGCCGCGGGACCGTGCCGCCGTCGCGCGAGAACGCGTCATAGATCGTGAGGCCGGTCTTGATGAGGAACGCGCCGCGCTCCTTCGGCTTGCCCTGCTTGTGGGTGAGGAAGCGCAGCGGAGCGGCGAGGATGCCCGAGAAGGTCGAGTAGATCGGGATGGTCGTCTGCAGCGGCTTGACGTAGTGGGGTGCGATCTTCAGCAGGCCGTTGCGCTCGGTGACCGATTCCTTGACCAGGCGGAACTCGCCGTTCTCGAGGTAGCGGATGCCGCCGTGGATCATGTGGCTGGAGGCGGCCGAGGCGCCGGAGACGAAATCGTTGCGCTCGACGAGCACGACATCGACGCCCTGCAGCGCCAGGTCGCGGAAGGTGCCGAGGCCGTTGATGCCGCCGCCGACGATCACGACCTGGGCGTTGGGACGCTCGCGCAGCAGTTGGATCTCGGCGCGGGTATTCGACTTCGTCGTCACTTCGGACTCCTGGGTTTCTTCTGTACGGCGGTGGGTGCAGCTATAGTCTTCGATGCCGGCACAACTTCGATCAAGCCGGATGCACATACGTGCAGTGCCCCGTTGCCCGAGAAGGCGGAGTACGCGAGAAGGCGAGCACCCGAGATGGCCGAACCAGACACCCAGAACCTCCCCGAGAAGGTCCGCGATGCCCTCAAAGCCGGGCACCTGTATTACATGCAGGACCTGACGATGGAGGCCATCGCCCACGAGATGCACACGTCGCGCTCCAGCGTCTCCCGGCTCCTCTCCTATGCCAGGGCCTCTGGACTGGTCACCATCCAGATCGCCCAGCCCCACGAGGGCGCCACCCGCGTCCAGCAGGAGCTGCACTCCCGCTACGGGATCGGCGCGCACATCGTCCCCATGCCCAGCGCCATCAGCGACGTCGACCGGCTCGAGCGCGTCGCCATCTCGGCTGCACGGATTCTCGACCGCTTCATCGACTCCAACACCACGGTCGGCATCGCCTGGGGCTCGACGATGAGCGCGCTGAGCAGGCACCTGATCCCGAAAGACCTGCACAACGTGGAGTTCGTGCAGCTCAACGGCGCGGGCAACACCTACACCACGGGCGTGCTCTACGCCTCGGAGATCCTGCGGCGGTTCGGCGACACGTACTCGGGCACGATCCAGGAGTTCCCTGTTCCAGCGCTCTTCGACGACCCGCAGACCAAGGTGGCGATGTGGCGCGAGCGCAGCACCCGGCGCATCCTCGACATCCAGGAGCGGATGGACGTGGCGCTCTTCGGTCTGGGCTCCCCGTTCTCCGAGGTGCGATCGCACGTCTATGCCGGCGGGTACCTCGACGCCGCCGACTACGCGTCGCTCGACGCGTCGGGCGTCGTCGGCGACGTCGCGACCGTGTTCTTCCGTGAGGACGGCAGCCACCACGGCATCCCCCTCAACGAGCGGGCCAGCGGCCCGGACATCGATCTGATCAAGCGCGTACCCCGCCGCGTGTGCATCGTCTCGGGCCCGTCGAAGGTGCACAGCTTGCGCGGCGCACTGGCCGCCGGCCTCATCACCGACCTGATCGTGGACGAGGGCACCGCCCGTGCCCTGGTCGGCCTCTCGGACCCCCTCGGTGCCGTGGCCGACGCCGCCTGACCCGCGCCCGCGGTTCCCGAGGGGCACGTCGGCGTCACAGAGAGTCGGGAATAGACCGCTGCGGAGCGCGTTGATCTAGACTCGACAACAGAAGAACGTGCTCCGGGGTCGGTGAGAGTCCGAACCGGCGGTGACAGTCCGCGAGCGGGAGGCCCTGCCTCCTGCTGAGCCGGTGGAATTCCGGCACCGACGGTAATGCGTGCAGGCGAGAGCCTGGGCGCTCAGTCCGGATGGGAGGCGCACGTCTCACGGTCGGCGACGACCGCGAGCGAACGCGAGCATCGGCTCCAGCGACCCCGGCATCACGTCTCGACGACACGAGAGACAGGACGACGCCCGGATGACCCGGTCTGGAGAATGGGATGCGGCGATGCGCACGGCGCTGCGCCTCGCCGAAGGCGGGCCCGCCACCGGCGTGAATCCCCGCGTCGGCTGCGTCATCCTCGACGCCGACGGTCACACCATCGCCGAGGGTTTCCACCGCGGGGCCGGAACGGCCCACGCCGAGGTCGACGCCCTCCGATCGCTTCCCGAAGGCGGAGCACGCGGAGCGACCGCCGTCGTGACGCTCGAGCCGTGCAACCACTGGGGCCTCACCGGCCCGTGCTCCGAGGCGCTCATCGAAGCCGGGGTCGCCCGCGTGGTCTACGCGGTCGCCGACCCGGGCCACCACTCCTCCGGCGGTGCCGAACGGCTCCGGGAGGCCGGGGTGGAGGTCATCGCGGGCGTCCTCGCCGACGAGGCCGAGGCGTTCCTCGGCGACTGGCTCACGGCCGCGCGCCTCGGGCGGCCGCACATCACCGTCAAGTGGGCCAGCACTCTCGACGGCCGCGCCGCCGCGGCCGACGGCACCAGCAAGTGGATCACCGGCGCCGCGGCCCGACAGCGCGTGCACGAGCAGCGGGAGGCTTCCGACGCCATCGTGGTCGGCACCGGCACCGTGCTCGCCGACGATCCGAGCCTCACCGCCCGCGGCGATGCCGGCGAGCTGCTCGCCACACAGCCGACGCCGGTCGTGGTCGGCACCAGAGCCGTCCCCAACGACGCGGCGATCTTCCGCCACCCGAACCCGGTCGTCTTCGAGGGCACGCACGACCTCCATCAGGTGGTCGCCGACCTCCGCCAGCGCGGCTTCCGACGCGTGTATGTCGAGGGCGGGCCCACGCTGGCCAGCGCCTTCGTCGCCGCCGGACTGGTCGACGAGTATGCGATCTACATCGCCCCGTCGCTGCTCGGGGGCCCGCGCCTCGCGCTGGACGACATCGGCGTCGCCACCATCGGCGACCAGCGCAGGCTGCGCATCCTCGACGTCGAACGACTCGGCGGCGACCTCTACCTGCGGGCCGTTCCCGTCCCGAAGCCCGACACCACCCACCAGGAGGACTGAGTGTTCACCGGAATCATCGAAGAGCTGGGCGAGATCACCGCCGTCGAGCGCGTCGCCGACGCCGCCAGGATCACCGTGCGCGGCCCCCTCGCCGTCAGCGACGCAGCGCACGGAGACTCCATCTCGGTGAGCGGCGTCTGCCTCACCGTGATCGGTCAGGACGAGGACTCCTTCACCGCCGATGTGATGGCCGAGACCCTCGCCATGAGCACCCTCGACGGCGTGCAGGCCGGGCGCCGGGTGAACCTCGAGCGCGCCGCCCGGGTCGGCGACCGGCTCGGCGGCCACATCGTGCAGGGGCACATCGACGGCACCGCCACCGTGCTCTCGATCGAGGACGGCAGCGCCTGGCGCGTCGTGCGGCTCAGCCTGGACCCGGAGCACGCACCGCTCGTCGCCCGCAAGGGCTCGATCGCGGTGGACGGCGTCTCCCTCACCGTGAGCGATGTCGGCGGCGGGCGGGAGGACGGCTGGTTCGAGGTCTCGCTCATCCCCGAGACGCTGACCGCCACCACCCTGGGCGACCGCCTCCCCGGCGACCGCGTGAACATCGAGACCGACATCCTCGCCCGCCACGTCGAGCGGATGCTCGCGCTCGAACCCGCGCTGACGGAACGCCGGACGCTGACAGAACGGAGTGCGTCATGACCCTCGCCACCATCCCGGAGGCCCTCGCCGAGCTGCGTGCGGGACGGCCTGTCATCGTGGTCGACAACGAGAGCCGCGAGAACGAGGGCGACGTGGTCATCGCCGCTGAACTCGCCAGCCAGGAGTGGATCGCGTGGACGGTCAAGAACTCGTCCGGCTTCATCTGCGCCCCGATGACGAACGAGATCGCCGACCGCCTCGAGCTCCCGGTCATGGTCGCGAACAACGAGGACGCCCGCGGCACCAACTACACGGTGAGCGTCGACGCCGCCGACCGGCTCTCGACCGGCATCAGCGCGGCCGACCGGTCGCACACCCTGCGGGTGCTCGCCGACGCGGAGTCGACGCCGGCCAGCCTGCACCGGCCGGGCCACATCCTGCCGCTGCGCGCGGTGGACGGCGGCGTGCGCGAGCGCGACGGCCACACCGAGGCGTCGGTCGACCTCCTGAAGCTCGCCGGCTTGACGCCGGTCGCAGCCATCGCCGAGATCGTCGCCGACGACGGCGAGATGATGCGCCTGCCCGGCCTGCTCGAGCTCGGCGAGCGCGAGGGCGTCCTGGTGATCACCATCGAAGCGCTCATCGGCTACCTGCAGGAGTTCCACTGCGACCAGCGGCTCGCTTCGCCGACGCCGATCCCCGAGTCGTCCCGCGTCATCTTCGAGGTTGAGACGACGGTGCCGACGGTGCACGGGTCGTTCCGGATGCGGGCGTACCGCGACCGGATGACGGGCGCCGACCACGTGGCGATCGTCTCCGGCGACCCCCGCGCAGAGGGCACACTCGTTCGCGTGCACTCGGAGTGCCTGACCGGCGAGGCCTTCGGGTCGCTGAAGTGCGAGTGCGGGCCACAGCTCGACGCGGCGCTCGACACCATCCAGCGCGAGGGCGGCGTGGTCGTCTACCTGCGCGGCCACGAGGGTCGCGGAATCGGCCTGATCAACAAACTGCGCGCCTACAAGCTGCAGGAGGACGGCCTCGACACGCTCGACGCCAACCTGGCCCTCGGGCTGCCGATCGATGCCCGCGACTACGGCGCGGCCACGGCGATCCTGCAAGACCTGGGCATCGAGTCGGTGCGCCTGCTGACCAACAACCCCGAGAAAGTCCGCCAGCTGGAGGAGCACGGCATCACCGTCGACGAGCGTGTTCCGCTCATCGTCGGCGTCGGCGTCTTCAATGAGGGGTACCTGGAGACCAAGCGCGACCGCATGGGTCACGTGATCGACGACATCGACCCGCAGGACGGGTCGGACGGCACTGCTGCGGTGGCAGCGGAGAGGACAGCACGATGAGCGGAGCAGGAGCCCCGAAGACGACCGAGGCCGTGGACGGCCGCGGCCTGAAGGTCGTGATCGTCGCCGGCGCCTGGCACGAGCGGATCACCGACGGTCTGATCGCCGGGGCGACCCGCACCCTCGAGGCCGCCGGGGCGGACTACTCGCTCGTGCGCGTGCCCGGCAGCTTCGAGCTCCCGGTCGTCAGCAAGGCGGCCCTCGAGTCCGGCGCCGACGCCGTGGTCGCCCTCGGCGTGATCATCCGCGGCGGCACCCCGCACTTCGAGTACGTGTCGTCGGCGGCGACGGACGGCTTGACCCGGGTCGCGCTCGACACCGGCAAACCGGTCGGCTTCGGCGTCCTCACGCTCGAGGACGAGGCTCAGGGCATCGACCGGGCCGGCCTTCCCGGGTCGAAGGAGGACAAGGGCGAGGAGGCCGCGTTCGCGGCGCTCGCGACGGCGATCACTCTGCGGGAGTTGCGCGGCGCCGTCCGCTGAGCAGCGGTGTGCTGGTCTGGGGGCTACGGCTTCCAGACCATCAGCACCACGACGGCGACCAGCAGCAGGCTCGCGACACCGGAGCCCGCCGCGATGGCGGGATAGCGGGAAGGCTCGGCCTGCCCCGCCTCGCCGGCCCGGCCCGCCTCGGCACCCCGGATCGCCTCGGCGGCACGGCGCATCGTCGGCACGACCAGGAACAGGGTCAGTCCGAGCGCGATCACATAGAGGATGAGCGACCACAGGATCCACGGCGTGGTGATGCTCAGGCCGTACTTCTTGTCGGCCAGCCCCATCACGCCGAAGCCGAAGAACACCACCAGCAGCGACAGCAGCGAGATCAGGTTCGTCGACTTCGCCAGCACCTCCACCTGTCCGGCGTTGCCCGCGCGGACGGCGCGCATCGCCGTCATCGGGAGGATGGCCATCGGACCCACGATGAACACGGCGGACACGACATGCAGCACGGCGAAGAGTGTTTCCATGCCCTCAGCCTACCGATCGGCCGGATTCGGCCGCGTCACCCCTGCCGCATAGGGTGGGAGGGCGCCACAAGCGCCCGTTCCCGTTCTCCCCGCCCGCGCGACGCCCGACCGACGCCCACGCTCTGCGGCTGTTCGTCACGTCACCGGAAGTTCTTCACGCATGTCTACGACGGCCTCCGTCACCCCGTCCACCACGCCCGCCAACACGCGCGGCCGTGTCATCCTCGCCAGCCTCATCGGCACCTCGATCGAGTTCTACGACTTCTACGTCTACGCCACGGCCGCGGTACTGGTCTTCCCTGCCCTGTTCTTCACCAGCGAAGACCCGACGACGGCCCTGCTCGCGTCGTTCGCCGTCTTCGGCGTCGCATTCATCGCCCGCCCCGTCGGCTCGATCCTGTTCGGCCACTTCGGCGATCGCATCGGACGCAAGGGCACGCTGGTCGGTTCCCTGCTCACCATGGGCATCGCCACGGTCCTGATCGGCTGCCTGCCCACCGCCCAGGTACCCGGCTGGGAGTTCTGGGCACCATTCCTCCTGGTCGTCATGCGGTTCTGCCAGGGCCTCGGCCTCGGCGGCGAGTGGAGCGGGGCCGCGCTGCTCGCGACGGAGAACGCCCCGGCCGGCAAGCGCGCCGTCTACGGCACGTTCCCGCAGCTCGGCGCTCCCATCGGCTTCATCGTGGCCAACCTGCTCTTCCTCGCGCTCAGCATGACGATGAGTGCCGAGCAGTTCGCCGCGTGGGGCTGGCGCGTCCCGTTCCTGCTGAGCGCTGTGCTGGTCATCGTCGGGCTGTACGTTCGGCTCAAGCTCGTCGAGACTCCCGCGTTCCAGAAGGTGGTGGACACCGGTGAGGTCGCCAAGCTGCCTGTTGCACGTGTGTTCCGCACCAGCTGGCGGCAGATCGTGCTCGGCACGTTCATCATGCTGGCGACCTACGTGCTGTTCTACCTGATGACCGCGTTCACCCTCACGTACGGGACGACCGCAGCGACCCCGGAGGCAGCGCAGGCCGCGGCGGAGAAGGCCGGCAAGAGCTTCTCCGCGACGGGTTTCGTGGCGGGTCTCGGCTATTCGCGCAACGACTTCCTCGTCATGCTGATCATCGGCGTGGTGTTCTTCGGCGTCTTCACACTGGTCGCCGGTCCGCTCGCCGAGCGCTTCGGGCGCCGCAGGACCCTGATCTGGGTGACGATCGGGATCATCGTCTTCGGCCTCCTCTTCGTGCCGCTGTTCGCGGGCGGGTTCGTCGGCACCATGGCGCTGCTGATCGTCGGCTTCACCCTGATGGGGCTGACGTTCGGGCCGATGGGTGCGGAGCTGCCCGAACTGTTCCCGACCAACGTGCGCTACACCGGGTCCGCGGTCGCCTACAACCTGTCGAGCGTCCTGGGTGCCGCGGTGGCGCCGACGATCGCGGTCTGGCTGTGGACCGTGGGCCACGGCAGCACGGTGTTGGTGGGCGTCTACCTGTCGCTCGCCGGTGTGCTCACGCTCGTCGCCCTGCTGCTCTCGAAGGAGACCAAGGACGTCGACTTCACCGACAACGTGAGCTGAACAGCTCCCCGAGGGGCACGTTCAGTCGAGGAAGAGCGCGCGGAGGCGCCGGGTCGTCAGGACCAGGCCGAGCGCGATCATGACGGCGAAGTACAGCACGTGCCAGAGCATCCCGGGGTCGACGGCGCCGGTGGTGAGGCCGCGGACCAGCTCGACGCCATGCCAGAGCGGCAGCGCCATGATGATCTTCTGGATCCAGTCCGGATAGACCGTGATCGGATAGAACGTCGCCGAGAGCAGGAACATCGGCAGCAGGATGAAATTGATCCAGTCCATCTGCTGGAAGGTCTTCATGTAGCTCGTCACGCCCATCCCGAAGCTCGCGAAGCCGAATGCGATGAGGAGGACGGCAGGCAGGGCGAGCAGCGCCCACCATGACAGGTTGAGCCCGAGCGCCTGCATCACGATCATGAATCCGGCCGCGTAGAGCGCGCCGCGGAGCAGCGCGAGGAGGATTTCCCCGAGCGCGACGTCGAGCGGCCCGAGGGACGTCGACAGCATCCCCTCGTAGAGCTTGGCGAAGTGCATCTTGAAGAACACGTTCCAGGTCGAGTCGTACACCGCGCCGTTCATCGCGGCCGTGGCGAGCAGGGCCGGCGCGATGAATGCCGCGTACGGCACCTGGTCCCCTCCGGCCGTGGTCACGTCCCCGACGAGCTCGCCGAACCCGATGCCCAGCGACAGCAGGTAGAAGATCGGCTCGAAGAAGCCGGACACGATGACCAGCCAGTTCGTGCTGCGCGTCGCCGACCAGCCGCGCTGCATCACCGAGCGGGCGTTGCCCGCGTAGAGCGCGCGCAACGGGCGCGCCCGCGACACGGCGGCGGTGAGCGGATCGCGCGTGGTGGTCACTTGTTCAGCCTCCTCGCGGCGATGCGCCGCGCCCGCCGCCAGAAGACGACGAACAGCGCGGCCAGGTAGACCACGTGCACGAGTGTGAGCCACAGCGGCTCGGCGTAACCGTACGCGAACACGCGCGCGAGCTCCGTGGAGTGCCAGAGCGGCGAGATCCAGCCGATCCATTGCAGAGCGGGCGGCATCGTCGCCAGTGGGAAGAAGGTGCCGGAGAACAGGGTCATCGGCAGCAGCACGAACCGCATCAGCATGGCGATCTGGCCGGTGTCCTGCTCCAGCGTCGCGACGTACGCCATGACCGGTGCGCCGAAGGCGAGGCCGCCGAGGGTCGCGACCAGGATCGCCAGCCACCCCCACGGGCTCGGCACGGCGCCGAACAGCAGCATGAAGCCGTAGTAGACGATGCTCGTGCCGAGAAGCCGCGCGACCACCGAGATGACGACGCCGTCGATGATCTGCCCGGCGGAGATCGGGGAGGCGCTGATCCCGACGAAGGTCGGGTTCCACTTGAACCCGAGCATCACCGGGTAGGTGAACTCCTCGCAGGCCACGGTGACGCCGGCGGTGCAGAGCAGCGCCGGCGCGACGAACGCCAGGTAGCTCACGCCGTTCACCGCGGTCGGCCCCAGGTTGGCGCTGACCAGGCTCCCGAGGCCGACACCCATCGCGAACAGATAGAGGAACGGGTTGCCGAAACCCGTGACCAGCAGGGTCTGCAGATACGCACGCATCACCCGGAACCGGTGCTCCGCGACGTACCAGGCGCCGAAGCGCCGCGGGCGCCTCGCCCCGGCGAGCGCCGCCTGCGACCCCTCGCCCACAGACGTGGTCGCGCTCATTCGATCAGGCTCCGCCCGGTGAGACGCAGGAACACGTCTTCGAGACTCGACCGGCGCACGAGGCTCGTGAGCGGGTGGAGGCCGCGCTCCGTCAGCCGAGCGAGCTCGGCCTCCCCGTCGTCGCTGTAGACGAGGATGCGGTCGGGCAGCACCTCGACCCGCTCCCCGATCCCGTCGAGCCGCGGAGCGACCTCCGCGTTGCGATCGGACCCGAACCGCACCTCGAGGACCTCGCGCGTCGAGTACTGGCGGATGAGCGAGGCGGGGGTGCCCTCCGCCATGATCGTGCCCTTGTCGACCACGACCAGGCGGTCGCAGAGCTGCTCGGCCTCGTCCATGTAGTGGGTCGTGAGGACCAGGGTCGTGCCCTGCTCCTTGAGCCGGAACAGCCGGTCCCACAGGATGTGCCTGGCCTGCGGGTCGAGCCCGGTCGTCGGCTCGTCGAGCAGCAGGATGCGCGGGTCGTTGATGAGCGCCCGGGCGATCGTCAGCCTCCGCTTCATGCCGCCGGAGAGATCGTCGACCTTGGCCTTCGCCTTGTCCTCCAGCTGGGCGAACGCCAGCAGTTCGTCCGCACGCTCGCGCACGCGTGCCGACGGCAGACCGAAGTAGCGCCCGTACACGATGAGGTTGTCACGCACCCTCAGCTCGGTGTCGAGGTTGTCGGACTGCGGCACCACGCCGAGCTGCGACCGGATCTCCGGACCGTACCGGTCGGGATCGAGCCCGAGGATGCTGAGCGTGCCCGCCGTGCGCGTCGAGACGGCCCCGATCATGCGCATCGTGGTGGACTTGCCTGCGCCGTTGGGGCCGAGCAGGCCGAACGACTCCCCCGCCTCGACCTCGAAGCTGATGCCGTCGACGGCCGGGAAGTCGTTGTACTTCTTGACCAGGTCGGTGGCGGTGATGACAGACATCGGCATAGTCGAGCACTGTATCCCCCTCGTCCGACATCCGATGCCCCCTGACATCCGCGGTTTCAGCAAACCGGAAGTCCACAGGAAGTACGGTCGAAGAAGCATCCCGAACCCTCTTCGAAGGAACCTCATGAGCACCGAGACCAGCGCTCCCCCGCGCCGTCGTTCGCCCTTCGCCCGGCGGGAGGCCGACACCGGGCCGCGCGCCCGGTTCAGCCAGCTCCTCCCGTACCTCCTCGAGCACCGCGCGGTGCTCTCGTTCGTGGTCGTCCTCAGCGTGCTGGGGGCGGCGGCGAGCCTCGCCCAGCCGCTGCTCGTCAGCCAGGTGATCACGCTGGTCGGCAAGGGCGAGCCGCTGAACGGGATCGTCTGGGGGCTCGTCGCCCTCGTGGTCGTCTCCGCACTGATCTCCGGCTACCAGCACTACCTCCTGCAGCGCACCGGCGAGGGCGTCGTGCTCTCGTCGCGCCGCAAACTCGTTGCGCGGCTGCTGCGACTCCCGATCAGCGAGTTCGACACCCGCCGCACCGGCGACCTCGTGTCGCGCGTCGGCTCCGACACCACGCTGCTGCGCGCCGTGCTCACCCAGGGACTCGTGGAGGCCATCGGCGGCGCCCTCACGTTCATCGGCGCGCTCGTCGCGATGCTCGTCATCGACCCCGTGCTGCTGGGGCTCACCGTGCTCGTGGTCGCGGTCTCCATCGTCGTCGTCACGCTGCTCTCCGGCCGCATCCGCGTGGCCAGTCAGAAGGCGCAGACCAAGGTCGGCGACCTGGCCGCCGCGGTGGAGCGGGCGATCAGCTCCGTGCGGACGATCCGCGCGGCCAATGCGACCGACCGCGAGATCGCCGCCGTCGACGACGACGCGACCGGGGCGTGGCGGATGGGCATCCGGGTCGCGAAGATCTCGGCTCTCGTGGTGCCGGTGGCCGGCATCGCGATGCAGGTGTCGTTCCTGGTCGTGCTCGGCGTCGGCGGTTTCCGGGTGGCGAGCGGCGCGATCACCGTCGCCAACCTGGTGGCGTTCATCCTGTTCCTGTTCATGATGATCCTGCCGCTCGGCCAGGCCTTCGGTGCCATCACGGCGGTCAACTCGGCTCTGGGAGCCCTGGGCCGCATCCAGGAGATCCTCGATCTGCCGACCGAGGACCAGCACGACCGCGAGATCGCCCCGCTCGCGTTGACCGTCGGTGCGGCGAACGAGGGCCTCGCACCCGACGCCCCCGCCATCGAGTTCGTGGATGTGAAGTTCGCATATCCGTCGACGCCGTCGCCCGACGGGACGACGGCGCAGGCCGGCACCGCGCCGACGGACACCGAGGCCATCGCCTTCGGCGCGCTCGCCGGCGCGGATGTGGTGGCCGAGGCGGAGGCGGCCGCCGGGATCGGGGACCCCGCGTCCGCGCCCACTCACGGCGGTGTGCTCCACGGCGTCAGCTTCCGCGTCCCGCGCGGCAAGCGGACCGCTCTGGTCGGGCCGTCCGGCGCGGGAAAGTCCACCATCCTGGCGCTGATCGAGCGCTTCTACGACCCGGAGGCCGGCGAGGTGCGGTTCGGTGGAATGGACGTGCGAACCTTGGATCGCGTCGCCCTCCGCTCGAACATCGGCTACGTCGAGCAGGACGCGCCGGTGCTCGCGGGCTCGCTGCGCGACAACCTCCGGCTGGCCACGCCGGACGCGACGGACGAGCAGTGCACCGACGTCCTCCACGCGGTCAACCTCACCGAGGTGCTGGAGCGCAGCGACCTCGGGCTCGATGCCCCGGTCGGCGAGGACGGCATCATGCTCTCCGGCGGCGAGCGCCAGCGGCTCGCGATCGCCCGCGCGCTGCTGGCGGCACCGCCCGTGCTGCTGCTGGACGAGTCCACGTCCAGCCTCGACGGCCGCAACGAACAGCTGATGCGGGAGGCGATCGACGCGGTGGCGGAGGACCGCACCCTGCTGGTGATCGCGCACCGGCTCTCCACGGTCGTCGACAGCGACCAGATCGTCGTGCTCGACCACGGCCGCGTGGTCGGCGTCGGCACCCACTCCGAGCTCGTCGAGTCCACCCCGCTCTACCGCGACCTCGCCAAGCACCAACTCCTCGTCTGAGAGCCGTCAGCACCTCGCGAGTACGCCGATAATCGACGAAAAACCGCCGAGTACGCAGACAGTCTGCGTACTCGGCGGTCGCCCGCGGTCAGGAGTCGGGCGGTCAGGGGGCGGTCAGAGGGCGGTCAGAGGGCGGTCAGGCGCGGAGCTGGTAGCGCAGGGAGGCGAGCTCTGCGCGGAGCGCGGCGGGGACGCGACTGCCGAAACGCTCGAAGTACTCCTCGGTCAGGTCGCACTCGGCGAGCCAGCTGTCCCGGTCGACCTCGAAGAGCTCGTCGACGTCGGCCTCCGGCAGGTCGAGCCCGTCCAAGTCGAGCTGATCGATCCGCGGGAGGCGGCCGATCGGCGTCGGGACGGCGTCGGCCTTCCCCTCCACCCGGCGGGCGATCCACTCGATCACGCGCGAGTTCTCGCCGAAGCCCGGCCAGAGGAACCGGCCGTCGTCGCCCTTGCGGAACCAGTTGACCTGGAACACCGCCGGAGCGTTCTCGCCGAGCTGCTCGCCGATCTCGAGCCAGTGGCCCCAGTAGTCCGCCATGTTGTAGCCGCAGAACGGGAGCATCGCGAACGGGTCGCGGCGCAGTTCGCCGACGGTCCCCTCCGCCGCCGCCGTCTTCTCGGACGACACCGTCGCGCCGATGAAGACGCCGTGCTTCCAGTCGCGCGCCTGGGCGACGAGCGGGACGTTGGTGGCGCGGCGTCCGCCGAACAGGATGGCGTCGATCGGAACGCCGTCGAACGCGTCCCAGTCGTCAGCGATGGACGGGCACTGCGCCGCGGACACGGTGAACCGCGAGTTCGGGTGCGCGGCCGGCCGCCCGCTCGCCGGCGTCCAGTCGTTGCCCTCCCAGTCGATGAGGTGCGCGGGAGGCTCCTCGGTGAGACCCTCCCACCACACGTCGCCGTCGTCGCGCAGCGCCACGTTGGTGAAGATCGTGTTGCCCCAGAGGGTCTCGACCGCGGTCTTGTTGGTGAGCTCGCCGGTGCCCGGCGCGACGCCGAAGAAGCCCGCTTCCGGGTTGATGGCGCGCAGACGGCCGTCGGGACCCTGGCGCAGCCAGGCGATGTCGTCGCCGATGGTCTCGACACTCCATCCCGGGATGGTCGGCCGCAGCATCGCGAGGTTGGTCTTGCCGCACGCCGACGGGAACGCCGCCGCGAAGTGGAAGGCGCGGCCCTCGGGCGAGGTGACCTTGATGAGCAGCATGTGCTCGGCGAGCCAGCCCTCGTCGCGGGCCATCGCGGACGCGATCCGCAGCGCGAAGCACTTCTTGGCCAGGATGGCGTTGCCGCCGTAACCCGAACCGTACGACCACACCTCGCGCGTCTCCGGGAACTGGACGATGTACTTGGTGTCGTTGCAGGGCCAGGCGACGTCGTCGCGCCGGACGCCCGCGTCGTCGATCAGCGGCGCACCGACGCTGTGCACGGTCGGCACCCACGCCGCTCCGGCGTCGATCAGGTCGAGGACGGCGCTGGTCACCCGGGTCATCTTCGCCATGCTCACCGCGACGTACGCGGAGTCGGTCAGTTCGATTCCGACCTGCGAGATCGGGCCGCCCACCGGCCCCATCGAGAACGGGACGACGTACATCGTGCGACCGCGCATGCTGCCGGCGAAGACGTCGCGCAGCTCGGCGCGCATGGCCTCCGGCTCGCGCCAGTTGTTCGTCGGTCCGGCGTCCTCCTCGTCGATCGAGCAGATGAACGTGCGGTCCTCCACCCGGGCGACATCGCGCGGATCGGTGCGGGCGAGGAAGCTGTTGGGGCGCCACTCCGGGTTCAGCCGGATGAGCTTGCCCTCCGCCACGAGCTGCTTGGTGAGGCGGTCTTCCTCACCGGGAGACCCGTCGCACCAGACGATCGACTCGGGCTGCGTGAGGTCGGCGATGCCCGCCACCCAGGCACGGAGGCCGTCGAGTCCTGCGGGACCCGCAGCCTCGCCGGCCGGACGCGGCTCGGGAGCTGGAGCGAGGGAGTCGTACGCCTGTGCGGTCTGCATGGTGTCGGTCTCCGGATCGTCGGTGTGCGGGTGGGCGGTCCGGGGAAGCTCGGCGATGCTCATTCCGGGGTCCTCTCGTTCGGAAAGATCGGGGCGTGAATCCAGCTTCAGGGAGGATTCGCACGACTGGACGCGATTTATGAGGTAAAGAATTGCGATTCTTTCGCTATCGTGAAGGCATGGACTCCCTCGACTCCGTGCCGGTCACCGCCGACGTCACCACCCTCGGTCACCGCATCCGGCACTTCCGCACCCAGCGCGGCCTGACACTCGACGAGCTCGGCAGTGCCGCCGGCGTCGCCGCCAGCCAGCTCTCGCTCATCGAGAACGGCAAGCGCGAGCCGCGTATCTCCCTCCTCGGGTCGCTCGCATCGGCTCTCGGCGTGCAGCTCGCCGATCTGCTCTCCGCCGAGCCGCCGGACGAGCGCGCCGCCCTGGAGATCGAGCTCGCGCGCGCCCAGCGCGGCACCCTGTACGGCTCACTCGGTCTCCCGGCCGTCAAGCCGACGAAGGGCACCCCGACGGAGACGCTGGCGGCGCTGGTCGGACTTCACCGGGAGCTCGCCCGCCGCGCCAACGAAGCGATCGCCACGCCCGAGGAGGCCCGAAGGGCCAACACCGAGCTGCGCGAGCGGATGCGCGGTCAGAACAACTACATCCCCGACATCGAGGTGCTTGCGGAGGAGCGCGTGCGTGCCTCCGGCCACGTCCGCGGCGCGCTCACCCACCGCGAGGTCAGCGTGATGGCCGAGCAGCTCGGGTTCGAGCTCATCTACGTCGACGATCTCCCGCGCTCGACCCGGTCGATCACCGACCTCGAGAACGGGCGCATCTACCTGCCTCCGGCATCCATCCCCGGCGGCCACGGCCTGCGGTCGATGGCGCTGCAGGCGATGGCGCACCGGCTCCTCGGCCACGAACAACCCGCCAGCTACGCGGACTTCCTGCGCCAGCGCCTCGAGATCAACTACTTCGCCGCGTGCTGCCTGATGCCGGAGGAGGCCGCCGTCGCATTCCTCCAGCAGGCGAAGAAGGAGAAGGACCTCGCCGTCGAAGACTTCCGCGACGCCTTCGGCGTGACCCACGAGGCCGCCGCCCTGCGGCTGACCAACCTGGCGACCCGCCACCTCGACATGCCGCTGCACTTCCTGCGCGTCGGCGACGACGGCACACTCTACAAGGGCTACGAGAACGACGGCCTGCCGCTTCCGACCGACGTGACCGGCTCCATCGAAGGCCAGGTGGTGTGCCGCAAGTGGGGAGCCCGCAAGGCCTTCGTGCGCACGAACCGCACGACCGAGTTCTACCAGTACACCGACACCCCCGCCGGGACCTACTGGTGCTCGACGCAGACCGGCACCACCGCCGACGGCGGTTTCTCGATCAGCGTCGGCGTCCCGTTCGATCAGGCCAAATGGTTCCGGGGCCGTGAGACGACGGAGCGGGCGGAGTCGCGCTGTCCCGACGAGTCCTGCTGCAAGCGCGCTCCGGCCGAGCTGACCGGGCACTGGTCGGGCAAAGCCTGGCCGAGCGCGCGGCTGCACGCGCACATCCTCTCTCCGCTTCCGTCGGGCTCGTTCCCCGGCGTCGACGACTCGGACGTGTACACGTTCCTCGAGGCGCACTCCGGCGTCTGAGCGCCGCGACATTCGTCACGAATCACCGCTTTCGTGCCACGAATGTCGACATTCGTGACGAATGTCGACCTACTTGGGCTGCATGCGGATGGCGCCGTCGAGACGGATGGTCTCGCCGTTGAGCATCGGGTTCTCCACGATGGAGCGCACCAGCTGCGCGTACTCGGACGGACGGCCGAGCCGTGACGGATGGGGCACCTGCGCGGCGAGCGAGTCCTGCGCCGCCTGCGGCAACCCCGCCATCATCGGCGTCTCGAAGATGCCCGGCGCGATGGTGACGACACGGATCAGGCTGCGGGCGAACTCCCTCGCCAGCGGCAGGGTCATCGCGGCGACGCCGCCCTTCGAGGCCGAGTAGGCCGGCTGCCCGATCTGCCCATCGAACGCGGCCACCGACGCCGTGTTCACGATGACGCCGCGTTCGCGACCGCCGGGCACGTCCTCCCCCACGGGCTCGGTCTCGACCATCGCCGCAGCCGCGAGGCGTACGACGTTGAACGTGCCGATCAGGTTGACGCGGATGACCCGCTCGAAGCTCTCCAGCGGGAGGACGCCGTCACGGCCGAGCACCTTCTGCGCGGTCGCGATGCCCGCGCAGTTGACGACGATCCGCAGCGGTGCCAGCGCACTCGCCGCCTGGACGGCCTCCTGAACCTGCTCGACATCGGTGACGTCGGCGGCGACGAACCGCGCGTGCGGGCCGAGGGCGACCGCGGCCTTCTCACCCTCCGAGCTGGGGAGGTCGAGGATCACGACGCGAGCGCCGGCCTCGGTCAACGCCCGCGCCGTGGCGTTGCCGAGCCCGCTGGCGCCGCCGGTGACCAGGGCGGAGCAACCGTCGATCTGCATGAGAGTCCTTTCGTCGGAGCGGGGAGGCGGCGTTCAGAGCCGCTCGATGAGGGTGGCGTTGGCGGTGCCTCCGCCTTCGCACATGGTCTGCAGGCCGAACCGGCCGCCGGTCGCTTCCAGTTCGTTCAGGAGGGTGCCGAGCAACCGCGTCCCCGAGGAGCCGAGTGCGTGGCCCAGCGCGATCGCGCCGCCTCGCGGGTTCAGCCGGGAGGCGTCGACGCCGAACTCCCGCTGCCACAGGAGCGGCACGGGCGCGAACGCCTCGTTGACCTCGTACGCCTGGATCTCGTCGAGCCGCACGCCGCTGCGGTCGAGCAGCTTGCGGGTGGCGGGCAGGATCCCGGTGAGCATGTACAGCGGGTCGCTGCCGGCGACGGCGAACGAGTGGAAGCGCGCACGAGGCTTCAGGCCGAGTCGCTTCGCTGCCTCCCCGCTCATGATCAAAGCCGCCGACGCCCCGTCGGTGAGCGGCGAGGAGTTCCCCGGCGTGATCCGCCAGTCGAGCTGCGGGAAGCGCGCGGCCAGCGCGTCGGTGCGGAACGACGGCGCGAGCGAGGCGAGCTTCTCGACCGTCGTCCCCGGGCGGATCGTCTCGTCCGCCTCAACACTCCCGGAGTCGGGAGTCGGCACCGGAACGAGCTCGTGCTCGAACGCGCCGGACGCCGCGGCCTCCGCCGCCCGCCGGTGCGACTCGGCGGCGAAGGCGTCGAGCTCGTCGCGGGCGATGCCCCAGCGCTGGGCGATCAGCTCCGCCGCCACGCCCTGGTTGACGAGGCCGTCCGGATAGCGCGAGTGCAGCAGTTCGCCGCCGAGGGAGGCTGCGCCCAGGTTCGAGCCCATCGGAGCCCGACTCATCGACTCCACCCCGCAGGCGATGATGATGTCGTACGCACCGGCGATCACCCCCTGTGCTGCGAATGCGGCGGCCTGCTGGCTCGACCCGCACTGCCGGTCGACGGTGACACCCGGCACGCTCTCCGGGAACCCCGCGCTGAGCACCGCCGTGCGCGTGATGTTCCCCGCCTGCTCGCCCGACTGCGTGACGCATCCCCCGATGACGTCGTCGAGCAGTGCAGGGTCGAGCCCGTTGCGATGAACGACCTCGGCGAGCACACCGGCCAGGAGATCGGCGGGATGGATGTCGGACAGTTCGCCCCCTGGCTTGCCGCGGCCGGACGGCGTGCGGACGACGTCGACGATGACGGCTTCGGTCGGCATGGTGCAGCTCCTCGGTTCGGACGGTCGACGGCGTCAGACCGTGAACGGGTCGGGGGTCAGGGTGTACTTCGTGCTGAGGTACTCGTGGATGCCCTCCAGGCCTCCCTCACGGCCCAGCCCCGACTGCTTGACGCCGCCGAACGGGGCGGCGGCGTTCGAGACGACGCCGACGTTGAGCCCCATCATCCCCGTCTGCAGGCGCTCGATCATCCGCTGGCCCCGCGCGAGATCCTGCGTGAACACGTAGGAGACCAGGCCGAACTCGGTGTCGTTGGCGATGCGCACGGCCTCGTCCTCGTCGCGGAAGCGGACGATCGACAGCACCGGGCCGAAGATCTCCTGTCGGAGGATCTCGCTGCCCGCGCGCACGTCGGTCACCACGGTCGGCTCGAAGAAGGTGCCGGGCCCGGAGACGCGGGAGCCGCCGGTGAGGACCGACGCGCCCCGCGCGACCGCGTCTTCGAGGAGCTCCGCCGCCTTGTCGACGGCGTCCTCGTTGATCAGGGGCCCGATGGTCACGCCCTCCTCGGTGCCGCGGCCGATCTTCATCGCGTCGACCTTGGCCGTGACCCGGCGGGCGAACTCGTCGGCGACGTCCTCGTGCACGATGAAGCGGTTGGCGGCGGTGCAGGCCTCGCCGATGTTGCGGAACTTCGCGAGCATCGCGCCGTCGACCGCGCGGTCGAGGTCGGCGTCGTCGAACACGACGAACGGCGCGTTGCCGCCGAGCTCCATGGAGGTGCGCAGCACGTTCTCGGACGCCTGCTGCAGCAGTTTCCTCCCCACCTCGGTCGAGCCGGTGAACGAGAGCTTGCGCAGCCTGGGGTCGGCGATGATCGGAGCAGAGACCGCTCCGGAGGTCGAGGTCGTGATCACGTTCAGCACGCCGGCGGGCAGTCCGGCGTCCTCCAGCAGCCGCGCGAAGTACAGGGTCGTCAGCGGCGTCAGCTCGGCCGGCTTCACGACGACCGTGCAGCCCGCGGCCAGTGCCGGCGCGATCTTGCGCGTCGCCATCGCCAGCGGGAAGTTCCACGGCGTGATCAGGAAGCACGGCCCGACCGGGTGCTGCGACACGATCATGCGACCCGTGCCCTCCGGGTTGGTCGCGTAGCGGCCCGCGATGCGCACGGCCTCCTCGGAGAACCAACGGAGGAACTCGCCGCCGTAGGTGACCTCGCCGTCGGCCTCGGCCAGCGGCTTGCCCATCTCCAGCGTCATCAGCAGCGCGAACTCGCCACGGCGCTCCTGCAGCAGGTCGAACGCGCGGCGCAGGATCTCGCCTCGGGCGCGCGGCGCGGTCGCCGCCCAGGAGTCCTGCGCCGCCACGGCGGCATCCAGGGCACGTCCGCCGTCCTCCGCCGACGCGTTCGCGATCTCACGGATGAGGTCCCCGGTCGCGGGGTCGAACACCTTCAGCGTCCCGTTAGCTCCCGGAACCCACTCGCCGCCGATGTAGAGACGGTCGGGCACCCGTTCCAGCAGCCCCGTCTCGGTGAGACCCGTCTGATCCATCCTGATACCTCCTGGCTCGGTCCTGCTCACTCGTTCACTGCCGCCTGCACCAGCGGTACGCTGCGGCTCTCGATCTTGGTCTCCAACGCGATGACGGTCGACGTGCGGCTGATCCCGGGATCAGCGAGGATGCCGTTGATCACGCGCTGAAGGTCGGCGTTGGAGCGGGCGACCACCCGGATCAGCAGATCGCCCGACCCGGTGACCGTGTGCACCTCCAGCACCTCCGGGATGCCGCGCAGGTGCTCGACCACCGAGAGGTCGCTCTGGGTGATCTCGGCGGTCACGAACGCCGTCACCGGGAAGCCCAGCCGGCGACTGTCGATGGTCGGTGCGAAGTCTTTGACCACGCCGGAGCGCTGCAACCGGTCGAGGCGCGCCTGCACCGTGCCGCGCGCGACGCCCAGCCGCCGGGAGGCCTCGAAGACCCCCAGCCGGGGCTCCTCCGTGAGCAGCGCGATCAAGTCGGCGTCCAGTCTGTCGATCATGCGCACTCCTTCGCTCCCCGCACATCGTACGACCCCTGCCGCAGCTCTCCTACACGCTGACCGAAGCTCCCAGGAACGGGAGGGCAGCCTGCTTGAACCCGCGGGCGCTCAGGGTGGTGATGTGATTGCGCCTCGGGAGCACGACGAGCTCGGCCCCGAGCAGCCGGGCCGCTTCGTCGGCGCCCTGTGCCACCGGGTCGACCTCGCCGACCACGACCAGGACCGGGGCGGGCGCGCCGGGCCGCTCGAGCGAGGGCAACGGCAGCGGGTGCCGCGCCATCCCCGCCGCGCATGCGGCCAGGGCTTCGCGGTCCACGCCGGGAGCCTCCCGCAGCGACGAGAGGAGGGGCGCGAGCGGGTTGTCGGCGGGGAGGGCGTCGGCACCGTCGAGGATGGCCCGCTGGACGGCCTCCACCCCCCAGTGGCCGAACTGCTCGACCGTCCCGATGCCGCCGACGACGAGTCGGCGCACGCGCTCGGGCGCGGAACCGGCGAGAGCCAGCGCGACCCAGCTGCCCATCGAATAGCCGATGACGTCCACCCGCTGCAGCCCCTGCTCGTCGAGGACCGCGATCAGATCGGCGGCGAGCTGGTCGGGCGAGTAGAGGGCGGGCTCATGCGGCGACGCGCTCGCGCCGTGGCCACGCAGGTCGGGGACGACCGCGCCGCGTCCGGCCTCGGCGAGCGCGGCCACCCAGCCGGTCGCCTCCCAGGTCAGTGCGCCGGTGGTCGCGAAGCCGTGGACGAGCAGAACCGGGTCGGGTCCGGGATGCCGTTCGACGTGCAGGTGCATGGCTCCATCCTCGTGGATCGCAGCGGGCAGCGGCAGCGTCAGCGTCAACGGCCCGTCGCCAGGCGCGCGCGCATCCGGTCGGCGACCGCGTCCGCGGTGTCGGCGATCTCGGCGAAGTAGTCGTCGTCGACGGTGCCGGTCGCGCGGAGGCGCTGCTCGCAGACCACGAGCGGGTCGCGGGCCGGCCACGCCGACGGGTCGGGCAGCACGGCGTCGATCAGGATCGGCCCGGCCCCCGACCGTGCGTGCTCGAGAGCTTCCAGCGTGGCATCGTGCACGGCGAGCGCGTCGGAGCCGTCGACCAGGAGGACGGGCATCGTCGCTCGCCCTGAGCGACCAGCGCTCGAGAGGAACACCACGGGCAGCGCCGCGGCGCGAGCGGTGCCCACGGCTTCACGCAGCTCGGCCGGGCTGCCGACACCCGCACCGATGGGTGCCAGCGCGCACGCGCCGGTGCGGTCGAGTTTGGCGCCCAGTGCCCAGCCGACCGCGTGCGTGACCGATCCGCCGAACGCGGCGCCGAGAGTTCCGTTGGCCGTGCTCAGGACGGCAGCGGGGTCGGCTCCGAGTGCGATCGCGATCCCCGGCTCATGAGCCGCGGGAAAGGCGCGGTCGCGCGCCGGGTCGAGCGCTGACGCCGCGCCGACGTGGACGGCCTCACGGCCGCGGGAGTCGATGTGTCCGGGGAGGATGCCGCGGCCGCGCAGGACGACCGCTTCGCGGTCCAGCCGGCGCACGGTCGCCATCGTCCGGTAGAGCCGGCGGAGCAGGGCGGCGACGTCGGCGCGCGCTCCGGTGACCGGCTCGAGGATCGTGGGGGTCATATCCGCCACTCTCTCCGACCGTCGCGCGGGCGGCAACGCGCGCGACGCCGGCCGCGCATCCTGTCCAGCGCCCGGCGGCGAACGCCGCGCTCCGCTCTACAGGGTGCGCGGTGCCGCGCCGGACCGACGGTCGCTCAGCCGCGCGGAGCGTTCCGCCAGAGCTTCGACGGCCACCAGATCGACCGGCCGATGTCGTAGGACACCGCCGGGACGAGCAGCGAGCGCACCAGCACGGTGTCCAGCAGCACGCCGAATGCGACGATGAACGCGATCTGCACGAGGAACAGGATGGGGATCACGGCGAGCGCCGCGAACGTCGCTGCCAGGACGACTCCGGCCGAGGTGATGACGCTGCCGGTCATCCCGAGGCCCCGCAGAATGCCCGGCCGTGTCCCGATCCGCAGCGACTCCTCGCGCACCCGCGTCATCAGGAAGATGTTGTAGTCCACTCCCAGGGCCACCAGGAACACGAACCCGAACAGGGGCACGCTCGCATCGGCGCCCGGGAAGCGGAACAGGTGGTCGAACACGAGTGCCGACACCCCCAGCGCCGCAGCGTACGACAGCACCACGCTGGCGATCAGGAGCACGGGCGCGAGGATCGACCGCAGCAGCAGCATCAGGACGACGAGGATCACCAGCAACACGATCGGGATGATCTTCATCAGGTCGCGCTGGGCGGTGTCGTTGGTGTCCAGCGCGATGGCGGTGACCCCGCCGACGAGCACGCCCTGGCCGGCTTCCGGGAGGTCGTGGCGCAGCTCGCGGACGACCTGCTCCGCCGCAGCCGAGTCGGGCTGCGCCTTCAGCGTCGCCTGGATGAGCACCCGGCCGTCCTTGACGACCGGAGGCGTTGCCGCGCCGCCGGCCGACGCCGGGCGGCCTCCGCCCGTGTAGAGGGTCGCAGACGCGATGCCGTCGTTCTTCTGCGCCGCCGCGCGCACCGCCTCGCCGTCGGCCTCCTTCGCGACGATGACGACCGGCGCGCCGGAGCCCGCGTCGAAGTGCTTCGCGAGGATCTTCTGTCCGTCCACCGCATCGGACTGCGTGAGAACGAGGTCGGTCTGCTGGACGCCGTTCGCCTTGAGCTGGGTGAGTCCCAGCGCGCAGGCGGCGAGCAGCACGAACGACACGATCCAGGTGACGCGCGGCCGACGCGCGATCAGCGCTCCGACGCGCCGCCAGACGCCGCGGACGCTCTCCAGCCCCGCGATCCGCTCCGTGTCGCTGTGCTTGTGCTCGTGCGGACGGTCGCCGGCGTACACGGGCCGGAACGGCCAGAACGCCGCGCGGCCGAACACCGCGAGCAGCGTCGGCAGCAGGGTCAGCGCCGAGAGCAGCGAGAACACGATGCCGATCGCCGCGATCGGCCCGAGGCTCTTGTTGGAGTTGAGGTCGGAGAACAGCAGGCACAGCAGGGCGAGGATGACCGTCGCGCCGGACGCGATGATGGGTTCGAACGCGGCCTTCCACGCGGTGAGGATCGCCGTCCAGCGCGACTCCTCCTGCTCCAGCGCTTCCCGGTACCGTGCGACGAGCAGGAGGGAGTAGTCGGTGGCGGCCCCGATCACCAGGATCGAGAGGATGCCCTGGCTCTGCCCGCTCAGCTTGATCCAGCCCCACAGGGCGAACAGGTACACGAAGAGGATCGCCGCGCAGAGGGCGAACACCGAGGTGAGCAGGACCAGGAACGGCAGCAGGAGCGCGCGGTACACCAGCAGCAGGATGACGAACACCGCACCGACCGCGACGAGGAGGAGGATGCCGTCGATGCCGCCGAACGCGTTGACGAGGTCGGCCGTGAGGCCCGCCGGCCCGGTGACCCAGCCCTGGGTTCCCGCGGGCAGGTCGCTCTTCACGACGTCGCGCAGGTCGGCGACGACCGACTTCACATTCTCGGTGTCGGCGACGGGCACGATGAACTGCACGGCGCGGCCGTCCTCCGACGGGATCGGGCCGGCGACGCTCGTGCTCGCACCCGCCTCGGGCGCCTGCACTCCGTCGACAGCGCCGAGCTTCGCGGCGAGCTGGGAGTATCCGGCCAGCTCGCTCTTCGCGATCGTGGAATCGGATTGCACGACGACGATCGCGGGGACGGCCTCGGAGTCGGTGAACCGCTTCTGCCAGTCCTGGACCTCGGTCGACTCCGCGCTGGCGGGCAGGAACGCGGCCTGGTCGTTGCTGGACACCCCGGACAGCTTGCCGAACGTCGGGCCGCCGAGGCCGGCCACTACCAACCAGATCAGGATGAGCGCGATCGGCACCACGATCCGCACCCAGGTCGACGGTCTGCCCGACATCACGCCTCCAATTAGCTAGCCAAGTTAGCAATCAGCATAGTGCGTAATCGATGCAGGCGGCCAGTCGCCTTCTATCCAACCTCCCGGTCGGTCGCGATGAGTTCCGCGCCGGCGTGGGCGAGCTCGGCGAGCGCGTCCGCCGACGAGTCCGGCGCCACACCGGCGACGAGCGATGTGAGTACGCGCACGCGCTGACCGTGCGCGAGCGCGTCGAGCGCCGATGCGCGCACGCAGTAGTCGGTCGCGATGCCCGCGATGTCGACGGTGTCGATCCCGTGCTCGTCGAGGATGTTGTGCACGGTCGACCCGGCCTCGGTCCGCCCCTCGAAGATCGAGTACGCGGGCACGCCCTGGCCCTTGCGGATGTGATAGCCCACCCGTGAGGTGTCGAGCGCCGGGTGATAGTCGGCTCCCGCTGTGCCGGCCACGCAGTGCGCCGGCCAGGTGTTCACGAAGTCGGGATCGGCGTCGCCCGCGAAGTGGCCTCCGTTGTCGTTGTCCGCGTCGTGCCAGTCGCGGCTCGCGAGCACGATCGCGTAGTCGTCCGCATGGGCGCGCAGATGCTCCGTGATGGCCGCCGCCACCGCGGCTCCCCCGGCGACACCGAGGGCTCCCCCTTCGGTGAAGTCGTTCTGCACGTCGATGATGAACAGCGCCTTGCCCATCGCCGCCTCCTCCGCTCAGCCGTTCATGAGGTTGTCACCGCACTTGTAGAAGCCGGTGACGAGCGTGTCGATCGCCTGCTTGGCATTGTCGCTCACCGGGCCGAGCGCGAAGACGGCGAACGTGAGCGGAGTGCCGTCGGCGGCGTCGACGATCCCGGCGAGCGTGTAGCCGTTGTCGATCCAGCCGGTCTTGGCGTGGACGGCGCCGCGGGCGACCGCGTTCGCGCCCGTGAAGCGGCTGTAGCCCGGGCCGAGCGTGCCCGACTGACCGGAAACCGGCAGGCCGTCGTAGACGACGCCGAGCCCGTTCTGGCGGTTGAGCACCTTGATGAAGAGCTGGGTCAGGTACGACGGCGGCACCGCGTTGTCGGCGCTGAGGCCGGAACCGTCGGCGATGTGGATGCCGCTGGTGTCGATCCCGTAGCCCTTCAGGCCGGCGAGCACGCCGGCGTTCTCGGCGTCGAAGGTGTTGCCTGCGCCCGCCTTGATCGCGACGAGCCGCGCGAGCTCCTCCATGATCGTGTTGTCGGAGTACTTCATCGCCTGATCGATCAGGGTGGTGACAGGCTGCGACTGCACGGCCGCGAGCTGGCGCGCGCCCGCCGGAGCCGATCCCGAGGTCACCGGGACGTTCGTCCCGAGGTACTGCTGGAAGTACTGCACCGCGCGTCCGGTCGGGTCCGTGCTGCGCGGCGATTCCACCGCGCCCGGGTCATTGCGATCGCCGTCCACCATCAGGGCGGACATGTACGGGGTGGACCCCTCGACCACCCGCTCCTCGTGCTCGTCCCAGCTCGGCTGCCACAGCGGGCCGCCGAACAACGACGTGTCGACGACGATGGACGTCACGGGCTGACCGCCCAGCGCCTGCTTGGTCTGGTTCGCGAGATCCTGGATCGAGGGTGCGCCCGTGTAGAACGCGCCCTGTCCGCCGGGCAGACGCGACAGCGTCACGTCACCACCGCCGACGATCACGACCTGTCCGGGCGCGCTGCCGGCGACGACAGTGGTCTGCACCCGGTAGTCCGGGCCGAGCGTCGCCAGAGCAGCCGCAGAGGTCAGGGTCTTGAGCACCGAGGCGGTCGGACCCGGCTTGCCGCCGTTGCGATCGAAGAGCACCTGGCCGGTCTTGGCGTTGACCACCTGGGCCTCGAGATTGCCGAGGCGGCCGTCCTGGGCGAGGGAGGCGACCGAACAGGTGCGGACGCGGCTCGCGGCCGGCTGCGCGGCGGGCACGGGACGCGCGGGGTCGGCGGTCGGCGTAGGGGTCGGCGTGGGCGTCGGGGTGCTGCTCGCGGACCGTGTCGCGGTGGGAGCAGCAGCTCCGGCCGGCGTCGCGCCCAGGGTGGCGCCGAGAGCGACGCTGCCCGTGCCGAGGATGACGAAGGCGACGGCCGCTCCCGCGGCCATCCACGCTTTCGGGTGCGTACGGATCGCCGAGAGGACGCCGGCGAGGGCTCCTCCCGCAGCACCACCCGGCATGCCGTCGGCCCCCCTACGACCGCTCGCACGTGCCGCGCGGCGCCCCGAACGAGTCGACGCATCGCCGGGCTCGCTCGTCGCAGAGGAGTCGCCGGCCGGGGGAACAAGGGGGAAAGTGTTCGTCGATTCAGACTCGGTGCCGTCGGGCAGACCGGAGTCGCGCTGGTCCGATTCGCGCATCCGGGTATATTACCCACGTTGCCTGAGAGCGCCAATCGGGTGCGCGGGGGCGGCCGGGTCGACAGCGATCGAAGGGAGGACGGCCCCGATGACCGATGAACCCTCCGCGACCCGTGAGACCGGCCGCATCGAAGCGTTCAGCGACGCCGTGTTCGCGATCGCGATCACGCTGCTGGTCCTCGATCTGCGCGTGCCGGCTCCCGGCCGATTCGCCGAGACCCTGCTCAGCGACTGGTCGAGTTACCTCGCCTACCTGGCGGCGTTCGCCACGATCGCCAGCATCTGGCTGCACCACCACACCGTCTTCCGGCGGATCGCGCGCGTCGAGCCCGCCGTGCTCCTGCTGAACCTCCTGCTCCTGCTCGGGGTCTCGGTCGTGCCGTGGCCCACGTCACTGATCGCCGCAGCCGTGCGCGAGGGCACCCGCTCCGACCAGATCGCGGCGGTCGCCGTCTACACCCTGGTCTCACTGGTGGTCAGCGCCTCCTGGACGGGACTCGAGTTCACCCTCGCCGCGCGGCCGCGACTGCTCGTCGATCCGGCCGATACCGGCTGGATGCGCCTCCACGGCTACCAGGCGATGCTCGCCGCCATCCCGATCCTGGTCGCGGGAGCGCTCGTCTTCGTCTCGCCGATCGCCTCACTGCTCGTGTTCGTGGCGGTGCCGGCGTACTTCATCGCGGTGGTCAGCACGACGGGATGGCGGCGGCCCCGAGACTGAGCGTGGCGGCTGGGCGGGCGCGCGAGGACCGCGTCCCAGGGAGAAACGGAGCCGCCCAAGGGAATCGAACCCTTGACCTTCTCATTACGAGTGAGATGCTCTGCCGACTGAGCTAGGGCGGCGTGGCCGGGCTCAGCGCCCGGGCACAGTCAGATAGCTTACCCGATCACGGAGGGTGCTCACGACCACCGAGCCGGTGGACGGCGCTCTCAGTGCGCCTGGGCGCCCAGCGCCTGCAGTTGGTCGAACGAGCTGCGGAGCCGCTCGGACAGGGGCTCGACGCCACCGTGGTCGGCCCAGCACGACCAGGCGTGGCGCATGCCGGCGAACGCGACGTAGGTGACGAGGCGCGCACGCTGGTGCAGCGTCTCCTGGTCGTCGGCGAGTCGCGGGTCGTCGTGGGCGAGCCGGCGCTGCACGACCGCACTCAGGGCGTCCTCGAAGGTGTGCATGCTCGCCATCCGCTGCGCGAACAGCTCCGGGTTGTCCTTCAGCAGGGAACGGCGCAGCGCGTGAAGTTCCTGGGCGCTGGCCGTCCGCTCAGCCGGGAGGCCGCTGTCGAGCTCGCCATCGAGATCGCCGGTGTCGATCGCCGCGATGAGCAGCTTGCCCATCCCGTCGAGGATGGGCTCGGCGGGCCCGGCTGCGACGAAGCGCTCGATGCTCTCCTCGTCCGGCAGTTGGGGGAGCTCCCCGATGATCGCGGACTCTTTGGACGGGAAGTAGTTGAAGAAGGTGCGCGGCGAGACGTTGGCCGCGTGGCTGATCTCGTCGATCGTCACCTTGTCGAACCCGCGCTCGCTCGCGAGCTCGAGAGCCGCGAGCTGGATCGCGCGCCTGGTGGCGATCCGCTTGCGCTCACGCAGGCCCAGCTCGCCGTCCGTCGTCGTGGTCACAGTCACGAGTTCGATTATTTCACTGTCTGCAAAATTGCACCACTCACCCGATGCGTCGCGATGTCACGATGCCTGCCGTCTCAGCAGGTCTTGCCCGGCGAGGGGATGGTGCCGTCGACGAGGAACGAGTCGACCGCGCCGTTCACGCACGAGTTGGACTTGTTGTAGGCGGTGTGTCCCTCGCCCTTGTACGTCAGAAGGTGGCCGTTCGCGAGTTCCGATGCGAGGTTCTTCGCCCAGACGTAGGGCGTCGCCGGGTCGTTGGTGGTGCCCACGACGAGGATCGGCGCGGAACCCGCCGCCGCGATCGGCCCGCGCTGCGCGGTCGTCTTGTACGGCCAGTTGGCACAGCCGATGTCGCCGTAGGCCATGTACGGACCGATCACCGGCGCGGCCTTGGCCAGTTCCTGAGCCTGTGCGCGCATCGTCGCGGGGTCGTCGTCGTAGCTGTAGTCGAGGCAGTTGATCGCCATGAACGCCTCTGTGGAGTTGTCGCTGTAGGTGCCGTCCTTGTTGCGGCTGTTGTAGCCGTCGGCGAGTGCGAACGCGATGCGCGCACTGCCCTTCATCACATCGGTGAACATGCTGCTCAGATACGACCAGGCCGTCGCGTCGTACAGCGGGTAGATGATCGCGGTCACGAGCGTGTTGGCCCCGAGCTCACGGCCGTCCGAGTTGCGGATCGGGCTGGCCTCCACCGAGGCCAGAAGCTGGGAGATCGTCCTCATCCCGTCCTCCACCGATCCGCTGAACGGGCAGTCCTTCTCGGTCAGGCACTTGGCGAGGTAGGCCCGCAGCGCGCTCTCGAACCCCTCTGCCTGCACCGTGGTGACGTCGAAGTTGCTCGCCGCGGGGTCGAGCGCTCCGTCGAGCACGAGGCGGCCCGTCTTGCCGGGGTAGAGGTCGGCATACACGGCGCCCAGGTAGGTGCCGTAGGAGTAGCCGAGGTAGTTGAGCTTCTTGTCGCCGAGGACCGCGCGCAGCAGGTCGAGGTCACGAGCCGCACTCACCGTGTCGACATGGTCGAGCAGAGCGCCGGTGTTCTTCGCGCACGCGGCGCCGAACTGCTTGGACATCGTGACGTTGTCGGCGATCCAGGAGTCGGAACCGCGCTGGCCGGGAGTGATGCCGTACAGGTAGTCGTCCATCTGTGCGGCGTCGTAGCACTTGACGGCGGTCGAACGGCCGACGCCTCGGGGGTCGAAGCCCACGACGTCGAAGTGGCTCTGGAGCGTCTTGTCGGTGGCGTAGTCCACCGAGTCCTTGACGAAGTCGTAGCCCGAGCCTCCCGGGCCGCCGGGGTTCACCAGCAGCGACCCCTGCTTCGTGCCCGTGGCCTGCTGACGGATCAGCGCCAGGTCGATCTCGCCCGCCGACGGATTCTTCCAGTCCAGGGGCGCCTTGGCCGTCGTGCACTGCTTGCCCTGTGCACAGTCGCTCCACACGAGCTTCTGCGTGTAGAACGGCGTGAGCGCGGCGGCGACGTGCTCCGACACGGGATTGGAGGTGCTCGACGTCTTGGCCGGCAGGAACCAGGTCACGCAACCGGTGAGCGTGAGAGCCGTGACGGCCGCGATCGCGGCGAAGACGGTGCGAGCGGCCCGCCGGCGAGCCGGACGGCTCAGTCGGGTGGTCACAGGTCGGTCCCCTTTCGCGCGGCGCCGCCGCGAAGGATGGTGATGAGCATGGCCTCCAGGGCCAGAGCGGGTGCGACGTTGCCGTCGATCCGCTCGCGGGCGGTCGCGATCGCATCCATCGCCGCGAGCGTAGCGGCAGGAGTCGTGTGCGCGCTGAGAGCCGCCAGCCGGGGCTGGATCTCGAGGTTCACGAGCTCGCTGCTGCTGCCGAGCTGCAGCATCATCACGTCGCGGTAGAGCGACAGCAGATCGGTGAGGATCCGGTCGATGCCGTCGCGGAGGCTGCGCGTCGCCCGTCGCTTCTGGTCGTCCTCGAGCTGGCGGAGCTGACCGCGCAGCGCGGGCGGGATCGTGCCGCCCGGCTCGATGCCGAGCGAGCGCAGGGCGTGCTCGCGCTCCTCCGCATCGCGCTCCTCCGTGATCGCCTTCGCGTCGGCGCCCGCGACCTCGAGCAGTGTGGCCGCGGCCTGAACGGCGTCGGAGACCGAGCGGATGCCGAGGGCCAGCTCCAGGGTCTGGTCGCGTCGACGCCGGGCCTCCTCGTTGGTGGCGAGGCGGTGCGCCATCCCGATGTGGCTCTGCGCGTGCCGCGCGGCCCGCTCGGCGACCTGGCCGTCGACGCCGTCGCGGCGTTCGATCAGCCGCGCGACGTCCGAGACGTCGGGGACCTTGAGCCGGACGGTGCGCACGCGGGAGCGGATGGTGGGGAGCAGGTCGGCGTCGCTGGGCGCGCAGAGGATCCAGACCGTGCGCTCCGGCGGCTCCTCCAACGCCTTGAGCAGGACGTTGGAGGTGCGCTCCGTCATCCGGTCGGCGTCTTCGATGACCATGACCCGGTACCGGCCGACGGACGGCGCGAACTGCGAGCTGGCGACGAGCGAGCGCACCTCCTCGATCGAGATGATGACGCGCTCGGTGCTGAGGACGGCGAGATCGGGGTGGGTCCGCGCCTCGACCTGGCGCTGCGCGGCGAGATCGCCCTCCGGGGTCCCGGGGCTCAGCAGAGCCGTCGCGAACGCGTAGGCGAGGTTCGACCTTCCCGACCCGGGAGGGCCGGTGATGAGCCAGGAGTGCGTCATTCCGCGCGCGGCATCGGCGGCCGGCCCGGCGGCGGTGGCCGACTCGGCGGCGGCGCGGACGACGGCGATCGCGTCGTCCTGTCCCGTCAGGTCGTCCCACACCGCCATGTGCTCCAGGCTACCGGGCACGGCGGACAACGCCTCTGCCGGCCGCGGAGCGACCCGGAGCGGGGGCGCGGGCGGAGGCGGGGGTGTCAGACCCGGTCCTCGAGTCGACGGCGGATGTCCGCCGCGATGTCCTCCACCGGCTGCGATGCGTCCACGACGAGGAACCGCTCGGGCTCGGCCTCGGCCAGCGCCAGGTAGCCGGCGCGCACCCGGGCGTGGAACTCGGACCGTTCGGCCTCGAGCCGGTCGTACCGCGTGCGAGCAGAGTCCAGCCGTGCGCGCGCCGACTCCTCGTCGAGGTCGAGCAGGATGGTCACGTCGGGCAGCAGGCCTTCGGTCGCCCACAGCGACAGCTCACGCACCTGATCGGCGTCGAGCACCCGGCCGGCACCCTGGTAGGCGACGGACGAATCGATGTAGCGGTCTTGCAGCACGACGTCGCCGCGTTCGAGGGCGGGTCGCACGACCGTCGCCACGTGGTGGGCGCGATCGGCCGCGTAGAGCAGGGCCTCAGCGCGCGGGGCGATGTCTCCGCGGTGGTGGAGCACGATCTCCCGGATCTCGACGCCGGCGGCCGTGCCGCCCGGTTCGCGGGTGCGCACGACCGTCCGGCCACGGCCGCTCAACCACTGCTCCAGGAGCGCCGCCTGGGTGGACTTGCCGACGCCGTCTCCGCCTTCGAGGGTGATGAACAGGCCGGGCTGCGCCTCCGCGCTCACTCGGCGGTCTTCTTCGCCGCGGAACGCGTCGACGTGCTCTTCGGCTTGGCCGCAGCCTTCGTCTTGGCCGCCGTCGTCTTCGCTGCGGTCGTCTTGGCTGCGGTCGCCTTCGCTGCGGTCGTCTTGGCCGCCGTCGTCTTGGCCGCCGTCGAGCGCGTGGTCGCGCGCTTGGTCGGCTTCTTGGCCGGTCCCTTCGCCCGTTTGTCCGCCAGCAGCTGCACGGCCCGCTCGAAGTCGACCTCGTCGACGGTCTCGCCGCGCGGGATGGTGGCGTTGGTCTCGCCGTCGGTCACGTACGCGCCGAACCGGCCGTCCTTGATCCGGATCGGCTTGCCGCTGACCGGGTCCGCCTCGAACTCCTTGAGCGCGCTGGAGGCACGGCGGTTGCCGTACTTCGGCTGCGCGAACAGTTCGAGCGCGCCGGCGAGGTCGATGGCGAAGATGTCGTCCTCGCTGGGCAGCGACCGGGTGTCCGTGCCCTTCTTCAGGTACGGGCCGTAGCGGCCGTTCGCAGCCTGGATGTCAGCGCCGCTCTCCGGGTCGGTTCCGACCGTTCGCGGCAGCTCGAGCAGTCTCAGCGCGGTGTCGAGGTCGATCGTCGCCAGATCCATCGACTTGAACAGAGACGCCGTGCGCGGCTTGACGGCCGTCTTCTTCGCCGCCTTCTTGGGCTCGACGACCTCGCCGGTCTTCGGATCGACCGCCGGCTCCTCCTCCGGGTCGGCCTCGGTCACATAGGGACCGAAGCGACCGTCTTTCGCGAGCACCAGCTTGCCGGTGGCCGGGTCGGAGCCCAGCACCCGGTCGGTCTGCACCGGCGCCTCGATGAGCTCCTTCGCCTTGGCGGGCGTCAGCTCGTCCGGTGCCAGTTCCGGCGGCAGGTTGACGCGGCGAGGGGTGGCGTCCTCGGGCGCACCTTCTTCGTGGACTTCGAGATACGGCCCGTACTTGCCGATCCGCAGGGTCACGCCGTCGTCGATCGTGATCGAGTTGATGCTGCGCGCGTCGATCTCACCGAGGTTGTCGATGACGCGGCGCAGTCCCTTGTGCTTGTCGCTTCCGAAGTAGAAGCTGTTGAGCCAGTCGACGCGCTCGGCCTCGCCGTCGGCGATGCGATCGAGGTCGTCCTCCATTTCGGCGGTGAAGTCGTACTGCACGAGGTCGGCGAAGTAGTCCTCCAGCAGCCTGACCACCGAGAAGGCGATCCAGCTGGGAACGAGTGCCTGACCGCGCTGAGTGACGTAACCGCGATCGATGATCGTCGAGATGATGCTCGCGAACGTGGAGGGCCGCCCGATGCCGAGCTCTTCGAGCGTCTTCACCAGGCTGGCCTCGGTGTAGCGCGGCGGCGGGGTGGTCTCGTGGCCGTCCGCTGCGACGTCCGTGACCGCCAGCTGCTGGCCTTCGGTCAGCGGCGGGAGCTTGGCGTCGCCGCCCGCGTCGGCGTTGCGCTCCTCGTCTCGGCCTTCTTCGTACGCGTTGAGGAATCCGCGGAAGGTGATGACGGTGCCGCTGGCGGTGAATTCCGCGACGGCCCCGTCGAGCGGCCCTTCCGAGATCGCGGCTTCGACGGTGACCGAAGCGGTCTGGCCCTTTGCATCGGCCATCTGCGAGGCGACCGTTCGCTTCCAGATCAGGTCGTAGAGGCGCAGCTCCGGACCGCGGAGCGACTTCTCGAGCTCCGCGGGCGTTCGGAACACCTCACCGGCCGGCCGGATCGCCTCGTGCGCCTCCTGCGCGTTCTTGCTCTTCGAGGCGTAGACGCGCGGCTTGTCCGGCACGGTTTCGGCGCCGTACAGCTTGGCGGCCTGGGTGCGCGCCGCGTTGGTGGCCTGCTGCGACAGCGACGCGGAGTCGGTGCGCATATAGGTGATGTAGCCGTTCTCATAGAGCGTCTGGGCCACGCTCATCGTCTGCCGGGCCGAGAAACGCAGCTTGCGCGCGGCCTCCTGCTGCATCGTGGAGGTGGTGAACGGTGCGGCAGGCCGGCGGGAGTACGGCTTGGAGTCGACCTTCGAGACGGAGACCGCGGTGCTCGGCAGCCGGACGGCGTCCGCGAGCGCCTGGGCGGACGTCTCGTCGAGCGTGGTCGCGCCGGACGTCAGACGGCCGTGGTCGTCGAAGTCGCGACCGGTGGCGACCCGCTCGCCGTTCAGCCGGGCGAGGCGCGCCTCGAACGCGGCCGCCTCCTCCGGAGCGAGCTGGGCGGTGAGCCCCCAGTAGGATGCCGCGACGAACGCGAGCCGCTCGCGCTCCCGGTCGACGACGAGCCGCGTAGCTGCGGACTGCACGCGTCCGGCCGAGAGCCCGGGGCCGACCTTGCGCCAGAGAACGGGCGAGACCTCGTAGCCGTAGAGACGGTCGAGGATGCGACGGGTCTCCTGCGCGTCGACCAGGGCGGTGTCGATCTCGCGCGTGTTGTCGCGCGCCTTCTCGATCGCCTCCTTGGTGATCTCGTGGAACACCATGCGCTTGACCGGCACCTTGGGCTTCAGGACCTCGACGAGGTGCCACGCGATGGCCTCTCCTTCACGGTCCTCATCAGTGGCGAGCAGGAGTTCGTCGGCGTCTTTGAGGGCGCGCTTGAGATCGGCGACGGTCTTCTTCTTCTGGTCGGACACCACGTAGTAGGGCGCGAACTGGTTCTCGACGTCGACGGAGAACTTGCCGAGCGACCCCTTCTTCAGCTCGGGAGGCAGGTTCTTGGGCTCGATCAGGTCGCGGATGTGTCCGACGGACGCCATCACCTCGTAGCCGTCGCCGAGGTACTGGGCGATGGACTTCACCTTGTTCGGTGACTCCACGATGACGAGCTTCTTCGTGCCAGGCACTTGACTCCTCTTATATAGCTGCTGTGTTCAGACGGACCTCGCCGGCCCGAAATCGCTCCCCCGAGCGCCGCGCAGAGGGCGGCGAGCGTGAGCCGAGCGGCCCAACAGGCAAACCATACACACCTCGGCCGGTTGTGTGCCTAATCGTCGGCACCCTTCGCGCCGGCGTTCGCCGCCGGCGCATCGCGGACGAGGCCGGCCCCTGTTGCCCGGCGGGGTACGGGAGGACAATGGAGGCATGGCAACGACATCAATGACGACGTACACCGCCAAGCTCATCGACGGGCCCCTGGAGGGCAAGACCATCTCCACTTCCTTCCTCGACTCCGGTGTGCCGCAACCGCGGCTCGAACTGGCCGCTCCGTCGGGCGGCAAGCACTACTTGTATGTACGCGGCTCCGCCTCCGAGACCGAGTACGCCTCGGACGATCCGACCGCCTCCCTGCCGAGTGCGGTGGCGTACCGCTACGTGGAGACGGTGTTCGAGTAGCGGGAATCAACCGGTGCCGGGAGGGCCGGCCCGAGCGAGCGAGCGCGCCTGCGAACCCGCGTAGGGCACCACCGCCGTGACCTGCACCACAACCCCGGCGACCGTACAGTCGCCGAGCGCAGCGCCGTTGGCCCGTATTACCCGCTCCGCTTGAGCGCATGGTTCGCCGGGCGCCCGGCCGACCACGACATCTGCTCCTGCGAGGGCTGCCGCGTCCGCGGCGTGGGCCGCACGCTGTCGCGCCGACCACGCGCCGCAGACGAGCATCGCGGCCGCTGTGACCGCGAGGATGACGGCGATGGCCGCGATCGCGAGGACCGTTCCCGAGCCGCGCTCGCCCTCCGCTCGCATGCACGAGCGCGGAATCATTCCGGCTCGACATCGTCGAGAACGCACGAGCGAGCCGACACGACGACCCCGAGCGCGCCGAGACCTGCTGCGTTGCTCTGCTGGGAGAGCGTCACGCACACCAGTCCGGCGTCCGAGCCGACCGTCCGCGTCGCCCCGGACGGAGGTTCGGGGGCCACCTCGCCGCGACCGATGAGGCGTGCCGCCGTTGCCGCGTGATCCAGCAGCCGCGCCTGCTGGGCGGCGGCCTGGACCGCCCCGACGCACACCGCCAGGCACAGCAGGACGGCGGGGAGCGCCGTGGCGAACTCCGCCGCGACGCTGCCCCGCTCGTGGACATCGCCTGGTGCCGCGATCCCGCCGGCTCCGTATCGCTGCACGTTTTTCGCCCCTTGTGCCACTCGCTGGATCAGCCGCCCACGGTCAAGGCGCGCCGGACGAGGTCGGCGAGCACCGACCTCACCTCGTCGCCGCGCAACAGCATCAGCAGCGCGCCGGCGAATCCGACCGCCGCCATCGTGGTGACGGCATACTCCGCAGTACTCGCGCCGCGATCCTCCCGCCGCAGCCGGTGCACCAGGTCCCGCGCTCCCCGCATGATCTCGCCCATGTGTTCCCCCTTCGTGTGTGTCGACCACGGTGCTCGTGGCCCGTTCCGATGCTTCCGGTCGGCGACGCCCGGCGTGGGCGCCGCCACGAATCTGTGGACACCTCACATCAGCCCCGTGAATGTGGAGGACACCATCGCGAGGATCACGGGCACCACGCCGAGCAGCACGAACGCCGGCAGCACGCACACCCCGAGAGGCAGCAGCAGCCGCACGGCGAGCAGTTCGGCCCGCACACGGCCCCGCGCCCGGGCTCCGCGGCGTTCCTGCCTCGCTTCGGCGGCCAGCAGTTCGATTGCCGGTGCGCCGGCCCGTTCGGCGACCCGCAGAACCCGGTCGACGGAGTGGGCCGCGCCCTCGTCAGCGGGCATGCCCACCTGAGCACGGACGGCCGCGATGAGTCGCCTGGCGCGGGATACCGACATGCCTCCTGCCAGCGCGATCGCCATCAGTTCGTGCTCCGAACCGGCGATGGCACCCACGCGCGATGCTTCGCCGACGAGCCGCGCGGTCCAGGCGCGACCGGCAGCCATCAGCGACAGCCCTGCGACGCCCGCACCCCAGCCGAGCGGGCTGCCCACGAGCGCGCCGACCACATCCACGCCGATGGCGTACGCCATGCCAACGCCGACAGCCGGCAGCCACGCCATCAGTCGCGCCGTCGCACGCGGGCCGGCCAGCGACGTACGCACATCCCGCACGGTCTCCGCCCGATCGCGCAGCGACGCCGCAGCGCCACGCAACGCGGGCGACAGCGGCGCGCCGGCGTGCTCGGCGACGCTCCACACCGCCGCGATCGTCGCCGCACCGTGATCGACCGGATCAGGGGCGCGCCGGCGCGGCCGGAGCGACCACCGCTGCCGTCGCATCCCCCTCAGCGCACGGATCCCCCACGGCGTTCGCCCGCGCCGCAGCCACCGCCGCTCCCCCGTCTCGGCCCCACGTCGACGCGCTGCCTCGACGATCGCCTCTGCCGGCGGCACGCCCGCCGCGATCCTGGCAGCAGCCGCCCGCACGACCGCGTGCTCGGTGTCCTCTGCGACATACGCCCAGACTGCGATCGGGGAGATCCCCGCGTCGAGCAGTACCGCGAGGGCCTCCACCGCCCGGGCAAGCAGGTCGTCGGCCGGGTGGTGCCGGAGCACAGCCTCAACCACCTCCCGTCACCGCCAGCCGGCCGTCGGCGGTCGTCGTCAACCGGCCGAAGCCGGCGATCCTTCGGCGGTCGCCCGTTCTCGTGACGTGGACGACCAGCCCGATCGCGCTGACCGCCTGACGCGCGAGCGCGAGTTCGCCGATCCCCGCGAGGGCACCGAGTGCCTCGAGACGCGCGGGCACATCGGAGAGGGAGTTCGCGTGCAGGGTGCCCGCCCCTCCGTCGTGTCCGGTGTTCAACGCCGCGAGCAGGTCGACGATCTCCTCGCCGCGACATTCGCCGAGCACGAGCCGGTCGGGCCGCATCCGCAGCGCTTCGCGCACCAGTCGGCGCAGCCCCACTCCTCCCGCCCCCTCGAGGTTCGGCTGCCGTGTCTGCAAGCCCACGACGTGCGGGTGGGCGATCCGGAGCTCCGCGACGTCCTCGATGAGCACGATCCGCTCGTCGGGCGGCGCCTGGGACAGCAGCGCCCCCAGGAGCGTCGTTTTGCCCGCTCCGCCCGCACCCGTGATGAGGAGGTTGGTGCGCGTCACCACGGCCTCCCGGAGCCGCGTGGCGTCGGAGGGCGTCACGGTCCGGTCGCGCACCAGGTCGTCGAGCCCGAGCGCGACCGTGCTCGGCACCCTGATCGAGATCAACGCGCCGGCCGTCGAGATCGGAGCGAGGACGGCGTGCACCCGCACGCCCCCGGCGAGCCGGACGTCGGCGAATGGCGTGGCCTCGTCGAGATGACGCCCGCCGACGGCGATCAGACGGGTCGCGAGCCGACGGGCGGTGTGCGCGTCGGCGCTCCAGCCGTCGACGCGGTGGAGGCCGCGTGGACCGCCATCGGACCAGAGCACGCCATCGCCCGTGAGGAAGGGGTCGGTGACGCCCTCGCGCATCAGGTAGGGGGTCAGCGGCCCGAAGGTCTCCCACCGCCCAGGCGCACCGCGCGCCGTCGCGTCGGAGTGGGAGATGCCGGAAGCGCTCGAGATCGTCATGGCCTCGAGGCTAGGAAGGCCCCGCGCGGCGCGAGGCCGACGACCGGAATCTGTGGACAGACCCCGTCATCCACAGTCGAACCTGAAAAGGCAGCACCCGTGACAGCCGTAAGCCCGTAAGCCCGTAAGCCCGTAAGCCAGAGCCTGCGGTTAAAAAAGGGGGGCCGCACCTATTGGGGGGAACAGGTGCGGCCACTGCGGCGCAGGATTGGGGGGAATCGATTGCGCCGCACGCCAGAATTTACATTCGGCCGCTGACAAGTCTACGCACAATCAATGCAAACGCAAGTCTGATCGAAGCTCGTCGCCGGCACGTTGTAGAGTCAGGCATTGTCGCGCCACGACTCGAACATCCGCATCGCAAAGGAGCGAAAAGACTCCCCATGAGCAACACAATCGACAACCTGCTCCACGAAGCCCGGCGGTTCGCGCCGACGGAGGAGTTCGCCGCGAACGCGATCGCGACGGCCGATCTCTACGAGCGCGCCGCCGCCGACCGCCTCGGATTCTGGGCCGACCAGTCGCGTGACCTCGTCCATTGGCATAAGCCCTTCACGCGAACGCTCGACTGGTCGAACCCGCCGTTCGCCACGTGGTTCGACGACGGCGAACTCAACGTCGCCTACAACTGCCTCGACCGTCACGTGCTGGCCGGCAACGGCGACCGCGTCGCGATCCATTGGGAGGGCGAGCCGGGCGATTCGCGCACCATCACCTACGCCGAGCTCACCGCCGAGGTCAAGAAGGCGGCGAATCTGCTGACCAGCCTCGGCATCCGGGCCGGCGACCGCGTGGCCATCTACTTGCCGATGATCCCCGAGGCCGTCATCGCCATGCTCGCCGTGGCGCGCATCGGCGCCGTGCACTCCGTGGTCTTCGGCGGGTTCAGCGCGGAGAGCCTGCGCTCCCGCATCGACGACGCCGAAGCCAAGCTGGTCATCACCGCCGACGGCGGTTGGCGAAAGGGCCGGGTCTTCCCGCTGAAGGACGCCGTCGACGCCGCTCTCGCGAACGGTGAGTCGACCGTCGAGCACGTGCTCGTGGTGAAGCGCGGCGAGAACGAGCTGGCGTGGACCGAGGGCCGCGACCTGTGGTGGCACGACGAGATCGCGCTCGTCGACGCCGATCACGTAGCCAAAGCATTCCCCGCGGAGAACCCGCTGTTCATCCTGTACACCTCGGGCACGACGGGTAAGCCCAAGGGCATCCTTCACACGTCGGGCGGCTACCTCACCCAGGCCGCGTTCACCCACAAGAACGTCTTCGACCTCCACCCCGAGTCGGACGTCTACTGGTGCAGCGCCGACGTCGGCTGGATCACCGGGCACACCTATGTCGTCTACGGCCCACTGGCCAACGGCGCCACCCAGGTGCTCTACGAGGGCACGCCGGAGACACCGCACCCGGGCCGGTGGTGGGAGATCATCGAGAAGTACAAGGTCTCGATCTTCTACACGGCCCCCACCGCCATCCGCTCCTTCATGAAGATCGGGCGCCAGCACCCGCAGAAGTTCGACCTGTCGAGCCTCCGCGTGCTCGGTTCGGTGGGCGAACCGATCAACCCCGAGGCGTGGATGTGGTACCGCGACGTCATCGGTGGAGGCGACACCCCGATCGTGGACACCTGGTGGCAGACCGAGACCGGAGCGATCATGGTCTCCGCCCTTCCCGGCGTGACCACGCTGAAGCCGGGAAGCGCTCAGGTCGCGCTGCCCGGGATCTCCATCGACATCCTCGACGAGGCGGGCGTGCCGGTCGGCAAGGACCAGGGCGGACTGCTCGTGGTCACCGAGCCGTGGCCGAGCATGCTGCGCGGCATCTGGGGCGACCCCGACCGCTTCGTGGAGACGTACTGGTCGAAGTTCGGCGACAAGTACTTCGCCGGCGACGGGGCACGCTACGACTCGGACGGCGAGATCTGGCTGATGGGCCGCGTCGACGACGTCATGAACGTGTCGGGCCACCGGTTGTCGACCGCCGAAATCGAGTCGGCGCTGGTCGCGCACCCGCTGACGGCGGAGGCCGCCGTCGTGGGCGCCGCCGACGAGACGACGGGCCAAGCCGTCGTCGCGTTCGTCATCATCAAGCAGAACCAGCTCGAGACGGCGGAGTCCATCGACGTCGCCGCGGAGCTGCGCAAGCACGTCGCGGAGCAGATCGGCGCCATCGCGCGCCCGCGTGACATCTTCATCGTGACCGAGCTGCCCAAGACGCGCTCGGGCAAGATCATGCGACGGCTGCTGCGGGATGTCGCCGAAGGCCGTGAGGTCGGCGACACGACCACGCTCGCCGACACCGCGGTGATGAGCTCGATCCAGGCGAAGCTCACCTGACGCGCAGCCCTGGCTGCGGAAAAGCGTCGCGAATCGGTGAGATCCGCGACGCTTTTCCTGTGCTCGGGGGCTGGGGCGGGGGCTATTCGAAGGCGACGATGAGCTCGACCTCGACGGGAGCGTCCAGCGGCAGGACCGCGACGCCGACCGCGGAACGGGCGTGCACGCCGGCGTTGCCGAAGATCTCGCCGAGAACCTCGGAGGCGCCGTTGATGACACCCGGCTGACCCGTGAACGACGGGTCGGACGACACGAAGCCGACGACCTTCACGACGCGCGTCACGCGGTCGAGCGAGCCGATGACGCTCTTGACCGCCGCCAGGGCGTTGAGCGCGCAGATCCGGGCGTACTCCTTGGCGTCGCCCGCCGGCACAAGTCCGTGACCGTCGCCGACCTTGCCGGTGGCGAGGAGGGCTCCCGAGACCATCGGGAGCTGACCGGAGGTGTAGACACGGCCCGCGTCGACGACCGCCGGCGTGTAGGCGGCGACCGGCGGGACGACGGCGGGGAGCTCGATTCCGAGCTCGGCGAGACGGGCTTCGATCGCGGCCATCAGGCGGCGTCCTCTCCTGGCACCGGACGCTTGAGGTAGGCCACCAGGCCGCCTTCCGGGCCGGTCACGACCTGCACCAGCTCCCACCCTTCGGACCCCCAGTTGTTGAGGATGGCGGCCGTGTTATGGATCATGAGAGGAGTCGTAAGGTATTCCCAGCGCAGCATGGTGCTCTTTTCATTCGGGGGGTTTATCAGGTTCATCGCCTACCCTGATCCTATGTCTGCGCAAAAACCACAGGCTAGAGGTGTGCTCGGAGCAGTCGGCGCTTTCGTCGGCATGAGTGCCGTGGCCGGTCTTCTGGTCACCGCTGCCGTCACCCCCGCCATCGCCGTGACCGGCATGGCCGCCAACAACGGCATCGGCGTGTTCGAGGGCCTGCCCGAGTACCTCCAGATCGGTCAGCTCGCCCAGCCGACCACGATCTACGCGAAGAACGCCGACGGCTCGGACATCGCGCTCGCGACCTTCTACTCCCAGAACCGTCTCCCTGTCGGCTTCGACCAGATGTCGCAGGCCGCCAAAGACGCGGCCATCGCCGGTGAAGACCCGCGTTTCTACAGCCACGGCGGCGTCGACATCCAGGGCACCGTGCGCGGTGTGCTCTCCACGGTCTCGGGCGGCGGCGTGCAGGGCGGCTCCTCGATCACGCAGCAGTACGTGAAGAACGTGCTGCTGCAGAAGTGCGAGGCCATGCCGGTCAAGACCAAGGAGCAGAAGGACAAGTATCAGGCCTGCGTCGACGACTCGACGGGCGTCACTCCCGACCGCAAGGTCAAAGAGATGAAGTACGCCATCGGCCTCGAGAAGAAGTACACCAAGGACGAGATCCTCCAGGGCTACCTCAACATCGCCGGCTTCGGCGGTTCGGTCTACGGCATCGAAGCCGCGGCCCGCTACTACTACAACACCACTGCCGCCGCGCTGACCCCTGCGCAGGCCGCCAGCCTCGTCGCGATCGTCAACGAGCCCACCGGGCTGAAGATCGACAACCCCGACTCCGAGACGAACGGCGCCAAGAACGGCTACGCCAAGAACAAGGAGCGCCGCGACTACATCCTCGGCAAGATGTACGAGTACAAGAAGCTGACGAAGGCCCAGTACGACGAGGCGATCAAGACCCCGATCCAGCCGGTCATCACACCCTCCGTGCGCGGCTGCCAGACGGCGGGAGGCGCGGCGTACTTCTGCGACTACGTGCAGAAGATCTTCCTGAACGACCCGACGTTCGGCGCGGACCGCGACACCCGCACCGCCGCGTTCAACCGAGGCGGCTACAAGATCTACACGACGCTCGATATCGATCTGCAGCGGACGGCCGAGGAGACGTTGAACTCGTACGTTCCGAAGACGTACAAGTTCGACATCGGCGGCGTACTCGTGGGTGTCCAGCCCGGCACCGGGCGGGTTCTCTATATGGCCCAGAACAAGGATTACAGCCAAGACCCCGAGGTCACGAGCACCAGCAATCAATACACCAGCATCAACTACGCCACCGACTACGATTACGGCGGCTCCGGCGGTTTCCAGGTGGGATCGACCTACAAGACCTTCACGCTGGCGGAATGGCTGAAGGAAGGCCACTCGCTGTACGAGACGGTCAACGCGAATGTCCGCACGTACCCGGCCGGCACCTTCAAGGGCTACTGCTATCCCGGCGGTTCCTACCCTTCCACCCCGACTCGCTGGCCCACCAACGACAGCAGTGGTGAGGAAGGCACACGCAGCGCGATCCAGGCGACGGCGGCGTCCATCAACACCGCATTCGTGTCGATGGCTTCGCAGCTCGACATGTGCAAGATCCGGGACACCGCTCAGGCGTTCGATGTTCACACGGCCAAAGGCGAAGAACTCGGAACCAACCCTGCGAGCGTTCTGGGCACCAATGAGATAGCCCCGCTGACCATGGCGACCGCGTTCGCCGGTATCGCGAACGGCGGTGTCACATGCACCCCGATCGCGATCGACAAGATCATCGACAGCAACGGCAAGGACATCAAGCCGCCGGCGACGAAATGCCAGCAGTCGGTCGACCCGACCATCGCGGCGGCTATGGCCTTCGCGATGCAGAAGGTGACGCAGAGCGGCGGAACGGCCGGGGGCATGAACACCACCGGCAAGGACATGCTCGCCAAGACCGGCACCACTGATGGAAACGAACAGCTGTGGCTGGTCGCGGCCACGACCAAGGTCGCGGGTGCGTACTGGGTCGGCAACGTCTCCGGTCACCAGGACATGCGCAGGACATACCCGACGCATGGCACGTCCCCTGCGAGCGCGCGAACCACTGTTCAGCGCATCATGATGTCGGCGGCCGTCGGCAAGTACGGCGGCGATAGCTTCCCGTCGCCGAGCAGCAAACTCGTCCAGGGCATCCAGGTGGCCGTCCCCGACCTCACCGGCAAGTCGCCTGCAGAAGCCAAGTCGATCCTGACCGGCCTCGGTCTCGACAGCGCCGACGGCGGTCCCCAGGACTCCGCGGCGCCGGCCGGCACGGTTTCGTCCAGCAACCCCGCCGCCGGCTCATCCGTCGGCAAGGGCACGGTCGTCACGCTGTACACGAGCAACGGCTCGTTGGTCGCCATCCCGAACGTGGTCGGTCAGAAGCTGGCCGATGCGCAACAAGCTCTGGCGGCCGCCGGTTTCATCGCCAAGGCCAGTGGAGGCGGGTCCTCCCCCGACGACATCGTCCAGGCGATGGACCCGGGCGCCGGCACCCCTGCCAAGGCGGGAACCCAGGTCACGCTCACGCTGCAGAAGAGCACCCCCACTCCCGGGCCGGGAGCGGGCGGCTAGTGCCGCGCTCGTCGGGCCTCCGACCGGCCGTCACCGCGCTCGCGGTGCTCGCCGGCGCGGGTGCGGCCGCGTTCGCGTACGGCTCGCTGGTGGAGCGCCGCGCCTTCACGCTGCGCGAGGTCAGCGTGCCCGTGCTTCCGGCCGGCGCAAAGCCGATCCGGGTGCTGCACCTGTCCGACCTGCACATGGCGCCGTGGCAGACCGACAAGCAGGAGTGGGTTCGGCAACTCGCGCGCTTCCAGCCCGACCTGATCGTCGACACCGGCGACAACCTGAGTCACGAGAACGGGCTGGAGGGCATTCGCGCCGCCTTGGACGCGTTCCAGGGCGTGCCGGGGGTCTTCGTGCACGGATCGAACGATTATTTCGGCCCGCAGTTGAAGAACCCGCTCCGGTACTTCGGCGGCCCCAAGCGCCGTTCCTCCACTGCTCCGCGCCTCGACGACAAGGCCCTGACCGCCTACTTCGAGAGCCTGGGGTGGCTGAACCTCAACAATGCCGCTGGCGCGCTCGACGTCAACGGCACGCACCTCGAGTTCTTCGGAGTCGACGACCCGCACATCCAGGCCGATCGCCTGGAGGCCATCCCCGGCGCACTGGACGAACTGCGCGAAGACGACCCGTACTCCGACGACGCGACGTGGCCGGAGGACAAGCCGCGCTCCGAGCGCCCCACGGTCACGCTGGGCGTCGTGCACGCGCCGTACCGTCGCGTCCTCGACGCGTTCGTCACCTACGGCGCCTCGATGATCTTCGCCGGACACACGCACGGCGGTCAGGTCTGCGTGCCCGGCTTCGGCGCACTCGTCACCAATTGCGACATCCCGCGCCATCAGGTCAAGGGGCTCAGCCTGTGGAGGCACGCGTTCCGGGCCGCGTATCTCAACGTCTCGGCCGGGCTCGGCACGTCGATCTACGCGCCGGTGCGGTTCGCCTGCCGGCCGGAGGCGACGCTGGTGACGCTGGCGGCGTCGGAGTAGACCCGCGGCGCCGACGGTCGAGCTTCGATGGTCATTTGCACCCCTCGCGCTCGTGTATCCTAGTTGAGGCCTTCGGGCCACCGGGGTGTGGCGCAGCTTGGTAGCGCGCTTCGTTCGGGACGAAGAGGCCGCAGGTTCAAATCCTGTCACCCCGACCCAACCACAAGGAGGGCCGGCTCACTGCGAGCCGGCCCTCCTGTGTCGTTCCCGCGCTTGGCGCGAGCGTCGCAGTCCGTGGCTAGAACGCATCCGGCCGCGCGAAGTCCACCGTGGCGTAGATCGACTCGGGGTCGATGTGGGAGCGGATGAGCGGGATGGTGCGCGACACCGCCGTGTCGATGCGTTCGCGGAGGTCGTCGGAGGTGATGGCGTAGTCCTTGAAGTCGGACTCGCTGGCGTAGATGCCGAGCGGCAGCGTGAGGGACTGGAAGAAGCCGAACAGCGGACGCATCTGGTGCTCCACCAAGAGAGCGTGCCGGTCGCTGCCCCCGGTGGCGGTGAGCACGATGGGCTTGTCGATGAGGGCGTACTGGCCGATCTGGTCGAAGAACAGCTTGAACAGGCCGGTGTAGGTCGCCCGGTAGGCGGGCGAGCCGACCACGATCACATCGGCCGACTCCACCGTCTCGAGCGCCTCCTGCACCCGAGCGCTCAGGCCGGTGCGGAACGGTGCGGCGCCGAGATCGGCGAGCAGCGGTGCGAGCTCGATCGTCGTTGACCTTCCGCCCGTCGCCTCGGCGAAGCTGCGAGCGACTTCGTCGACGAGCACGGTCGTGCGGGAGGGAGTGGTGGGGCTGCCGCTCACGCCGACGACGTGGGGTGCGTGTGCCATGCGGTTACCGCCTTCATGCGGGGGTCGGGGTGCGCCCAACGCTACCCTCGGCGCTCAGCGAGCGCCCGCGCGGCCGTCACGCACCGTCATGCAGCGGGGTACAGCTCGGCGACGACGTCGAGCGATCGGATACGGCCCTCCACGGTCGCGGCCCCGGACGACACCATGAGCTCGTCCACACCGGTGGAGGCGATCAGCGAGTCGAGACGCGCCTTCACCTGGTCGGGCGTGCCGATGGCCTGGCGCGCGTTGCGGGCGGCGATGAACTCTTCCTCGGCGGGGCTGAAGTCGTACGCGAGTGCCTCCTCCACACTCACCGGCTGAGGCTTCAGGCCGCGGCGCATCCGCAGGAACGAGAGCTGCCCGGGCAACGACAGCGCCCGCACGCGCTCGGCATCGTCGTCGGAGATCACGTTGACCGCGATCATCGCGTGCGGCTCGCTCAGCTGCTCCCCCGGTTCGAACCGCGACCGGTACAGGTCGAGCGCGGCCTCGGTGTTCTCGCCCGCGAAATGGTGGGCGAAGGCGAACGGCAGCCCGAGCGCGGCGGCGACCTGTGCGCTGTAGCCGCTCGAGCCGAGAAGCCACACCTGCGGGGCGTCGCCGAGGCCCGGCACAGCGGTGATGGTGTGGAGTGGGTTCGCATCCGTCATGCCGCCGTAGAAGAAGCCGAAGAGGTCGAGCAGCTGCTGCGGGAAGTCGTCCACGCCGAGGCCTTCCGCGCTGCGTCGCAGCGCCATGGCGGACGCGCCGTCGGTGCCCGGTGCGCGGCCGATCCCCAGGTCGATGCGGTCGCCGTAGAGGGCACGCAGCGTGCCGAACTGCTCGGCGACGACCAGCGGGGCGTGGTTGGGGAGCATCACCCCACCGGATCCGACGCGGATGCGCTCCGTCGCCGCCGCGATGCCGGCGATGAGCACGGCGGGGGCACTGGAGGCGATCGCGGGCATCCCGTGATGCTCTGCCACCCAGAACCGCTGATAGCCGAGCCGTTCCGCCTCCTGTGCGAGGCGGATCGTTCCTGCCACGGCGTCGGCGTTGCTGCCGCCCGCGGGTCTGCTGGCGAGGTCGAGGACGTTGAGGGGGATAGCGGTGGAAGTCACGAGTGGGGCAACCGCCGCCGCCCTTCGCCCATTCCCCGTCCGGCAGTGCCGGCCGGCGTCGACGTCAGGACGACCGCACCTTGCGCATCCACGCCGCGATCGCGACGCTCACGACGCCGACGACCAGCAGGCCACCGCCCAGCCAGAGCGCCCACTCCGCGACGACCGAGCCGGTGTCGGCGAGACCGGAGCTTCCCGGGTCGTTGACCGCGGTCGCCGTGGTGTCGGCCGGGATCACCGTGACCGTGACGGTGCAGACGTGGCCGCTGGTCGTTCCAACGCCGGTGATCGTGTACGGACCGCTCGCGTCCGACGGCAACGTCACGAGCAGCACATCGCTGCCGTCGGCGTTGGCGTGCTTCTGGAAGGTGACGGCGCTGGCCATGCGGATACTCGCGCCGTTCAGGCCGCTTCCCGTCCACGTGATGAGCTCGCTGGAGGCCCAGGTGCCCGGTATGCAGGTCACGGTCGCCGTGTCGCCGGCCTGGACCGTGCTGGCGTCGATGCTGCACGGCGCGCCGCTCGGATAGTCGGCGGCGTTCGCGGCCGCGGGGGCGGCCAGGAGAAGACCGGCACCGACGATCACCGCCGCAAGGAATCTCTTCAGCATCGGGATCACGCTCCGCTCGACTAGCAAACCCGGATATTCTGATTAATTCTCACTTTACACCCGGAGAGCAGACATTGGCGATGCTTCCGATCGGTTTTCGAGTGCCGAGCGCAGGAGCCGTGCCATCGCCGTTCAACGTGGGAGTGACGGCGACGCTCACCCCGGTCTTCACCTGCTTGGTCCCCACGTACTCGACCGCCACCGTCTTCGACTCGCCAGGGGCGAGCTGGACCTCCACCACCGCCACCGGACGCCCGGAATCGTTGCCGGTCACCGACGGCACCGCGGCGCCGCCGCTCGTCACGCCCGCGAGCAGACCGCCCTGCGGCCCGTAGAAGGCGATGCGGGTCCGGATGGAGCCGGTCGGCACTCCGAACAACCCGCCTCCCGTCACGTAGGACGACAACGTCGTCCCGGCGTTCTCTGGCGCCTTGTTGCTCAGCGTCACCTCGACGCGCGAAGTGACCTTGCGGTCGGCTCGACAGACCGCAGCGCCGGCCGACACGGAGGTGCCCAGGTAGTAGTCCATTTTCCCGCCTGTGCCGTCGTTGAGGTAGACGCCCAGCGCGGTCGTGCCCGCGGTGGAGACGGGGAGGCCGCCGCTCAGCGTGGTCGTGGCCAGGATGGTCTGCTCTGCGGGCCGAGAACTCCAGATCCGGATGCGATCCGACTCGCCGGATGCCGCCAGGACATCGACGAGCTCGGAGCCGCTCACGCCGCCCTGGGCGACGCGCGCGAACACGGAGGCCGCAGCGCCGGCGAAGAACGCGTCCTGGTCGGACGGATGCGAAAAGTGCTGATAGACGCCGCTGAGCAGCAACTGCACGGCGCCGTCGGCCGAGAGGGTCTGCCCATCCGGCATCGCGATTGGCCCGGTCGCGCCCAGCAACCCGCTCAGCACGACAGGATCCACAGCGATCACCCCGTCGACCACGCCGCCGTGGTCGTGCACCCACATCGCCGATGTGATGCGCGCCGCGAGCGGGAAGTCCGGTGTTGCGTTCGCGTCCTGCAGGTACTGCCCCACGACGCCCCCGTAGAGAGCGGTGGTCTCCGCCGGCACGGGGAGGACCGGCTCGGGCCAGGGCCCGAAGGCCGGGGTCTGAGCCGTGAGCGTGATCGCGCCATGGTCTGTCGTGATCTCGGTGACGGATCCGATGAGTCCACCCGTCGCGCGCAGCTCGGCCGGATTCTGGGCCACCACCAGATAGGTGCGGGGACCGCTCGCGCCCAGCATCCCGGGCAGCAGACGCGCGGTGTTCGCAACCGCCTCCACCTGCGGCTGCGCCGTGTGGAGCATCGTTCGCATCCGGGTGACGGCCCGGTCGACCGGCTCGATCAGCCGACGGTCGTCGAGGGCGTCGACCTGGCGCTGGGCGACACCGAACGCGGCGTACGCCTTCTCGACCTCGGGTGCGGCCGCAGCCAGCGGGGCGACGTCGACCCGACCGCCCGACAAGCGCAGTTCACGCGGGTCGACCGAGTCGGCGACCGACACCAACGGCTGGACGACCTGCGTCGCCAGAGTCTCGCCGGCTGCCGCCAGGGTGCGGAAGGCTGCGAGATCGTCACCCAGCCACGGGACGCCCTCCCCCGCGCGCCACACCGGATCGCTGGTGAGCGACGCGGCCGTCCGCGCGTGGCGGGAGAGGTCGGCGGCCGCCGCCTTCGCCTGGGCGACCTTTCCCGATTCGATGGCCGAGCGCGCGGCATCGACGTCGTACAGCGCCACCTTCAGCTCCTGGCGGGCGAGATAGGCCCGCCAGCCGATCCAGCCGGCGCCGAGGAGCAGGATGAGGGCCACGATCAGGATGGCGACGACGATCGGCCTGCTTCGACGCGGCCTCGGAGCGGAAGCCGCGGTCGGCGGAGCTTCTTCGCGCGCGAGACCGGTCGCCATGCGACCAAACTAACAAATCCTCATCTTTTTGCGCAGTGCTCAGCCACCCCCAAAAGGAGGGCGCCGAGTTTCAGCGGCCGAGGCCGTGGTAGGTCCAGCCGGCGGTGCGCCAGGTGTGGGGGTCGAGGGTGTTGCGGCCGTCGATGATGAGGCGGTTGGTGACGTGGGGGGTGAGGGTGTCGGGGGTGAGGGTGGTGTAGTCGGGCCATTCGGTGATCAGGAGGACGGCGTCGGCGTCGGTGGCGGCTTCCACTGCGGTGCTGGTGTAGGTCAGGTGGGGGGCTTGGCGGCGGGCGTTGGGGACGGCTTCGGGGTCGGTGGCGGTCACGATCGCGCCTGCGTCGGCGAGGCGGAGGGCGATGTCCAGGGCGGGGGAGTCGCGGATGTCGTCGGAGTGGGGTTTGAACGCCAGGCCGAGCACGGCGACGCGGGTGCCGGTGAGGGTGCCGGTGTGTTCCCGGACGAGGTCGATGACGCGTTGCCGGCGGCGCAGGTTGATCTGGTCGACTTCTTCCAGGAACCGCACCGACTCGCCGCGGCCGAGTTCGCGGGCGCGGGCGCTGAAGGCGCGGATGTCTTTGGGCAGGCAGCCGCCGCCGAAGCCGACACCGGCGTTCAGGAACCGGCGCCCGATCCGGGCGTCGTGACCGATCGCGTCGGCCAGCCGGGTCACGTCGGCGCCGGTGACCTCGGCGATCTCGGCCATCGCGTTGATGAAGGAGATCTTCGTGGCCAGGAACGCGTTCGCGGCGACCTTGACCAGTTCCGCCGTCGCGTAATCGGTCACCACCACCGGTGTCCCGGCCGCGACCGCCGACGCATACACCTCATCCAGCACCCGCACGGCGCGTTCCCCACGCGGACCTGCCGGGACGCCGTACACGAGCCGGTCGGGGCTGACCGTGTCCTGCACCGCGAAGCCTTCCCGCAAGAACTCCGGATTCCAGGCCAGGGTCGCGCCCGGGACTCGCTCCTCCACGAGCTCGGCGAGCCGTCCCGCGGTGCCGACCGGCACCGTGCTCTTGCCCACGATCACCTCACCCGGGGCCACATGCTCCAACAGCGACGCGAACGCCGCGTCCACGAACCGCAGATCCGCCGCATCCGACCCCGCCGACTGCGGCGTCCCCACCGCCACGAAATGCACCTGCGCACCCGCCACTGCCGCGAAATCCGTCGTGAACGACAACCGGCCACTACCCAACGCCGACGCCAACACCCCCGGCAGACCCGGCTCGAAGAACGGCGCACGCCCCTCCGACAACGCCGCGATCTTGGCCTCGTCGACGTCCACTCCGACGACGGTGTGGCCCAGATCAGCCATGGCGGCAGCATGCACAGCGCCGAGGTAGCCGACTCCGATGACAGAGATGCGCATCAGCTGAAGTCCGAATCCGGTTCGCTGTCGTAGACGGTCGCGGCGCTCACGGGCCAATGCCGCCGGCCGTTGTTGAGCACGCCACGGCTCTCGTCGAGGTAGCAGTTGCCGCAGAGCGCCTCATAGCTGACCTCGGCGCCGTCGATGGCGACCTGATCGCCGTCGAACACGAACACCCCGTCGATCTGGCGCGCGTTGAAGATGGCTTTGCGGCCGCAGCGGCAGATCGTCTTCAGTTCCTCGAGGCTGTGGGCGACCTCCAGGAGCCGCCGGCTGCCGGGAAACGCGACCGTCTGGAAGTCGGTGCGGATGCCGTACGCCAGAACCGGGATGTCGTCCAGCAGGGCGATCCGCAGCAGGTCGTCGATCTGCGCCTCGGTGAGGAACTGCGCTTCGTCGACCAGCAGCGCGCTCACGTCGCGGTCGAAGCGCTTGATCGTGCGCTCCCGATGCTGCTGGAATCTGCCGTACGCGTCCGTCTCGGGAGCGATCAGGAAATCCACTTGGCGGGTCACACCGAGGCGCGACAGGATGCCCATGTCGCCCTTGGTGTCGATCTCGGGCTTGGCGAGCAGCACGCGATGCCCGCGTTCCTCATAGTTGTACGCCGCCTGCAGCATGGCCGTGCTCTTGCCGCTGTTCATCGCGCCGTAGCGGAAATACAGTTTTGCCACGGAGCAATCCTATGCGGGCGCCGCGGGCTCAGGTGAGGTAGCCGTCCTCCGCGGCGCGGCGGATGAGGTCGGCACGCGAACTCGTGGGCCGGCCGGCTTTGCCGTACTTCTCCCGCACGCGCCGCAGATACGTCTTGGCCGTCTCGTACTGCACGTTCATCGCCCGCGCGACCTCGGAGGTCGTGCGGCCGTCGGCGTAGAGCACGAGCGCCTGCCGCTCGCCGTCGCTCAGCTTCGGCCGCGACGCTTCCGGAACGGCGGGCCGCGGTCGCCAGACCGGCTTCTGTTCGACGGCCGCGCCGTCCCGACCCATCGCGGCGAGCGACACGGCGATGAGCTCCGACATCGGCTGGGACTTCGTGACGTACGCGACGGCGCCGGCTGCCAGCGCCGCATCGCGGTCCTGCTGCGTATCCACGGCGCTCAAGACGACCACCTTCGCCCCGGCCGCGCGACAGGTGCGGACCCGCGCTCCGATCGACACCGACTCCTGCAGTTGCAGGTCCATGATCACCAGATCGGTCGGGAACGCCTCGCTGTGCACGAGCTCCAGCCAGCTGCCCGCTCGCACGACGAGGTCGAACTCGGGCGCGTTGCGCTCGATCCAGGTGGCGAGGCTGTCGAGGAGGATCTCGTGGTCGTCGAGGATGGCGAGCCGGATCGGCGGGGATGACGATGCGGGCTGTGCTGTGGCGGTGCTCATGGTGCTCGCCTCCCAGGGTATGCGAAACGCACGGTGAGGCGGCCATCGTCCACGCGCATGGACGCCTCCATCGAGACGGACTGCAGCGCGCCGAGGAACGGTACGAGCGCGGACCGCAGGATGCGACGCGACTCGTTCACCGTTGCGGTCAGCACGAACATCGGGCGTTCAGGACGGGAGACCGCGATGGCGAGGGTGGTCGGGTGGAGCCCGGGGAGGCCGGCCACGGTGCCGATCAGGGCGCCGACGATCGCGCGCTGCTCCTCGCTCAGCACCCGGTCGAGCCGATCGGGATCGTCCACGCGCGTCCAGCGCCGCGGGTCGTCGGCTGCTCCGCGCCGGGCCAGGGCCAGGTCGACCGTCTCGGCGAGCCAGCTGCGGTCGGCGGCATCGACCGCAGCGCGACGAAGTCGCGACGCAATGGCCCGCGCTCGTTCGCGGTCCTCCGGTTCGATCCGCCCGGAGGAGAGCAGGCCGGTGAGGAACGGCACCGCCTCGACGTTGAGTGCGGTGGCGCGCTCTTGCGCGACCATCCGTTCCGCGACCTGCCGAAGCTCGCCCTCCAACCGGAGCTGGGCGGCCCGGGCGACCTCGCGCCAGCGGAGCGTCTCCCCCGTCATCGTCCAGGCATAACCCGCACCGCCGCACGCGAGCGCGAGAATCGGGGTGGCTGCGACGGTCGCGTAGACCGCGGGATGGGTGACGATCGCCAACGACGGCGATTGCGCCGCGGCCAGGGCTCCGAGCACCAGGGCGCCGGCGGTCGCCGTCGCCAGCACCTCGGCGACCGGGCGGTAGAGGGGCATGGCGGTCAGCAGCAGTGCGACGGCGATCTGACCCCAGTCGTCCTGGATGCGCTGGTTGTGTCCCCACACCGACGCGTCGAAGAGGACTGCGGAGGCCAGGGTCACCCCGATGATGGCGACGTGCGACCAGAGCCCGACCGGCGCGAGACCCGGATGGGTACGGATCGCAGCGACGGCGACGGCGACGCAGAGGACGACGATGGCCCAGACCGCCAGAGCCGGGCTGCGCAGCTGCTCATGATGCACGATCGTCGAATAGACGGCATACCCCACGGCGACCGATCCGATCAACGGCACCAGCAACCAGGCCGACTGCACGCCCAGAGGGTCCAGCCGCTGCGGGGTACGCTCGACCGGCATCGACCGATAGCGCACGATGGTGTCCGCGATCACCGTGTTCACGAGGCCACCGCCTCCGGCACGGTCATGATCACGGTCGTTCCCACGTCCTCGCTCGAGTAGATCGTCACGGTGCCGCCGACCTTGCTGATGCGGTCGTGCACCGATTGCCGCAGGCCGAGGCGGTCGGCGCCAACGGGCACCGAGCCGAAACCCCGGCCGCCATCCACGACCATCACCGAGACGGAGCCCTCGCCGGTCGAGACGGCCACCTCCGCAGTCGCGCTGCCGGAATGCCGCAGGACGTTGACCAGGCACTGGCGCACGGCGAGCCCGAGGGCGCGTCGCGAGTCATCGGCCAGCCCGGCGACCGCGTCCCGGTCGCCCGAGACATCGACGGAGAGGCCCTCGTCGCGAGCGTCCTCGATGGCTCGCCGCAGCTCGCTGCCGTACCAGGGGTCGGCGCCCGCCGTCGAAGTCGGCGTCGGATCCCCGGGCAGAGCCGCTCCTCCGAGCGCGTGGAGGTCGGATTCGATGCGCCCGCGGAGGCGCGGCGAGAGCTCGCCCGGTTCGGCGGCCGCAATGGCGGCGAGCTCACTGAGCACGGTGTCGTGCAGGTCCGCCGTCGACTCGGCCAGCAGCTCCCGTCGCAGGTCGACGAGACGCGCGTCGCGCACCGCCCGGTGGATGGCCGACTGGGTTCGGGACCGGGAACCGCGCGTGAGCCCGTCGAAGGCGAGCACGCCGACCAGCAGCAGGTACGCGCCGAGCGAGACCGCGTCGGGACGGAACCCGCGGTCGGCCGCGGTCGCGCCCACAAGCACGGCTGCCTCGGCGAGCGCGAAGCCGAGCGTCGCCCAGAGGATCCCGCCGAGCGCTCCGGTCCCCGTCCCGCCGACCAGGGTCATGGCGACGACCGGAAGGGCGACCACCAGCAGGTTGGTGTCGCGGTACGTCGGAGTGCTCTCGAAGAGGATGTAGACGTACAGGAAGGTGCACACTGCCCCGACCAGCAAGTACACCACCGTCAGGAGAACGGTGCGACCGCGCGACAGCAGGACCAGCAGGAGGATCATCGGCAGGAGGACGAGGGTGCTGATCCAGGAAGTCGACCCTGTCGTCCCTCCCAGCGCGGAAATGGCGACGTTGACGATCGCCATCGCCAAGCACACCAGGGCCGCCCAGCGAGCTGCGGTAGCCAGCGCTTTGGAGTTCGCCGCCCGCGAGAGGTGGCTGGGAAGACCGAGCGACACCGGGCTCCTTCGACGCGAGACGGGCCGGCAGGATCCGCCGGAGGGTGCCGGTGGACCGCGACGCCCCAGAGTGGATTATGGCAGTTCACCCGGTCGCTGTGTACCCCGGGCGTGCAGGTCTCTTGTACCCCGCGGCTTCGGGGCTCCGCTCCAGGCGGCTGCTCAGAAGAGCATCGGCTGAACGCCGAGCGTCACGAGTGCCGCCTCCGGGGTCATCTCCTGGGGCGCCACGCGCTCAACCGCGCGCCGCTCGCCCTCCGTGTCGCGCAGCATCCCGATCGCCGAGGAGCGCACGCCGCCGGTCACCGGGTCCTCCTCGCCGCGTTCCAACCGGTGCGCGCGGATGAGCGGCTTGATGCGCGCAGCGAGCCAGGCTCGGTACTCCTTGGGAGCGTAGGTGCCGCGGCCGTACATCTTTCGATACCGCGGCAGCAGCTCGGGATGCTCGCGGCCGAGCCAGAGGTAATACCACTCCTTGACCCCGGGCTTCAGGTGGAGCGCCGTGTAGAGCACGCTGGTGGCACCGGCAGCCTTCGCCTGTCGCAACGCCTCGTCGAGGTGAGCGCGCGTGTCGGTGAGGTACGGGAGGATCGGCATCAGGAACACCGAGCAGTCGAGACCGTGCTCGCGCACGGCGGTGACCGTCGCCAGGCGCGCCTTGGTCGTCGGCGTCCCCGGCTCGACCGACTGCTGGAGTTCGTCGTCGTACACGGCGATCGACAGGGCGAGGTCGACGGGGACGCGTCGCGATGCCTCCGCGAGCCGGTCGAGATCGCGACGGAGAAGCGACCCCTTGGTGAGGATGCTGAACGGCGTTCCCGAATCGGCGAGGGCGTCGATGATGCCCGGCATGAGCGCGTAGCGCCCCTCGGCACGCTGGTACGGGTCGGTGTTGGTGCCCAACGCGACCGGATGATGACCCCAGCTCGGCTTGGCCAGCTCTTTGCGCAGCACATCGGCCACGTTGACCTTGACGATGATCTCCTGGTCGAAGTCTTTGCCCTGATCGAGCTCGAGGTAGCTGTGCGTGGGCCGGGCGAAGCAGTACACGCACGCGTGTGAACACCCACGGTAGGGATTGATGGTCCAGCCGAAGGGCATCGGCCCTCCCCCGCCGGGAATCTTGTTGAGCGCCGACTTGGCGAGGATCTCGTGGAAGGTGATGCCCGCGAAGTCCGGAGTGCGCACCGATCGGACCAGGTTGTTCAACCGGGCGAGACCGGGCAGGGCCGACGGCGTCTCCACCGCCAGCTCCTGCCCGCTCCACCTCATGCATCTATTCGAACATATGTTCGAATGAGCGTCAAGCGGAAGATCCTCACCGGCTCACAGGGCGACCACGTCCCCGCTCCACCGCTCCCGCAGCCAGCGATCGTGGCTGGCGACGACGACGGCGCCGGGGTAGCCGCCGAGGGCCTCCTCCAGCTCGGTGGCGAGACCGAGCGAGAGGTGGTTGGTCGGTTCGTCGAGCAGGAAGACGTGCGGCGGCCGCGCCATGATGAGCGCCAGGGCCAGACGCCGCTGCTGCCCCACGGACAGCAACCCCACCTCGCGATCGAGGTCTCGCGGCGCGAGCAGCCCCAGGCCGGACAGGGGCACCGTCTCCGCGCGGCGCTCGCCGAGCGCCAGCTCGTAGATCCGCCGCGGCGTCTGCGTCGGATCCGCGAACCGCACGTCCTGTTCCAGAAGCTCCACGCGCAGCCCGCGACGCCGGTGCACCGTCCCGACGAGCGGGACGATCCGCCCCGCCAGCACCGAGAGCAGCGTCGACTTGCCCGCGCCGTTCGGGCCCGTCACCAGCACCCGGGACTCGGCCTCGACCGCGAACCGTGACAGCGTCAGGCGCCCCGGCACGTGGAGATCGTCGGCCTGCAGCAGAGACCCGGCCTCGTCACCCAGACGCTGGAACCCGGCGGGGATGCCCGTGAAGCCGAGCGGCTTCGGCGGCTTGCGCACCTGCGACTTCGTCAGCTCGTCCAGCCGCCCATCGGCGTTCCGGATCCGCCGGCTGATCTGCCTGTCGAGCGTGTTGCCCTTGTACGACTTGACGAACTTGTCGTTGTCGCGCACCTTGCCCGACCACGCGATGGAACGTGCGGTGACCTCGACCGCGTGCTTCAGCGCTGCGAGCTCGGCCTGCTCGTCGGAGTACTGCTTCTCCCAGCGGGCGCGCTCGGCGGCCTTCTCGGCGAGGTAGGCGCTGTAACCGCCGCCGAACACGGTGGTGCCGGAGCGCGTCGGGTCGAGATCCAGCAGCCCGGTGGCGGCCGAGTCGAGGAAGGCGCGATCGTGGCTCGCGAAGAGCACCGGTCCGTGCCAGCCCAGCAGCTGCGACTCCAGGAACGCCGCGGCCTCGTCGTCCAGGTGGTTGGTCGGCTCGTCGAGGAGCAGTGCATCCGGCCGGCCGAGCAGCAGCGCGGCGAGCGCGAACCGGCTCCGCTGACCTCCCGAGACCTCGGAAAGCCGCCGGGCCAGCGGGATGCCGCCCACCCCGAGACCGTCGAGCAATGCGTCGCGACGCGATTCGGCCGTCCAGACCTCGGCACGCTCGGCCGCGCTCAACGCCTCGTCGTAGCGCACAGCGGCGGCAGGATCGTCGCCCGCGAGGGCGAGCGACGCGGCCTCCAGCCCGCGTTCGATCGCGCGCACCTCTGCGAGCGCGTCCTCCATCAGCGCCGCGAGCGTGTCCTCCGGCCGGAAGCGCACCTCCTGCCAGAGGAAACCGACACGACGCGGCCTCGAGACCACGCCGGAGTCGGGAGTCTCGGCGCCGGCGAGCACGCGCAGCAGCGTCGACTTGCCGACGCCGTTCTCGCCGATGAGGCCGATGCGCGCGCCAGGGGGCACGGTCAGCGACACGTCGGAGAGCACCCGCCGGTCGCCGTAGTGCACCGAGATTCCGTCCGCGCGGAGCGGGGAGAGAGTGAGGGTATGCATGAGTTCCACCTTCCGGGCGCTCCGACAGGAGCAGGTTCCCGCCGGGCGGACTTCCGTCGATGGAGTGCGCCGGAGCGCCCAGTGCCGGATGACCAGGCGGCGCAGGACCCGAAGGGTCGCTCCCTCGATCGACGGCGCCTCGGGCGCGGGACGAGAGGAGGTTCTCACTTCATAGCGCCGCCGACTCTAACAGGTCGACGGCACGGCTGTCCAGTCGATCCGTACCGCACGGTACGGATCGACTGGTGGCGGGCGGGTCAGGCCCGAACGACCTGCCCGGCCGGCTGCTCCGCGAGATCGAGCACGGCCGCGGTGTCGGCGAGCACCCGGGCCGCCTCCTTCGGGCGGTCGTTGAGCGTCGTACCGACCGTCGGGATCAGCGTCTTGAGCGTCGGCAGCCAACCCGCGTAGCGGTCGGGGAAGCACGTCTGCAGCAGATCGATCATGATCGGGACCGCCGTCGACGCGCCGGGGGACGCGCCGAGGAGGCCGGCGATCGAGCCATCGGCCGACGCGATCACCTCGGTGCCGAACTGGAGGACCCCGCCCTTCTTGGGATCCTTCTTCATGACCTGCACGCGCTGGCCCGCCGTGATCAGCTCCCAGTCCTCCGACTTGGCGGTGGGCATGAACTCCTGCAGCGCCTTCATCTTCTTGGCGCGGTTCGCCAGCAACTCACCGACCAGGTATTTGATGAGATCGAAGTTGTCGCGGGCCACGGCGAGCATGGGGCCGAGGTTGCCGGCGCGCACCGAGCCGGGGAGATCCCACCAGCTGCCGCTCTTCAGGAACTTCGGGCTGAAGCCGGCGTAGGGGCCGAACAGCAGCGATGCCTCGCCGTCGACGACGCGGGTGTCGAGGTGCGGGACCGACATGGGCGGGGCGCCGACGGCGGCCTTGCCGTAGACTTTGGCCTGGTGCTGGGCGACGATCTTCGGATCGGACGTGCGCAGGAACTGGCCGGAGATCGGGAACCCGCCGAACCCCTTGATCTCCGGGATGCCGGACTTCTGCAGCAGGTGGAGGGCGCCGCCTCCCGCGCCGACGAACACGAACCGGGCAGTCGCCTCGTGCGGCGTGTGGCCGACCTCGTGGCGCACCTTGATGCGCCACAGACCGTCGGAGGTGCGCTTGATGCTGCGCACACGGTGGTTGAGCGCCAGCTCGGCGCCGTTCGCGACGAGGTCGTCGATCAGGGCGCGGGTGAGCGCGCCGAAGTCGACGTCGGTGCCGGCGGTCTGCCGCGTTGCCGCGATGCGCTGCTTGGCACTGCGCTTCTTGGTCAGCAGCGGGGTCCACTCGCCGATGGTCGCGGGGTCTTCCGAGTACTCGATGCCGTCGAAGAGCGGCTGGTCTTTCAGCGCCTCGTAGCGCTTGCGGAGGTAGCGGATGTTGTCGCGGCCGCGAACGAACGTCATATGCGGCGTCGCGTTGATGAACGTGCGCGGGTCGGGCAGGTGGCCGGCAGCCACGAGCGACGCCCAGTACTGTCGGCTCAGCTGGAACTGCTCGTTGATGCTGATGGCCTTCGCGGGGTCGACGGAGCCGTCCGGCGCCTCCGGCATGTAGTTGAGCTCGCAGAGGGCGGCATGGCCTGTGCCCGCGTTGTTCCACGGGTTGGAGCTCTCCTGGGCGACGGCGCCCAGCGACTCGTAGATGCGGATGCTCCAGTCGGGCTGCACGCGCTGGATCAGGGAGCCCAGCGTGGCGCTCATGATGCCGCCGCCGATCAGGACGACGTCGATGGGATCAGTGCTCACCAGACAATCCTACGGCGAGGCGGGCACGCGCCCTCCCGTCGCGCCGGGATCTGTCTCGACATCAAGACAGATGCCGGGCGCCGCGGCACCGAGGGGCGTTCGAAGGGCGCGAAATCGCCCTCAAGCGAGGGTTTTGAGGGCGCCTACGCGCCTCTCGGCGGCCCCTCGGCGGCCCCTCGGCGGCAGAGCGCGGTGCCGGTCAGCCGGCGACGCGGGCGCCCAGGCGATCCGCGACGAGCTCCGCGATCTGCACCGCGTTGAGCGCGGCACCCTTGCGGAGGTTGTCGTTGCTGATGAAAAGCGCGAGCCCACGGCCCTCGGGAGCACCCTCGTCGGCACGGATGCGGCCCACGAAGCTCGGGTCCTGTCCGGCGGCCTCCAGCGGTGTGGGTACGTCGGTCAGCCGCACGCCGGGAGCGTCGGACAGAAGCTCGGTGGCGCGCTCCGGCGAGATCGGCGCTGCGAACTCGGCGTTGATCGACAGCGAGTGGCCGGTGAAGACCGGAACGCGCACGCAGGTGCCGCTCACGAGCAGACCGGGGAGGTCGAGGATCTTGCGGCTCTCGTTACGGAGCTTCTTCTCCTCGTCGGTCTCGTTCAGTCCGTCGTCGACGATCGAGCCGGCCAGCGGGATGACGTCGAACGCGATCGGGCGAACGTACTTGACCGGGTCGGGCATCGCGACGGCCGAGCCGTCATGGACGAGCTGAAGCAGGTTCTCGTCGGCTACCGCGGTGCGGATCTGGCCGGCGAGTTCCTCGGCGCCCGCGAGGCCCGAGCCCGAGACGGCCTGGTACGTGCTCACGGTGAGGCGCTGCAGGCCGGCCTCGTCGTGCAGCACCTTCAGCACGGGCATGGCCGCCATCGTGGTGCAGTTCGGGTTCGCGATGATGCCCTTGCGCGCGTCCGCGATCGCGTCCGGGTTGACCTCGGAGACCACGAGCGGCACGTCCGGGTCCATGCGCCAGCCGCTCGAGTTGTCGATGACGATGGCGCCGGCCTCGGCGAAGCGCGGTGCGTGCGCCTTCGAGCCGGTGGCGCCGGCGGAGAAGAGGGCGATGTCGATTCCGGAGACATCGGCGGTCGCGACGTCTTCGACGACGATCTGCTCGCCCCGGAACGGCAGGGTGGTGCCGGCCGAGCGCGACGAGGCGAAGAAGCGGATGCTCTTCACCGGGAATTCGCGCTCTTCCAGCAGCCGGCGCATCACGCTGCCGACCTGGCCGGTGGCGCCGACGACGGCGATGTCGAAGCCGGGTGTGGTCTCGCTCATGGTCTGATCCTTCGAGTCGTGGTCTGAGGTGTCGAACGGGAGGCCGGCCCGTCGCATTCCCCGGGCGGAGTCCCGGGGCCGAGCCCAGCGGGTCTAGCGGCCGGTGCCGGCGTAGACGACGGCCTTCTCGTCGCCGTCGAGTCCGAATGCGGTGTGAACGACGCGGGCGGCCTCCGCCACGGTGTCGGCGCGCGTGACGACCGAGATGCGGATCTCGCTGGTCGAGATCATCTCGATGTTGATGCCGGCCTCGAACAGCGCCTCGAACAGCGCAGCGGATACGCCGGTGTTGGTGCGCATGCCGGCGCCGACGAGCGCGAGCTTGCCGATCTGGTCGTCGTACTGCAGCGATTGGAAGCCGACCTCGTCCTTCTCGGCGGTGAGCGCCGTCAGCACGCGCTGGCCCTCCGACTTGGGCAGCGTGAACGAGATGTCGGTGAGGCTGGTCGCAGCCGCCGACACGTTCTGCACGATCATGTCGACGTTCGCGTTGGCCTTTGCGACGATCTTGAAGATCTGCGCCGCCTTGCCCGGCACGTCGGGAACGCCGACGACGGTGATCTTGGCCTCGCTCAGGTCGGTGGCCACTCCGGAGATGATGGGCTCTTCCACGGTTCCATCCTTCTGGGCGGCCTCGGCCGCCGCTGCTTCGTTGAGGACGTACGTGCCCTCCTTGTTCGAGAACGAGGAGCGCACGTGCAGGGTCACGTTGTGACGGCGGGCGTACTCGACCGCCCGGATGTGCAGCACCTTGGCGCCGGCGGCCGCGAGCTCGAGCATCTCCTCGCTCGTGATCCGGTCGATCTTGCGTGCGAGCGGCACCTGCCGGGGGTCGGAGGTGAACACGCCGTCGACGTCGGTGTAGATCTCGCAGACCTCGGCGCCGAGAGCGGCGGCGAGGGCGACCGCGGTGGTGTCGGAGCCGCCGCGGCCGAGCGTGGTGATGTCGCGGGTGTCGCGGTTGAAGCCCTGGAATCCGGCGACGATCGCGATCGCGCCCTCGTCGAGGGCGTCCTGTATGCGGCCGGGCGTGACGTCGACGATGCGCGCGGCTCCGTGCTGGGCGTCGGTGATCATGCCGGCCTGGCTGCCCGTGAACGAGCGGGCGTCGTAGCCCATGCTCTTGATCGACATGGCCAGCAGGGCCATCGAGATGCGCTCCCCCGCGGTGAGGAGCATGTCGAGCTCACGAGGCTCCGGGATCGGCGTGACCTCGTGGGCGAGATCGACGAGTTCGTCGGTCGTATCCCCCATCGCCGAGACGGCCACGACGACCTCGTTGCCGGCTTTGCGGGTCTCGACGATGCGCTTGGCGACGCGCTTGATGCTCTCGGCATTCGCGACGGACGAGCCGCCGAATTTCTGAACGATCAGGGCCACAGGCTCTCCAGAACTCACGGGAGTGACCATTCTACCGGCCGGGGATATGCCCGATCGGCCATGTGACGGGACGGCGGGCGGAGCCCGCTCGCGAGCTCAGAGGGGACGCGATTCGCCGCTTCGAAGCGCGCGAGGCGGCGTTTTGCGTCCCCTCTCGGCGGCGGCTCAGGTGGCAGGGCGGAGGGTCAGGAGACCTGGCGGCGGCCTTCGAAGGCGCGACCGAGCGTGACCTCGTCGGCGTACTCGAGGTCGCCGCCGACGGGGAGGCCGGAGGCGAGCCGGGTGACCCGGATGTCGAGCGTGGTCAGGAGCCGGCTGAGGTAGGTGGCCGTGGCCTCGCCCTCGAGGTTGGGGTCGGTCGCGATGATGACCTCCTGCACCGTGCCGTCGGCGAGACGCTGCATCAGCTGGCGGATGCGGAGGTCGTCGGGGCCGACGCCGTCGATCGGGCTGATCGCGCCGCCGAGCACGTGGTACAGACCACGGAATTCGCGGGTGCGTTCGATCGCGACGACGTCTTTCGCCTCCTCGACCACGCAGATCAGCTCGGGCGAGCGCCGCGGATCACGGCAGATCGAGCAGGTCGCCTCTTCGGAGACGTTGCCGCAGATCTCGCAGAACCGCACCTTGTCGCGCACCTCCAGCAGCACCTCGGCGAGACGGGTGACGTCGAAGCTCTCGGTCTGGAGGATGTGGAACGCGATGCGCTGCGCCGACTTGGGCCCGATGCCGGGCAGGCGGCCCAGCTCGTCGATCAGCTCTTGGACGATGCCTTCGTACACGGGGCTACCTCATCCCCGGCGAGCGAGGCGCAGGCTGCTCCTCGAGGAACGTCGCCCCCAGGATCTCGCGGACCACGGCCTCGCCGTAGCGCTGCGGAGCCTGGAAGGTGGGCGTTCGGGAACCGGCGGCCGGCGCAGACCGCTCCGGCGCGGACCGCTCCGGCGCGGGCCGGTCGGGAACCTGACGGCGGTCGGGAGCCTGACGGCGGTCGGGAGCCGGGCCGTCGGAGGTCCGGCCATCGGAAGCCGGGCGGCCGACGGGAGCGACCGATGCGGCCGTACCCGCGGCTGCGACGGGCTGCGGCGCCGGCACGGCACCGGTGCCCGGGGCGGCCGCCCAGTCGCCCGCGGGTTCCTCGGGAACCTCGGACTCGTAGGGAGGCTCGGTCTCCTCCGGAGGTTCCAGCTCGTCCGGCGGGACATCGTCTACGACCGGCGACGGCGTCGGCCCTGCAGAGGCCGGAGCGGCAGGCCTCGCCGGGCCGGCCTGCGGCCGCTCGAGCGTGGCCACGGCGGCAGGGGCGGACGACGGGATGGCGACGGTCGCCCACTCGGTGGTGGTGGCCGACGGAGCCGACGCCGGGGGAACCGCGGACGGAACCGACGGTGTGGCGGAGGACGAAGCGGGGGTCGCCGGGCCGGCGGACGACGCGGTGGAAGTCGGCGCCGTGGCCGACGACGCCGACCGCGCGGGCGGCGAGCCGCCCGCATCGCCGCTGCCGCCACCACCGGCGCCAGGCCAGGTGGGAGCCTCCGGAGCCGAGGACGCGCCGCCGTTCGGCCGGGACGGCGCTCCCCCGGACGGTGCGCCGTCGGCGCGCGCGATGAACTTGACGCGGAGGCCCAGGATCTCGATGATCGCCTGGCGCAAGTACTCGCTCACGCTCTGTCCGCCCGGCGTCTGCGGCTGGCGGAAGCTCTGCACGTCGTTGTCGCTGGGGAAGGACAGCGTGAGCACGTCGTCTTTCAGCGAACGCACCTGAGCCGTGAACACGACCATCCACGCGCTTCGCTTGGCGCGCTGGACGGCGTCGAGAATCTGCGGCCAGGAGTCCTTGACCTGCTGGGTCGTCACCGCACCGACCGGCGCGGGCGCAGGCACGGACGCAGGCGAGGCGGCAGGGGCCGTCGCCGGTTGAGCGGCGGGCGCTGTGCGCTTGGGAGCGTCGGCGCCGGGCTCGACCCGCTCGGGGGCGGCAACGGGGGTGCCGGGGTCTGCC
>NZ_CAMFLC010000019.1 GCF_945957465.1 uncultured Leifsonia sp.
CAGGGGCCGCGGCAGGCGCAGGGACCACAGCAGGCGCAGGGGCCGCGGCAGGCGCAGGGACCACAGCAGGCGCAGGGGCCGCGGCAGGCGCCTCCGCACGCGACGCATCCGGGCCGCCGACGTCGCTGACGCCGATACGGCGCTCCAGGCGCTCCACGCGGGCGAGCGCGCCGCGCTCGGTGTCGTCGCTCGACGGCACCAGCACGCGCGCGATCATCAGTTCGAGGTGCAGGCGGGGCGACGTCGCCCCCGTCATCTCGGTGAGCGCGGCGTTGACGATGTCGGCCGAGCGGCTGAGCTCCGCCGCACCGAACTTCATCGCCTGCACGCCCATGCGGTCCAGCTCGTCCTGCGGCACTCCGCGCAGCACGGCAGAGGCGCCCTCGACGCTCGTGGCCGCCACCACGATGAGGTCGCGCAGCCGTTCCAGCAGATCGTCGACGAACCGGCGCGGGTCCTGCCCGGTCTGGATGACGCGGTCGACCGCGGCGAACGCCCCGGCGGCGTCGCGAGCCGCGATCGCGTCGATGACCTCGTCGAGCAGCGCGGCGTGGGTGTAGCCGAGGAGCGCGACGGCTCGCTCGTACTCGATCGAGCTGCCCTCGGAGCCGGCCATCAGCTGGTCGAGGAGCGACAGCGTGTCACGCGGCGAACCGCCTCCGGCACGGACCACCAGGGGCAGGACGCCCGGCGCGACGGTCATGCCCTCGCTGTCGCAGAGGCTCTGGACGTACTCCAGCATCTGAGCGGGCGGGACCAGGCGGAAGGGATAGTGGTGCGTGCGCGAGCGGATCGTGCCGATGACCTTCTCCGGCTCGGTGGTCGCGAAGATGAACTTCACGTGCTCCGGCGGCTCCTCCACGATCTTCAGCAGCGCGTTGAAGCCCTGCGGCGTGACCATGTGCGCCTCGTCGAGGATGAAGATCTTGTAGCGATCGCGTGCCGGGGCGAAGATCGCCCGCTCGCGGATGTCGCGGGCGTCGTCGACGCCGTTGTGGCTGGCGGCGTCGATCTCGACGACGTCGAGCGAGCCGGCTCCGTCACGGCTGAGCTCGATACAGCTCGCGCACTTTCCGCACGGGGTGTCGGTGGGGCCCTCCGCGCAGTTGAGGCACCGCGCCAGGATGCGCGCCGAGGTGGTCTTGCCGCAGCCGCGCGGACCGGAGAAGAGATAGGCGTGGTTGACCCGGTTGGTGCGCAGCGCCGTCATCAGCGGCTCGGTCACCTGCGATTGCCCGATCATCTCGGCGAAGGTGTCGGGCCGATATCGGCGATAGAGAGCGGTTACCACCCACACATGCTACTTGTCGCCGCTGACATTCGACCTCAGCGTCCCGGCACCGACGACGGCGCCGTCAGAGCGGCGAGGATGTCGGCCCACAGAGCCTCCCTGGCGCGCTCCGTGGGCTGCGCGGCAGACCCCTCCGGCAGGAGCAGCGGCGTGTACGGCGGCAGATAGAACAGGTGGGTCGCATCCGGAGCGCGCAGGTAGGCGTCGCCCTCGCGCTGCGGGCGTTTCCGCGCCGCGGCGTCGAGCCACGCGCACCCGTTGGCGAGCATCTCGTCCTTCCCGGCGCAGCCAAGCACGACCGGCCCGGGGATCCGCTCGATGTCCAGCACGGCCGCCGGAGCCGGATCGTGGGTCCCCGTCGTGCACGGCACCCACGCACCGTCGACGGTCACAGCGGGGCTGGGCACCGGCGATGGGCAGATCAGGCCGGTCGTGCCTCCGGGAGCGATCGCCCCGTACACCGTTCCCGGGTACGCGGCCGCCGCCCAGAGCGCGAGCGGCGCCCCGCGCGACGTGCCGAACGTGAAGATGCGCTGGTCGTCCACCCCCGGCTGCGACCGCAGCCAGCCCAGGGCGGTGAGGAAGCGCTCCGCCGAGAGGCTGCGGAGCGGCTCGAGCTGCCCGGCGGAACCGTAGGTCGACAGGTCGAGCGTCGGGAAGCCGAGGGCCGCGAGCGTCGCAGCCGCGAGTACGCCCGTCTGCTGCCCGGGGTCGGTGCCGTCGAAGACGATGATGCCCGGCCGCACGCCCTCCGCCGAGCCGGCGGGCTCGAAGTAGTCGCCGGTGATCCCGTCGTCGAACACGGCGCGCACGGGCGCCGCCGCGGTCAGCCCGACGCGCTGCACGTGCGTCTCCGCGACGGGCCGCCCTCCCACCGAGGCCCGGAGGTCGACGGAGAACGACGAGCCGCCCCAGGTCACGTCCGAGGTGGCCGCCTCGCCCGTCGCGCCCCGCATGGTCCAGAACAGGCCCATCCCGTCCGCGCCGGTGAACGGCGCCTCGAGCGGGGCGTCCGTGGCGAGGTCGACGACGCCGTCGGCGGGCACGGCGTATACCGCCTGCGACGTCCAGCTGCCGCCGCGCCGCAGCGTCGCGTGGATGGTGACCTGCTGACCGGGCGGCAGCGACACGATCCGGATGCCGACCGGCTGCCAGACCGGGCTCGGGTCGGCGCTGAGCTGGAAGCGCGGCCCTGCGGAGCCGGACGGGGACCCGCAGCCCGTCAGCGCGACCGCCGAGATCGCGACGGCGGCGAGCACGGCGAGCACGCGGTGGCGCACCGTGCGGTTCCGTTCTCTCGTCACGGTCCGATCGCTCCTTCCAGCAGGGCGGTCACCCGCGACCAGAATGCCACGCGAGCGTCCTCGGTCGCCTGCGCGGTCTGCGCCGGAAGGTCGCCGAGTCCGATCGGGAGCATCGGAGGCGCGCTCAGCTCGCCCGCCGACCCTTCGGCGACGAGGGTCTCCCGCGCAGCACGAGGCCCCCGGGCTCCGGCTCCCGCGGCTGTCCACTCGCACGCGGTGGGCAGCTGCTCGTCGGCGGTGCCGCAGGCGAGCAGCAAAGGCCCAGGGATGCGGTCGAGCGGCAGGATGGGCGTGTCCGCGACGGCCCGGTCCGGGTCGGCGCACGGGACGGGCCGGCCGTCGTCGAGCAGCGACGGCGCACCCGCCGCCGAGGCGCACAGCTCGGCCGTCGGGCCGCTCGCGGCGATGGCCCCGTACACATCCCCTGGCTCGTTCGCTGCGAACCAGAGTGCGAGCGGCGCTGCCGGCCCGGTGCCGTAGACGACGATGCGCGCCGGATCCACACCCGGACGGCGGGCGAGCCACGCACGCGCGGCGTCGAAGGTCTGCACCGACAGCGCGGCCGACCCGGGAAGCTGCCCTTCCGGGCCGAACGCCGGCAGCGCCAGCACCGGGAAGCCGATGGCCGCGATCCGGCGCGCGGCGAACGCACCGGCCGCCGCGTCGCCGTCCCCGTCGATCAGGAGCACAGCGGGGCGCGGATGGACGAGGGTGGGCAGCGGGGTGTAGAGCGTCCCGACCCGCAGCCCGGGTCCGTTCACCGGCGGGACCGGCTCGGGCGGCCCGTTCGCGTCGCGCGTCAGATCGGCGATGCTCACGTCGCGTTCGACGCTCTGCGCGGCCAGCGGTGAACGCTGCACCTCCGCGATCGCGACCGGAACCCCCTGCTGCTGCGCGGTCACCTCGATGCGGACCGGGCGCTCCGCCCACGCGCGCTCCAGGTCGGTCTGGCTGACCGAGGGACCCGTCATGCTCCAGAGCAGAGCACCGGCGTCCGGCCGCACGTACGGGGCGGTGATCGGCTGCTGGGAGGCGGTGTCGACGACGCCGGTCGGCGGCACGGCGTAGAGTGCCCGCGAGCTCCAGGTGCCAGCCGCCGTCGACGCCGTGGCGGTGAGCACGACGTCCTGCCCCGGCCGCAGGCCCGTCACCGAGACGACGACGGGATCGGCCGTGGCGTTGCCGAACCGCGCGACGACGATCCGCGCGCCGCCCGCCGGGGCACCCACGCAGCCCGTGAGCGTCGCTGCCAGCACGAGCACGAACGCGGCCGCACGGAGGCGCGGCACGGAGCGCAGGCGCGGCAGCCTGCGCAGGCGCCCGGGCGGAGGCATCCGGCCGGTCACGACAGCACCGCCCGCAGCAGCTGCTGTCCCACCGCGTTCCAGAACGCGATGCGGGCGGCCTGGGTCGACTGCGCGTCTGCGGTGGCGGCCGCGTCTCCATGCCCGTCTCCGGTCGGGAGATCGATCGGCAGGCCCGGTGGCACGGTCACGGCGTGAGCGGCATGGGATCGGACGAGCAGCCCGTCACCGGCGCGGGTCGCGCGCGTGCGGGCGAGCGCGAGGAGGTCGTCGCAGGCTCGCGGGTACACCGCGTCGTCCCGGCCGCAGGTCAGGACGACGGGACCCGCGACCGCCTGGAGCGACGGCGGCGCGACCACCGGCCCTGGTTCGCGGACGCAGGGCAGGCCGACGCTCCCGGCGAAGACCGGCGACGCACTCGAACCGGCGAGGCAGAGCAGCGAGGACGCCCCGCCTCCCGCGAACAGCCCGTGCAACTGTCTCGGGAAACGGGTGGCCGCCCAGACGGCGAGCTGCTCGGCCGCACCCGTGCCGTACACGAAGAGGTGCCGCGCGTCGACGCCGGTGCGCCGATCGAGCCACTCCAGCACGGCGGAGACCGTGCCGCTGTCGATGACCGTCGAGACGTGCACGCCGTCCGGCGAGCCGACCGGGACGACGAACACCGACGCCCCGAACTGCGAGAGCACCGGGGCGGTGAACGCCGCCGACGCCCCCGGCGACGGGTCGTCGAACATGAGCACCGCAGGCCCGACCGGCCGTTCGATCGACGCGGCGCTCCAGAACGTCCCGACCGGCTCGTCCTCGTGCGTCTCGTGCGGGGCCTGCCGGCCGCCGACGCCGTCATTCGCCAGATCGTGCGTGTAGACCGTCGCGGCGCGGGAGGTCGTGCCGAGTCCCTCGAGGCGGAAGGTCCGCCGGGCGACCACGCGATCGCCGTCGGCCGCCGTGAGCGTCACCGGACTCGTGTCGCGCATCCACTGCCGGGCGAGGTCTGCCGTGCTCAGCGACGGGCCGCGCAGCGACCAGAACAACCCGGCGGAGTCGGGCCGGCTGAAGGGCGCGAGCTGCGGCCGGTCATGTGCGAAATCGATCGTCCCGTCGCCGCCCACCTGGTAGGTCGCACCCGAGGTCCAGGTGCCGCGCGCCGAGGTGAGGGAGGCCGTGATCCTGAGCCGGACGCCGGGCTGCGCGCCCACCAGCTGCAGCGGAACCGGCCAGAGCACCGAGCTGAACCGGATCAGAGGCGGTGTGACGAAGCGCGGGCCGACCTGCCCCTCCGTGCTCGCGCAGCCGCTCAGCCCGCCCGTCACTGCGAGCGCCGCGACGACGAGCGCCGCCCCGACGGTGCGCAGTGCGGTCGTCCGGGTGGTCCGTCCGACCCGCCCGGCCCCATCGCCGCGCCGCCGCATGCCGCACCCGCCCGCTCAGCCCGCGCCGACCGCCTGCAGGGACTGCCGGGCGATCTCCAGCTCCTCGTCGGTGGGGACGACGAGCACGGTCACGCGGGAGTCGTCGGCGGAGATCACTCTGGCCGCGCTCGACGTGGCGTCGTTGCGCTCGGCGTCGAGTCGGATTCCCAGCACGTCCAGCCCGGCGCACACCTCGGCGCGCAGCCTGCGGTCGTTCTCACCGACTCCCGCAGTGAAGGTCAGCACATCGAGGCCGCCGAGGAGCGCGGTGTAGGCGCCGATGTAGTGCTTCAGCCGGTGGACCGTCGTGTCGAGCGCCAGGCGCGCGGCGGCGTCTCCCGACTCCGCAGCGTGCCGAACGTCGCGCATGTCGCCGTGGCCCGAGAGCCCGAGCAGGCCGCTACGGCGGTTGAGCAGCTCGTCGAGGTCATCGATCCCGAGACCGGCGCGGCGCGCGAGATGCACCAGCACGGCCGGGTCCAGGTCGCCGGACCGGGTGCCCATCACGAGCCCCTCCAGCGGAGTCATCCCCATCGAGGTGTCGACCGAGCGACCGCCGTCGACCGCGCACGCCGACGCGCCGTTGCCGAGGTGGAGGACGATCTGCTTCAGCTCCGCCAGCGGCCGGCCGAGGAACTCCGCAGCCGCGCCGGACACGTACTTGTGCGAGGTGCCGTGGAAGCCGTATCGGCGCACCCGGTGCCGGTCGGCGAGCGCCGCGTCGATCGCGTAGGTGTATGACTCGGGCGCGAGCGTCTGGTGGAAGGCCGTGTCGAAGACGGCGACGTGCTGCACGTCGGGGAAGGCGGCCTTGGCTGCGCGGATCCCCTCCAGGTTGGCCGGGTTGTGCAACGGCGCCAGGTCGGCGAGATCCTCGATGTTGATCTCGACCAGGGGTGTGACGATCGTCGGCTCGAAGAACCGCTTGCCGCCGTGGACCACCCGGTGCCCGACCGCGGCGAGCGGGTTCTCGTCGAGGCTCGGACCTTCCGCGTCGAACGCGTCGAGCATCACCCGGAAGGCGGCGGTGTGATCCGGGATGGCGAGCGTCGTCTCCCATTTGCCGCGGGGACCGGTGTGCCGGATGTGCCCGGAGGCCTCGCCGATCCGCTCGATCAGCCCGGAGGCCAGAGCTTCCTCGCTGCCGGCGTCGATCAGCTGGTACTTGAGCGACGACGAGCCGCTGTTGACCACCAGCACGGCGCTCATGACAGCGCTGCCTGGATCGCGGTGATCGCCACGGTGTCCACGATGTCGTCGACGGTCGCTCCGCGCGACAGGTCGTTGATCGGTTTGCGCAGGCCCTGCAGCACCGGACCGATCGCGACGGCGCCGGCGCTGCGCTGCACCGCCTTGTACGTGTTGTTGCCGGTGTTGAGGTCGGGGAAGATGAAGACCGTCGCGCGGCCGGCGACCTGGGACCCGGGCATCTTGGCGGCGCCGACGGCGGCGTCGGCGGCCGCGTCGTACTGGATGGGCCCGGCGACGGCGAGCTGCGGCTCTCGCTCACGGACGAGCTCGGTCGCCGTGCGGACCTTGTCGACGTCCGCTCCCGCTCCGGAGTCCCCTGTGGAGTACGACAGCATGGCCACGCGCGGCTCGATGCCGAACTGCTCGGCCGTCCGCGCCGACGAGACGGCGATGTCGGCCAGCTGTTCGGCCGTGGGGTCGGGGACGACGGCGCAGTCGCCGTAGACCAGGACGCGGTCGGCCAGGGCCATCAGGAACACGCTCGACACGACGGACACGCCGGGGCGGGTCTTGATGATCTCGAAGGCCGGCCGGATGGTGTGCGCCGTCGTGTGCGCCGCGCCGGAGACCATCCCGTCGGCCAGGCCCAGGTGCACCATCATCGTGCCGAAGTAGGAGGCGTCGGTGACGGTGTCCGCCGCCTGGTCGACCGTGATGCCCTTGTGGGCGCGCAGCTTCGCGTACTCGTTCGCGAACCGGAGCCGAAGGACGTCGTCGAACGGGCTCAGCACCTCCGCGCGGCTGAGGTCGAGGCCCAGCTCGATCGCCCGCGAGCGCACCTCGAACGGCTCGCCGAGGATCGTCAGGCGCGCGACCCCGCGCGCGAGCAGAGTGGCGGCGGCGCGGAGGATGCGGTCGTCCTCGCCCTCCGGCAGCACGATGTGCTTGTCGGCGGCCCGGGCTCGCTCGATGAGGTCGTACTCGAACATGAGCGGCGTGACGACCTGGTGGCGCGAGACGTCGAGAAGCGCCAGGAGCCGGTTCGCGTCGACGTGACGCTCGAACAGTGCGAGCGCGGTGTCGTACTTGCGCTGCGAATCAGCGGCGAGCCGCCCGCGGGCGTGGGTGATGCGCACGACCGTCTCGTAGGTGTCGAGCGAGGTCCGCACGATCGGCAGCGGCGAGCGCAGCCCGGAGAGCAGCCGCTCGATGGGTTCGGGGAGGTCGAAGCCGCCGTTGAGCACGATGCCCGCGATGGACGGGAACGTGCCGGACGCGTTCGCCATCAGCACGGCCAGCAGCACCTCGGTCCGGTCGCCCGGCACGACGACGACGGCCCCCTCCACCAGCCGAGGGAGCACGTTGTCCATCGACATGCCCGCCACGACGACCCCGAGGGCCTCGCGCGCCAGCAGCTCCTCGTCGCCGCCGATGAGGGACCCGCCCGTGGCCTCCATGATCGAGCGGATGCTCGGCGCCACCAGGAAGGCGTCCTCCGGGATCGCCCAGACGGGAGGCAGCTCCGGGCCCGACGCCACCGCCGGCCCGGCCGCCGCCACCGCTTCGCCGACCGCGGACACGATCTCGTCCAGCCGCTCGGCGTCGGCGCGGTTCGCGATCACGGCGACCACGCCGGCGTGCTCCTCGCGCAGCTCGGCGAGCGCGAGCTCGGCCAGCTGACGCAGCTCCTCCGGCGTGCGCGGCTCGGCCTGACCGAGCCGCTCTCCGAAGCCCTGGCCGATCCGGCCGCCCAGCACCAGCAGCACCGGGGCTCCGAGGTTCGCCGCGATGCGGGCGTTGTAACCGAGCTCGGTCGGGCTGCCGACGTCGGTGTAGTCGGAGCCGAGGATGACGACGGCGTCGCAGCGGGCCTCGACGGCCCGGAACCGCCGCACGATCTCGCCGAGTGCGGCGTCAGCGTCGGCGTGCACATCTTCGTAGGTGACCCCGATGGCCTCCTCGTAGGTGAGCTCGGCGCTCACCCGGTCGAGCAGCAGCTCCAGCACGTAGTCGCGTTCGACCGTCGAGCGGGCGATCGGCCGGAACACGGCCACCCGACCGACCGAGTGCCGCAGCGACTCGAGGACGCCGAGGGCGACGGTCGACTTGCCGGTGTGCCCCTCCGCGGAGGTGATGTAGAGCGAACGGGCCACGGTCAGTCGGTCTCCTCGTCGATCGGCGGTGTGGTGTCGTTGTCGGATGCGGGGACGCGCTCGATCGGCGAGAGCCGGTAGCTGCCGTCGAGCACGGCGGGCCCCGGCGCGTACATCCTCAGCAGCGGCCGGAACGCCCCGGACGGCGCGGGCAGCCAGTTCGCGGCCGCCTTCGGGTCGGTCGGGCGGGCAGCGCTGATCGTGATGGTCAGGCCGCCGTCGTAGTCGTAGACGATCCCCGGAGTGCGGTCGCCCAGGGAGTACCGCCCGATCGGGTTGTCGACCAGGAAGTAGTGCGGGAGGTCGTACATCGTGATGGACCAGAAGGCGCCGACAGGCGGTGTCGGGTGCAGACGGAGGCGGTACGTCCGTTCGCCGGTCAGAGCCTCCCCGTCGGCATCGACGTAGGTCGGGAAGTAGGCGGCTTCGTAGGCGTGGTTGCCCCAGAGACCCCCGAGTGCGGCGGCGGCGCGTCGGGCGTACCGGGTCGCCGGGTCGGGCCGCTGCCATTGGGGGTCGTCGAGAGCGCCCACTTCGAAGTAGTCGATGTTGTAGTCGAAGACGTGGAGGTTGACCTGCCACCCGTCCACGAGCGGCACAGCGGTGTGCAGGGCGGACTCCAGAGCCTGCCGGCCGACGGCGTAGCCCTCCTCGAGCGCCGCGCGGACCTCCTCCGGAAGCTCGCCGACGGGCGTCGAGCCGGTGAGCCCGATCGGCTCGTAGGTCTCGAGCGCGCGCCGATCGTGCTCGGCCGGCGGGAACTCCTGCGACCACACCCGCATCCGCTCGAAGAAGGTGAGCGCTTCGCTCGGGGCCGCCTCGACCTCCGGGACGCCGGCCGCGGGGGCGAACGACTCGCGCGTCTGGGTCAGGGTCAGGGCGTCCTGCAGGGCGTGCACGGCGGGGAGGTCGTCCTCCCCCGCGACCGCCCAGCGGCCGACGATCGTGCCGACGCGGGTCGGGAAGCGGATGACGGTGGCGCCCTCCGGCGCGTCCTCGTCCTCCCAGGCCGGGGGCACCAGGAGATACCGGCCTTGCGCCGAACCCGTCGCGCGCGAGCCGACGTACGCGAAGTTGTTGGTCCAGGCGTCGACGAACTGGAGGACGTAGTAGCGGTCGCCGACGGCGGGGACCTCCAGCAGCAGCGGCCCCACACCGAGATCGAGCTGGGCGACCGAGTACACGGTGTCGTTGTTGATGGAGACGAAGGTGGATTCCGGGCCGGCCAGGCTGCGGGCGTGCCCGAACACGTTGTAGGGGGTCGCGGGCACCGCGCCCAGCCCCTCCCGGGTGAACCGCTGCACTTGGTCGAGGTCGAACACGAGCGGGAACCCGACGACGTATGCTTCGGACGCCATCTCGGCGATCCCGTGCTCAACGGCTACCTGCTCGGTCATTCGCGCACCTCGACTCGTCGGAGTGTCATTCTACAAAGCGTAGAACAATCGGGAGGATGTTGGACAGCTGCTGTGCTGACGACACTCTACGCGGCACGCCGAACGGGAACCTGAACACGAAAAAGACCCCCCACGCACCCGCCAGAGCCCGGTTACCCTTGCTGCGTTTCCGCCCTGGGGGAGTTGGCCTGGATGGCGCCACGTGGGGAGCCGCGAACCAGTCTAGCGGCTCCCGCTGGGAGGCCGTGCACAACGGGCCCTCCGCCGTCCGCTAAGATATTGTGAGCCGTCGCCCGCAAGGCGGAGGCAACCCAGGAGAATTCGCCTAGTGGCCTATGGCGCACGCTTGGAAAGCGTGTTGGGTGCAAGCCCTCGGGGGTTCGAATCCCCCATTCTCCGCCATTGTCTTGAGTCGCGACATAGGTCTCACCTGAGTCGCGTCTTAGGTCTCACTTGAAGAAGCCCCCGGCCATCGGCCGGGGGCTTTCTCGTTGTTGCGCCAGTAGCTGCGGGTCGGGTCGATGGCCTGACGGAATGTGTCTCGTATGGCGAGATGGTTCCCGAGGCGGCCTCCTCACTTACACGCCCCGACAGGGGCTCGATATTGGTGCGCACCGGTGAGCGGCACACGGGAGTGCACGATGACCCGTGCCACGACCTCGCCTTTTCGGCCGCCCCGGGTATAGCGTGCGCAGGTGACTGCCGAGGCTTACGCGCGCGACGTGGCAGCGGTTGCCCGCGCCGTAGGACCGTTGCTCGAGCACGCGCCTGAACGTCAAACGCCGCCGACGGTCGGCGTGTTCCTCATCGAAATGCACGTGCGCGCTTCACGCATTGCCGTACTGACTGCAGCGCAGCAAGCGCTTCAATTGGCATTTGACGCGGCGACCGTCGCTGTCCTCCACCCAGAGGCTGCCGGCGACCCCGAGGCAGTGTCGGAGTTGTTAGACAACCCTGACCTCGTACTCAACATGGTCTGGGCCGGCCCGGGTTCACTCCGCCAGGTCTTCACCGTCGATCCGCTGACAGCGGACGGGCGAGAGAACATCCTCTACATATTCAGCGCTGGCTTCTTGGCCTTGGCATTCATTCCCGGAGGACAGCCTTTTGCGGTTGCCTACGCCTTCACACTGGGGACACTCTTGCAGGTGGGCAGATGGCGCGAGCGGTATGAGACCTTGCACCCCGTGCGTGTGAGGACGATCGACAAAGCTTCATTAGAGGAATCCGGCACCGAGATTCGAATATATCCACCGGGCACCTCTTGGCATCCGCCGGACTCGACGAAGCCCGGCCAACACGAAGCGGAACTCTTTGCGACGCTCCGCGACCGTGTCGACAAGTTGGAAGCGCAGGCTCAACATGATCGCGCCACGATACGCCGACTGGAAATCACAGTGGCTTCGCTGAGGGCCAAGCCATCACGGCCCGAGTGACAAGCTCACTAAACGGGCTGGCGTTCCCCCGAAACCGCGAACCTTCGCGCTCGTTTCGATCGAATCGGTGGTCCGCTCGAACAGCGGAACCCGGGGCCCATGCCTTCCCGGCGATACGCCGAACTCAGATCCCGTCGAACGTGTCGTCGTCGATGCTCGACTCGGAGGCCTCTGAGCGGTCGGCCTCGGCGGCGGGGTCGCCTCCGACGTCGATCTGGCTCCAGACCACGGGCATGCCCGGCGAGAACAGGATGTCGATGCCGGGGCCCGCGTGCAGCGGCGGGATGTTCACGTAGTCGCCGCCGGCCTGGATCGCGGCACGGATCTTCTCGCGCAGCTCGGTCACCGAGCCGGGCAGAAAGTAGTCCTTGCCATCGACGGTCAGTCTGTTGACGATCACTGTTCATCCATTCGGTCGGTCTGTTCCTTGGCCTGTGCGGGCGACTCTACGCCCGCCACCGGTTCGTCGACGATGCGGAGGCCGGAGACGCTGTTCGCGGTGCGCACCAGGGCCTCCACCCATGCCCGGTTGATCGGCTCGCGCACCTGCGTCGGGTAGGTGAAGCGCAGCCCCACGGTCGGGGAGATCCAGATGGAGTTGGAGCCGCTTCCCGCTGCGGCGGCGACGTCCCACGAGAACACGAAGCTCTCGCTCCGGCGCAGCTTCGTGGTGATCGCCAGCTGGAGGTGCGCCAGCAGGCGGTCGTCGAACTCGACCGACGACAGGCCGTCGCCGTAGTAGAGCGTCCCCATCAGTGCGCCGCGGGCTCGGGGACGACGCGCAGGCCGCCGACGCTGTTGGCCGAGTCCATCAGGGCCTCCGTCCACGCCCGGTTGAGCGCCGGGCGCCGGCTGCCGACGTACTGGAAGTGCACCGGAACGGACGGGTTGATCCAGAGCGCGGTGCGGCCGCGCGAGTAGGCCTCGTCGTGGTCCCACTCGAACAGGAACTGCTCGTTGCGGCGCAGCTTCGCCGTGATGACCAGCTGAAGATGGGCCAGCAGTCGATCGTCGATCTCGATCTTCGCGCCGGAGCCGTAAATCAGAGTACCCAAGCAGGTCGCTCCTTCCGGGGGGAGGCCGGTGCGGTCGCATCGGCCCGTCGATCATATGATGACCCGTCGGCCGGACGGCCGATCACTCGGCGTCGGGTGCGCGATGCTCGCGAAGGGCCCCGCGGGCGGCCTCGGCGACGTCCGCCGCCGACGGCCGGGCGGCAGGGTCCTGCCGCGTCATCCAGCGGATGAGGTCGCGCCAGCGTTCGGGCACGGTGTCGGGGATCTCGGGGTCGCGATCCAGCCGCGAGAGGGCGGACTCGACCGGCGCCCCGGGGAAGGCGATGGCACCGGTGAAGCACTCGAGGAGCACGAGACCGAGCGAGTAGATGTCGGAGGCCTGGGTCAGGTTCTGGCTGCGCACCTGCTCAGGGCTCAGATAGGCCGCGGTTCCGAACGTCGTGTCCTCCGACGCCTGCGGGCGGGTCGAGTGGATGGCGATGCCGAAGTCCGTGAGCTTCGCACGCGGGCGCGAGAACCGGGTGCGGTAGTCGACGATCATGATGTTCGTCGGGGTGACGTCGCGGTGGATGACGCCGCGGGCATGGATGTACTCCAGCGACTCGGCCACCTCGAACGCCATCTCACCGATCTGGCGCGTCGTCAGCTGCTCCGCCTCGAGGACGGCTCGGAGCGTGTCGCCCTCGACGAGCTCGATGACGAGGAAGGGACGCGGGTCGGAGGGCGACGAATCGTCGACGCCGGCGTCGAGGATCGACACCACGCCATGATGACGCAGCGCGGCGAGCACACTGACCTCGGCCCGGAACCGGGAGACGTCGTCGCTGCTGCCCGACGAGAACAGCTTCACCGCCACATCGCGGCCCAGGTTCTCGTCACGGGCACGGAAGACCATCGACGAGCCGCCGCGCGCCAGCAGCCGGCGCGGCCGGTACCTGCCGAGCAGCAGCGGGACGGCGATTTCGGGAGAGCTCATTGGACTATTCTCAGGCATGTCCCGCGTCCCGATCGCCGCCGACGACCCACCCGGCTCCCGAGCGGTGCCGGATACGGCCGCTACCGGTCGCCGCCGTAGACGACGGCCTGGTCGCCGCCACCCCGCTTCGCCGCGTACATCGCCTGGTCGGCCAGACGGATGAGACGGTCGATCGACGCCTCGGCGACATCGCCGTCGGTGATCGCGATGCCCACGCTCGCCGTGATGCTGAGCTCCGGCGGGATGCCGGCGAAATCCTCCGCGATGGCCGCGCGCGCCCGATCGGCGATCTCGAGCGCGACGGACGTGTCGGCGACGCGCAGGGCGGCGATGAACTCGTCGCCGCCGTAGCGGGCGATCATGTCGTCCTGGCGGAACACTCGACCGAGGCGATCCGCGACCTCCTTCAGCACCACATCCCCCGCCGCGTGCCCGAGCGAGTCGTTCACCGCCTTGAACCCGTCGAGGTCGACGAACAGCACGGCGATCTGGTCGGCATGGGAACGCTCGGTCTGCTGGAGGTTCTCGTCGAAGAGCCGGCGGTTGGGCAGGCCCGTGACCTCGTCGAGCATCGCCGCGCGCCGCAGCCGGGCCTCCAGACGCAGCCGCACGAGCACCTGTCCGGCGAGCTGGGCCAGCGCCTCCGCGAGCGGCACGGCCTGATCGTCGAAGCTCCGGGGCTGATCGAAGTAGCAGGCGAACGCACCGAACGGGAGGCCGTCCTCGATGATCGGCGCCGCGATGGCCGCTGACACGCCGGCCTTCTCGAAGACCTCCCGCAATCCGAGTCCGGGCGCGAAGGCATCGGCCTCCTTCGGCGACTCGAACGTCACCACCCGGCCGAACTCGACGGCCATTCCTCCGCGCGGCGGGCCGTCTTCCGGCCACGCGGACGCGAGCATGTTGTCGCCCGCGACCAGCTCGAACGAGCCGGGCTCGCCGGTGTGCACGCTGCAGGCCGTCGCGTTGAACGCCCGGCGTGCGGTCTCCGAGAGCAGTTCACCGAGCTCCTCCTCGGTCCGCGTCTTCGCGAACGCGACAGAAGCCGAGAGCAGCAGCTGGAGCCGGTCGCTCTCGCGGCGCCCGAGCGCCAGCGTCCGTTCGCCGACGGCGGCCAGTTCGGGGTCGAACGCCACTATCGTGCGGCCTCCGGAGATGCGCACCGCACGGATCACGACCGAGCTCTGCGTCTCCTGGTAGCCGTGAGCGGTCGACGCCAGCCGGATGCCTCCCGGATTCCCGGTGAGCAGCGCGGCGGACAGCTCATCGGAGTCGACGCCCAAGACCGCGGCGAGCGGCAGGCCCGTCAGCTCGCCGGGCTGACGGTTCGCCCACACCTCCAACGCCAGGTTGGCGTCGATGATGGTGTGCGATCGGTCGATGAGGGCCCGAGGGAAGGGCTGCATACGCGCCACCTCGTCGAGCTCGGCGAGCGTCACGTACGCGACCGGTCTGAATGCATAGAGTCGAGAGTGTCGGTTGGCGCGGCGAAGGTCAAGTTCACACGCTAGCGGTCGCCGAAGCCGCCGGCCGCGACCAGCAGGCTGTCGACCTGCGGCTTGGTCGTCGGACGCGACAGCAGGTACCCCTGGCCGCGATCGCAGTCGAGCGCGCGGACCCGCGCCAACTGGTCGGCGGTCTCGATGCCCTCCGCGACCAGGCGCATCCCCTGCGACTTGCCGAACTCGACGGCGCGCGCCAGCTCCTCGCCGTCGCTGCCCACCGACCACTGCACGAGAGACTGGTCGACCTTCAGTTCGTTCGCCTGCAGGGCCATGACCTGCTCGCGGGACGCGTAAGCCGCACCGAAATCGTCGACCGAGATGTTCACGCCGAGAGCACGCAGCAGGTGGAGGGTGTCGATCGCCTCGGGCACGTCGGCCAGGGGCGTGCTCTCGGTCACCTCGAGCGTGAGCAGCCGCGGGCTGAGGGACATGTCGTCGAGCAGCCCCGAAACCGTGTCGACGATCGCCGACGTCCTCAGCTGCAGGATCGACACGTTCACGGCGACTTCGATCGGGCGGCCCTGATCCTGCCAGTCGCGGGCGGCGTTGCAGCCGAGCCGCAGCATCACGTCCCCGATCTCGCCGACCAGGCCCAGCCGTTCCGCCAGCGGGATGAACTCGCCAGGAGGCACCAGACCGTAGAGCGGGTGGATCCACCTGCTCAGCGCCTCGGCGCCCACGATCGCGCCGGTCGCCAGCGCGAACTGCGGCTGGAACAGTGCGACGATCTCTCCTCGGCGGGCCGCGCCGTGGAGGTCGCGCTCCAGGCGAGCGCTGCGATCCTCAGAACGCACTGTCCACCTCCCGGTTCGAATTCGTCGTTCCAGTGTCTCGTATCGCCGACGAGGCCCCGGGGCGTTGCCTGATCGTCACCGAGCCGCTATCATGCACGATCGCGTGCGCCCCGACCCGGTTCCGTCGCCGCTCAGCCGCGCTCCGACCAGTAGCGGCTGACGGCGGCCTGAGCGTCCGAACGGGCGGCGAAGACCCCGAGGTCGAAACCGTCGAAGCCGGTGGCGCAGAACCCGTCGAGGTTGCGATCCACCATCCCGAGATAGTCGGTGTCGGTCGCTGCCACCCACAGCCACTTCGCCGGCTTGCTCCAGGACACGCGCTCGGCGGCCGCTGTGGTCGCGAGGGCGCCCGACGGGTCCTCCCGCATCGGGTCGGGGACGGGGCGGTCGGGGACGGGGCGGTCGAGTGCGATCGTCATCTGTGACTCCTTCTTCGAGGGCGATGCGGTTCTTCACCAGCGATGCGGTCGGCTGCCTCACCGCCGCGAGACGAAACTAAGACAGACCGACGGCCGACCCGGGGGCATTGACCGGACCCACCGTGCAGTGATAGCGAGCGCGGTCAGACGAGGGTCAGCAGGCCGCCTTCGCGGACCGCGTCCAGCGACAGCACCTTGTAGCCCTCGCCATCGAAGAACACGGTCAGCCGGTCGCCGTCGGCGTGCATGACCACCCCGCCTCCCCAGCTCTCGTGCCGCACTCGCGCGGCGGGCGGGAACGGTTGCTCCCCCGCCCCCGCGTGCTCCGTCATCCAGCGCGCGGCGCTCCCCGACGAGCAGGTGTCGCAATTGCCGCACAGCTCGGCGAGCTCCTCGCCGAAGTAGCCGAGCAGGAACTGCCGCCGGCACCGGGCGGTCTCGGCGTACTCCTGCATGAGTTGCGATCTCGAATGCTCGATGCGCTTGCGGAGCAGGGCTTCAGCGACCGCGCGCGCCGCCGCCTGCCCGGCGTCCAACGGCGCGGCCTGCAGGTCGTCGTCGGTGCCGGAGACCGCTCGCGCGTCCCGGAGCAGGCCGAGCAGCCTCCCGAGGGACCGGGGGCTCATCCCCGCGTGCTCGGCGATGTCGGCGCGCGAGGACCCCGGGCTGTGCGCGATCGAGGCGAAGACGGCCGCAAGCTCCTGCGCGTCGGGCTCGCCGCCCGAGAAGAACCGGGTGAGCGCGAAATCCTCCGGGCGATAGTGGAGCGTGATTTCCGCCGCCTCGCCGTCCCGTCCTGCCCGCCCGATCTCCTGGTAATAGCTGTCGAGCGAGTCGGTGACCGACGCGTGGAGAACGAAGCGCACGTCGGGCTTGTCGATCCCCATCCCGAAGGCACTGGTCGCGGGCACCACCCGTGCGCGGCCGGCCATGAACCGCTCGTAGACGTCCTCCCTCTCGGCCGCCGTGAGGCCCGCGTGGTAGGGCGCGGAGGTGGACCCCGCGGCGACGAGCGCCTCGGCATAGAGTTCGGTGTCACGGCGCGTGGCGGCGTAGATCAGGCCGGACCCGGCCAGCCGCACGGCCTGCGAGACGACGGCATCGCGCTTCTCGGAGTCGCGCTCGTGCCGCGCGACCTCGAGCCGGAGGTTGGGCCGGTCGAATCCGGTCGCGAGCACCCGCGGGTGGGCCAAGTGGAGCCGCTCGGCGATCTCGGCGCGGACAGGCGGCGCGCCCGTCGCCGTGAGAGCGACGGTCGGCGGGTGCGCCAGCTCGTCGATGACGTCGCCGAGGATGAGGTAATCGGGCCGGAAGTCGTGACCCCACGCCGACACGCAGTGGGCCTCGTCGACCGCGAAGAGCGTGACGCGCAGCCCGGCCAGGCGTTCGCGGATCGCGGGGTTCGCGAGCTGCTCGGGTGCGAGGAAGACGAACCGGGCGTCGCCCGCGGCGAGCGCCTCCCAGTCCCGCTCCTGCGCTCGCTCCCCCTCTGCGGAGTTGATCGCCACGGCGCCGGGCACGTCGATCGCCTCGCGGATCGCACGCACCTGGTCCTCCTGCAGCGAGATGAGCGGGGAGACGGCGACGGTGAGTCCGTCGAGGATGGTGCCGGCGAGCTGGTAGACGGCCGACTTGCCGTACCCGGTGGGCATGACGGCGAGCACGTCGCCTCCGTCGAGCAGCACCTCCACGGCTTCGGCGAGACCGGGCCGGAGCGGATCCCAGCCGAACGAGCGGGCTGCGACGTCGTGGACGAGGGACATGCGTCACACGGTACCGGCCATCGGGCCGATACCGACCCGGCACGGTCTAGCCGCTACCGGGCGGGCCAGTGCCACGTCGGGCGGTCGAGCAGTCCCTCCTGACCGCCGACGGTCGTCTCCCCGAAGCTCTTGCGCAGTTCGACGCTCGTGAAGCCGTCCCCCATTCCCTCCCGCGCGGCGGCCGTGCGAACGGCGTCGATCAGCGGCGCGGAGTGCGTGACAACGACGGTCTGGGCGTCGCGCGACGCGGCGACGATCAGCGACCCCAGCGCGAGCACGAGGTCGGGGTGCAGGCTCGTCTCCGGCTCGTTCACGACCAGCAGCTTCGGCGGCCGCGGCGACAGGAGCGCGGCCGCCAGCAGGAGGAACCGCAACGTTCCGTCCGACAGCTCGCCCGCGCCCAGCGGCCGCAGCAGGCCGTGCTGCTGAACGGCGAGCGAGAACTGCGCACCCTCGGCGACGACCTCCACCCGGCTGCCGGGGAACGCCTCCTCGATCGCCGCGTCGAAGCGGTCTCCCCCTCCGAGCTCGCGGATGGTCTGCACGGCGGCGGCCACGTCCGTGCCGTCGGCCGCGAGGACGGGCGTGCGCGTTCCCAGCTGCGGGAGCCGGGCCGGCGCAGCGGCGTCGGTGCGGAAGTGGTCGTAGAAGCGCCAGGCGCGCAGCTGCTCGCGGACCCGAAGCACTTCCGGTGCGCGAAGGGGGTCGACGACCTCCGTGAGCACGCTCTCGAAGGGACGCAGCGACCTGCCCAGCTCGGCCCAGCCGCCGTCATCGTCCCGCACGCGCACGTGAGCGCCATGACGGTCGACAGCGATCGCGGACGGTCGCGGGGCGCTCCCGGTCCAGATCGTCTCCACCTTGACTTCGGGATCCCGGCCGAAGGCGGAGGCGCTCTTCTGCGGCAGGCCCAGATCCAGCGCGTAGCCGAGATCGCTGCCGTCGTCGTCCAGCTGGACGCCGAGCCGGAGCGCGACGGGGCCGCGGCGCACCACTCCCCGCACGGCGTGCGTCCCGTCGCGCACCGCCCGACCGATCTGCTCGGGGCCCGCCCAGAGCGTCGAGTCGAGCCCGCCCTCTCTCGCCACCGCCTGGACGACGGCGTCGCGCCCGCACGCCGCCAGGAGCCGAAGGGCACGGTACAGCGACGACTTGCCGACGCCGTTCGCGCCGGTCACCACCGTGAGCCGGCCGAGCGGCAGCACCACATCGCGGAGCGATCGGTAACCCGAGACGGCGACGGTGGCGATCATGCCGGGATGCTACAGGGCGCCACCGACCATGCAGCATCCAGCCGGGCATGTTACATATGTCTCATGACCGGTCGTATGTTCAGCCAGCTCTGCGCCACCGTCGTACTGGCGCTGGTGACGGTGCTGATCGGCCGATCCATGCACGATCCCGCCACGATCGTGCTGTTCGCCGTCGGAGTGCTCGCGACCATCCTGTCGGCGTTCCGCGTGCGCTCCCTGCGGGCGCGGGCACTGGCCGAACGGGGTCGACGTGTCCCCCAAAATGCCGCTACAGACGATCGGGGGAATCGGTCAAGCTCTAATCGATGAGCAGGCAGCAGGGGTCGGACGTGCAGACGGGCGTGACGCAGGACGTCGTGCTGCGTCCGCACCGCGATCTGTTCACGCGCGGGCTCACCGCCGTCCTCGCGCTGACGACTCCGGTCTTCGCGGTGCTCTACTGGCTCACCATCCCGGACGGCGCCTGGACCGTCGTGCTCGGCGCGCACCTGCTCGTCGTGCTCGCGACGATCGTCGGCGTCTACAGATTCTTCAGCGCGACGATCACCCTGAGCGCCGAGGGCGTTCGGGAGCGCGGGTTCTTCGGGGGGACCCGGCTCGTGCGCCCCGCCGACGTGGCAGCCATCCTGCTCGTGCGGCTCTACGACGGCAGCACCCTCGACACCCTCCCTCAGCTCTTCGTCACCGGCCACGACGGCCGTGTCCTGCTGCGCATGCGCGGTCAGTTCTGGTCGACGGAGGACATCGAGCGCGTCGCCGAGGAACTCGATCGGCCGGTCACCCGCGCCGAAGACTTCATGACCATGAAACAGCTGCGGCGCTCGTCACCCGAGCTTCTCTACTGGTTCGAGCGGCTTCCGCGCCTGCGCTAGGCGGCCGGGGTTCCGCCTCAGACGTCCGCGTCCGTCGCGATGCCCAGCACCGGCGCGCTCGGGCGGCTCGACGGCAGTTCGTGGAAGCCGAGCCGTCGGTAGAACGCCTGCGCCGCGGTATTCGCGGACGACACCCCCAGGTACAGGGCGGGCACCCCGCGGTCGCGGAGCTCGCGCAACTGCCGGCGGATCAGCCGGCGCCCGAAACCCTGGCCCTGCGATTCGGGCAGGAGGTCGATGTGCAGGTGCGCCGGGTAGTCGTCGACCTCGGGGACGATGGCGGCGTGCGGGTCGAGACCCCAGCCGATGACCTCCCGCTCGCGGGCGTCCAGGGCCGGGTCGAGCGGATGGGCGCTCCGGAAGCCGGGCAACCAGTTGTCGTCATACCAGCGCGCGAAGGCGCGGCTGTCCTCGACGGCGATGACGTAGCCGGCCACGCGTTCGCCGGTGTCGACGACGAACGCGAGCTCGGGCCGGTACGCGACATAGGGGCCGGCGAAGATGTCCGGCAGCAGCGAGTCGTCGGAGTACAGCCCGGTCGCGTCCGTCCCCGCCGCCCCGGTGCGCACGCACACGTCGTAGACATCGTCGCGGTCTGCCGGTCGGTACGGTCGGATCGAACTCACCGTGAAAGTATCGCAGGGTGAGCTCCTCCCACCGCGCCGGCGAGCGCGCGGCCGGCCCCGATGCCGATGCCGATGCCGCGCTGGCACCCTGGCGGAATCGGTGGGGGCTGGAGGCGGACGGCGCCGCGTTCTCGACGCCGTCGAGTGCGCTGCAACCCGTGCGTCAGCACGGGCGCGCCGCCTACCTCAAGCTGGCGACGGTCGCCGAGGAGGCCGCGGGCGGCCGCGTGCTGCGCTGGTGGGCCGGGCGCGGTGCCGCCGCCGTCCTCGCGGCGGACGGCGATGCTCTGCTGCTCGAACGCGCCGACGGCGACCGCGACCTCGTTGCGCTGGCGGCGTCGGGCGCGGCCGGCGACGACGCCGCCACCCGCATCCTGTGCCGCGCGGCGCTGCGCCTCCACGCCATCGACGACCTCCCGAGGCCCGACGGGCTCGTCGACCTGCGGCGCTGGTTCCGCGAGCTCTTCGAGCACGCCGCGGAGAATCCCGTCGCCCACGACGGACTGTTCGCCCGCGCCGCCGCCGAAGCGGAGGCGCTGCTCGCGCATCCCGCGGGAGACGTCGTGCTGCACGGCGACCTGCATCACGGCAACGTGCTCGACTTCGGCACGGAGACCGGTGCGGCAGGCGGACGTGGCTGGCTTGCGATCGATCCGAAGCACCTCCACGGCGATCCCGCCTTCGACTTCGCGAACATCCTGTGCAATCCGAAGCGGGAGGTCGCACTGGCGCCCGGTCGGTTCGGCCGCACGGTGCGGGTGATCGCGGACGAGACGGGGATCGACGCGGTGCGGCTGCTCCGCTGGGCGCTCGCGTGGGCGGGACTGTCGGCGGCGTGGTCGGAACGCAGCGGCGACGATGCGGGGACCGCCGTCGGCGTCGGGAGGCTCGCCCTGCGCGCTGCCGCCCGCTGAGCCCGCCCGGCGGCGTCAGGCCCGACGGGCTCGACGGAGGAAGGGATGCGGTCTCGTGCTCTCTGCCGCCAACCGGTAGGCGAGCGGCGCCCAGACGATCACGGCGACTCCCGCGCCCAGCAGCAGCCCGCCGATCGTGTCGCTCAGCCAGTGAGCGCCGAGGTAGGTGCGGCTGACCGCCATCAACAGCGACCACGCGACGCCCACGCACCAGACCCAGATGCGCGGAAAGAGGATGCCGAACACGACCGCCATCGTCGCCGCATTGGCTGTATGCCCCGACGGGAATGAACCGGTGTCGACGTGGACCAGGATGTCCGAAGGCCGGGCACGCCCGACGGTGTGCTTGAGAACTTGAACGCAGATCACCGACACGACGCTCGCGACGGCGAAGAACGTCGCGCCCCACGGCCGCCGGAAAGCGAGCAGCAGTGCGAAGACGACGACAGGGATCACGACCGAGCCGAGGATGCCGCCCCCGACGTAGTTGAAGAACAGCGCCGGTACGGTCCACCCGGGCGAGCGGTGCTCGACGACCTCGGCCATCCACTTCAGATCGACGGCGAACGGCTCGGTCGGGCGGAAGGCGATGATCGCACCGAGCAGGATCACCAGCGCGACGGCGACGGATGCGGACACCAGCGGCCAGCGGCGCTGGATGCGCGCAGCAGCGTGGAGGTCGGTGGGTCTCGCGCCCGTCATGGGTTCACCGTACCGGGCGGGGCCGGGCACGCGCGGTGCTGCACCGGCCCGCCCTGATACCGGCGACTCCCTCGCTGCCCGGCGGTCACGGTTCGTCGCGTGGGCCTAGTGTGCGAGCTCCGGCACGGTCCGTGGGCGCACGATGAGCCACAGGGCGGCGATCGAGACGGTCGCGCAGATCGCCATCATCGCCCCCATCGGCGCAGCGCTGCCGGTGCCGAGCAGGCCCACGATCGGCGAGAAGACACCGGCCGAGCCGAAGTTGAGCGCACCCAGCAGGCTCGCCGCCGTTCCGGCCTCGTGGCCGTGGTTGTTCAGGGCGAGCACCTGGACGCACGGGAATCCGAAGCCGCACGCCGCGATGAAGAACCAGAGCGGGACGGCCACCCCCCAGAGGCCGACATGGGACTGGTCGAGCACGACGATGGCGAGGGAGGCGACGAGCATCACCAGCGTCGAGACGGCGAGGATCCACTGCGGTCCGACGTACTTCGTCAGGCGCGACGCCGACTGCACGCCGATGATGATGCCGATGGAGTTGACGGCGAACAGGAGGCCGTACTCCTGCGGGGTGAACCGGTAGAGGCCCTGGAAGATGAACGGGCTCGCCGAGAGGTAGGAGAACAGGCCCGTGAAGTTCGCGGCGCCCACGATGGCGATGCCGACGAAGACGCGGTCGCTCAGCACGGAGCGGTAGCGCTGGCCGACCGTGGCGTGGCCGGCGTCGTGCCGGCGCGCTTTCGGCAGGGTCTCGGCGATCCACAGCGAGACGCAGACGATGACGAAGAGGCCGTAGCAGGCGAGCACGACGAAGATGCCCCGCCACGGCATGACGAGCAGCAGCCACGAACCGAGCACCGGTGCGAGCACCGGGGCGAGCCCGTTCACCAGGGCCAGCCGGCTGAGCATCCGCACGAGCGGACGCCCGCCGAAGAGGTCGCGCACCATGGCCATCGCGACGACGCCGCCGGCGGCCGCGCCGATCCCCATCAGGGCGCGGGCGGCCCCGAGCAGCTCGACGTTCGGCGCGGCGGCCGCCGCGAGACACGCCAGGATGTGCACCGCGGTCGCCGCGATCAGGGGCATCCGCCGGCCGACTTTGTCGGACCACGGCCCGACCAGCAGCTGGCCGAGCCCGAATCCGATCGTGGTCGCCGTCAGCGTGAGCTGGATCATGGCCGTCGACACGTTGAAGTCGGATTCGAGGGTCGGCAGCGCCGGCAGGTACATGTCGATCGTGAACGGACCGAGTGCGGTGAGCGCGCCGAGGATGAGGATGTACGCCAGGCGCTGGCGGCCGGAGAGCGAGTCGCCGGGGTGCACGACGGTGGTCACGGAGAAGACGTCCTTCTGCTGGAGTGCGGGAGTGGAGGGCCGCGCCCGGCGCTGGGCGCAAAAATGACAGCACCGCGGCTGTCGCGGTGCTGGGGAGGTGGTGCGGGGAGATCGCCGTTCGAATCGATTCGATTGCGGGACGTGTGTTTATCCTACCGCCTTCCGGGCGTTAATGTGAACGTGCACATTCCCGCGTTTTCCCTGCGGAAGCGAGGCGGCGCGTTCTCCGCCGCCTCGGCGCGTTTCGTGGGACTCTGCGCCGCCTCGCGGGGAGGCCGGGCGGCCGGCGCAGGAGCCTACGCGGCGGAGGGCGACGCGAGGAGCGGGCCGAAGGCGAGCTCGGCGGCGCCGATGAGGAGGATGTCGCTTCCGAGCGCGGCGCGCGTGATCGTGAGCGTCTCGGCCGATGCGGCGAGCGCCTGGGCCGCCACCAGCCCGGGCAGGCGTTCGGGCGCGAGTTCGTGCAGTGCGCCGAGGAAGCCTCCGAGCACGATGCGCTCCGGGTCGAACACGTTGGTCGCGGTGCGCAGGGCGGTCGCCAGAAAACCGAGCTGACGCTCGACCTCGGCGACGACGGCCGTGTCCCCGGCCTGCACCGCGGCACGCAGCGCTTGCTCGAGCTCGTCGGGGTCGGCCGAGGCCCGGCCGAGCACGCGCAGGAGCGCCCGCTGACTCACCTCGGTCTCCAGACAGCCGATGGCGCCGCAGTGGCAGCGCACCCCGCTCGAGTTCACCAGTGTGTGACCGAGCTCGCCGGCGTACCCGCTGATACCCGTCAGCGGCGCTCCGCCGACGATGACCCCGGCTCCGATGCCCGACGCGCCACCGTTGAGGTAGACCAGATCGGCCGCGCCTGTGCCGGCGCCGAAGAGCCGTTCGGCGTTGGCGCCGAGGTGGGCGTCGTTGGCGGCGAGCACCGGATAGCCCGTCGCCGCGGCGAGCTCGGCGGCGAAGGGCTCCTCCGCCCACTCCAGGTGCGGCGCCAGCCGCACCACGCCGTCGTCCTCCCGCACCAGTCCGGGCACGGCGACCCCGACACCGACGACCCGGGATGCCGTGGCCAGGTCGGGCCGGAGCCCGTCGATCACCGCTGACGCGATGGCGGCGGCCTCCTGCGCGGTCGGCACATGCCCGGTGGGATACCGCACCCGGCGGTGCACCCGCGCGTCGAGGCCGACCACCCCGACCGTGACGGCGTCCACTTCGGGATTCACCGCGAGGGCGACCACGCGCCCGTCGGCGGCCACGACCGGTGACGGCCGACCCACCCGGTTGCTGATCTCCGGCTCCCGTTCGAGCACCAGCCCCAGCTCCACCAGCTCGCCGACCAGGGCGCCGATCGTCGACCGGTTGAGGCCGGTCGCCTGGGTCAGAGCCGAGCGGGCGACGGGGCCGCCGCGGTGCACCATCCCGAGCACGGTGGCGAGGTTGTGCCGTCGCACCGTGTCGAGGTTCGTGCCCGTCGTCCTGCCGTTCATGGTCCCGGTTACTGTATTACAGCTCGGCGCGCCCTCCGGACGAGGCCGCCCTGCGACCGGTCGCGACGTCGAGCAGGACGAAGTCGGGGCCGGTCGGCCCGACGGCCTCGAGAGCCGAGCCGTCGCGCGTGACGACGTACTCGGCGACCGCGCCGTCGGGGGTCGTCACAGTCACCGAACGGCGTCCGTCGGCGCCGGGGAACACCGCGAGCGTGAGTCCGTCCCGGTAGTCGTAGTCCGGGCGGTCGTCGCGCGCCCCGATCGGCAGCACGGCGCCCTCGCGCACGTACAGCGGGAGACTCTCGAAACCGTGCGTCTCGTGCAGCCAGCGGCCGCCCTCCACCGCCTCCACCGGCGCGCGGCCGTCGATGAGCGGGCGGAGGTCGAGCGGCAGCCGTGACCAGGTGCCCGCCGGCAGGTAGAAGTCCACGTCGGCCGCTGAGAAGACCGGCGCGACCAGCAGGTCGGCTCCCAGCAGATACTGCCGATCGAGGTAGTCGACCGCGGGGTCGCCGGGGAACTCCAGCTGCATCGGGCGCATGACCGGGGTCCCGGAGGCGTGCGCTTCGCGTCCGGCCGCGAACAGGTACGGCATCAGCCGCAGCTTCAGCTTGGTGAAGATCCGCGTGACGTCCACCGCCTGCTCGTCGAAGGCCCACGGCACACGCACCGAATCGCTCCCGTGCAGGCGCGAGTGGCTCGATAGCAGGCCGAAGGCCGTCCAGCGTTTGAAGACGCCCGGATCGGGGGTTCCCTCGAAGCCGCCGATGTCGTGGCTCCAGAACCCGAAACCGCTGAGCGCCAGCGACAGGCCACCGCGCAGGGTCTCCGCCATCGACTCGTAGCTGGAGGTGTTGTCGCCTCCCCAGTGCACGGGCATCGTCTGGCCGCCGGCCGTCGCCGACCGCGCGAACAGCACCGCGTCGCCGTCGCCGCGCGCTTCGGTCAAGACCTCGAACACGGCCTCGTTGTAGAGCTGCGTGTAGAGGTTGTGCATCCGCTCGGGGCTGGAACCGTCGAAGTACGCCACCTCGGTCGGGATCCGCTCCCCGAAGTCGGTCTTGAAGCAGTCGACGCCCTGCGCCACCAGCCTGCGCAGCTTGTCCTGATACCACCGGGTGGCGTCGGGGTTGGTGAAGTCGACGAGGCCCATCCCGGCCTGCCAGAGATCCCACTGCCAGACATCGCCGTTCGGCCGCTTCACGAGGTAGCCGGCGGCCGCCGCCTCGGCGAAGAGCGGCGAGCGCTGGCCGATGTACGGGTTGATCCACACGCACACGCGGAGGTCCTTGTCGTGCAGGCGCGTCAGCATCCCGTCCGGGTCGGGGAAGGTGCGCGGGTCCCACTCGAAGTCGCACCAGTTGAACTCGCGCATCCAGAAGCAGTCGAAGTGGAACACCGACAGCGGGAGATCGCGCTCGGCCATCCCGTCGATGAAGGAGGTCACGGTCGCCTCGTCGTACGAGGTCGTGAAGCTCGTGGACAGCCACAGACCGTACGACCACGCGGGTACGGAGGCCGGTCGGCCGGTCAGTGCGGTGTACCGCTCCAGGATCTGCTTGGGCGTCGGGCCGTAGATCACGAAGTACTCCAGGCTCTCCCCCGCCACCGAGAACTGCACCCGCTCCACCGATTCCGAGCCCACCTCGTACGAGACATGGCCGGGGTGGTTCACGAAGACGCCGTAGCCGCGGTTGGTCAGGTAGAACGGGACGTTCTTGTAGGCCTGCTCGCTGGAAGTGCCGCCGTCGGCGTTCCAGATGTCGACGGTCTGACCATTCTTCACGAGGGGCCCGAAGCGTTCCCCGAGACCGTAGACGAGTTCGCCGACGCCGAGCGCCAGCTGCTCGTGCACGAAGGCGCCCTCGCGTTCCACCGTCAGGTAGCCGAGCGACTTGTGGCCGCTGGAGGTCAGCACGCGCTCCCGGCCCTGCTCGGCCGCAGTGAACGCGAGCGACCAGGGCGCGCCGCGCTGCACGGTCGCCGACAGCGAGCCGGCGCGCAGCGTCGCGCCGACTTCGCCCGCCTCGACCACGACGTGGCCCTCCGACCTCGCGAGGTCGAAGCCGCGCTCGGCACGCACCCCCTGCCAGTGCTCGACGCGCACGCCGATCACCTCCGGCAGCGGCGAGCTGAGGGTGACGGTGAGGGTGGGCCGGTTGAGCGTGTCGCCACGGCGCTCGATGACCTTGCCGGGCGCCGTGATCGTGACCTCCGCCTCGCCGGCGCACACGTCGTACGCCTCCTGGGCGTAGACCGGCGTGACGCCGTCGCGGAGCTGCCAGAAACCATCGGTGAACTTCATTTACTTGACAGCTCCTGCTGTGATGCCGCGCGTGAGGGTGCGCTGGAAGATGAGGAAGAAGACGAGCGTGGGAATGAGGCCGAGCAGCGCCGACGCGGAGGTCGTGGTGACATCCATGAGCCGGTCGCCCTGCAGCACGCTGATGGCGACGGGCACGGTCTGGTTGTCGTTGGAGACCAGGAACGTCAGCGGGATGAGGAATTCGTTCCACGTCCAGATGAAGAAGAAGATGAGCAGCACGCTCAGCGTCGGACGGGAGATCGGAACCACGACCCGCCACAGGATGCGCCAGCGGCCCGCGCCGTCGAGCGCAGCGGCCTCCAGCACCTCCTTGGGGAACGTGCCGTAGACGCTCGACAGCAGGTAGGTGCCGAACGCGCTCTGGATCACCGTGAAGATGATGATCACGCTCCACACGTTGTCGTAGAGGCCCACCTGCTTGAACATGTAGTACAGCGGGTAGAGCAGCGCCTCCTGCGGGAGCATGTTCGCCAGCAGGAAGAGCACGATGATCCAGGTTCGGGCCTTCACCCGGCCGATCCCGAGCGCGTACGCGTTCAGCACCGAGATGACGACGGCGAGGATCGACACCACGCCGGAGATGAAGACCGAGTTCCAGAGCTTCAGGGGGAAGTCCACCCGGTTCCAGAAGGTGACGAGGCCGTCGGTGTAGAGGTGCGTCGGCAGCTGCAGAGGCCCGCCCGTGTTGTAGTCCGTCGGGCTCTTGAACGAGTTGAGCAGGATCAGCAGGAACGGGAACGCGATCGCGACGCCGATGATGACGGCGACGACGAGGATGATCCAGTCGGTCGCGGTCTTCTTCGGCTTCTGCCGCGTGAGCCGACGCGGTCGAGTGGAGGGCGCCGGGTTCGCCGGTTCGGCGCTGCGCGTGATCGTGGTGGACATCAGCGCTCGTTCTCCCTGCGCTCGGCCCGGTTCTGGGCGACGATGAAGAGGATGGAGACCGCGACGATGACGACCGTGAGCGCCGTCGCGATCGTGGCTCCATAGCCCACCTGCTGGCTCTGGAAGAACTCGCTGTACGAGTAGTAGCTGGGCACCATCGTCGCGGTTCCCGGCCCGCCCCGGGTCAGGGTGTAGACCGGCCCGAACACCTTGAGGGCCGCGATCGTGCAGGTGAGCGTGACGACGAAGATCTCGGGCCGGATGATGGAGACCGTGATCGAGCGGAACCGCTGGAACCAGTTGGCGCCGTCGAGCTCGGCGGCCTCGTAGAGCTCGGGGTCGACGCGCTGGAGGGCCGCCATGAAGATGACCACGGGATAGCCGATCTGCACCCAGACCATCACGGCCATGATCGACGCGAGAGCGGTGTCCGGGCTCCCGAGCCAGTTGTGCTGGAGGTCGCCGAGTCCGATCGCGGCGAGGATCGTGTTGAGCGCGCCGTTGTCCGGCCGCAGGATCCAGCCGATGACGATGGCCGCGATGACCACGGGGAGGATCTGCGGCAGGTAGTAGGTGGCGCGCAGGAAGCTCGCGAGCCTGCCGCCGAACTTCTTGCCCACGAGGTCGAACAGCATGGCGGCGAGCACCAGGCCGACCAGCGTCGGGATGACGACCATCGCCACGATCATGGCGATCGAGTTCCCGAACGACGTCCAGAATTTCTCGTCGCCGAACAGGCGCACCCAGTTGGTGACGCCGATGAACGTGGGCGGCCGGATGCCGCGGTAGCTGGTGAAGCTGAGATAGATGTTCCACACCAGCGGGATCAGCACGATCACCGCGAGCAGGACGAACCCCGGCAGCAGGTACCACCAGAACGACCCGCGGCCGCTGTCCGGCAGCAGCGCCTCACTGCGCTTGCGCGTCGCCCGGCGCACGCTTACAACACTCATCTTCTCCTCCGTGGGTCACCATCCGTCCCGGAGTCCTGCACGCTCCTACGCGCGTGTCGGCGTGCAGAACTCCGGAAGCGATGGATGGTTACTGGTTGACGATGTCGTCGACGCCGGACTGGTACTCGGAGCCGAGCTCTTTGTTCACATCGGTCGCGTTCTTGGTACCCGTGATGAGCTCCTGCAGACCGGCGTTGAGCTGGTCGTAGAAGGTCGGGGTGGGCCAGTCGGGATAGAACGCGATGCCGTCCTCACCGGTCAGGGTGTTGAAGTTCGCGATCAGCTCCTTCGACTTGGCGTCGGTGATGTCGCTCAGCTTCGCCGCGACCGGGATGCCGCCGTTGTTGCCGAGGATCGCCTGGATCTTCGGGCTCATGGTGATGTCGATGAACTTCTCGGCGAGCGCCTTGTTCTTGGCGTTCTGCGGGATGACCCACATGTTGCCGGCCGAGCCCGGCGACATCTTCGCGCCGGGGAACAGGAACGTGCCCCACTGGTAGTTCTTGATCTCGTTCACGAAGCGGCCGTACCACCAGCTGCCGGAGAAGAAGATCGGGTAATTGCCTGCGATGAACGATGTACCCGCGTCCTCGGCCTTGAGGCCGGAGGCATCCTTGGAGATGTAGCCCTTGCTCACCCAGTCGTCGATCGTCTTGGTCGCGTAGCTGAGCTCTGGGCCCTGCCAGTTCACCTTGCCCTTGTAGAGCTGGTAGTCGTCGACGAAGGAGCGGTCGGCCTTGGTCAGCGCGAGCTGGTACCAGAGCTGGCCGAGCGGGTACTCCGCCGCCGACTCGGCGAGCGGGGTGATGCCGGCGTCCTTGAACTTCTGCAGCGCCGCGACGAACTCGTCCTGCGTCTTCGGCACCTCGATGCCGTACTTCGCGAACATGTCCTTGTTGTAGTAGACCTCCACGTACTCGCCGTAGTTCGGGACGCCGTACCAGGAGCCTGAGCCCATGATGCCCTTGTCGTCGTACCGGGCAGTGGTCTGGAGGCTCTTGGCGAGCTTCTTGTCCCAGCCGTACTTCTTGACGGCGTCGTCGAGGTTGCTCAGCAGACCCTGGCTGGCCAGCAGGCCGGCCGTCGCGTTGCCCTTGTTGTACTCGAGGATGTCGGGGGCCTGGTTGGAGTTGAGGACCTGGGAGGCCGTGGAACGGATCTGCTCGAAGGCCTTGGCTTCGAAGTTGACCTTCGCGCCCGTCTCCTTCTCGAAGTCGGTGATGGCCTGAGACCAGGCCTTGCCCATCGCCGAGTCCTCACCCTCGTAGTGCCAGAGCGTGAGCGTCTTGCCCTTTCCGTCGGTGCTGCCGGAATCGGAGCCGGACGTGCTGGAGCAGCCAGCGAGCATCAGCGCACCGGCGGCCAGAATCGCGCCGATGGCGAGGTGCTTCTTGCGCATCGATTACCTCCTTGTAGTAGGAGTGGACGCGCGTCTGCAGGCCCCGCAGCCACTCCGATGCATTTTGTTGACGAACACAACATAAGCGAGGAATGCGTTCAATGCAAGTCGAATTTCGACGCGTAAGCAACCGATTAGCAGGCGAAAAGCTATTAGTTTTCGAACACAACAATATTCCTGGCCGGGCGGCCCGCGATGACCGGCAGGCTAGGCGTCGAGGGCGCGGGCAGGGTCGGCGATGAGTTCGGCGAAGACCAGCTCGGCCGCACCGATCAGCAACTGGTCGGTCCCGAGCTCGGCCTCCACGACGGTCACGCCCTCGCGCGACGAGTGGACGACCTCGCCCAACAGGTCGGGGGCGCCGTGCGCGGTGGCCCCGCGGTAGAGCGCGGCGAGGAATCCACCGAGAACCACCACCGACGGATTGAAGACGTTGACCGCGTTGCGGGCGGCGATCCGCACGAACTCGTACGCGCGGGCGACCTCGGCGAGCGCGTGCGGGTCGCGGGTCTCCACGAGTCGATCGGCGAGCAACGGGGCATCGGCGGAGGCCAGGCCGACCGCGGCGAGCAGTTCGGACTGCGTCACCTCCGCCTCGAGGCAGCCGCGCGATCCGCACGAGCACTCCCGGCCCTCCGAATGCACGAAGGTGTGGCCGAACTCACCGGCATAGCCGGCCGCTCCGGTGAGGAGCCGTCCGCCACTGACCCCGCCCCCGCCGATACCGCTCGCGCCGCCGATCATGTACACGAGGTCGTCGACGCCCCGTCCGGCCCCGAACGCGCTCTCGGCGCGCAGTCCGAGCACCGCCGCGTTCGCCGCCCAGACGCGATGCCCCGTGGCTTCTCCGAGCAGCCCGGCCAGCGGCTCGTCCACCCAACCGAAATGGGTCGCCTCGCGCACCATGCCGTCGGAGAGCCGCACCTGGCCGGGTACGGCCACGCCGAGGCCGGCGATGCGGGTGCCGGTCTCCCCCGCGAGCATCCCGGCGATGCCGGCGGACGCCAGTGTGACGGTCTGGGCGACGGAACGCATCGGCGGCGTCTCGATCCGCACCCGCTTCAAGACGCGACCGCCCAGCCCGACGAGCCCGACGATCACCGCGTCGACCTCGGGATTCACGGCGACGGCCGCGACGTTGTCGGTCACACGCACCACCGGGCTCGGCCGGCCGCGGCCCCCGGCGGCGGGAGTCTCGTCGACCTCCACGAGGCCGAGCCCCGACAGCTCGGCCACCAGGTCGCCGACCGTCGACCGGTTCAACCCGGTGCGCTGGGTGAGCTCGCTGCGCGACAGCGCGCCCTCACGATGCACCAGGCCCAGCACGGTCGCCAGGTTGGAGCGGCGCAGCGCGTCGGTCGCGCCGCCGCTCGCCGGGCGCACGGTGCTCAGGTCGGTGGCGCTCATGTGATGACAATAGCCCGGCGCACGGGCGCCCCCGGCTCGTCCGTCACCGCCTCGTGCGTCACCAGCTCTCCGGCCGCGCCCCCAGCGGCACGGCATCGGGGCGGTCGACCGTGGAGGTCAGCGTGATCACCTCGTGCCGGGCACCGGCTGCGAGCACGGCCTCCATGATCTCGAGCACGTGGAACGCGAGGTCGCCGGAGGCGCGATGCGGGCGATCGGTCTCGATGGCACGGGCGAGGTCGGCCAGACCGTAGCCTCGGCCGGCTTCCGCGTAGCCGGCCGCGACCGGAACGTCGCGGAACTCGCGGTCGGCGGACGTCGCGATCGCCACGGCTCCCGAGAAGTGGTTGGGGTCGGGAACCGACAGGGTCCCCTCGGTGCCGTAGACCTCGAACAACGGCACCCGCGTGGCCCAGACGTCGAACGAGACGGTCACGGTCGAGATCACCCCGGAGGCGTGCTCGAGGAGAGCGGTGACGTGCGTCTCGACCTCCACCGGGATGGCGGTGCCCGCCTGCGGACCCGTCGCGACCGTCCGCTCCCGCGCCGAGCGGGAGGTGGCGCCGGACACCCGGACGACCGGGCCGAAGAATGTCACGAGCGACGTCAGGTAGTACGGACCCATGTCGAAGAGCGGGCCGCCGCCCGGCTGGTAGTAGAACGCGGGCGCCGGGTGCCAGAGCTCGTGCCCGGGAGCCGTCCATGCGACCGCCGCTCCGAGCGGCACGCCGATCGAGCCGGCGTCGAGCACGGCGCGCGCCGTCTGGATGCCGGTGCCCAGAACCGTGTCGGGAGCGCTGCCGACCCGCAGGCCCAGGGCAGCCGCACGCTCCAGCACCGGCGTAGCCTGGGCGATGTCGAGCGCGAGCGGCTTCTCGCCGTAGACGTGCTTGCCCGCGTCGAGCGCCGCGAGCGCGATCTCCGCGTGCGCCTGCGGGATGGTCAGGTTCAGCACGACGTCGATCTCGGGGTAGGCGAGCAGGGCGTCGACGCTCATGGCCTCCGCACCCTGATCCGCCGCGACCGCCGCCGCCCGGTCGAGGTCGATGTCGGCGATCGCGCGCAGCCTCAGATTCGGGAGGGCCGGGAAGTGCTCGAAGTACTGCCGGCTGATGTTGCCGACCCCCACGACTCCGACGTTCAGCGCCGAGCCGTTCACTGCCGAGCCGCCCATAGCAGCCCCCTCTCGATGATGGTGCGGACGGGCTGGCTCTGCACGATCTCCAGCCGGTGCCCGGGCGCGGAGACGAAGATGCGGCCCTCGCCCCACTGCCTGGTCCAGATCGCCGGCGCGGTCACCGGGCGGTTCCACGCGTCCCACGGACGCGCCTCCTGCGTGGTCGTCGCCAGCACGTCGTTGTACTCGTCCGACAGCACCCAGTACTGCTCGGTGACGAGGTCGAAGTCGGCGATGCCCTGCGTGATCGGATGCGTCTTCCCGTACTCGGTGATGTGCACCGTGTACGGGATGTAGTTGTCGGACTGCTCGCCGATCCGCTCGTCCGGGTGTTTGCCCGCGTGGTGGGCGAACTGGCCGCCGATCATGTGCAGATAGTCCGCGTTGTCGCGGTAGGAGTCGGCGATGCCGCCGTGCCAGCCGCCCATCCCCGTGCCGTTCAGCACGGCGCGCTGCAACCCGGCGAACTCCTCGTTCGTGATGCTGCTCATCGTGTTGACCTGGACGATGAGGTCGACCGTGGCGAGGTAGGCGTCATCGGTGTACACGGATGTCCCCTCCTCGACGCGCACGGCGAAGCCGTTCGCCTCCAGGAACGGGATGAAGCTGTCGGTGGTCTCGACGGGCATGTGCCCGTCCCAGCCGCCGCGGACGATCAGTGCATTCCTACTCATGGATTCCTTCCGTGCCGCCCCCGTCGAGTACGCGGATTGTCGACGTATTCGAGGGTTCTCGGCTGAATTCGGGTGTACTCGGCGGTCAGCGGGTGGCGGTCCAGGTGCTGTCGGCGGCGGCGCTGCGCTCGACGGCGGCGAGGACCCGCTGGATGTGGAGGCCGTCGGCGAAGGACGGTTCCGGGTCGGTGCCCTGCGTGATGGCGGTCACGAAGTCGACGACCTCGTGACTGAAGGCGTGCTCGTAGCCGATCGCATGCCCGGTCGGCCACCAGTTGGCCATGTAAGGGTGTTCGGGCTCGGTGGCGATGATCCGCGTGAAGCCCTGCTCACCCGCCGGCGCGGTGGCGTCGTAGAACTGCAGCTCGTTCATCTCCTCCAGGTCGAAGGCGATCGCGCCCAGCGATCCGGAGAGCTCGATGCGCAGGGCGTTCTTGCGGCCCGTCGCGTAACGGGTGGCCTCGAAGGCGCCGATCGCCCCATCGGCAGCGCCCCCGGCCAGCTTCGCGGTGAACCAGGCGGCGTCGTCGACGGTGACCCGGCCGCGCTCCTGGGAGGCGGTGCCGGAGAGACCCACGGTCTCGCCGAGCAGTGGACGCTCCTCCACGAACGTCGCCAGCGTGCCGGAGACCGAGGACAGCTGCGAGCCGGTGAGGTATTCGACGAGGTCGATCGCATGTGCACCGATGTCGCCGAGCGATCCGGAGCCCGCCGCCGCCTTGTCCAGACGCCAGGTCATCGGGCCGGTCTCGTCGCTCAGCCAGTCTTGGAGGTAGTTCGCGCGCACCTGGCGGATCACCCCCAGCCGCCCATCCCGCACCAGCTGTCGCGCAAAGCCGATCGCGGGGACCCGCCGGTAGCTGAAGCCGACCATCGAGCGCACTCCGCGTGCGGCGGCGCGGTCGGCCGCCGCCGTCATCTCCTCGGCCTCCTGGACCGTGTTGGCCAGCGGCTTCTCGCACAGCACGTGCTTGCCCGCCTCGAGTGCGGCGATCGCCACCTCGGCATGCGAGGAGCCCGGTGAGCAGATGTCGACGATGTCGATCGTCGGGTCGTCGACGACGCGGCGCCAGTCGGTCTCGCTGCGCTCCCAGCCGAAGCGCGCGCGGGCGGCGGCCACGCGCTCGGCGTCGCGACCCACGATCGTGGCCATGACCGGTTCGGCGTCGAGCTCGAAGAACCGTGGGGCGACGCGCCAGCCCTGGGAGTGGGCCGCGCCCATGAACCCGTAGCCGACCATGGCCACCCGCAGCTCGCGGCCCTCTCGCGTCATCCGTCCCAGCCCCTTCGCGTCCGTGATCCTGCGACGCTATTCGCCGGGGTGCGGGGCGGACAAGTTTCGTCGGGCGATTGGAAAGTTTTCGTCGCCGGCGGCGGGCGAGCTGCCGACGCCTCGTCCGTTCAGATCCGGGACGCCAGCCACTCCGCCTGCTTCTGCCAGTGCGCGAACTGGCCGCCCTCGTGGTCGTTGAAGGCGTAGACCTCGATCGCACGATCCTCCGCCGCCAGGTGGTTGTACGCGGCGAACGTCGTCGACGGCGGCACCACGCTGTCCATGAGCGCCACGGAGAACAGCGAAGGCGCCTGGATGCGGCGGGCGAAGTTCACCCCGTCGAGGTACGAGAGCGTGCGGAACACGGTCTCCACCTGGTCCCGGTGCACCGAGAGGTAGGTCGCGAGCTCCTGGAACGGACCGCCGATGGCGACCTCGGCGCCGCGCCGGTACGCGCACAGGAAGGCGACGTCGGGCAGGACGGCCTGCACGTCCGCGAGCGCGCCCGCGGCCAGCGCGATCCCGCCGCCCTGGCTTCCGCCGGTGACCGCGATGCGGTCGGCGTCGACGAACGGCAGGGCACGGGCGGCGTCGACCGCGCGCACCGCGTCGGTGAACACCCGGCGGTAGTAGTGCGCGCGTGGGTCGTGGATGCCGCGGGTCATGAACCCGGCCGCAGCCGGACCGGAGCCGTGCGGGTCGGCGGTGACGCCTCCCGTGCCCCACCCGCTGCCCTGACCGCGGGTGTCCATGAACACGTGCACGTAGCCGGCCAGCGCCCACTGCACGTTCTCGCCCGCCAGGCCGCGCCCGCCGTTGTAGCCCTGGTACTGCACCACGGCCGGGAGCGGCACGTCGGCCTCCCTCGGCCGCGACACCCAGGCGCGCACAGGCTCTCCGGCGAACCCGGGGAACGTCAGGTCTTCGACGATCAGCTGGGTCACCGCGGTGGAGGCGGGCACCAGAGTCGCCTCCCCACCCGCCGAGCGCGCCTCGGCGATGGTGCCGGCCCAGAACGTGTCGAAGTCGTCCGGCTCGGCGACCTCCGGGCGGAACGCGAGCAGTTCGGGCAGGGCGAGGTCGGTGAGCGGCATGGGTCTCCTCAGCGTGGTCCAGCGGATCGTGATCCAGCGGATGGGGGTCGGGCTGCCCGACATTGTGGCACAGTGTCTGCATGCCGGAACCGACGCCGCGGCCCCACGGGGGCGACACCGCCGGTCGTCCGACGCTGGAGGCGATCGCGCGTCGCGCCGCGGTCTCGCTCTCGACGGTGTCGAAAGTGCTCAACGGCCGGGCGGGCGTCTCCGCCGCGACGCGTGCCAGGGTCGAGCAGCTGCTGCACGACTCGGGATACGCACGGCGCGGGCTCGACCCGGAGCGGGGCGGCCTGCTGGAGCTCGTCGTCGCCGACCTCACCAGCGAGTGGTCGATCGAGATCATCCGCGGTGTCGAGCGGGTCACGCGGGAGGCCGGTCTCGTGCTCGGCCTGAGCGCTCTCGACGACCACCGCCGTCCGGGCGCCGAGTGGATCGCCGGCGTGCTCAGCCGCAAGCCCGTCGCGATCGTGCTGCAGTTCTCCGAGCTCACGGCGGCGCACCGGCGCCAGCTGCGCACGCGCAACATCCCCTACGTGGTCGTCGATCCCGCGGGCGACCCGCCTGCCGACGTGCCCGCGATCGGGGCGACGAACTGGTCGGGCGGCGTCTCGGCGACCCGGCACCTGATCGGTCTCGGGCACCGCAGGATCGCCGTGGTCTCCGGGCCGGGCGACATGATGTGCTCGCGCGCCCGGGTCGCCGGCTACCAGTCGGCGCTGCAGGAGGCCGGGCTGCGCTTCGACCCGGCGATCGCGGCGGCGGGCGACTTCAGCCGCGCGTCCGGCGAGCGGGAGGGCAGGCGCCTCCTCGAACGCGACGACCGGCCGACCGCGTTCGTCTGCGGCAACGACCTGCAGGCGCTCGGCGTCATCGACGCCGCATTCGGGCTCGGCCTGGACGTGCCGGGCGACGTGTCGGTGGTCGGGTTCGACGATGTCGCCCCCGCGCTCTGGGCGCGGCCTCCCCTCACGACGATCCGCCAGCCGCTGCAGGAGATGGCGGAGGAAGCGGCACGGCTGGCACTGCGCCTGCGCGGCGAAGACGTCGAGAACACCCGTCTGGAGTTGGCGACCTCCCTCGTGGTGCGCAACTCGACAGCGGCACCGCGATAGGAGGCGGTGGCGCACGAGCGTCACTCCTGGTATAAGTTTAGTGAAACAACAAATCACCGACGACGCTGAAGGAACCATCCATGAGCCTCACCCCCACCCGCGCCGACAAGTTCTCCTTCGGTCTGTGGACCATCGGCTACAACGGCACGGACCCGTTCGGCGGCCCGACCCGCCCGCAGCTCGACGTGGTGGAGGCGGTGACCCGGCTCAGCGAGCTCGGCGCCTACGGCCTCACCTTCCACGACGACGACCTCTTCGCCTTCGGCTCGACCGACGCCGAGCGCCAGAAGCAGATCGACCGGCTCAAGCAGGTGCTCGCCGACACCGGCGTCATCGTCCCGATGGTCACGACCAACCTGTTCAGCGCGCCCGTCTTCAAAGACGGAGGCTTCACGTCCAACGACCGAGCCGTCCGCCGCTTCGCCCTGCGCAAGGTGCTCCGCAACCTCGACCTCGCCGCCGAGCTCGGAGCCAAGACCTTCGTGATGTGGGGCGGCCGCGAAGGCGCCGAGTACGACTCCGCCAAGAACATCCAGGCGGCGCTGGAGCGCTACCGCGAGGCCGTCAACCTGCTCGGCGACTACGTCACCGACAAGGGCTACGACATCCGCTTCGCCATCGAGCCGAAGCCGAACGAGCCCCGCGGCGACATCCTGCTGCCGACGGTCGGCCACGCGCTCGCCTTCATCAACTCGCTCGAGCGCCCCGAGCTCGTCGGCCTCAACCCGGAGGTCGGACACGAGCAGATGGCCGGCCTCAACTTCGCCGCGGGCATCGCGCAGGCGCTCTACCACGGCAAGCTCTACCACATCGACCTCAACGGCCAGCGCGGCATCAAGTACGACCAGGACCTGGTGTTCGGCCACGGCGACCTCCAGAACGCGTTCGCCCTCGTCGACCTGCTCGAGAACGGCGGCCCGAACGGCGGCCCGGCCTACGACGGCCCGCGCCACTTCGACTACAAGCCCTCGCGCACCGAGGACATCACGGGCGTCTGGGACTCGGCTGCGGCGAACATGCGCACCTACCTGCTCCTCAAGGAGCGCGCAGCCGCGTTCCGCGCCGACCCCGAGGTGAAGGAGGCTCTGGAGGCGTCGCGCGTCACCGAGCTGTCGCAGCCCACGCTCGGCGCCGGTGAGAGCTACGACGACCTGCTGGCCGACCGCAGCGCGTACGAGGACTTCGACGCGAGCGCGTACTTCGGCGGCAAGGGCTTCGGCTTCGTGCGTCTGCAGCAGCTGGCCCTCGAGCACCTCCTGGGCGCCCGCGGCTGACCCGCGTCACGACCGAGGGGCACGTCGTCGTCACTTCTCCGCCGGGGAAGCGACGACGACATGCCCCTCGCGGGTGAATCCGTTGAGGAGAACACAGGTGAAGGAGTGGGCGTGACGTACGTCGCCGGAGTCGATTCGTCGACCCAGAGCTGCAAGGTGGTCGTCCGCGACCTCGAATCGGGAGCGCTGGTGCGCTCGGGCCGGGCGGCACACCCCGACGGCACCGAGGTCGACCCGGCCGCCTGGTGGGTCGCGCTGCAGGAGGCGATCGCCGCCGCCGGAGGGCTCGACGACGTGGCGGCGATCTCCATCGCCGGCCAGCAGCACGGCATGGTGGTGCTCGACTCCGACGGGCGTGTGATCCGCGACGCCCTGCTCTGGAACGACACCCGCAGCGCCCAGGCGGCCCGCGACCTGATCGCCGAGGTGGGCGCGGACGCCTACGCCGCACGCGTCGGAGTCGTTCCGGTCGCGTCCTTCACGGCCACCAAGCTGCGCTGGCTGCGCGATGCCGAGCCGGAGAACGCGGCACGCGTCGCCGCCGTCGCCCTCCCCCACGACTGGCTGACCTGGCGGCTCCGCGGTTACGGCCCGGCGGACGAGAGCCCGCTCGGCCCCGACCTGGAGGCCCTGACCACCGACCGCTCCGACGCGAGCGGAACGGCCTACTGGAGCGCGGCGACCGGCGCATACGATCTCGACCTCTTCGAGCGTGCGCTCGGCCGACCGGGCCGGGTGGCCGCAACGACCGGAGACGGAGTCGTGCTCCCCCGGGTCCTCGGACCTTCGGAGTCCGCCGGCAGCACCCCGGCCGGCGTGCTCGTCGGCCCGGGCGCCGGTGACAACGCCGGCGGCGCACTCGGCCTCGGCGCGGCGGAGGGCGACGTCGTGGTGTCGATCGGCACCTCCGGCACGGTGTTCGCCGTCACGGCGGAGCCCGTGGCCGACGAGAGCGGAACGGTCGCCGGCTTCGCGGACGCGAGCGGCGTCTCCTTGCCGCTGATCGCCACGCTCAACGCGGCGCGCGTGCTCGACTCGATCGCCGGGCTCCTCGGCGTCGACCACGACGGCCTCGCCGACCTCGCGCTCCAGGCGGAGCCGGGCGCGGGCGGCGTCGTGCTCATCCCGTACTTCGAGGGAGAGCGCACCCCCAACCTGCCCGACGCGACGGCGAGCTTCCACGGCCTCACCCTGGCGACGACCCGGCCCGCGAACATCGCGCGCGCCGCGATCGAGGGGATGCTGTGCGGACTCGCCGACGGCCTCGACGCCGTGCGCCGGGTCGGCGTGCACGAGCAGCGCATCCTGCTGATCGGCGGGGCGGCGCAGAACCCGGCCGTCGCCGCGGTCGCGGCGCAGGTGTTCGACGTGCCGGTCGTCATCCCGGCGCCGGGCGAGTACGTGGCGAACGGCGCGGCCGTGCAGGCGGCCTGGGCTCTGACGGGCACGCGCCCGACCTGGGCGGTGGAGTCGGCTCCGCCGCTCGCCGTCGACACGCGCCCGGTGATCCGCGAACAGCGCGCGGCCTACCTCCCGTAGGCGCGGCGCGGCGGCACCGCGCGCTCGGACCCTCCGCACCGTCGACACATTCGTCACGAATCGCGTGATTCGTGGCACGAATCACGCGATTCGTGACGAATGTGTCGACGCTGGGGCGCGGCGCAGCGCGCGGCGGGCGCACTGTCGGGGGTCAGGGGGCGGCGGTGAAGGTGCGCGCGAGCGCGGCGCCTGCGGCGTGCGCCCAGCGCAGCGGCTCCGCGATGGCGGCGGCCGAGCCGCCCGCGAGCTCGGAGAGCGATTCGGCCGCGGCGAAGCGGCTCGGCTCGGCCGCGATCGATCCCGCTGCGAGCAGAGCCGGGATCCCGGCCGCCGTCGCGAGACCCGCCACGTACTCGGGCACCTTGCCGGCCGCCGACTGGGAGTCGTAGCGCCCCTCTCCCGTCACGACCACATCGGCCGAGGCGAGAACCGACGGCAGGCGCAGCGCGTCGCCCACCGCCGAAGCACCGGGGGCCGCCAAGGCGCCCCACACCAGGAGGCCGTATCCCGTCCCACCCGCCGCACCGGCGCCCGGTGTCGCCGGATCGATATCGACACCGGCCTCCTGCACCGCCTTCACGAAGCGCGCGAGCCCCGACTCCAGGATCGCCACGTCCTCATCGCGCGCTCCCTTCTGGGGCCCGAAAACCGCGGCGGCTCCGTCTGCTCCGAGCAAGGGACTCGTCACATCGCTCAGGATGTGCGCGCCGCCCGGCGGGAGCGGCCGGAGCCCGGCGAGCTCGACGCGCTCCACGGCGGCGAGCCCCCGGTTGCCCGGGGAGACCACCGACCCCGAGCCGTCGAGCAGCCGGGCTCCGAGAGCGGTCAGCATCCCGGCGCCGCCGTCCGTGGAGGCGCTGCCGCCGATCCCGAGCAGCAGACGCGTCGCGCCCGCGTCGAGCGCAGCCGCGATCGCCTGCCCGAACCCGACCGTCTGAGCGTCGAACGGCGCGAGCGCGGGCATCGCTGCGATGCCGCTGGCCTCCGCCAGCTCCACGACCGCGCTCCCGTCGGGCAGGGCGAGCCAACCCGCCTCGCGCTCCGCTCCGTCCGGACCGGTCACACGAACGGGGTGCCGATGGGACCCGGGAACCGCTGCCTCGAACGCATCGAGCGTGCCCTCGCCTCCATCGGCCATCGGCACCCGCACGACCCGATCGGCCGGGCGGACTGACGCCCACCCGTCGGCGAGCGCCTCCGCCACGGCCGCGGCCGTCGCCGATCCCTTGAACGAATCGGGGGCGAACACGACGGTGGCCATGCGTGACACCCTGCCACACGATCGCGGTCGGAGCGGGCGAGGCGCTCTGGCGCTCCGCCCACGAGCGGACGATGATGTGCGCCATGGCCGCGCACGCCGGGTCGAACCCGCTGACCCCCTCCACCCGCCGGGTGCAGGGCGTCTACCTGACGCTCCTCCTGGGCAACACCCTCGCGGCGTCGTTCATCTGGGGCATCAACACACTCTTCCTCCTCGACGCCGGGCTCACGAACTTCGAGGCGTTCGCTGCGAACGCCTTCTTCACGGCGGGCATGGTCGTCTTCGAGATCCCCACCGGCGTCGTCGCCGACACCATCGGCAGGCGCGCGTCCTATCTTCTCGGGACCGTCACCCTCTCCCTCTCCACCGCCTTCTACTGGCTGCTCTGGCTGTGGCACGCCCCCTTCGTCTGGTGGGCACTCGCGTCCGTACTGCTCGGTCTCGGATTCACGTTCTTCTCGGGGGCGGTCGACGCGTGGCTCGTCGATGCGCTCACCGCCACCGGCTACACCGGGAGCCTGGAGACGGTCTTCGGCCGCGGCCTGGTCGTCACGGGCGTCGCCATGTTCACGGGCTCTGTGCTCGGCGGCGTGATCGCCCAGGCGACGAACCTGGGCGTGCCGTTCCTGCTGCGGGCGGGAGTGCTGGTCGTGATGTTCGTCTTCGCATTCGCGGCGATGCGGGACCTGGGCTTCACACCCGACAAGTCCCTGGGTCCGCTCAAGGCGACGAGGAACATCCTGAACCAGTCCATCGAGCACGGTATGCGCAAGCGCTCGGTGCGGTACGTCATCCTCTCGGCCCCGTTCGCCTCCGGCGTCGGGATCTACGCGTTCTATGCGCTGCAACCGTACCTGCTCGTGCTCTATGGCGACCCGAAGGCCTACTCGATCGCCGGGCTCGCAGCAGCCATCCTCTCGCTCGCGCAAGTGGCCGGCGGGATCGTCGCACCCCGGCTGCGGAGGATGTTCGCCAAGCGGACGACCACGGTCATCGGCGCGTCGCTGAGCAGCATCGTCGTGCTGGTGCTGCTCGGGTTGACGGCGTTCGTCTGGTTCGCCGTCGTCCTCCTGGTGGTGTGGGGGTTCGTCTACGCCGTGGCCGGACCGGTGCGTCAGGCCTACCTCAATGACATGATCCCGTCGAAGCAGCGTGCGACGGTGCTGTCGTTCGACTCGCTGTTCGGGAGCCTCGGCGGGGTCGTCATCCAGCCGGCTCTCGGTCGGGCCGCAGACCTGTGGGGGTACGGCGCGTCGCTGGTGATCGGCGGGGCGATCGAGCTGATCGGCATTCCGTTCCTGATCGCCAGCCGTCGGCAGGGCGATCCGGCCGACACCGCGGGCGCTCGCGGCGAACAGGGCGACGCCGCGGTCGGCGCGTCGTGAGCGATGGAGGACGACGCTCAGCGCGCCAGGATCCGCGGCCCGCACACCCACGCGGCGAGGCACAGCAGGCCGTCGACGACGAACACGCCGGCGAACGCCGCGGGGGATGCCGCACCGCCGAGCGCGGAGAAGGCGATCGCCGTCGCCGCGAGCGCGATGGCGGAACCCGTCGAGTCGGCGATCGAGAGCGCCGAACTGTTGAAGCCCTGGTCGGCCGGCGTCGAGTACTCCAGCGTGAGCACGCCGAGCCGCGGATACAGCAGGCCCATACCGAGCCCGGCGAACGCCCAGCCGACGACGATGACGATCGGCGAGGCGCCGGTCACCGCGGTGATCAGCAGCGACGCGATCGCGATCGTCAGCCCGAGCGCGCCGAGGCGCGCGGCGAGCCGGTTGCCGATGGCCGGGAAGCGGCCCTGCGCCCAGGAGGCGGCGGCCCAGCTCAGGCCGGCCGCCGTCAGCGCCAGACCGGCGACGGCCGGGGAGGCGCCGTACCGGCTCACCATCATCAGCGGCACGTACACCTCGGCCGAGAAGAACGTTCCGGCCACGATCGCGCGGACGAGGATCACGCTCGGCAGGCCGCGTCGCGCGAGCAGGACGCCCGCCGGCAGCAACGGTCGCAGGGCCGCGACCGCGACGGCCGCCGCGATGACGGGCACGATCCACTGCACCGGCCCGCGGGCCTCGGCCGCCAGCGTCAGACCGAGCACCGCCGCTGCGACGAGAGCGGCCAGACCCACCCGGGCGAGCTCGTGGCCTCCCGCGGGGCGCTGCTCCGGGCCGTGGACACCGCGCATGGCGGGGACGACCATCAGCATCGCCAGGACGACCAGAGCGACGACCCCGAGGAACACCCACCGCCAGCCCACCGTCTCGGCGACCGCGCCCGCGATCACGGGCCCGATCAGCGAGGGCACCACCCAGGCGGCCGCGAAACCCGCGAAGATGCTCGGGTGCAGCCGCGGCGGGTAGACGCGAGCGACGATGACGTAGAGGGCGACGGTCAGGGCTCCCCCGCCGAGCCCGTGGATCAGCCGGCCGGTCACGAACAGCGGCATCGTCGCTGCGGTGCCGGCGAGCGTGAGGCCCGCCGCGAACAGCACGACCGAGGCGTACAGCGCCGTGCGCGGGTTGCCGCGGTCGCACCACGCACCGGCGACCACCATGCCGACGACGCCGACCGCGAGCGGCCCCGCGAACGCGAAGGCGTACAGCGCTGCGCCGTCGAGCTCGCGGCTCACGGCCGGCATGATGGTCGTGACGGCGAGAGCCTCGAACGCCGCCAGGGTGACCAGCAGGCACATGCCGATGCTCACCCAGCGGTAGCGGGGAGCCAGCACACCCTCCGGCTTCGAGAGCCGCCCGGCCTTCGTCGGTTCCCGGTCGGTGCTCATCCCCCGAGCCTATGGCCTCCCTGCGACATCGGCGGGGGGAGCGGCGGCGGCGGAGGGGGTGGCGGCGGAGGGAGCGGCGGCGGAGGGAGCGGCGGCGGAGGCGCGCACGACCAGTTCGGGGACGAGACTCACCGGTCCGGGGACCTCGCCGCCCTCGATCTCGGCGATCAGGCGTTCGACGCTGCGGCGGCCGAGCTCCGTGAAGTCCTGCAGCACCGTGGTCAGCGGCGGCCAGAAGTGCGTCGCCTCGGGGATGTCGTCGAACCCGACGACGCTCAGGTCTTCGGGGATGCGCCGCCCGGCCTCCCGTGCCGCATGGTAGACGCCGAGGGCCATCTGATCGTTCGACGCGAACACCGCCGTGGCACCCGGATCGCGCAGGAGTTCGCGGGCGGCGCGGTAACCCGACTCGGCCGACCAGTCGCCCTCGCGCAGCGGAGGCACCGGCAGGCCCGCGGCCTCCAGCTCCCGCGTGTAGCCGGCGACCCTGGCCTGCGACTCGAACCATTCGAGGGGGCCGGTGACGTGGTGGATCGAGCGGTGGCCCAGGCCGACGAGGTGGGCCGTCGCGGCGCGGGCGCCGGCCTCCTGGTCGACGGTGAGGACGCGGGCGTCGTACTCGGCGCCGCCCTGCAACGTGACGTACGGCACGGTGAGGCCGGAGCCCGACAGCTGCGTCATCACGAGCTCCTGCGGGGCGATCACGATGATGCCCTCGACGGCCTGCGAGAGCAGGTGGTCGAGCGCTGCGGCGATCCCCCGCTCGTTCAGCTCGGAGAGCTGGGCGACGGCGAGGTAGTACCCCGCGTCGCGCGCCGCGCCCTGCACCGCGTTGATGCTCGACACCGGGCCGTAGAGCGCCGCGGCCGTGGTCGAGAGCACGCCGAGGGTCCGTGACCGTGCCGTGACGAGTGCCCGCGCGGCCGGATTGGGCCGGTAGTGCAGTGCCTCCATCGCGTCGAGGACGCGCTGTCTGGTCGAGTCGCGGATGCTGGGATGACCGTTGATGACGCGCGAAACCGTCTGGTGTGAGACTCCGGCCAGCTGTGCCACGTCGCGCATGCTGGCCGCCCGGGCCACAGGCTCGGCGGTCGCCGGGTCATGCGTCACGGCGCCCTCCCGCGATGTTGCGCACGGGTCGCGCCCGCGCAGCTCCTCCGGGTGAGGAGCGTCCACCCATTATGCGGGACGGCCCCTCCTGCGCCGCGCGAACGCTCCGACCGCCACCGCGACGACGGCGATCCCGGCCGGGAACACGAGATGCCAGCCCGCGAGCACGAGCAGCCCTGCGGCGAACACGCAGGAGAGCACCGCCATCCACCACCCGACCGAACGGGTGGGCAGGAGCACGATCGCCGAGGCGACGCCGAGGCCGTAGACCGCCGCCGCGATGCTGGTGTGCACGAGGATGAACGGCTGGAGGTCTCCACTGGTCAGCACGACCACGGAGTAGAGCGCCATCACGACCGCCGAGAGCAGCAGCCCGCGCCGCGCGACGGCGCCGTTCTCGGCGCCGCGGCCGAACCAGCGCGGGAGGTCGCCGTCGCGCCCCATCGCAGCGCCCAGCTTGCTGAACGCGGCGAGATACGCGTTGAACACGCCCGTCACGACGATCGCGGCGATCACCGCGACGACCACCCCGCCGCCGGACCCCGTGGCCACGTCGACGAGGTCGAGCAGCGGAACGGCGGACGTCGTCGCGGCGCTCCCCAGCACCGTCACCGTCACCGTCTGGATCGCCAGGTAGGCGACCGAGACGATCACCAGGGCCAGCGCGGTGGCCCGCGGGATGTCGCGGCGCGGGTTGCGGAACTCGCCGCCGATCCCTGCCACGGCCTCCCAGCCCGCGAACGCCCAGATGTACAGGCTCATGGCGAGCCCCACGCCCGGCCAGCCGTGCGGGAGCAGCGGCTCGAGGTTCTCGGCCCGGCCGTGCGGCGCGGCGGCCGCGAGGACGAACACCAGCACGGCGACCAGCGCCCCGGACAGGATGAGTTGCACGGAGGCGGCGAACCGGACCCCGAAAGCGGTGACGACGACCGGGATCACCATGAGCGCGACCGCGATCAGTGTGGTCTGGGCGCCGCCGCCGCCGATCACGGCGACGACGTAGCGCGCCGTCATCAGGGCGGCGATCGGGGCGCCGATCGGCGTGCCGAAGAAGAACCAGTAGCTCACGACGCGCGCCGAGGTCGGGCCGTAGGCGCGCCGGGCGAAGGTGGCGACGCCGCCCGCGTCGGGATGGCGACGCGCGAGCGCGGCGAACGTGGCCGCGAGCGGGATCGAGATGAGCGCGAGTGCGGCGACCGCGAGGATGGCGCCCGGGCCCGCGGCGGCCGCGGCCAGCGACGGCAGCACCAGGATGCCCGTGCCGAGCACGGCCGCGACGTAGAGCGCCGTGCCACCGGCCACGCCGAGCCGCCCGACATGCTCGGCGGGCTGCCCCGCCGGAGGTCGCGTGGTCGAGGGCGCTCGTTCGGTCACCCGACCATCCTGGTACGGCCCACCGACATCCGGCCGCCCATCGGCTGCCAGCCTTCGCCCATCCGCGGCCAGTCCCCGGTCGTCCCCGGTCGTCCCCCCGCGCTTGCCGCGCCGAGGGGCGCGTAGAGGCCCTCACAACGTCGTTTCAGGGGCCTCTACGCGCCCTTCGGCGGAGCGCAGCGAGCCTAACTCGTCAGGTCGTAGACGGTGACGCCGCCGACCGTGGTGGCGGTGAAGTTCGCCTCCACCCAGCCGGCGATCCGGCTCGAGGCGTTGCTGCCTCCGTTCGACTGCCCGACGCCGCCCGCGATGAAGTAGTGGATCCGGCCCTCCGCCACGTACTGCTTGAACTGTGCCAGCGTCGGCGACGGATCGGAGCCGTTGAAACCGCCGATCGGCATCACGGCCTCCTGCGTCGCAAGCTGGTACCCCGCCGCCGAGTTGGAGCCGATGGCGGCAGCGACCCAGGTGTACTTCGCTGCGTCGGTCTTCAGGAGAGCGCTGAGCTGGGAGCTGACCGTGCTGGAGCCGAGGAGACCGCCCATTCCCCCTGCGCCGCCGCGGGTGCCACCGTTCGTGCCGCCGTTCGTGCCGCCGTTCGTGCCGCCGTTCGCCGGCGCCCCGTTGCCGCCGGCGGATCCGCCCGGCCCACCCCCGGGCGCACCGGCGAGCCCGCCCTGGCCGCCGCCGGCCGGTGCCCTGCCCTGGCCGCCGGCCTGGCCGCCGGCGGGCACCCCGCCGAAGCCGCGGCCTCCACCTGGACCGCCCATCGCGCCGGAAACGGTCGGCCCGGCCGTGACGATCGAACCCGTGTGTGCCGTCGTGACGGTCTGCAGTGTGTACGCCGTCGGCGCCAGCAGTGCCCCGATCAGGGCGGCCGAAACGGTCGCGCCCGACAGTGTCCGGCCGCGCGGGGGAAGGAGCAGCAGCACGGACGCCGCGAGCGCGACAATGAGGACGACGACCTTCAGCCACGGGAGCCAGCCGTTCGCGCGGTCGAGCAGCACCCAGGCCCAGACCGCGGTTCCGAGCATCGTCAGGGCCGAGAGGACCCGCACCCACAGCGTCTCGCGTGCGCCCCAGGCGACTGAGGCGCCGATCGCGACCACCCCGGCGAGCGCGGGCGCGAGGGCCACCGTGTAGTAGGCGTGGAAGATCCCGGCCATGAAGCTGAACGCCAGCGCGGTCACGATCAGCCAGCCGCCGAAGAGCAGGAGAGTCGCCCGGCGGGTGTCGGTGCGCGCGGCCGCGCGCCCCAGGACGAGCGCGACCACGAACAGCACGAGCGCGGCCGGCAGCAGCCACGTGATCTGTCCGCCGATCTCGTTCTCGAACAGCCGGAGGATGCCGGTGGCGCCCCACATCCCGCCCCCGGTCGCCCCGCCGCCACCGCCGGTGACGCTGCCGGTCTCGTCACCGGTGAGCCGGCCGAAGCCGTTGTAGCCGAAGGTGAGTTCCAGGAAGCTGTTCGTCTGCGAACCGCCGATGTACGGACGCAGTGCGGCCGGCACGAGCTCGACGATCGCGACCCACCAGCCCGCGGCGACGATCACCGCGCCGAGGGCTGCGAGCAGATGACCGAAGCGCTTGGCCCACGAGACGCGGGCCGCGGCGAGGTAGACCCCGGCCAGCACCGGAAGGATGAGGAACGCCTGCAGCTGCTTCGTGAGGAAGCCGAAGCCGACGGCGACCCCCGCCCAGATCACCCAGCGGATGCGGCCCGACTCGATGCCGCGCAGGGTCAGGTAGGTCGCGAGTGTCAGCAGCAGCACGAGCAGCGCGTCCGGGTTGTCGAACCGGAACATCAGCGCTGCGACCGGCGTCACAGCCAGCACGCCTCCCGCCAGCAGCGCGGCGCGGGCGCTGTAGGCTCGGCGGACGATCAGGTAGACGAGCCACACCGTGGCGACACCCATCAGCGCCTCCGGAACCAGGATGCTCCACGAGCTGAGGCCGAAGACCCGCACCGAGAGCGCCATGATCCACAGGCTCGCCGGGGGCTTGTCGACCGTGATCGAGTTCGCGGCGTCGCTGGAGCCGTAGAAGAACGCCTCCCAGTTCACCGACCCGGCCTGCACCGCGGCCGAGTAGAACGAGTTGGCCCAGCCGCTGGCGGCGAGGTCCCAGAGATAGAGGACCGCGGTGACGGCGAGGAGGCCGAGCAGCGCGGGGCGCTCCCAGGCGGCGCTGCCCTCCCCTCCCCGGACCAGGCGCCGCAAGCGGCGCCCCCGCGGGTGGTCGGGCCGCGAATCGGCGACCGGACGCTCGGCCCCGACCGGCGTGGCCGTGGGGATGGACGCGGTGGTGAGGGACATGATCACTTCTCCGTTTCAGTGGGGACGAGGTCGAGGGAGGCCGGCTCCGCCGACGCGGAGGGCGGAACGGACACGACCGCCGCCCGTCGCGACGCCCGGAACACCCAGAGCCGCAGCAGCACGAATCGCAGCAGAGTCGCGGCGAGGTTGGCCGCGGTGAGCACGATCAGCTCGACACGGGAGGAGGCCGCGGGCGCGGTCGCGTGCAGCACTGCGAGCGCACCTCCGGTCAGCGCCCAGGAGATCGCGAAGACGACGAGCCCCTGGAACTGATGACGGACCATCCCAGGCCGGCCGCGCACGCCGAACGTGAAGCGGCGGTTCGCCCAGGTGTTGGCGACCGCCGTCAGCAGCAGGGCCGCGAAGTTCGCCGCCTGGCCGCCGAGCACGCCGGACAGCAGCAGGTAGAGCAGCGCATATGCGGCAGTGGAGAGCAACCCGACGAGCCCGAACCGCACCACCTGGCCGAAGAACCCCGGCGGATTCGGCGGGGCGAACGGGCGACGCCCCAATTCGGCGTAGACGGCCTCCAACGGGATGCGGCCGCGGGCGATGTTGCTGCCGACGCGCAGCATCCCCGCCAGGTCTTCACGTGCGGTACGCACGATGTCGACGGAGCTGTGCGGATCGTCGACCCAGTCGACCGGGATCTCGTGGATCCGCAGCCCGGCCCGTTCGGCGAGGATCAGCAGTTCGGTGTCGAAGAACCAGCCGTCGTCCTCGACGAGCGGGAGGAGGCGCTGTGCGACGTCCCGGCGGATCGCCTTGAAACCGCACTGCGCATCGGAGAACCCCACCGACATCGTGCGTCGCAGCAGCAGGTTGTAGCTGCGGGAGATGAACTCGCGCTTGCCGCCCCGCGTGACGCGCGAGCTCCTCCCGAGCCGGGTGCCGATCGCGAGATCGGAGTGACCCGAGAGCAGCGGGGCCACGAGCGGCAGCAGGGCGGCGAGGTCGGTGGAGAGGTCCTCGTCGAGGTAGACGAGCACCTCGGCGGGCGAGGCGCCCCATACCGTTTTGAGGGCACGACCGCGCCCTTTCAGCGGGAGGTGGACGGCCACGACTCCGCCGAGCTCGGCGGCGAGGGCGTCCGCGATGGCGGGCGTCTCGTCGGTGCTGGCGTTGTCGGCGACCGTGATCCGCCAGCTCACCTGCATCGTGTCGGTCAGGTAGGCGTGGAGCCGGCGGAGGGACGTGGCGAGTGTCGCCTGCTCGTTGTACACGGGCACGACGATGTCGAGCGAGAGGGCGGCTGGCTGGGACATGACAGCCACCCTGCCGCCGTTACATTCCCGTGACCTTTCGCGGCCTTATGCCGTGCAGATGCGTCTTCTGAGGTCTTGCTATGCGGCTGCCCTCAGTGCGCTGGGGCCTCCACGCGCTCCGGTCGGGGCCTCGACGACGGCGCGCGGGGAATTCCGCGACGAGGCGTACCGTTCTCTTCAGTGCGGCCGATGCACCTCGCGGCCGCAGCATCCCGCGACTCCAAGGAGGCACCCATGGCGACCGTCGAGCTGACCGCGCAGAACATCGAGTCGAAGATCACCGAGAACGACATCGTGTTCGTGGACTTCTGGGCGGAGTGGTGCGGCCCGTGCCGCATGTTCGGTCCGATCTTCGAGAAGGCCTCGCAGGAGCACACCGACGTCGTGTTCGGCAAGGTCGACACCGAGGCCGAGCAGGCGCTCGCCGCCTCCGCCGGCATCACCTCGATCCCGACGCTGATGGCGTTCCGCGACGGCATCCTCGTCTTCTCGCAGCCGGGCGCACTGCCGGCTCCGACCTTCGAAGACCTCATCGGCCAGGTGAAGGCGCTCGACATGGACGCCGTCCGCGCCTCCATCGCCGAGGCGCAGTCCGCCGAGGCCGCCCCCGAGGCCTGACCTCCGCCGAGACGTGAGTAATCGCGGGAATCCACCACTGGATTCCCGCGATTACTCACGTCTCGGTCAGAAACCCGTGGGCGTCGCCCACCGGGAGGTTTTGCCGGTGGCCCGTTCGGCCTACCATCGCGGCATGACCGATGCGAAAGAGAACTGGCCCGAGACGCCCTCCGGTGAGCCCATCGACGTCGACGCCCTCGCCGAGGGCGAAGGCGGCGGCCCGTACGATGCCGACGGCGTCTTCGAACCGGAGGACGACGCGGCGGCGGACGACGAGGACGACCCCGCGATCTGACGGCGGCTGAGCCGTCCGGCCCGGTACCCAAGCCGTCCACCGCCGTTCACCTGAACCCTCTTGTCCCCCGGGCTTGTACCCCACTAGGGTCGAGTGCAGGAGCCAGTCCCGGGCTGTCGGAGGGGCGACCCGTCGCGCCTCCAGCGGAGGGGACCGGCTGCACAACTGGGGAGGAGTGCAGCGTGACGACCTACGAGACGCCGATCGGGAACGCGCCGAAGCCGGGGCAGGACATCCACTTGGTGCGGTGGATCCGCTCAGCGGACGGCTGGAACAGCGAGACGGTCCTCTGCACCTATCTGGCGGGGACACCATCGCACTGGGTGGTCGAGCGGCACGGCGAGCGCGTGAATCTGGCGCGAGCCGAGTGGTCGCAGTTCGCCTTCTGACATCGCCGACCGGTGACCCGGCGCGGGTGACGCCGTCCCGACGCCACGTCGACGCCGGCGCTCAGAGCCCCGCGCGGGCGGCGAGCAGCTCGACGGCGACCCGCCAGTCGCGGGCCGGGATGCCGTCGCCGGTTTCCTCCTCGCCGGGAGGACGGGCGACGAACGACGGCCACGGGTCTCCCGCTGTGTGCGCCTCCTCGACGAGTCCGAGGTAGTCTCCGCCGAAGTACACCTCCCACGCGGCGGTCGCCGTGGGGCTGTACATCAGCGTCAGCGGAAGCGAGCCGTACGTGTAGACGGCGTGCTGGTGGGCGAGTTCCTTCCCGGTCATGTCCGAACCCCCATCATGTCGGAAGGATATGCGCGCGCCGGCTTCTGCGGAAGGGATTGCTACGCCACGAATCGGTCGTCGCCCTCTTCACCCGCGTCGTGCGTCACCGCGATGGCCTCGGCGACCACGTCGCGCATCCTCCCCCGGTGCTCGAGCGCCGCTCGCTGTCGTCCGGCGCCACCGCCGTTCTGCAGGATCCGGACGATTCCGCGCCGGACGAGCGGAAGGTCGCCGTTCGCCTCCAGGGCGCTGGAGGTGTGCGCCAGTAGGGCGTCGATCGCGGCGACGGCGGTGCCCGCGCGGCCTGTGACCGGGTGCGGCAGCATGCCGCCGACGCCGGTGAGCGCAGCCTGCCATTCGGCGAGCCGGAGCGCAGCGGACGGGGTCGCCAACGGCGCGATGCCCGAACGCCACTCATCGGCGGCGGTGTCGACGAGGGCGCGTACCAGAGCAGCCAGCACGACGGTGTCGCGCGCGTCGAGGCAGACGTCGGCGACGCGCACCTCGACCGTCGGCTGCCTGTGCGACACCCGGGCGTCGAGGTACAGCATCGCCTTGTCGAGGATCACGCCGGTCTCCACCAGCAGCCGCTCGAAACGGTCGTACGCCTCCACGGAGCCGAAGACATCGGTCGGCCCGGCGCTCTGCCACTGGTGCCAGGCGACGAAGCGGTAGCTGGCGTGCCCGGTGTCGACACCGCCGACGAACGGGGAGTTCGCACTGAGCGCGAGCAGCGTCGGCAGCCAGGTGCGGATCCGGTCGAGGACGGCGACGCCCTCCTCGCGCGAACGGATGGCGACGTGGACGTGGCAGCCGCACACCAGGGTGCCTTTGGCGGTCAGCCCGTAGCGGGCCATCATCTGGTCGTAGCGCGGGTCCGGTGTGGCGTGCGGCCGCAACGGCAGGGGCGACATCGCCACGGCGACCGCGCGGGCGCCGTGGCGCCGGGCGAGGGCGTCGGCCAGGGTGCGTCCCTCGACGATGTCGGTCAGGAGGGCGTCGGAGCCGAGCTGCGGCCGGGTCTGCGTCTCGATCATCTCCTGCTGGATCTCGGCGCCGAGGCGCGCCTCGGTTCCGGCCGGAGCATCGGCCAGCGCGAACGGCGCGACGGGAATCGCGACCCCGCGCGCGTCGACCAGGAGGAGTTCCTCCTCCACCCCGAAAGTCCTCACGCCTCCACTATCGGTGAGGGGTCCTCATCGGGCAATACCCCGAAATCCGTGAATCCACCCTCTGCCTCCGGCGCGGGGCCGAGGGAGCGTTCAAGCACCTGGCCGGGCCACGCACCGACCGTGAACGTCCCGGTCGGCCGGTAGCCGCACGACTCGTAGAACCGGATCAGGTCTCCGCTCCCTCCTGCGTAGCAGTCGACGCGCAGCAGGTCGACACCCGCGGCGCGCGCCTGTCCGTCGGCGAACCCGAGCAGCAGCCGACCCGTGCCCTTCGCGCGTGGATCACGCGAGCCGATGAGCACACGCACGTAGAGTTCCGGCTCGGTCGCCGCGGGAACGTACTCGGTCGCCTCTCCGAGCGCGAGGAACCCGACGACGCCTGCGTCCGGATGCTCGGCCACCCAGGATCCGGCCTCGTCGACCCACCCGCGCACCCGTTCCACCTGCCGGGGCTGGGAGGAGAACGGCTCGCTCCCCCACTGCCCCGTGTTGCCGATCGAGACGAACCACGCGATCGCGTCGTCGAACAGGTGGAGGACGGCGTCGGCGTCGGCGGGCGTCGCCGGGCGGATGGAGGTCATGCTCCCATCCTCGCGCCCGGCTGACACGTCGGCGGATCAAAGACACGCGAGACGGCTGACTCTGCGCCGTCTCGCGCGACCCGGGCCGAATTCGCGCCGCCTCGCGCGATCAGCGCGATCAGCGCGCGAGAGCCTGCTCGACGTCGGCCAACAGGTCGGCGACGTCCTCGATGCCGACGGAGAGCCGGATCACGTTGTCCGGGACCTCCAGTTCGGTGCCGCGCACGGACGCGTGGGTCATCTCCGACGGGTAGCCGATGAGCGACTCGACGCCGCCGAGCGACTCGGCGAGCTGGAACACCTCGGTCGACTCGGCGAACCGGCGGGCCGCGGCCGCTCCCCCGCTGAGCGCGACCGACAGCATGCCGCCGAAGCCGCTCATCTGCGCGGCCGCGAGCGCGTGCCCGGGGTGGTCCGGCAGACCGGGGTAGTACACCGCATCGACGCCCGGGCGGCCGACGAGGGCCTCTGCGATCGCCTGGGCGTTGGCGCTGTGCCGCTGCATGCGCACGTCGAGGGTCTTGATGCCGCGCACCGTGAGCCACGCGTCCATCGGCGAGGAGACCGCGCCGGCGGCGAACTGGATGAACCGCGCCTTCTCCGCGAGCTCGCCGTCGGCGAAGACGAGCGCGCCGCCGATGACGTCCGAGTGACCGCCGAGGTATTTGGTGGTCGAGTGCACGACGACGTCCGCGCCGAACGAGAGCGGCTGCTGGAGGGCCGGCGACGCGAAGGTGTTGTCCACGACGACCAGTGCGCCTGCGCTGTGGCCGAGCTCGACCAGGGCCGCCAGGTCGCTGATCTTCATCAGGGGGTTGCTGGGCGTCTCGATCCACAGCACGCGCGTGCCGTCGACCGCGAGCGCCGCCCGCACCGCGTCGAGGTCGCCGAGGTCGACCGTGGTGTTGCGCACGTCCCAGGCCCCGTGGATGCGGTTGATCAGCCGGTGCGTGCCGCCGTACACGTCGTTGCCGAGCACCACGTGGTCGCCCGGGCGCAGCACGGCCCGCAGCAGGGCGTCCTCCGCGGCGAGCCCCGACGCGAACGACAGGGCGCTCACCCCGCCCTCGAGCGAGGCGAGCAGGGTTTCGAGCGAGGTCCGCGTCGGGTTGCCCGCGCGGCCGTACTCGTAGCCCCCGCGCAGCCCGCCGACGCCGTCCTGGACGAACGTCGACGTCTGGTAGATCGGTGGGATGATCGCGCCCGTCGTCGGGTCGAACTCCTGGCCGACGTGGATGGCGCGCGTGGCGAAACCGTGGGACATGACGATCCTTACTTCTGGACGATCGGGACGGGTGGTGGGGCGACTACTCGCTCAGGTAGGTCAGGAGGTCCTGCCGGGTCAGCACCGCGACCGGCTTGCCGTCCTCCGTGACGAGCAGGGCGTTGGCGACGGCCAGTGCGGCGCGCGCGGCCGTCACCGGCTCGTTCACGCCGATCAGCGGCAGCGCCTCACCGAGGTGCGCGCCCACCGGGTCGTTCATGCGGGCGCGGCCGCTGAAGACGGCGTCGACGAGCGACCGCTCGTCGAGCGCGCCGGCGACCTCGCCCATCACCACCGGGGGCTCGGCGGTCAGCACCGGGAGCTGGGAGACGCCGTAGGTGTTCATGATCCCGATGGCGTCGTGCACCGTCTCGCTGGGATGCGTGTGGACAAGGTCGGGAAGGCCACCGCGCTTGCTCCGGATCACGTCGTGCACGGTGGCCTCGTCGGGCACCTCGCTGAAGCCGTAGGAGCGCATCCACTTGTCGTTGAAGATCTTCGCGAGGTACCCGCGACCGCCGTCGGGGAGGATGACCACCACGATGTCGTCGGCGGTCAGGCCCTTCGCCGCCCGCAGCGCCGCCACGACGGCCATGCCGCTCGATCCGCCGACGAGGATCCCCTCCTCGCGCGCCAGCCTCCTGGTCATGTGGAACGAATCCGCGTCGGTGACCGGGATGACCTCGTCGACCACGGTGGGGTCGTACGCGCCCGGCCAGAAGTCCTCGCCGACGCCCTCCACCAGGTACGGGCGACCGGTGCCGCCCGAGTAGACGGATCCCTCCGGGTCGGCGCCGATGATCCGGACGCGGCCATCGGACACCTCTTTGAGGTAGCGCCCCGTGCCGGAGATGGTGCCACCGGTGCCGACGCCCGCCACCAGGTGGGTGATGCGACCGTCGGTGTCGCGCCAGATCTCGGGACCGGTGGTCTCGTAGTGGCTGCGCGGCCCGTTCGGGTTGGAATACTGATTCGGCTTGAACGCGCCGGGGATCTCGGCGGCGAGACGGTCGGACACCGAGTAGTAGGAGTCGGGATGGTCGGGCGGAACAGAGGTGGGCGTGACCACGATCTCCGCCCCGTAGGCGGTCAGCACGTTGCGCTTGTCCTCGCCGACCTTGTCGGGCAGGACGAACACGCACCGGTAGCCGCGCTGTTGGGCGACGAGAGCCAGCCCGACCCCGGTGTTGCCGCTCGTGGGCTCCACGATCGTGCCGCCGGGCTTCAGCAGCCCCTCCTGCTCCGCAGCGTCGATGATGCGGGAGGCGATGCGGTCCTTCGACGAGCCTCCGGGGTTCAGGTACTCGAGCTTGACGAGCACCGTCGCCTCGATACCGTCGGTCAGCCGGTTGAGCTTCACGAGCGGGGTGTCGCCGACCAAGTCTGTGATGGTCTGTGCGTACTTCACGCCGTCCACCGTAACAGGCGCATCAGCAGGCATTCGCTGTGTTTCAGCTCGCCTGCCTAGACTCGGATTCATGCCGGTGTCCGATCTCTCCCCCGTGGCACAGGATTATCTGAAGCTGATCTGGTCGGCGACGGAATGGTCGGGCGACCCGATCACGGTCAAGCAGCTGTCCGAGCGGATGGGCGTGCGGTCGGCGACGGTGTCCGATGCCATCCGCCGGCTCGTCGACCAGGGCCTCCTGGCGCACGAGCCCTACGGTGGGATCGAGCTCACCGACGCGGGCCGTCGCGGCGCTGTGGCGATGGTCCGCCGGCACCGGCTGATCGAGACGTTCCTCGTGGAGGAGCTCGGCTACGGCTGGGACGAAGTGCACGACGAGGCCGAGGTGCTGGAGCACGCCGTCTCGGACGAGCTGGTCGACCGCATCGACCGGCGACTGGGATACCCCGCGAGAGACCCGCACGGCGACCCCATCCCCACGGCCGACGGCACACCCCGGCGACCGGACGCCGAGCCGCTGCTGGCGGCGGCGACCGGCGTCCCGTTGACAGTCGTCCGGATCTCGGACGCGGACCCCGCCGTGCTGCGCTACCTGGGCGAGCGCGGGATCGGCCTCGATGTGTCGCTCACGGTGGATGAGCACCGCGAGTTCGCGGGAGACGTGACGGCGTTCATCGACGGCGAGCCCGTCGTCCTGGGCGCGACCGCCGCCGCTGCGGTGTGGGTCGCGTCGCGCTGACGCCCCGGCGGGCTCAGGCCGGCGACGCATCCGATCGCGCGCTCCACGCGGCGAGCTGGGTGCGCGACGAGAACCCGAGTTTGGTCAGGCTGCTGGCGACATGACCCTCGGCAGTCCGCGGCGAGATCACGAGTCGTTCGGCGATCTGACGGTCGGTCAGCCCCTGCCCGACGAGCGCGGCCACTTGGCGCTCCCGGGCGGACAGCGCGGTGGGGGCGCCCGATGGCGTCCGTGTGCCCGCGCCCGCAGGGAGTTGCGCGCCCAACGCGTAGGCGATCCCTTCGGCCGTGGTGAGCGCCGCGCCTCTGGCGTACGCCGCGGCGTAGGCCCGGTCTCCGAGCGCGGACTTCGTCGACTCGATGATGCGCGCGCGGAATCCCCTCGCGTTCGGCACGTAGGACGCCATGACGCCCCCGGCGCCGCCGATCCCGTCGGTGATGCCCAGCAGGGTCGCCGCGCGGACGAAGTCCTGCGCCCCCGCGGCGACGGAGGCCAGCGATTCCTCCGACATGGCGATCGCGAACGGATCCTCGAGGTTCTGATTGAGGCTGAGCGCCTGTCGGAGCATGAGGACGGCGCTGTCGAAGTCGCCGTTCGCCGTCGCGATCAATCCCGAGTTGGTGAGCATGAAAGCGGTCTCGAACGATTCTCCGGCTCGCACCGATCGGGCGATGAGCGCATCCCGGTGCCGTGCTGCCGCCTCACGGTCACCGAGGCCGTACTCGGCGATCGCGATCGTCTCCTCCAGATTCGACCTGGCGGGATTGAGGTCGGAGCCTCCCTCCAGTCGCAGCGCCTCCCGGAACAGCTGCATCGACCCCGGGCCGTGCTCGATCAGCGCGCGCACGTGGGCCACGATCGCGCGGCTGAGGTCGTCGTCCACGTGTGCGGCCAACTCGTCGGCCGCGGCGACCCGCTCCAGACCGGTCTCCACCTCGCCCCGGCCGAATGCGAAGGCGCCGAGCATCGCCATGATCTGGGCGCCTTCGGCTGTCCGGGGGATGCCGAGGTCGAGCACGCGCAGGCCCCACCGGTACAGTTCGTCCGTGCGCCCGTGCGCCTGCCAGACGACACGCCAGCCGGTGATCAGGAGCCGCGCCGCGCCCTGCGCGTCTCGGGTCGAGAAGCAGAATTCGAGGGCCGCGCGGATGTTGGGCAGTTCCGTTCTCGTCGACGCGAGCCAGTACGCCTGGTTGGGTCCGTACCAGTCGGCTTCGAGCCGGTCCAGTCGCGCCAGGTACCAGTCGCGCATCCGCGAGCGGGCCTCCTGGAGTTCGTCGGGCGTCGACTGCTCGATCCCGAACCGGCGCACGGTGTCGAGCATGCCGAAGTAGACGACCTCGCCGGAGGGTCGACGCGAGATGATCGACTTGTCCAGCAGCGACTGCACGATATCGAGTGCCGCGTCGCCCCCGTCCGAGCCGCACATCCACTCCGCCGCCGCCAGGTCCCAACTGCCGGGGAAGACCGACATCCGCCGCAGGACTTTCCGTTCGGACTCGTCGCAGAGCTCGTAGCTCCAGGTGATCGCGGCCCGCATGGTCTGCTGGCGGTCCGGAGCGTCGCGGGCCCCGCTCGACAGGAGCGCCAGGGGCTCCGCCAGCCGCTCCAGGATCTGGACCGGCGAGATCACGCGGACCCGCGCCGCCGCCAACTCGATGGCGAGCGGAAGGCCGTCGAGCCGGACACAGATCTCGGCGATCGCCTCCAGCTCGGCTGCGCTCGGCTCGGGCAGCAGGGCGGCACATCGATCCAAGAAGAGGCTCACGGCCGGCGACGGGGCATTCCGTCTCGGGTCGGCCGGTTCGAGCGGCTCGACCTGGAAGATCCGCTCCGGTGCGATGTGCAGCCGTGCCCTGCTCGTCGCGACGACGGAGAGTCCGGGGCAGCCGTGGAGTATCCCGGCCACGAGTTCGGCGCATTTCTCTGCAACCTGCTCGCAGTTGTCCAGCACGAGCAGTCCGCGACCCTCCCCGAAGAACTCGACGATCGACTCGGCCGCATCCCCCGATGCTCCCTGCGCTCCCACGATCCGGTTGACTTCGTCGGCCACGGACCCGCTCGCGCTCACCCCGCTGAGGTCGATGAACCAGAGTCCGTCGGGATAGAGCTTCCGCACGCTCTGGGCGAGCCGGATGGCGAACCGCGTCTTCCCCACCCCTCCTGGCCCGAGCAAGGTCAGCAACCGGGTCTCGCCCAGCGCCGTGCGGGCGGCGGCCAGTTGTGTGCGCCGGCCCACGAACGACGAGTACTCCGGAGGCAGGGCACCGGGTCGACGACTCTCCATCGTCTTCATTCCGCCTCCGCTGAGTTCTGCACCGTCCACGCTGCGAGTTGCGCGCGCGAGGTGAAGCCGAGCTTCATCAGGCTGCTCGCGACGTGGCCTTCCGCCGTCCGTGGGGAGATCACGAGACGCTCCGCCACCTCGCGGTCGGTCAGCCCCTGGCCGACGAGCGCCGCGACCTGGCGCTCCCGCGCCGTGAGGACGCTCGACGCGGCTGTGCGCCGCGCAGACGAGCGGGTGCCGGGACGCGAACCCCGAGTCCGTAGAGAGCGCCCTCGTGCTCGGTCATGTCCGCGCCGCTGTCGAACGCCGCCTGGAACGCGCGATCGCCGAGCTCGGCGCGAGCCATCGCCTCGATTTTTCCCCGGTAGCGCGGGGACTGAGGGAATGCCGACCTGACCAGCCCGAGCACACCCGCCGCGAAATCGGTGATCCCGAGCAGGGTGGCAGCGCTCACCGCGTCACCGGACTCTGCGGCGGCATAAGCCAGCGCTTCCTCGGTGAGCGCGAGGATGAACGGCTCGCCGAGGTTCTGTGCAAGACTCAGTGCCTGCCTGAGCATCGTCTGCACTTCGTCGGGGGCGGTCTGCGGCGGCGCGACCAGCGCCGAGATCAGCAGCAGATAGAGGGTCTCGAACGAGTCCCCAGCACGCACCGCCCGGTCGACGAGCACCTGCCTGCGTCGTGCAGCCTCCTCGCTGTGCCCGAACATGTACTCGCCGATCGCGATTCGCTCTTCGAGGTTCGTCCGTCCGTGGAGCGTTGCGACGCTTCCGGCGACCGCGAGTGCGCGCTTCCACCCGACCGGCATCTCGCGGTCGCGCCGGATGGTCGCTCGCTCGTCGATGATCCAGGCTCGGCAGAAGTCGTCGTCCAGCTCGTCGGCGAGCACTGCGGCGCGTTCGAGGAGCCGGTCGGCCGTCTCCCGGTCTCCGCGCGCGGCCTCCAGTGCCCCGAGCTTGATCAGCAGCTGGCAGCCCTCGACGGTCCACGGGTCGGCGAGCGCGAGGATCTGCGTCCCCCGGCGATGGAACTCGTCCATGAGCCCGTGCGCCTGCCACACCACGCGCCATGCCGATATCAGCAGCCCTGCTCCCCGAGCCGCATCGCCGGTCGAGATGCAGTGGTCGACAGCCGCCCGGATATTCGGCAGTTCGATCCTCGTCATCGCCAGCCAATACGCCTGGTCCGGGCCGTACCATTCGGCTTCGAGCCGGGCCAGGCGAGCAAGGTACCAGTCGCACAGCGACGAGAGAGCCGCGTCGCGCTCGTCGTCGGCCATCGCGTCGAGCCCGAAGCGTCTGACGGTGTCGAGCATGCGGTAGTAGACGATCTCGCTGCGCGGACTGCGCGCGATGATCGATTTCTCCAGCAGGGATTGCACGAGGTCCAGGGCGACCTCGCCCGTGCCGTCGTCGATCGCCTCGGCGGACTCCAGATCCCAGCCGGCCGGAAACACCGACATCCGTCGCCACAACGCCTGCTCCCGCGGAGAGCAGAGATCGTAGCTCCAGCTGATCGCGCTCCGGATCGTGCGCTGCCGGTCGGGAGCATCGCGCGCGCCGTTCGAGAGCAGGGCGAACGGCTTCTCGAGCCGGCGCAGCAACTGCTCGGGCCCGAGCACGCTCACCCGGGCCGCAGCGAGTTCGATCGCCAGGGGCAGGCCGTCCAACCGGCGGCAGATCTCCGCGATGGCCTCCCGGTCGGTCGACGAAGGGGCGGGCAGTAATGCGGCGACGCGGTCGAGGAACAGCGCCTCGGCGGGTGACCAGCGGTCGGAGCGGGGATCGACGATTTCGAGAGGCTCGAGCTCGAAGGTCGTCTCCGCGGTGACTCGGAGGATCTGCCGGCTCGTCGCGATGACGCGGAGTTCGGGGCACGCGCTCACGAGGGGCGTCACGAGCGCCGCGCACTGATCGAGCAGGTGCTCGCAGTTGTCGAGGACCAGCACGCCGTCGATGCCGCCCAGCCGGCGGATCGTCTCGGCGAGCGGATCCCCTGCCGCGCGGATGTCGAGGGTCCGCGCCACCTCGTCCACGACGGAACCCGAGGCACTCACGGTGCTCAGATCGACGAACCAGCAGCCGTCGGGGTGAAGGCGGCGAACAGTCTGCGCCAGCCGCACCGCGAAGCGCGTCTTGCCGACCCCGGCGGGTCCCACGATGGTCAGCATCCCGCTCCGGCCCAATGCCGTCCGAGCGGCGGCGAGAGGGGTCTTGCGGTCTACGAAGGAGGTGAATTCGACCGGGAGGCTCCCTCGGCGACGCGGCTCACGGCCAGTCACTCCACCCGCCCCCTGACTGCTTTTCTGTATGTCAGCTACTTCAATTCTTTCGAAAATTGCGGGCGAAGGCAATCGATCCCGGCCGCATCGTCGGAGCGAATCGCCGTATTTCGAGAGTGGACGCGGAACTGCGCGACCACGCGCGGCTAGGGGGATACCACCGTCAACACCACCAGAGCGAGGTTGAGCACGATCACGAGCCCGGCGACTCCCGCGCCGACCCAGCGCACCCACACCCGGTCGGCCTGCGCGCCCATCACCTGGCGCGATCCGGTGAGCCGCAGCAACGGGATCATCGCGAACGGGATGCCGAGGCTGAGGAGCACCTGCGACAGCACGAGTGCCCACGTCGGGTCCACCCCCAGTGCGAGGATGACCACCGCGGGGATGAGCGTGACGACCCGCCGCACCAGCAGAGGCACCCGCATGTGCAAAAGACCGCTCATGATCGTGGCACCGGCGTAGCTGCCGACCGACGCCGAGGCCAGACCCGACGCCAGCAACCCGATCGCGAAGACGGCGGCGACGACCGGGCCGAGCGCCGCGCCGATCGCGGCGTGCGCCCCCTCGATGGTGTCGGTCCCCGCGACGCCGGGCAGTGCCGAGGCGGCGAGCAGGAGCATCGCGATGTTGACCGCCCCGGCCAGCACGAGCGCGAGCACGACGTCGAGACGCGTGGCGCGCAGCAGGGTGCGGACACGGCCCGTGTCGCCGGTCGCACCGTGGCGATCGCGCGCGAGTGCCGAGTGCAGGTAGATCGCGTGGGGCATCACAGTCGCCCCGAGCATGCTCGCCGCCAGCAGTACGGTGGGGGCGCCGTCGAACCGGGGGACCAGTCCGCCCGCCGCGGCCCGCCAGTCCACGGGGCTGACGACGAGTCCCGCCAGGAAGCCGACCGCGATCACGCCGAGCAGCGCGAGGATCACCGCCTCGAAGGGCCGTTGGCCGCGACGGGACTGCACCGCCAGGATCCCGATCGCGGCCGCGCCGACGACGAGCGCGCCGACCGGCAGCGGCAGCCCGAACAGCAGATTGAGCGCGATCGCGCCGCCGATCACCTCGGCGATGTCCGTCGCCGCGGCGACCAGCTCGGCCTGGGCCCAGTAGGCGCGGCGGCCGGCCGTGCCGAGCCGGGCGCCCAGGAGCTCCGGCAGGCTGCGACCGGTCACGATGCCGAGCTTGGCCGACTGGTACTGCACGAAGACCGCGATCGCGTTCGCGGCGACGAGCACCCACACGAGCAGGTAGCCGTAGCGGGCGCCTGCTGTGAGGTTGGCGGCGACGTTGCCCGGGTCGACGTAGGCGATCGCGGCGACGAACGCCGGCCCGAGGAGCAACCAGAGCCGCAGGCGCGCCGGCGCCTTCCGCTCGGTGACCTCCAGCGCCATCATCGCCTCCGCTGATCCGAATGTTAGGCGAGTCTAACATCGCAGCGCGTGGACAGCCCGCCGTCACGCGCGGGTGCGGCTCTAGTCTCTGTCGAGGATGGCCGTCTCGGTCTGCTCGAGGTAGAGCCGGGCGTAGGTGCCGTCGAGCTCCAGCAGTTCCCGGTGCGTGCCGCGCTCGACGATCGCACCGTGATCGATCACGAAGATGACGTCTGCCGCGACGATGGTCGAGAGCCGGTGCGCGATCGCGATGGTGGTCCGGCCGCGGGAGGCCGTGTCGAGCGCCTGCTGCACGACGCGTTCCGAGATGGTGTCGAGCGCGCTCGTGGCCTCGTCGAGGATCAGGACCTCGGGGTCTTTCAGGAGCACGCGCGCGATCGCGATGCGCTGCTTCTCGCCTCCCGAGAGCCGGTAGCCGCGCTCGCCCACGATCGTCCCGTAACCGTCGGGGAAGCCGACGATCGTGTCGTGGATGTTCGCCTGCTTGGCCGCCGTCTCCAGCTCCTCCTGAGTCGCGCCGGGCTTCGCATAGCGCAGGTTCTCGGCGATGGAGGCGTGGAAGAGGTACGTCTCCTGACTCACCACACCGATGTGCGAGACGAGCGAGTCCTGCTGCAGGAGCCGGAGGTCGGTGTCGCCGAAGAGGATCCGCCCGGAGGTCGCATCGTAGAAGCGCGGGATCAGATAACTGACCGTGGTCTTGCCCGCCCCGCTCGGCCCGACGAACGCGGCGAACTCCCCCGGCTCGATCACGAACGACACGTCGTCGAGCGTGTTGCGCTCTCCTTCTCTCGCGTCGGGGTAGCGGAACACCACGTGGTCGAACTCGATGCGGCCGAGCTCGCGGCCCGGGTCGACGGGTACGGCATCGGGGTCATCGGCGATGGCCGGCTTCAGATCGAGGTACTCGAAGATGCGGGCGAAGAGCGCACCGGAGGTCTGGAGGTCGAGCGCCACCCGCATCAGCGCGAGCAGCGGGAAGAGCAGCCGCGCCTGCACGGTCGTGAACGCGACGATGGTGCCCGCCGTGATGTCCGCGGCCCCGCCGAGGATCAGCCAGCCCGACACCAGATAGACGATCGCCGGGATGGACGACAGGAAGATGTTCACCATGGCGAAGAACCACTGGCCGCTCATCGCCTGCGACACCTGCAGCCGGATCTGCGTGCGGTTCTCGTCGGAGTAGCGCTCGACCTCCGCCGCCTGCCGGTTGAAGCTCTTCGAGAGCAGGATGCCGGACACGCTCAGCGTCTCCTGCGTGATCGCGGTCATGTCCGACAGCGACTCCTGCGTCTTCGTCGCGATCCGGGCGCGCACCTGTCCGACCCGGCGCTGCGCGATCACGAGGATCGGCATCAGGATGACGGCCACGATGGTCAGCTGCCAGTTCAACAGGAGCATCGCCACGAGCGCGGCGATCACCGTCACGGTGTTGCCGAGGATGCTCGACATCGTGTTGGTGAGCACGCTCGCGACCCCGCCGACGTCGTTCTGCAGCCGCGACTGGATGATGCCGGTCTTCGTCTTCGTGAAGAAACTCAGCTCCATCGCCTGCAGGTGCGAGAACAGCCGTACGCGCAGGGCGCCCATCACCCGGTTGCCGACCGACGCGGTCAGGTACGTCTGCCAGACGCCGAGCAGCGCCGAGCTGACGAAGACGACGATCATCAGCACGACGATCTCGGTGAGCACCGGGAGGTCGGGCCCCCCGCTCGGCGGGAACAGACCGTGATCGAAGGCACGCTGGGTGAGCAGCGGAGGCACGACCGAGAGCGCCGCCCCGACCAGCACCAGGATCATCGTCATGATGATCGCGCCCTTGTGCGGCGAGAACAGCGTCACGATCCGGCGGAAGAGGTGCGGAATCCGCGGGGCGTCCGCGTTGAGCGCGCGCTGGGCCTCCACATCGCTGGCGCTGACGCGCGAACGCATCCCGCCTCCGCCCATCCCACGCATCCCGCTCACAGACGAAAGCCTAACTCCGCGGCGACACACTGCCGGGCGCCCGCACGCCCCCGGCAGCACACTCCATTTCGCGGGCTGCAACCCCTAATCGGAGCGCCGTCGGGCTATCGACCCATCCGGCCCGGGCGCCGGGCCCACTCACGCGGCGGAGCGGTCCGCATGATCGGAGATGTCCCGGTTCGATCGGGATGCGCTCCATCCAGCAGAAAGGGCAGCTGTGCAGCTCTTCGACCCCGAAATCCACGATGCCTATCGAGCACTGGCGAACGGGAGATCCGTGCGGATTCTCGGCGCGCGGGGCAGCGGGCGCTCCAGCGTCCTGCGGCGCACGATCGAGCTGCTCGAGCGCTCCCGGCACGCCGTCGTCTCTGTCGTCGACGACGGTCTGGGCGTCGGGCACCCCGGCTATCTCGCGGCCCAGCTCCTGCGCTCGCTCGGCGCGGCTCCGGTCAAGGAGCCCGGCGCGATCGCCGACGCCCTCGCCCAGGCCTTGGGCGCGGGGACGATCATCGCCATCGACGGACTGGAGCGCGTCGACGCGTTCTCCCTCCGCGTCTTGGAGACGGTGCGACGGCGGACCGACGCTGTCTTCCTCGTCACCGAGCTGCCGGGGTTCGGGCGGCACGAGCCCGAGCGCACCCTGAGCCCCTCCGTGCCGGAGCGCGTGGTCCGCCTCCCCGGTCTGTCGCTCGCCGAAGCCCACGAGTTCGCCGCGCAGGTGCTCGGCGGTGAGCTGGACCCCGCGCTCGCCGCGTACCTCTCCGCCGAGACCGCCGGCCGGCCGCTGCTCGTGCAGCTCCTCGCGTCGACCGCGCGCGAGCACGAGCGCGTGGTGCTCCGCGAGGGGGTCTGGCGCGCCGCCGGCGCGACGCTCTGGAACCACGACCTCCCCCACCAGATCGACGGACTGCTCGGCAGCTACGGCACGGCCGTCCGGCGCTTCGTCGGAGTGCTCGGCGAGCGCGGCCCGCTCGAGCTGCACGAGGCGGAGGCGCTGAGTCGCGACGACGACCTCCGCTGGGCCGAGGATTACGGCCTGGTCGTGCGATCCGGCCGCGCCGGCAGCGTCACGGTTCAGGTCTGGCCGCCGCTCGTGGCCGAACGGTTCCGCCGCCGCGAGGCCGTCTCCGTCGGCCACGCGGCGCCCGGCCATCCGGGCCCCGCGGCACTGCTGGCCGCCGGGTTCCGCCTGCGGCGCGAACCGCAGCGCCAGGCGACCGCGAGCATCGCCTCCGGCCCATCGGAGCGGCCGGGACGACAGGTCATCGTGACGCTCGACTTGCACGACGAGAGACGGCCGGACGACCGGCTCTGGCATGGACGGCTGCTCGCCGCGGCGGCGCGCGGCGATGCCCCTGCGCTGCGGCGGCTCGCGGAGGGGGTCGATGCGGCCGGCCGGCTCGGGCCGACGGCGACCGCGGCCGTCGCGCTGGCCGAGCTGCTGGAGGGCGACGTCGCGGCAGCGGCCGCCCGGGCGGACATCCTGCGGCACCTCGAAGCGTCTCCGGAGCCGCGCCACGACCTCGTCGTCGTCGCCTACGTCGCGACGGTCGCAGCCCATCACCTGGGAGACGTGCGCCTGCTCGATCGCACGCTCGAGGCCGCCCTCCTCGCGGGACGACCCCCGGGCCGGTACACGCAGCCCTACGCCGCGCTCCTCCAGCTGCACGCTCTGCACCGGCACGAGGCGGCGCCGTCGGCCCTGCGCTCGGCGCTCGCGAACGAGTCCGGACGCCTCGCTCCGGGTCCCGGTCCTCTCTTCGGCACGGGGGCGGATCTCGCACGCACGCTGTTGAGCGAACCCGGTCAGGACCCCGTGGCCTTCGACGCAGCGCTCGCACGAGCGGGTCGCGCGCGCCGGGAGCGCGGATACCCGCTTGCGGCAGCGCAGACCCTCGCCGCCGGCCTCGAGGTCGGCTTCGGCCCGCTGGCCGCCGCCGAGTTCGGGCTCGCGGTCGCCGAGCTGAACGCCCCCGGATTCGACCGCTCGGCACAGCTGATCCGCCTCCTGCGCGACGGCTCCTCTGCTGCGCTGCACGCCCGGGCGGCCGGCCGAGGCGACGGCACCTGCTTCCCGATGGGCGACCTCGCCCTCGCAGCCGCGCGCCGCGAGGAGGACGGCGACCGCCGCGCAGCGCTGCTCGCGCTGGCCGACGCCCTGGGCGGACCGCGGATGCCCGGCAGCTGGCCGCCGCACACCGCGACCGCGGCGCAGGTCACGGTCGCCTCCGACGTCCTCACAGGACGCGAGCTGGAGATCGCGATGCTCGCCGGCCGGTTCACGAACGCGCAGATCGGCGAGCTCCTGTCGATCAGCGGGCGAACCGTCGAGAACCACCTCGCCCGCGCGATGCGCAAGAGCGGTGTCCGCTCGCGCACCGATCTCTACGACGTCGTGAGCGCACCCCCTGCGCTGGGCCCCGGCCGCGCCGTACGCAGCAGCACCTCCCCCGGCCGCGGGTAGAAGCTCCGTGACCGAATCGCAATGCAAGCGCTTGACGTAAACGCTTGCATACGCGATCCGGCCGGAGTACCTTGAGCCGGGGCGCACCCGCGCCTGCACCAAGAGCTCAACGAGGAGTGAAATGAAAGCAGCACGTCTCTCCGTGATCGCAGGGATGGTGGCCATCACCGGTCTCGCCCTTGCGGGATGCACCGGCGGCGGATCGGGAGGCAGCGGGGGCGGAGACGCCAACGCGAACCTCGACGGCAAAGGCCCCATCACCTATGTGCAGGGCAAGGACAACTCCAACGTGGTCCGTCCGCTCATCGAGAAGTGGAACGCGGCCCACCCCAACGAGAAGGTCACCTTCAAGGAGCAGACCGACCAGGCCGACCAGCAGCACGACGACCTCGTGCAGCACTTCCAGGCGAAGGACCCGAACTACGACGTGGTCGACGTCGACGTGGTCTGGACCGGTGAGTTCGCGGCCAAGGGCTGGCTCCAGCCGCTGACGGGCAACTTCAAGATGGACAACTCGAAGCTGCTCGCCCCGACGGTCAAGTCGGGGACGTACAACGGCACGCAGTACGCGGCGCCGCAGACCTCCGACGGCGGCATCCTGTACTACCGCAAGGACCTCGTTCCGACGCCGCCGAAGACCTGGGACGAGATGCTCAAGGACTGCGACATCGCCAAGGCCAAGGGCATCGGCTGCTACGCCGGCCAGTTCGCCCAGTACGAGGGCCTGACGGTGAACGTGGCCGAGGCCATCAACACCAACGGCGGAACCATCGTCGGTGACGACGGCAAGACCGTCACCGTCGACAGCCCCGAGGCCAACGCGGGCCTGACCCGCCTGGTGGACGGCTTCAAGAACGGCCAGATCCCGGCCGAGGCCATCACCTACCAGGAGGAGCAGGGACGCCAGGCGTTCGAGGCCGGCAAGCTGATGTTCCTGCGCAACTGGCCGTACGTCTACAACCTGGCCAAGACCGACGGCGCGTCGACGGTGAAGGACACCTTCGGCATCGCGCCCCTGCCGGGCATCAGCGCCGACAAGCCGGGCGTCTCGAGCCTGGGCGGTCACAACGCCGCGATCAGCGTCTACAGCAAGCACAAGGCGACCGCGTTCGAGTTCCTGAAGTTCCTGCAGACCGAAGAGACCCAGAAGTTCTTCGTGACGCAGGGCTCGCTCGCTCCGGTGCTCTCGTCGCTGTACGACGACGCAGGGCTGAACAGCCAGCTGCCCTACCTGTCCACCCTGAAGACGTCGATCGAGAACGCGGTCCCGCGTCCCGTCTCGCCGTTCTACCCGGCCATCACCAAGGCCGTCCAGGACAACGCCTACGCCGCACTGAAGGGCGACAAGTCGGTCGACCAGGCGCTGAAGGACATGGCCGCGGCCATCAAGACCGCGAGCTCGGGCCAGTAGGCCCCTCCACGGTCGCCGGGGGGGGGGGCCCCGCCCCCCCCCCCCCGCCCCCCCCCCCCCCCCCCCCAACCCGCG
>NZ_CAMFLC010000020.1 GCF_945957465.1 uncultured Leifsonia sp.
CGACCAGGATGCGGCCGGTGTGCTCGTCGACGATGAGCACCTCGCCGTTCATGACGACGTAGTCCTTGTCGCGCTTGAAGAGGGCGTTGGCCTTGATGGCGTTGTTGAGGAACGAGATGAGCGGAGTGTTCGCCGACTCGTACAGGTTGTCGATGCCGAGGTAGTCCTCGACCTTCTCGATGCCGGGCTCGAGCACGCCGACGGTGCGCTTCTTCTCGTCGACCTCGTAGTCGACGTCCGGTGTGAGCCGCTTGGCCAGGCTGGCGAACTCGTTGAACCAGCGGTTCGCCTCGCCCGAGGATGGACCGGAGATGATGAGCGGAGTGCGCGCCTCGTCGATGAGGATCGAGTCGACCTCGTCGACGATCGCGAAGTAGTGGCCGCGCTGCACCATGTCGCTGGCCTGCCAGGCCATGTTGTCGCGCAGGTAGTCGAAGCCGAACTCGTTGTTGGTGCCGTAGGTGATGTCGGCGGCGTACTGCTCGCGACGCTCCTCCGGCGTCTGCCCCGAGAGGATCACCCCCGTGGTCATGCCCAGCGCGCGGAACACCCGGCCCATCAGCTCCGACTGGTAGCTCGCCAGATAGTCGTTGACGGTGATGACGTGCACACCGCGGCTGGCGATCGCGTTGAGGTAGGCGGCCGTGGTCGCGACCAGGGTCTTGCCCTCACCGGTCTTCATCTCGGCGATGTTGCCCAGGTGGAGGGCGGCGCCGCCCATGATCTGCACGTCGAAATGCCGCATGCCGAGCGTCCGCTTGGACGCCTCGCGCACCGCGGCGAAGGCCTCCGGCAGCAGGTCGTCGAGCGACTCGCCGTTGCTGTAGCGCTCGCGCAACTCGACGGTCTCGTGCATGAGTTCGTCGTCGGTCAGCTCGCTGAAGTCGTCCTCGAGAGCATTGACCGCCTTCGCGTACGCCTCGAGGCGACGGAGGGTGCGTCCCTCGCCGACGCGGAGAACCTTTTCAAGAACTGAGGCCACTGATGCACTCCATTTTGTTCGGTCGGGCCGATGATGCCCGCGCCCGGTGGACGCACGCCGCACGGCAGAGTCCGCCGACGATAGAGAACATCGTACTTGGTTCCCCTCCGCGCACGTCCCGCACCTGCTGGGAGGGGGCTGACAGACGGGTGGACACAGGGACGCCGATGGCGCGCGCCGCCCGGGCGCACGCCATCGGCGCGTCGATCAGCCGAGTTTGCGGCTCGCGGTCGCGACCTCCTGCAGCTCCTCGGCTTCGTCATCGAGGGCGATCACGCCGTAGTCCCAGCCCTTGCGACGGTAGACGACGCTCGGCCGCTTGGTCTCCTGGTCCACGAACAGGTAGAAGTCGTGGCCGACCAGTTCCATGTAATAGAGGGCGTCGTCGACGGTCATCGGGACGCTCGCGAAGACCTTCTGACGGATCACGACGGGGCTGTACTCCTCGTCGGCCTCACTCTGCTCCGCCTCATCGGTGACGGCGGGCACGCTGCCCGTGCGCACCTGGTCGAGCACCGACACCGGCGCGGCGGCGAGCCCCACGGCGCTGAAGCCGTCGGTGCTGGCCTCGCGCAACGAGGTGGGGCGGTGCTGGCCGCGATGCACCTTGCGCCGGTCCTTGGCCCTCCTGACGCGTTCGAGGAGTTTCCCGAGCGCGATGTCGAACGCTGCGTACTTGTCGGTTCCGGTCGCCTCCGACCGCACCACGGCTCGAGGCCCGACCAGCGTCAGTTCGACCCGGTCGTCCCCGTTCTGGGATCCCAGCTTCTCGTTGTGCCTGCTGACCTTGATCTCCAACGAGATGGCCCGCTCGGCGAGATGCGCGACTTTGTCGGCCTTCTCCGTCGCATATTCGCGGAACCGATCAGTGATACCCAGGTTGCGTCCGACGATGTTGATGTCCATGGAGACCTCCCTGATCCGGCGTGACGTCCGCCCGGATCACGAAGGGCGGATCACTCGCGCCTTTTCGACTACCGTAGTGCTCCCCCGCACGTAACGGAACCGTGGTCGGCAGGTGAATTCTGCGGTATCACCTCAGTGTTTCCTGAATACTCACCGACGCCGCGGGGTCTGCGCGATGGTGGCCGCCCCCGCCACCTCGCCGCCCGCCGACGCGATCGCCCTCGCAGCCTCCGCGAGCGTGGCACCCGTCGTCACGATGTCGTCGACGAGCAGGCAGCGCCTCCCCGCGACCCGGCTCGACGCGACCAGGCTGCCCTCGCGGTTGCGCTCGCGTTCGCTCGAGGACAGCACCGCCTGGTCGGCGGTCTGGCGAGCGAGTCGCAAGGCGCGCCAGAGCGGCGGGAGCAGGAGGCGCGACCGGGCGAGCACCATGCCCGTCGGGTGGTAGCCCCTGCGCCGCCACGCCGCTCGCGTCGACGGGATGAGCACCGGGACGACGGGTCGCCCGGCGCTCGCGGCGATGACCGCGCGGCGCAGGGCACCCGCCAGCGCCGGTGCGACATCCACCCGGCCGGCGTCCTTGTAGGCGAGGAGGACCGCCCGTGGCACGTCGACGTAGTCGAGGGACGAGAAGACCGTGAAGCCGGCGACCGTCCGGTTGCGGTCCTGGGGCGTCAGCGAGCGCGCGCACGCCGGACAGACCGACCGGTCAGGAGCCGAGCAGCCTGCGCACCGGACGGGCAGCAGCACGGCCGCCGCGTCGAGCAGGGCGCTTCGCACGAGGGATCCCGCTGCGCCGGGACGTGAGGTGGATGCGTTCATCCCCTCAGCATCGAGTGCCCGGACCGGCCGCGGAGCTTCCTCGCACGAATCCGTGGAGAACCCACCACCGCGCCGTCGTGTGGAGGACGACCGCGGATCAGGGCTGGCCGAGCTGTACGGCGACAGTGCCCACCTTGTCGGCCTGCGTCTGCCATCCGCTCCCGGTCGGCGCCTGCAGCGTGCCGTCGCCCGCGAGCACCAGGTATCGCGAGAGACCGCCCGCGCCCACGATGGTGCGGCCTGCGGTGGGACCGGCCGTCGCGCTCGAGGTGCCGCCGATGGTCTGCTCGGTGATCGACGTGGCGTCGCCGTTCGTGGTCGCCAGCACCGCGACGGTCAGCTCTCCCGTCCACGCGATCGAGGTCGGCGAGCCGTCGCCCACCGCCAGTTCGACGGGCTGCGTGAGGGAGGTCGGCAGCCCATCCGCACCGCGGACCACCCCTGCCGCGGCCACGGAGTAGCCGAGGGCGGTGCGGAGCACCGCGACGACGCGGGTGCCGTCGCGCGAGACGGCGAGCGAGACGATCCCGATCGCACCGGGCCAGTCGACCTTGACGGCGTGCGGCTGCCCGTTCGAGCCGGCGACCTGCAGGGCGTTCGGCGACGAGCCGGGAACGCTCCAGAGCCAGCCGTCGTTGTCGAGAGCGGGCGGGATGAGTCCGGGCCGGGTGTCGACGTGGACCGGATCCCCCGTCTTGCGGACCAGCACGGCCGCCCCGTGCGAGAGCACCGCGACCTGATCGCGGCTGGCGTCGATCGTCGCAGCGCTGGGCTGGAGCGTCACCACCTTGTCGCTCACGCCGCTCAGGTCGGTGATCGTCGACCCGTTGAGCAGACCGAAGCTGTCTCCGCGGTAGACGATCGCGTGCGAGTCGACGGGCGGGTCCTGCAGCGGCGACGACGCATCGGACAGCGGCGGTATCTGCTGCGCGTTGCCTTCGATCGACAGCTGGACGGAGGACGCCAGGGCGCCGAGGCTCTGCTCCAGCTGGAGCTGCATGCGCTGGAGCTGCAGTTGGTCCGCCTGACCGGCCTCCGAGCTGAGATCGACGCGCGCGACGCCGCCGACGGTCGTGACCGACGGCACGGCGAGCTGGGTCCCCTGCGGGAAGGCGCTCGTCACTGCCCCGTTGAGCCATTTGGCGGGACCGGCGAGCACCGCTCCGGCCACGCGGGTCGCCGCCGAGGCGACGCGCGCGGGGAACCAGCGCGCATCCGGCACCAGATAGGAGTATCCGGTGTTGTAGAAGTACAGGGTCTGCTGACTGTAGACGGCGCGGAACGTCGGGTCGTCGATGACGACGCCGTCGGGCGCCACCGCGATGCGCCACTGCCCGTTCTCGCGGGCGACCTCGTAGGACAGACCGATCGGCGCCTTGCTCGCGACCGGGCGGTAGGAACCGACGCTGTCGACGTTGGCGACCGGGATGACGTCGACCGACCACTGGTTGCCATCGTGGTCGAACGTGCGGTTGCGGCCGTCGTCGACCGTGACCGACTCATCGGGATTCCACGATGCCGCCATCGACTTGGTCAGGTACTTGCGGGCGATACCGAAGTTGTTCTTCGGGCTGGATGCGGCGTCGATGAAACCTTGCACGATCCGCTGCGGCGACGCCCCGTTCTCGGGAGGCGACGGGTTGAAGTCGAGGTCGAGCTGGTCGTTGACCTGCGCGACGGGGCCGCCCTGGCGCACGGGTCCCGAATCGGGGATGCTCGCGCACGCCGCCAGCACCAGCGCCAGGGCGACGGCCACGGCTGCACCCAGCCCGCGTGCGGTCCTCCGGATCATGCGCGAGCCTCACTCTCGGGCCGCCGCACCGGCTTGGCGCCCGCGTCGGCAGGCGGCAGCGGCAGCGGCGACGAGGTGATCCCCTTGCCGGTGACGCGCGGCAGCGTGAGCCGGAAGCACGCGCCCTCGCCCGGCATCGACCACACCTGCAGCCAGCCGGAGTGCAGCGTGACATCCTCGAGCGAGATCGCGAGGCCGAGCCCGGTTCCGCCGAGCGTGCGCTTGCGCGACGGGTCGGCCCGCCAGAACCGGTCGAACACGTGATTGACGTCGTTCTGATTCATACCGACCCCGTAGTCGCGTACCGAGAGCGCCACAGCGGTCTCGTTGCTGTCGACGGTCACCACCACCGGGGCTCCTTCGCCGTGCTCGATCGCGTTGCCGAGGAGGTTTCGGACGACACGCCGGATGCGCCGCGGGTCCATCCCGACGTCGAAGTAGCCGCCGGGCGCCTCCAGGCGCAGTTCCGAACCGTTCTGCTCGGCCACGGCGCGAAGCTCGTCGACCACCTCTTCGGCGAGGCGCACCAGGTTCGTGGGCTCCGGCTCGAGCGCCACGGATCCCGCGTCGTACCGGCTGATCTCCAGCAGGTCGGAGAGGAGCCGGTCGAAGCGCTCGATCTGCGTGTGCAGCAGCTCGGCGGTGCGGGTGGTCGCCGGCGGGAACGTTCCGCGCTGGTCGTAGATGACGTCGCCGGCGAGCCGGATCGTGGTCAGCGGCGTGCGGAGCTCGTGCGAGACGTCCGAGACGAAGCGCTGCTGGAGCTGCGACAGGGTCGCCAGCTGATTGATCTGGCTCTGGAGACTGTCCGCCATTCCGTTGAACGACCGCGCCAGCGACGCGAAGACGTCCTCCCCCTTCTCGGGGATGCGCACCGCCAGGTCGCCGGCGGCGAGCCTTTCGCTCGTGCGCGCCGCGACCCGGATCGGCTCGACGACGAACCGCACGATGAGCCAGGTGATCGCGCCGATCAGCACGATCAGCGCGAGCCCCGCCAGCAGCAGCGTGTTCTGCACGAACAACAGGGTGTTCTCGGAGTCGCGCAGGTTGTAGCCGATGTACAGCTCGTAGCGGCCGTACGAGGGCAGGGTGAGCTGGCTTCCGACGACGATGCCGGGGTCGGTCGAGTCGGTGCCGGACGGCAATGCGACCGACTGATAGAACTGCTTCGTCCCGCCCTTCTGCACGGCGGTGCGCAGTTCGGGCGAGATCACCGGGTTGAGCGCCGGGCTCCCCCGGTCGGGCGGCGCGAGCACGCTGGTGTCTTGTCCGGGCACGCGGTACGCCGCGATCAACCGGCTCGAGGTCGACGCCTGGACCGACTGGAGCGTGGAGTTGAGCAGGTTCTTGCCGCTGTCCGCCGACCCGATGTCGGACGCGTTGAGCGTCGACTGCGCGGCGGTCGTCGCCCGGCTGGAGTCGCGAAGGGCCTGGTCGAGTCGCGACTGGTACAGGTCGTTGCTGATGCTGAGCGCCATGTAGACGCCGGTCACGAGGATCGCGACGCCGGTCAGCAGGACCGTGATCGCCACGGTGCGCAGCTGAAGGGACCGGCGCCACAGGCGCGCGACCTCGGACGGCACCTGCCGCCACCACTCCCTGTCGGGCCACCGCAAGCGCATCGCGGTCGTCTCGCCGTCAGGTCGCCGCACCGGCGCGGTAGCCGACCCCGCGCACGGTCATCACGATCTTCGGGTTGTCCGGGTCCTGCTCCACCTTGGCGCGCAGACGCTGGACGTGGACGTTCACGAGCCGGGTGTCCGCCTTGTAGTGGTAGCCCCACACCTGCTCGAGCAGCATCTCGCGCGTGAAGACCTGCTGCGGCTTGGACGCGAGCGCCAGCAGGAGATCGAACTCGAGCGGCGTGAGTGCGATTCGTTCGTCGCCGCGGCGCACCTCGTGGCCGGCGACGTCGACGAGCAGGTCTCCGACCCGGAGCTGCTCCGCGGGCGGCACGGTCGGCGCTGGACGCAGGCGCGTGCGGATGCGCGCGACGAGCTCCTTGGGGTTGAACGGCTTGACCATGTAGTCGTCGGCGCCCGACTCGAGGCCCTTGACGACATCGGCGGTGTCGGACTTGGCCGTGAGCATGATGACCGGAGTGCCGGACTCCGCGCGGATGCGGCTGCACACCTCGATGCCGTCGAGGCCGGGGAGCATGAGGTCGAGGAGGACGAGGTCGGGCTTGCTGGCGCGGAAGATCTCGATCGCCTGGGCTCCGTCTTCGCAGAACACCGGGTCGAATCCCTCGGTGCGGAGCACGATGCCGATCATCTCGGCGAGCGCGGTGTCGTCGTCGACCACCAGGATGCGACTAGTCATGTCCGAAGATTCCCCTGAACCCCTCTCGGGCGGCGCAAGCCGCAGGTGTAACGGGACCAGCGTAGTCGAGGAGGCTGCGCGAGCCTTGTATGCCGGCCCGGTGCCCGCTGTGCGCCGGACCGGCATCCGCGCCTGCTGCGCCCGCCGACGTGCCCCGTGGGCGGGGCATCGCAGCGGCGACGGATGTGCCAGCATGGGAGCACGCATCAGACGGGGGATGAGAGGCACGGCGTGAGCGACGACCAGACCTGGCGGGCACCCGGCTCGTCCGAGGACACGGCACGGGCCGACGCGGCAGGGGCCGACGCTGCAGGGACCGGCACTCCGACCCCGCCGCCTGCTCCCCCCGCCGCTCCGCCGCAGTACGGCGAGTACGCTCCCGGCGGCTATCCGCAGCAGCCCGGCTGGCAGCAGCAGCCCGGCTGGCAGCAGCAGCCCGTCTGGCAGCAGTACGGCGCGCCGGGAGCCCAGCCCGGCTGGGCGCCCCCGCCGAAGCCCGGCCTCATCCCGCTGCGACCCTTGGGGTTCGGCACGCTCATCGGCGCGCCCTTCCAGGCGCTGCGCCGCAACCCCAAGATCACGGTCGGCGCCGCCCTGCTGTTGCAGGGCATCCCGACGATCATCGTGTCGGTGCTCATCGCCGGCGGCGTGTTCGTGCTGGTCGACCGCATCGCCAACGCCGATGCGGCGGATCGCGACACCATCGCCGCCGGCGCCATCGGCGGCACGATCGTGCTGGGCGTGCTCGCCGTCGTCATCTCGACCGTCTTCAGCGCCCTCCTGCAGGGCATCGTCGTCAGCGAAGTATCGCGCGAAAGCCTCGGCGAGAAGCTCACCTTCCGCACGCTCTGGCAGCTCATCCGGGGCCGGATCGGCGGCCTGATCGGCTGGACCTTCCTGGTCTTCCTCGCGTGGTTCCTGGGCATCGCGCTCGTGGTGTCGGTGATCGTCGCACTCGCCATGCTCGGCGGCGTCGCCGGCATCGTCGGGGCGGTGCTGGTGGGCGTCGGCGGCTCGATCGGCCTCATCGTGATCGGGGTCTGGCTCTACACCAAGCTGTCGGTCGTGCCGAGCGCCCTTGTGATCGAACGGCTCCCGCTGCGGGCGGCGGTCGCGCGCTCCTGGCGGCTGACGACCGGCTACTTCTGGCGCACCTTCGGCGTCCTCATCCTGCTCTGGCTCATCATCTACGCGGTGACGCAGGTGATCTCGATCCCGTTCGCGCTCATCGGCGCGATGGTCGGCGGCGTGTTCGCCCCCACCTCGCTGAGCACGCCCGACTCCGGCGACTTCGCCACCGTGATCGCCAGCCAGCTCGGCGTGAACGTGCTCTCGGCCGTCGTGGGCGCGATCGTCGGCGCGATCGGCAGCGTCGTGCAGTCGGCCGCGATCGGCCTCATCTACATCGACCTCCGGATGCGGAAAGAGGGCCTCGACCTCGAGTTGGTGCGGTTCGTGGAGGCACGGCAGACCGGTCACGACCTGCCCGACCCGTATACGCAGCCCGCACCCACCGCCGCCTGGCCGGGCGCCTGAGCGTGCTCCTGCTCGGCCCGCCCCGGCTCGATGTGCCCGTCGATCCCTCGTCGCCGCAGGCGCAGGACTGGCTGCGCAACGAGCTCGCGAAGCCCGAATACCAGGCGGCGAAGCCCACGTGGTTCGACGTGGCGTCCAAAGCGGTGCAGGACTGGCTGGCCTCGCTGCTCAACGGGCCGACCGGCGACGCCGGGCCCGTGCTGCTGCTGGTGGTCGTCCTGATCATCGCCGCGCTCATCGTCGCCGCATTCCTGATCTTCGGCCGCCCGCGGGTCAACCGCAGGAGCACTTCCGATCGGCGCGCCCTGTTCGGCGCCGATGACGCCCGCTCCGCCGACGAGCTGCGCCGGTCGGCCGCGGACGCCGCCCTGCTCGCGGACTGGCCGCTCGCGATCGAGGAGCAGTTCCGGGCGATCGCCGCCGCCCTCCACGAACGCACCCTGGTGGAGGTGCGACCGGGGACGACCGCGACCGAGTTCGCCGCGCAGGCGGCGCGACCGGCTCCCGCGCTCGCCGACGAGTTGCGCCAGGCCGCGCGCACCTTCGACGAGGTGCGCTACCTCGATCGCCCGGGCACCCAGGCCGGGTATCAGCAGCTGGTCGCGCTCGACGCGCAGCTGCAGCGCGTCCGCCCGGCGCAGGAGGCGGTGGTCGCGTGACGAGAACGCTCCCGTCGGGTGCTCCGCTCACCGAGCCGGCTCCGCCCTCCGGAGACGACGTCGCCGCCGCCGTCTCCCCCACCGTCCGCCGGACGGCGCGCCGAGCCGTGCCCTGGGTCGTCCTGGGGATCATCGCGCTCCTCGTCGCCCTCGCCGGCCTCGCGGTGGGAGGAGTCCGCGGTGTCGCCGGCGACCCGCTGAGCGCCACGAATCCGGGGCCGGCCGGCGGCAAGGCCCTGGCTCAGGTGCTCGGCCGGCAGGGGGTCACGGTGAAGACCGCCGGGTCGCTCGGCGACGTCAGGGACAGCGCCGACGACGACACGACGGTGCTCGTGTTCGATCCCCAGGGCAACCTGAACCGCGACGGATACGAGCAGTTGACTTCGCTGGCCGGCACCATCGTGGTCGTCGAGCCGGATTTCGCCGCTCTGCGCGCACTCGCCCCCACCGTCAACGCGGCGGGCGCACCCCACGGCGTCGCTTCGGCCGGCTGCGACCTCCCCGCCGCCCAGCGCGCCGGGCGCATCGATCCGCGCCCGACGGCGAACACCGAGGGCGCGGCGTCGCCCGGCAGCTTCCGCGCGACCGGCGACGCCACGGCCTGCTTCGAGGGATCGGGCGGTCGCTCCTCGCTGGTCCGCACCGTCTACGAGGGTCGCACCGTCTACCTGCTGGGCTCGGCCGCGACCCTCATGAACGACGGGATCGACCGCCTCGGCAACGCAGCTCTGGGCCTCAATCTGCTCGGCGCACATCGGACGCTGGTCTGGTATCTCCCCGGGCTGCTCGACCGTCCCGTCACCGGGCCGGCCGACCTGGCCTCGCTCACACCCGGCTGGGTCACGCCCGTGGTGATCCTGCTCACCCTGGTGTTCGTGGCGGCGGCGGTCTGGCGCGGGCGCCGCTTCGGCCCGCTGGTGGTCGAGCACCTGCCGGTCGTCGTCCGTGCGGGCGAGACGCGCGAGGGACGCGCCCGCCTGTATCAGCGCTCGTCGGCCCGGCTCCGCGCCGCCGACGCCCTGCGGATCGGCACGATCGGCCGACTCGCCGTCACCGTGGGACTGCCCCGGGCGGCCACGACCGATGAGGTCGCCGAGGCCGTCGCCGCGCTCGTCGGCCGCGACCGAGCTACCGTGGTCCGCCTGCTGGTGGACGAGCGCCCCGGGTCGGACCGCGAACTCATCGACCTCTCCGACCGGCTCGGCGAGCTCGAGCGCGCCACGTCGGCCGCCGCCTCCCCCGACAGTCCTCGAACGACCGGAAGAATGGAACAATGACCGACCTCACGACCGGATCCCACCTCGCCGGCGCAGAACCAGCCGGCGCCTCCGCCCCTGGCGCCGCCGATCTGCGCCACGCGCTCGCCCGGGTGCGCTCGGAGGTCGGCAAGGCCGTGGTCGGCCAGGACGGCGCCGTGACCGGCCTGATGATCGCCCTGCTGGCCCGCGGGCACGTCCTGCTGGAGGGCGTGCCGGGGGTCGCCAAGACCCTGCTGGTGCGCTCCCTCAGCGAGGCGTTGAGACTGTCGACCACGCGCATCCAGTTCACGCCCGATCTCATGCCGGGCGATGTCACCGGCTCGCTGGTCTACGACGCGCAGACGGGAGGGTTCGTCTTCCGCGAAGGGCCGGTGTTCACCAACATCCTGCTCGCCGACGAGATCAACCGCACGCCTCCCAAGACCCAGTCCGCGCTCCTGGAGGCGATGGAGGAGCGCCAGGTCAGCGTCGACGGGGTGAGCCGCCGCCTCCCCGACCCGTTCATCGTGGCAGCGACCCAGAACCCGATCGAGTACGAGGGCACCTACACGCTTCCCGAAGCCCAGCTCGACCGCTTCCTCCTCAAGCTCACACTCGACGTACCGGAGCGCGAGGCCGAGGTGGAGGTGCTGCGCAGGCACGCCGCCGGCTTCAACCCCCGCGACCTGGCCGGGGCCGGGGTGACGCCCGTGCTCGACGCCGGCCAGCTGAACGACGCCCGCGCCGCCGCGGCCGCGGTCGGGGCGAACGCCGACGTGCTCGCGTACATCGTCGACCTCGCCAGAGCCACGCGCCGCAGCCCGTCGGTGCGGCTCGGCGTGAGCCCGCGCGGCACGACGGCTCTGCTCGCTGCGGCGAAGGCGTGGGCGTGGCTCTCGGGCTACGACTCGATCACGCCCGACCACGTGCAGGCCATGCTCGTGCCGGTGTGGCGGCACCGCATCCAACTGCGCCCGGAGGCCGAGCTCGAGGGCGTGGGCGCAGACGCGATCCTGCGCTCGATCGTGCAGCAGGTCCAGGTTCCGATCTAGGGCGAGCCGATGACCGTGTCCGGACGTTTCGTCGCCCTGCTGGCGCTGGGCGTCGTCCCCGTCGTGCTCCTCGGCGGGGAGGCGGCGCTCGCGTACGCCGCGCTGGGCGGCTGGGTCGCGCTGTGCGTGGTGCTCGGGGCGATCGACCTGGCCCTGGCGGCGTCGCCGCGGCGTGTGCGGCTGAGCCGCGACCTGCCCGCCCGCGTGCGGCTGGGGGCCGACGCGACCGCGGAGCTGTTCGTGACCAATGCCGGAGCCCGCGTGCTGCGCGGTGTCCTGCGCGATGCGTGGGAGCCGTCGGCCGGCGCGGTACCGACGCGCACCGCGATCAGCATCCCGCCCGGCGAGCGTCGGCGCGTCACGGTCTCGCTGCGGCCGTGGCGGCGCGGCGAGCGCCGTGTCGAGCAGGTCACGGTGCGGTCCGCCGGGCCCCTGGGGCTGTGGGCGCGACAGGCGACGCTCGCCGCGCCCGGCCGCATCCGGGTGCTGCCGCCGTTCACATCGCGCAAGCACCTCCCGTCGCGGCTGGCGCGGCTGCGCGAGCTCGATGGGACCACGAGTGTGATGCTGCGCGGCCAGGGCACCGAGTTCGACTCGTTGCGCGAGTACGTGCGCGGCGACGACGTGCGCTCGATCGACTGGCGCGCGACCGCCCGGCGGCACGACCCGACCGGGGGCCGGGGTGCGCGCGTGATGGTGCGCACCTGGCGGCCCGAGCGCGACAGGCGCGTGGTGGTCGTGATCGACACGGCGCGCACCTCCGCCGCCCGCATCGGCGACGAACCCCGGATCGACACCGCGTTCGAGGCGTCGCTGTTGCTGGCCGCCCTCGCGACGCGGGCCGGCGACCGCGTCGATCTGCTCGCTTACGACCGGATCGTGCGCGGACGGGTGCAGGGCGCAGTGGGCGCCGAGCTGCTCTCCCGGATGGTCGACGCGATGGCCGGCATCGAGCCCGCGCTCATCGAGATGGACTGGGCTGCCGTTCCCGCCCAGGTCGGCGCCATGACCAGTCAGCGCTCGCTCGTCGTGCTCCTGACCTCCCTCGATGCACCCGGCGGCTCCCGCGGCCTGCTCTCGGTGCTGCCCCAGCTGACGCGCAAGCACCTCGTCGTGGTCGCGAGCGTGACCGATCCGGAGGCCGAGGCCGCCGCCCTGCAGCGCGGGCGCAGGGACGACGTCTACCGCGCGGCGTCCGCCGAGCGCGCACTGCTCGATGTCGCGCGCGTGTCGGCGGCCGTCCGGCGCCTCGGCGGCGAGGTCGTGACCGGGTCGCCGTCCGACCTGCCTCCCGCACTGGCCGACCGCTACCTCGCGCTCAAGGCCGCTGGACGCCTCTGACGCGCCGCGCCCGGTCCCGGCCCCGCTCGCTCGGGGATTCGTGACGAATGCGTCGATTCGTGCCACGAATCACGGCATTCGTCACGAAGGTCGCCGACGCACGGGAGCCGACGCACGGCAGACGACGCAGGGCAGAGGGAGTCGGCGGTGGGAGGGCGCGTCAGCCGGCGACGACGCGGCGGTCGCCCGCCTCGAACTCGGTGAGGTCGCCGGTCTCGCCGGCGCGCACCGCGCGGCGGCCGACGAACAGCATGTAGAAGAGGAACGCGGCGAGCGCCAGGGCGCCGATGGCGATCTTGGCCCACACGGGCAGCGGCGACGGCGTCACGAAGCCTTCGATCAGCCCCGACACGAACAGGGAGATGGCACAGCCGACGGCCACGGTGAAGAGCGCCCTGCCGTCTTCGGCGAGCGCCTGCCCCCTGGTGCGCGCTCCCGGCGCGATCCAGGCCCAGAAGATCCGCAGGCCCGCTGCCGCCGCGACGAAGACGCTGGTGAGCTCCAGGAGGCCGTGGGGCAGGATGTACGAGAACATCACGTCGCCGCGGCCGTAGGCGAACATCACCCCGGCGGCGGTACCGACACCCACGGCGTTCTGCACGAGCACGTACGGAACCCACAGCCCGGTGATCCCGAACGCGATGCACTGCGCCGCGATCCAGGCGTTGTTCGTCCAGACCTGACCGGCGAACGACGCCGCCGGGTTGTTCGAGTAGTAGTCGACGAACTCGTGGTTCACGTACTGCTTGAGAGCGGCGTCGTCGCCGAGGTTGCGCAGGACCTCCGGGTTCCCCGTGATCCACAGCGCGTAGAGCGTCGCGACGACGACGGTGAAGACGGCCACCGCCAGCACAATCCAGCGGATGCGGTAGAGCGCTGCGGGGAGCTGGAGGACGAAGAAGCGCGGAAGCTGCGAGAACAGGTTGCTCCCCGCCCCCGTGAAGCGCAGTCGCGCGCCGGCCAGGATGACCGACAGCCGGTCGCCGACGGCCGTGGAGCCCGCGCTGGTCTGGATCGCCGACAGATCGGCGGCGGCCGACTGATACAGGTCGATCAGCTCGTCGGCGTCGCGCCCGTCCAGGCGGCGGCGCGCGGCCAGCCGGGAGAGCCTGTCCCAGTCGGCGCTGCGCGCTGCCGTGTATGCGTCGAGATCCATCTGCTTGAATGATAGCCATGACGGCATCCGCGCCCATGCTCCCGAGCGGGGGTCAGGCTCCGGCGCGCGGCGAGCGCGAGCTCGTGACCGGCGAGGCCGTCGCGCTCGACGTCCGGCCGACCAGCTACATCCTCCGCGCGGCCGGCACCATGATCGACTGGCTGTTCTCGATGCTCGTCATGCTCGGGTGCATCCTGCTGCTCGTGGCGACGGGCGGAGGTCTCGACCAGGCCCTGCTGCGGGCGCTCGTCGTCCTCATCCTGGTGTTCGGGATGGTCGTCCTGCCGACGGCGATGGAGCTGCTGACCCGTGGACGTTCACTCGGCCGTCTCGCGGTCGGAGCCCGCATCGTGCGCGACGACGGCGGTGCGACCGGGTTCCGCCACGCGTTCATCCGCTCACTGGTCGGGGTGCTCGAGATCTACATGACCTTCGGCGGAATCGCGGCGCTCACCGGACTGCTGAACCCCCGCTCCAAGCGCCTGGGCGATCTGCTCGCCGGCACGTACAGCCAGCACGAGCGGGTGCCCCGCCCGCAGCCCCTCGCGCTCCACCTGCCTCCGCAGCTCGCCGGGTGGGCGCAGACCGCGGATGTCGGCCGGCTCCCCGATCGGCTCTCGCGTCGGATCGCCCAGTTCGTGCGGCAGGCCCCGCAGCTGACCGTGCCGGCACGCATCGGCCTGAGCACCGAGCTGGCGCGGGAGGCCGCACCGTACGTCTCACCGCTGCCGCCGGTCGACGCCGAGTCGTTCCTGGTCGCCGTCGCCGTCCTCCGCCGCCGCCGCGACGCCGCGGGGCTCGCGCTGGAGGCGGAGCGGCTCCAGCGCCTCGAGCCGGTGCTCGGTGCGCTCCCCCACGGCTTCCCCGACCGCTGATCCGCACCGCCGGGCGACGACCGGCCACACCTTTGGAGCGTCGATGACCGACTACCGTGCCCATTTCGACGCCGTCGTGTCTTTCGTCAACGGCGGAGGGCTGACCGCCGAAGGGTTCCGGCTGGACGTCCCGTCGGACACCCTCGGCGAGGACGAGCTCGCGGAACTGTTCGTGCGGCACCTGGGCCTCGCCCTCGTCGGCAGGGTCGAACTCCGCGACATCCGCATCGTCGAGGAGCCGCACCGCGGGAGCCGGGGAGTGCAGGCGCCGGCGACCGACGACCGGAGCCCCGGGCGCATCGTGGATCTCAGCCATCCGATCCGGGCAGGTCTCGTCACCTACCCCGGCCTCCCGGCGCCGGTCATCACCCCGCACCTCACGCGCGAGGGCTCGCGCGAGCGCTACGCTCCGGGCACCGAGTTCGCGATGGACATCATCACGATGATCGGCAACACCGGCACGTATCTGGACAGCCCGTTCCACCGCTACGCCGACGGCGGCGATCTCGCATCACTCGACCTGGCCACGCTCGTGGGGCTGCGCGCGGAGGTCTTCCACCTCACCGACGCCGTCGAGCGCGGCATCCCGACGTCGGTGTTCCACGACAGGGAGCTCGCGGGAGCGGCCGTGCTGCTGCACACGGGCTGGGACACGCGATTCGGCACCCCGGCGTACGCGAGCGGCGCGCCGTACCTGACCGAGGAGGGAGCGCAGCAGCTGGCCCGCGCCGGCGTCGCTTTGGTGGGCATCGACTCGCTCAACATCGACGACACCGAGAACGACGGATCGCGCCCGGCGCACAGCATCCTGCTGGCTCACGGCATCCACGTGGTCGAGCACCTGACCCGGCTCGGCGATGTGCCCGCGCGGGGCGCCCGCTTCACGGCGGCGCCGCCCGCGATCGAAGGCTTCGGCACATTCCCGGTGCGGGCGTTCGCGGAGGTGTGACCGCTGCTTCGTCCGGCTGGGATCCTCAGTCGTGCAGGATGCGCTGGAAGAGCACGTGGTCTTGCCAGCGCCCTGCGATCTTGAGGTAGTTCGGGGCCACGCCGATCCTCTCGAAGCCGGCGCGGGTGAGCACCGACTGGGAGGCGTGGTTCGCCAGCAGCGTCGCCGCCTGCACGCGGTGCAGCGCGTAATCGTCCCGCGCGGCCTCCAGCACCGCCGTCAGCGCGACCGACGCCAGCCCACGGCCGGTGTGGCCGCGGTCGAGCCAATAGCCGACCATCGCGCTCTGGAAGGCGCCGCGGACGATGTTGCTGAGGTCCATGCCGCCTGCGATGTCGTCGCCGTCGACGATCACCAGCGGCACCGCCGTCTCGAGCGAGCGCAGCGCGAGGAGCTCGCGCGTGCGCGCCAGCTGGCCCGCCTCGGTGAAGAACTCCTCCGACCTCGTCGGATCCCACGGCGCGAGGTGGCCGCGGTTGCGGGAGTACGCCGCGGCCAGCGCGGCGGCGTCCTCCTCGCGGCGTACGCGGAGGACGAGTCCGCCGGGCAGCTCCCGGTCGGCGAATTCGAGTGCCATCAGTAGCGGTAGTGGTCGACCTTGTAGGGGCCGTCCACCGGCACGCCGATGTAGGCGGCCTGCTCGTCGGTCAGGGTCGTCAGCTTCACTCCGAGGGCGCCCAGGTGGAGGCGCGCCACCTTCTCGTCGAGGTGCTTCGGGAGCACGTACACGCCGATCGGGTAGCTCTCCGTCGAGACGTAGAGCTCGAGCTGGGCGAGCACCTGATTGGCGAACGAGTTGCTCATCACGAAGCTCGGGTGGCCGGTGGCGTTGCCGAGGTTCATCAGGCGGCCCTCGGACAGCACCAGGATGCTCCGTCCGTTCGGGAGCCGCCACTCGTGCACCTGCGGCTTGATCTCGACCTTCTCGGCGCCGGGGAGGGCCTCCAGCGACGCCATGTCGATCTCGTTGTCAAAGTGGCCGACGTTGGCGACGATGGCGAGGTGCTTCATGGCGAGCAGGTGGTCGAGGGTGACGACGTTGAGGTTGCCCGTGCCGGTGACGACGATGTCGACCTGGTCGACGACCGACTCGAGCGTCGTGACCTGGAAGCCGTCCATCGCGGCCTGGAGGGCGTTGATCGGGTCGACCTCGCTGACGATCACGCGGGCGCCCTGGCCGCGCAGGGCCTCGGCCGCACCCTTGCCGACATCGCCGTAGCCGCAGACGAAGACGACCTTTCCGCCGATGAGCACGTCGGTCGCCCGGTTGAGGCCGTCGGGCAGGGAGTGCCGAATGCCGTACTTGTTGTCGAACTTGCTCTTGGTGACCGAGTCGTTGACGTTGATCGCCGGGAACAGCAACCGACCGGCCTTGGCGAGCTCGTAGAGCCGGTGGACGCCGGTGGTCGTCTCCTCGGTGACGCCGAGGATGCCCTCGGCGATGCGCGTCCACCGATCGGGCGAGGTGGCGAGCGAGGCGCGCAGCGCGGCCAGGATGACGCGGTACTCGTGGCTGTCGCCCGGGGCGTCGGCCGGGACGGCGCCTGCGAGCTCGAACTCGCGGCCCTTGTGCACCAGCAGCGTCGCGTCGCCGCCGTCGTCGAGGATGAGGTTCGGGCCGATCCAATCGGCGCCGGCCTCCTGTGCCTCGGCGGTCCAGTCGAAGATCTGCTGCGTGCACCACCAGTACTCGTCGAGCGTCTCGCCCTTCCAGGCGAACACCGGAACGCCGGCGGGTGCCTCGGGGGTGCCGTGCGGGCCGACGGCGATCGCGGCGGCGGCTTCGTCCTGGGTGGAGAAGATGTTGCAGCTCGCCCAGCGCACCTGCGCGCCGAGCGCGACGAGGGTCTCGATGAGGACGGCGGTCTGAACGGTCATGTGCAGCGACCCGGCGATGCGCGCGCCACGCAGCGGCTGCGTCGGACCGAACTCCTCGCGGAGAGCCATCAGGCCGGGCATCTCGTTCTCGGCGAGCCGGATCTGGTGGCGTCCGGCCGCGGCCAGGGATAGGTCTGCGACCCGGAACGGCAGGGAGGTGTCAGTGGCAGGAGAAGGCATGCGATCATTCTCGCACGGGCGCGCGGCGGAGCCAGGGGCAGCAGGCACGCGATCGGCCGACGCGACCAGCGCTCCCGAGCCGTCACGCCCTGATGAGCGCCAGCACCTCGTCCCGGACCCGCGACATCGTGGCGGTGTCCGCGGCCTCCACGTTCAGCCGCAGCAGCGGCTCCGTGTTCGACGGGCGCACCGAGAACCACCAGAACGGCTCGCTCTCGTCGGTCAGCCCGGTGACGGTGAGGCCGTCGAGCTCGTCGAACTCCGCGCGACCCGTGAACGCCTCGACGATGCGAGCGTAGGCGGCCGGCACGTCCTCCACCGACGAGTTGATCTCGCCGGACTGCACGTACGGGCTGTACTCCGCCGCCAGCGCGGAGAGCGGCCGGTCTTGCGAGCCGAACTCGGCGAGGAGATGCATCGCGGCCAGCATGCCGTTGTCGGCGCTCCAGAAGTCGCGGAAGTAGTAGTGGGCGGAGTGCTCGCCGCCGAAGACGGCGCCGGTCGCGCGCATCGCGTCTTTGATGAGGGAGTGGCCGACGCGCGTGCGATACGGCGTCGCGCCGGCGGCCTCGATGGCCTCCGGGACGATGTTGGAGGTGATCAGGTTGTGGATGACGGTGATGTCGGCGTCGGGGTCGGCGGCCCGCACGCGCGCGATCTCGCGGACGGCGACGATCGCGGCGACGGCCGACGGCGAGACGGCCGCCCCGGTCTCGTCCACGACGAAACAGCGGTCGGCATCGCCGTCGAAGGCCAGCCCGAGGTCGGCGCCGTGCTCGACGACGGCGGCCTGCAGGTCGACGAGGTTCGCGGGCTCGAGCGGGTTCGCCTCGTGGTTCGGAAAGCTCCCGTCGAGCTCGAAGTACATCGGCATGATCTCGATGGGCAGCGCGGGTAGGCCGGCAGCCTCGCCCAGGACGGCCGGGACGGTGAGCCCGCCCATGCCGTTGCCCGCGTCGACGACGACCCGGATCGGCCGGATGGCGCTCAGATCGACGAGGCCGCGCAGGTAGGCCGCATAGTCGGCGAGGACGTCCAGCTCGCGGTGGCCGCCCGGTCGATCCACCTCGACGAGACCGTCGGCGAGGTAGACGGCGGCGCGGTCGCGGATGGCGGCGAGTCCCGTGTCGAGGCTGATGCCCTGCGCCCCGGCGCGCGACAGCTTGATGCCGTTGTACGTCGCGGGATTGTGGCTGGCGGTGAACATCGCCGCGGCAGCGTTCAAGGCGCCGGACGCGTAGTACGACTCGTCGGTCGAGCACAGGCCGATGGAAACGACGTCGGCGCCGCGGGCCTGCGCACCGCGGGCGAACGCCGCGGCGAACTCCGGCGACGAGTCGCGCATGTCGTGCCCGACGACGACCTCCGATCCGGCGGCGCCGATCTCGTCGACGAAGCCGGCGGCGACGGCGGTGACGATCTCCGCTGTCAGCGCGCTGCCGACCAGGCCGCGGATGTCGTAGGTCTTGACCACCGCGGAGAGGGCGGCACGGAAGTCGTCGATCGAGTCGGAGGTATGCACCGGGTCACCTTACTTGATCTCGCCGAAGACCTCGTGACGCACGATCTGCCAGCCCTGCGGTGCCGACAGGCGCTCGGCGTGGATGGCGCAGAGGTCGTAGGAGTGCGGCTCGTGCGAGAGGCTGAGCGGGCCGAGGACCGCCATCGAGTCCGCGTACACGTAGGTCAGCGTCGACACGGCGTCGCGCGGGCAGGCGACACGGGAACACGGGCGGCTCAACATCGCGCTCAGACTACCGGAGCACCACCGACGTAGGATGGCGACATGCCCCGCAACCGCCGCACCAGCAGCAACCCTCCGGCGACCAGCCGGTGGCGCAGCCGTCACGGCAGAGGCGCGCGCGGCCCGGTCACCGGCCCGCATCTGCCCATGCTGCAGAACCGCATCGACTTCTTCGACATGACCGTCGCCTCCACCGCGGACTACCTCAAGGGGGTCTGGCCGGACGAGCTGGCGAACGTGCACTTCGAGGTCGCGGCCACGCCGACCGGCAACACCGGCACCGACGGCGTCGACCGCTGGTTGGTCGACCACGCCCGGCGACGCATCGTGCTCTACCGGGTGCCCATCCAGCGGCTGACCAAGCTGCACCGCGACGACGACCTCCACCGCCGCATGTACATCGAGGGGTGCGTGTTCCGCGCCGTGGCCGAGCTGCTCGGCAAAGACCCGTGGGATCTCGCGCCGGACCGGTTCCGGCACTTCTGATCGCGCTGTGCTGTTTGGCGGGCCGCCCGCGCCGTGAGGCTGGACCTCGTCAGTGCGGATGGACCTCGTCAGTGCGGGTAGACGTCGTCAGTGCGGGTAGACGTCGTCAGTGCGGGTAGACGTCGATCGGAGCAGCGAGCGGGCCCGCCGGCGCGACGGCGAAACTGCTGGCCTGCCCGTCGCCGCTCACGCTCACGCTGACCTCCAAGCCGTCCGCGCCCTTCACCGTGTACCGACCGCTGGGCAGGGCCACGTTCGCGCCGCCCTCGGCGGGGACCGTGACGGAGATGGGCGCACCGGCTGCCGGCTCGACCTTCACCTTCGCGTCGGCCTCGCCCGCGTTGGCGAAGTGCAGGAGCGGCTTGGGCCCGGGCGGGATGGCGACGAGCTGCGAGTCGCCGATCGCGGGTGCGGAGACGAACCAGGAGAAGTCCCGTGTCTTCGCTCCGATGACGGACGTGCGCACGGCCGCGACGACCGGGACGTCCGAGCGGATCGTCACGGTGAAGTTGCCGTCTTTGAGGTTGTCGAGCGGGATCTCCGCGACGTTGCCCGCCTTCACCGTCTGCGCGTAGGAGTTGCCGGCGTTCGTGCCGGCCTCCCCCACCGCGCCGATCGTGATCTTGGCGTCGCGGTCGCCGGGAACGAGCACGCGCACCGCAGGGAAGTCCACGCCGACACTCTCGGCCGACTGCGCAGCGGTGATCGCTGCGAGGGAGGCGACGGTCACACCGGGGATCGTCTGCACCCGGTCGGGCGAGCCCGTCGCGCCGACGAGTTCGACGCCGCGCGGCTGGATGCCCTGCTCGAAGCTCTGCTGCAGGCTGGCGACCACCTGCCCGCCCGTCGTGCTGACGTGCACCACCGGGGCGGTCGCCGACGGGGCGAGGCCGGCCAGCGGCACGACTTTCTGGGCGCCGGCCGGCACGACGATGCCGGTGGCGCCCGGAGCGCTGACTCTGCCCGTCTCGGTGTAGATGTCGAGGTTGACCGTCGCGTCGACCGACGTCGGATTCGACAGCAGCACCAGGCTGGTCTGGCCGAGGGTGGTGGACCCGGCGACCAGCCAGCTGTCGGCTGACGCCTCGGCGCAGGAGGCCGCTGCGAGTCCCGCCAGGTCGTCGGTCTGGGCGTTCTGCACCTGCGCTCCGGCGAACAGCGGCGGCCGGGTCGCGCCCTTCGGCGTCGTCGCCGTCAGGGCGAGCGGCGCCTGGTCCGCGGAGGTGGTGTCGGCGTCGGGCCGGAGCGTGCGGTTCTGCGTGTCGGCTCCGGACGCCCCGTACACCGAGGAGAACGATCCGATCGCGCTCGGCCGCGTGGCCTGTCCGGAGTCGGCGGCAAGCGCGAGCAGCGGGCCGGGACACACGCGCTGCTGATCGGCCGGCACCGGACGCACGGTCTGGGAGGGCGCGTCGATGGCGAAGCCGGGGAGCGGGAGCAGGGTCGCTCCGGCGATGACGACGGCGGCGATCCCGATGCCGACGACTCCGCCGATCGCGCGGACGCCGCTCTGTGCCAGGGTGCGACGATCAGCCACGGGCGTTCCCCTCTGTGGACGGGCGCGGTCGGATGATGGTCTCGTCGAGGCCGTCCTCCAGGGTCGTCGGCGCCCCGACGGACACGGGTGCGGAGCCGAGGTCGCGATCGGGGCCGGGCTCCGGATCCGGGTGCGGCTCAACGACCGGATCCGGCTCCGGTTCCGGCTCAACGACCGGCTCCGGCTCCACGACCGGCTCCGGCTCCACGACCGGCTCCGGCTCCACGACCGGCTCCGGCTCCACGACGGGCTCCGGCGATTCGGCGTCTCCGCCGCCGTACGACTCGACGGCCGCCTCCTCCTCGGGCTCGGCTTCCCAGTCGTCGAGGCTCTCCTCCGCGATCGACACATCGCCGTCGGACGGCGGGTCGGGCTCGTCGTCCGGCTCGACCGCGGGAGGCTCGCCTCCGTGCCGGCGCTCCGGCCGTCGCGCGTTCAACTCCGAGACGCGGTCGGCTGAACGGGTCGTCGGGATGGCCAGCAGCAGCGTGAAGCCCACGATCACGCCCTGCACGAGGAGCACGATCAGTCTCCAGAATCCGCCGGCGTCCGGCGGTATCTGCGCTGCCGGAGGAACGACCGCCGTGCCGCGATCGAACGCCCAGAGCGAGCCGGTGGTCGTCTGGCCGACCGAGACCAGCAGCGGGTCGGCGTCCATCGCGACGCCGGCACGGGTCCTGGTCGCCTCGGCGGCCGTGGTGTCCGGCTCGGCGCCCAGCTGCTTCTCGTTGAGCGTCGTCGCCGGCGGTGCGAGCAGCACGAAGTCGATCCCGAGTCGTTTGAGCTCACCCGATGCGTCGTACCCGCTGCGCGACGACAGGTTGCCGGCGAGGGTGGCCAGCTCGCGCTGGCCCGGGGTCAGGGAGCGCGCCGTCGAGCTCAACGTCGTCTGGGCGTCGAGCGTCTGCCCCGAACCCCGGATGACCTCCGCCTGGATCCCGCCGTCGGGCTGCGGGGTGATGCGCAGCGTCCCCGCGCGCGGCTGCGTCGCCGCCTTCGCCGTGACGACCGCGGGCATGGTGCGCCCGTCGGTGGCGGTGATCGCCGCCTGGCCGTCGTGCGTCGCGATCGCGGAGGGGACAGCGGCGATCGCCAGCGTCATCATCGCGACCCACGCCGGAGCGAGCGAGCCTCGGCGCAGCGCGGACAGTGCGAGCACGGCCGCCCCGATCAGACCGCACCAGTACAGGCTGAGTGCGCTCCCCGGCCAGATCGGTGCGACCGTCGAGCCGTTCACGGCGACCTGGATGTGCAGCGCTGTGACGGCGGTCAGGAAGCCGGCGAGAGCGACGAGCAGCGCGACGACGGCACGCACCGTGCCGCGCAGGAACAGCGCCAGGATCGCGAGGATGCCCAGTGGTGCGAGCAGCACGGGCACCAGGATGTTGCCGGCCCCGGTGCCGAAGGGCAGCGCGGCCGCGATGGCGTGCCACCCGCCGAGCGTGCCGTCGGGGAACCCGAGCGCGAGCTGCCAGGCGGGCGTCTGCCGCGCGTCGAGCACCACTCCGGGGTCGGCGAAGACCGACAGCCAGGCACCACGGGCCGCCTGCTGCCAGGCGAGCGGGGCGAACAGCACGACGGCGGGCAGCGGGATGAAGACGATGCGGGCCGCACGACGGCCGGCGAACACGATGGCGGCGACCCACGCGACCGCGAGCGCCGGGATGAGCACGGGCGCGCAGGCGACGGTCGCGGCGGCCAGCAGTGCGGTCGTGGCGCTGGCGGTCCACGATCGGCGGGCGGCGAGGCCCGCAAAGAACAGCCACGGAAGCAGGAGGTGAGCGAGCACCGCACCGGGCCTGCCTCCCTGCAGCGCGATGAAGAGGGTCGGAGCGAGTGCATAGGCGATGCCGGCGAACGCCCGCAGTGTCGGCCGTACGGTGAGGCGCGCGGCCGCCAGCCACGCGCCGAGTGCCGACAGCGGCAGCGCGAACAGCCACACCGCCACGAGGGCGGCGCTGGGCTGCCAGAAAGCGAGCGTGCCCAGCACGGCGAGAACGCCCGAGAACGGGTCGGCCGCTCCGACGAAGCCGAGGTTGACGTCGCGCCAGCCGTAGCCGAGGTTCGCCCAGAGCTGGCCGACCGATGCGTTGAGGGGAAGCATCCCGCCGCCCGTGATGGCGCTCGAGGAGGCGATCGGATAGAAGAGCGCGACGCCGATGACCAGCGCCGCCAGGACGGTCCACCCGCCTCCCGTCCCCCAGAAGTCGAGGTCTTGACGCTCGCCCTGCTGGCGGACCAGCGCGGCTTCCCGTTTGAGCGCCCTGCTGCGCCGCACGTCGGCGAACGGGATCCGCAGCGGTGCGATCGCCGCCCAGCTCACGGTCCTCGCCTTCGCGAGCCTCCGGCGGGCGTTGCTCACCGCCAGCCCGGAGAACGCCACCCGGAACGCCGCGCCCAGTTCTCCGCCGACCGAGCCCGGCTCCTTGCGCAGCAGGCGGAGGATCGAACGCAGGATCGCGAGCGGCACGAGCGTCAGCCAGTGCGGCACGACCGCCCAGCCCGGTGCGTAGGCCATGCGGCGGTGCAGCTGCGCACGCCGCCGCTCGCCCGCGAGTTTGCGGCGGACCGACCACTTGCGGGACAGGTTCGGGCCGGCGAGTCCGTCGCCGCCGACCGCGACGCGCGCGGCGGCGACCAGCGTGACCCGGTAGCCGGCGAGGCGCGCCCTGGTGCAGAAGTCGAGTCCGTCGTCGACGGTCGGGAGGGCGGGGTCGAAGCCGTCCAGGGCCTCCCAGACCGGCTGGCGAACGAGCATTCCGGCCGAGGAGACGGCGAGGACGTCGCTCAGGCCGTCGTGCTGCGCCTGGTCGAGCTCGTTCTCCACCAACGGCAGCGAGGCGCCGAACGGGGTCATCGTCTCGCCGAACTCGCGGATGAATGCGGCATCGTCCGCGTCGACCAGCTTCGGCCCGACGACCGCGACGGAGGGCGACACCTCCAGGGCGCCGAGCAGAGCCCGAAGCGCCTCCGGCTCAGGAGCAGTGTCGTGCGCGAGCAGCCAGATCAGCTCATCGGGCGACGACGTGGGCGGCAGGACCCGGATCGCGGTCGAGACGGCCGAGCCGAACGGCAGCTTCTCTCCGCTGCGGAGCAGGTGCGTGGGCTTCGAGTCGGCCAACAGGCGCGCGGCGTCGTCCGTGCTCGCGCAGTCGACGGCGATCACGGCGTCCGGTTGGCGGGTCTGCGCCGCGATGGCGTCGAGAGTGCGCTGCAGGCGGGGGCCGCCGCTGTGGGCGACGACGATGGCGGTGACTCTCGGATACATCGGGAGTCAGCTTAAGTTGGGGCTGCGCCGATCCCGGTAGTGCGTCGGGCGCGGCGCGTATTCGACCCGGCTCAGCCGGCGCGCTTGCGGAGCTTGCGGCGCTCGCGCTCCGAGAGTCCACCCCAGATGCCGAAGCGCTCGTCGTTCGAGAGCGCGTATTCGAGGCACTGGGAGCGGACCTCGCACGAGGTGCAGATCCGTTTGGCGTCGCGCGTCGAGCCGCCCTTCTCGGGGAAGAACGCCTCGGGATCCGTCTGTGCGCACAGCGCGTCCGACTGCCAGGCGAGAGGGTTGTCGTCGTCGACACCCACCCGGACCCCCGGAACTCCGAGTCGCACCGGATCGATGAACCAGTCGTCGGGTACCCCAGAACGATATTCAGGAATCGCCATATCGGTCTCCCCACCCTTGAACTGCCTGCGACACGTTTGTCGTGTCGCAATAATTACACCGTTGTCATTCGCCTACGTCAAGTCGCGAATCGTAAAGCCTTAACGCCTGGTCGAGACTTCACGACGCGCCGACGAACGACAACGATCGCGACACGCCCGACCTGTCTACCCCCATCGACCGGGATTCAGGACGCCGCCTGGCGTGCTTCCCAGGCGCTGCCTACCATCTCGTCGAGAGTGTGGCGCATCTTCCAGTCGAGATCGCGGGCTGCGAGCTCTCCTGAGGCAACGATCCTCGCCGGGTCGCCCGGCCGTCGAGGCCCCACTTCTGGGGTGAAGGCGATTCCGGTGACGGAGGCCACCGTCGACATGATCTCGCCGACGCTGACGCCGTCGCCGCTGCCGAGGTTGTACACGGCCTCCACCGGCTCGCCGGCGTCGAGGCGCTTGGCCGCGGCCACGTGCGAGACCGCCAGATCGGCGACATGGATGTAGTCGCGCACGCAGGTGCCGTCGGGTGTCGGGTAGTCGTCGCCGTTGATCCGGGGGGTGCGGCCGGCCACGAGCGCATCGAAGACGAGTGGGAAGAGGTTGTGCGGGCTGGTGTCGCGCAACGCCGGGTCGCCGGAGCCCACCACGTTGAAGTAGCGCAGAGAGGTGTGCCGGAGCCCGGCGGCGATCTCCTGGTCGCGCAGCAGCCATTCGCCGATCAGCTTCGACTCGCCGTAGGGCGACTCGGGGTTCTTCGGCGTGGCCTCGGTGACCGTCTCGACGTCGGGGGTGCCGTAGACCGCGGCGGAGGACGAGAAGACGATCGCGTCCACCCCCGCCTCCTGCATCGCGGCCAGCAGCACGGCGGTGGCCGTCACGTTCTGCTCGTAGGTGTGCAGCGGGCGCTGGACGGAGACGCCGGCGTACTTGAAGCCGGCCACGTGCACGACGCCGCTGATCGTGTTCTCGCGGAAGATCCGCTCCAGCAGCGCCCCGTCGAGGATGGTGCCGCGGTAGAACGGCACATCGGAGGGCACGAACTCCTCGTGGCCGCTCGACAGATCGTCCACGACGACCACCTCGTTGCCCTCGGCACGGAACGCCCGCACCACGTGGGAGCCGATGTATCCGGCACCTCCGGTCACCAACCACGCCACGGCGTCCTCCAGCCTCGAGACGAAAAGGGATTCAGAACGAAACCCTACCGTCGGCGGCGAGGGGGCTTCGACGGTGTCAGACGAACGCGGCCTCGCCGGTGATCGCCCGCCCGACGATGAGCGTGTTCATCTCGCGCGTCCCCTCGTAGGAGTAGAGCGCCTCCGCATCGGCGAAGAAGCGGGCGACGTCGTAGTCGATCACGATCCCGTTCCCGCCCATGAGCTCGCGGCAGCGGGCGACCGTCTCACGCATCCTGGCGGTCGCGAACGCCTTGGCGAGGGCGGAGTGCTCGTCGCGCTGCTCGTCGTCGTCGAGCATCTGCGAGACGCGCGTGCACAGCGCGATCGAAGCCGTGATGTCACCGACGGACTTCACCAGCAGGTCCTGGATGAGCTGGTGCTTGGCGATCGGCTTGCCGAACTGCACGCGCTCCTTCGCGTAGCGCAGCGCCGCCTCGTACGCGCCGACCGCGACACCGACGGCCGCCCACGCCACCTCGGCCCGCGTCAACCGCAGGACGGCGGCGGTGTCGCGGAAGCTGTCGGCGTTCTGCAGGCGCAGCGACTCGGGCACCCGCACGTTCTCCAGTGTGATGTCGGCGTTCTGGACGATGCGCAGCGACTGCTTGCCCTCGATCTTCGTGGCGGTGTAGCCGGGCGTGCTGGTCGGCACGATGAACCCCTTCACCTGCCCGTCCTCGGCGCTCTTGGCCCAGATGATGGTGATGTCACTGAAGGTGGCGTTGCCGATCCAGCGCTTGGAGCCGTTCAGGATCCAGTCGTCCCCGTCGCGCGTCGCGACGGTGCGCAGGCCCTGCGCGGAGTCCGAGCCCGAGTCCGGCTCGGTGAGGCCGAAAGCGCCGAGCACTTCGCCGCTGGCCAGCTTGGGCAGCCACTCCGCCCGCTGCTCGGCCGAGCCGCAGACGCCGACGGCGCCGAGCGCCAGACCGTTCTGCACACCGACGTACGTGCTGACGGAGGCGTCGACGCGGGCGAGCTCGAGGGCGACCCAGCCGCGGAAGACGGCCGAATTCTCGAACGGCGCCGTCTCCGCGAAGCCGAGCCCGATCGTTCCCGCCCCGTGCAGCACGTCGATGATCTGGTGCGGGAACTCGGCCCGCTCCCAGTACTCGTTCACGATCGGCTTGATCTCGCCTTCGAGGCGCGAGCGCAGGTTCGCGAGGAAATCCTTCTCGCGCTCGGTGAGGAGGTTCTCGAAGCCGTAGAAGTCGCTGGCGAGGGTCTCGAAGGCCATGTGTGCTCCATTGCGTCCGGTCGGGCAGAGGCGTCGTCAGCCTAGGCAACGGCCGGGAGCGCGGCAAAGCGATTGGTACTTTGGTCTAACCGGACCGAAGGGAACACGACGGATGTTTGTGCGCATCGGCAACACTCCGCGCGATTACGCGTGGGGATCCACCACGGCGATCGCCGGGCTCCTCGGCACAACGCCCAGCGGGGCGCCGGAGGCGGAGCTGTGGCTCGGTGCGCACCCCGGCTCCCCCGCCCGGATCCTCGACTCCACCCAGACCGACGGCGCCGGCGACCTGGCGCACTGGACCGAGACCGCCGGAAAGCTTCCCTACCTCCTCAAGGTGCTCGCCGCGGCGAGCCCGCTCTCGCTGCAGGCCCACCCGTCGTCGCAGCAGGCGCGCGCCGGGTTCGACCGGGAGAACGCGGAAGGCCTCGCGCCCGACTCTCCCGAACGCAACTACAAAGACCCGTTCCACAAGCCGGAGATGATCTTCGCCCTCTCCGATCCGTTCGACGCGCTGTGCGGGTTCCGCGAGCCCGCGGACAGCCGCGCCGCTCTGGAGCGGCTCGCCGGAGACGACCCGGCGGTCGCTGCGTTCGCCGCGACCCTCCAGGGCGAGCCGGCCGGCGCGCTGCGGCGGGCCACGGAGTGGCTGCTGGGAGGCGCCGCCGAGGTCGCCGACGTGGTCGACGCGATCGTCGCCGCCGCGCGGGACGCCGACGGCGTCGACGCCGAGGCCGTCCGGATGCTGGCGGACGCCTTCCCCGGCGACCCCGGCATCGTCCTCGCCCTCCTCCTCAACCGGGTCGCGCTGCGCCCGGGCGAGGCGCTCTACCTACCGGCGGGCAACATCCACGCCTATCTGCGCGGAGTCGGCATCGAGCTGATGGCGGCCTCCGACAACGTGCTCCGGGGCGGCCTCACGCCCAAGCGCATCGACGTACCGGAGCTGGTGCGGATCCTCGACTTCGCCCCGTTCGCCGTCACGCCGATGGTGCGCGAGCGCCCTGCACCCGGCGTGGAGGAGTTCGTCCCCGACGTGCCCGACTTCCGGCTGATCCGCGTCGAGGTCGGCGGGGACGTCCCCTCCGCCTCCGTCGACCTCCCCGGTACCGCGATCGTGCTCTGCACCGCCGGCGACCTGGAGCTCGAGGGAGCGACGGAGGCGCTGCGGCTCGAGCGTGGCGAGGCCGCCGTGGTGACGGCGGACGAGCGCAGGCTGTCCGTCGTCGGCGGGGCGGGGACGCTCTTCATCGCGACGCCGAACCGGTGAGCTATTCTTCGGGGGTGAGCAGCCCGACGCCCGTGCCGTCCAGCGGGTCGTCGCTGAGCGATCGTGTGCGCACCGCGCGCGCGGCCTCGGGCACCGGCGCCTCGGTTTTCGCCGTCCTGCTGCTCTTCACGCTCTTCGCCGGGGACTTCTGGCGCAACCTGATCAGCTGGCCCGGATACTTCGTGCTCGCCGCGCTGCTGGCGATCGGCAGCATCGTCTTCCTCGTTCGGACGCGCCCGCCGTTCCGCTGGCGCAAGACGCCGAAGACGCTGGTGCTCTTCCTGGCGCTGGCGATCCTCTCCGTGTCCTGGTCCGCCTACCCCGGCGCCACGGCCCTCGGACTGCTGGCGCAGCTGGCGACGACCGCCGCGGCTGTGTTCCTCGCCCTGTGCCTGAGCTGGCGCGCCATCATGACCGCGCTGGCCAACGCGTTCCGTTGGATCCTCGGGCTGTCGCTGCTGTTCGAGCTGATCGTCGCCGTGTTCGTGCGGCACCCCATCCTCCCCCTGACGCCGGCGCAGCCCGTCCCGTCCGGCCACATCCCGGCTGCGTTCTACTGGAGCAGGGACCTGCTGTTCCACGGCGGTCAGATCCAGGGCATCGTGGGCAACAGCAACCTGCTCGCGATGGTGGCCCTGCTCGCCTTCGTCGTGTTCGGTGTCCAACTCGCCGATCGCACCATCCGGCGCGGCACGGCGATCACCTGGCTGGTCGTCGCTGTGGTGACCTTCGCCCTCACGCGCTCGTCGACCGTGTTCGTGGCGACGGTGTTCACCGCGGCGGTGCTCGGCTTCGCACTGTGGACCCGCCGGGCCGGCCCCGATCGCCGGAGGCCCGTCTACCTGACCGCTGCAGCGCTGCTGGTCGTCGTGGTCGTCGCCGTGGTGCTGTTCGCCTCGAAGATCCCCGTGCTGCTCGGCAAGAGCGAGGACCTCACCGGCCGGCTCACCATCTGGAACTCGGTGATCCACCTGGCGCAGGAGCGGCCGGCGTTCGGCTGGGGCTGGGTGAGCTACTGGGCGCCCTGGGTGGAACCCTTCAAGAACCTGGCCGAACGCGGCGGCGTCGTCTACCTGCAGGCGCACAACGCGTGGCTGGACGTCTGGCTCCAGCTCGGGATCGTCGGCCTGGTGATCTTCGCCCTGCTCATCGTGAGCACGCTGTGGAGGTCGTGGTTCCAGGCCGTCGACCGGCCGCGGTTCGCCGTCGCCGACCACCTGCCCTACACCGCGTTGACGCTGCTGCCCCTGCTCCTCCTCGCCGCGCTGCTCGCGCAGAGCCTCGCCGAGAGCCGCATCCTGATCGAGGCGGGCTGGACGCTGCTTGTGCTCATCTCCGTGAAGACCAAGCAGTCCGCCCCGTAGGATTCTCTTCATGGCCGAACCGCGTCGAACTCTGGTGCCGCCCGCGGTGACCGAGTTCCTCGGATCGGCCCGGTTCACCTCCACGCTCGCACTGGTGGCCGTCGTGACCGGATTCTCGACGCACGCCATCCGCGCGGTGATCGGCTGGCCCGGTCTCATCGGAGTGCTCGGCACCGTCGCCGTCCTGGCAGCGCTGTCGTTCATCGCCCAGCGCAAGCTGATCGAGTGGCACGGCCTGCTGCCCATCTCGGCGCTCCTCTTCGTCGGCTGGTGCGCGCTGTCCGTGATCTGGAGCGACTACCAGTGGGCGACCGTGGCCGGAGTGGTCTACCAGCTCCTGTTCGCGTTCCTCGCCGTCTACATCGCGCTGGTGCGCGACGCCATCCAGATCGTCCGCGTCGTCGGCGACGCCCTCCGGGCGCTGCTGACGGTGTCGCTCGCGCTCGAGATCCTCAGCGGCCTCCTGCTGGACGTGCCGATCCGGTTCCTGGGCATCGCCGGCAACATCGCCGCCGGCGGCCCGATCCAGGGCCTGTTCGGCTCCCGCAACGCGCTCAGCATCGTCGCCCTCATCGCGTTCGTCACGTTCCTGGTCGAGCTGCGGACACGCTCGGTGCGCCCGCAGCTGGCGGCATACTCGATCACGCTCGCGGTGCTCTGCATCCTGCTCGCGCACTCCCCCGTGATCGCGGCGGTGTCCGTGGTCGTCGGGTTCGCCACCGTCGCCCTGTACTTCCTGCGCAAGGTTCCGGCGCACCGGCGCACGCTGGTCCAGTGGGCGCTGGCGGTCGTGACGGTCGCGGTCCTGGTGACCGCCTACATCTACCGCACGCGCGTGATCGACCTGCTGAACGCCCGGGCGGACTTCCAGGTGCGCTACAAGCTGTGGATCCAGATCTGGGAGCTCATCCCGATCAACCAGTTCGCCGGCTGGGGATGGGTCGGTGCGTGGCCGACCGACCTCTACCCGTTCGACGCCATCCAGGACGCGACCGGCGTCTACCACGCCGACGGCCTGAACGCCTACCTGGACGTGTACCTCCAGGTCGGGATCGTCGGCGTCCTGCTCTTCGTCGCGCTGATCGCTCTCGCGTTCAGCCGCTCCTGGCTGCTCGCCTCGAACCGCCGCAGCGTGGTCTACGCCTGGGCACCGCTCGTGCTGGTGTCACTCCTGGTCACCAGCGTCTTCGAAAGCTCGATCCTGATCGAGTCCGGGTGGATGCTGCTCCTGATCTGCACGGTCAAGGCGTCGCAGGGGATGAGCTGGCGGCTGCGGCTGCCGCATCGGGAGCAAAACCCCGGCTGATGGAGCGCGCCCCACGGCTTCGTGGCCCTGCCGTGATCAGGGACGCCGGAGGAGATCGCGCACGATATCCATGCGGCCCTGGCTCGCGAACTTCGAGTAGGAACCGGCCCGGGCCGCGCGGAAGACCGTGGGGATCCGCCGGATCCGCGCGGCCGGGAGGGTGGCCCGGATGCCCTCGAAGGCCGCCTTCCGTTCCGCCAGCCTGACCGTCGATTCCGGCACATCGAGGCGCCGCAGGCGTTCGGCGAGCACGGCGAACTTGGCGGCGAGCACACGATTGCGCTCACCGTCCGCGGTCAGGACCTGCTCGATCTTGCGCCGCAGCGTCGGTGCGCGCACGCCGATCTCGTTCGAGCCGTGCAATCGATAGTCGACCGTCGGAGTCGCGAGCGCCCCCACGCGCCCCGTCGCCGCAGCGATGACGGCGAGCCACTCGTCATGCACCCACTCCGACGGAAAGGGCAGCGCGGCGTCCAGGAGCCGGCGCCGGAACACCACGGTTGCGCCGGTGGCCAGATTGCGCCGGAGAAGCACGCCGAACCCCTGATCCGACTGCTCGGCCGCCAGATCGGCAGCAGACACCTCGAGGTAGTCGAACAGGGTCGCACCCAATGGTCGGCCCTCGCCGTCCACGAGGCGTGCATCGCTGTGCACCAGGTCGACATCGGGTCGCTGTGCGAGCAGGTCGAGCACCGTCGACAGCTTGTCGGCATGCCACACGTCGTCCTGATCGGACAGCGCGATCAACTCGCCTGTGGTGGCGGTCACCGCGCGCTCGAAATTGCGGACGACGCCGAGCGCAGGGGTGTTCTGGAGCACGGCGACACTCAGGGCAGGGGGCGCACTCGACACGATCCGCTCGACCTCGCGGACGGTACCATCGACGGAATCGTCGTCGGACACGACGATCTCGGCCGGCAGGCTGGTCTGACCGAGGATGCTGTTCAGCTGCTCCACGACGTAACGGGCGCCGTTGTAGGTGCACAGCGCAACCGACACGTAAGGCCGAGACCCCGCCGACGTCATCGCGAGAGCTCCCGCAAGTCGGCGTCCACCATGAGCGCGACCAGCTCGTCGAACGAGACCGACGGCCGCCAGCCGAGCGCTCGAAGACGGGCGGCGTTCCCGATCTGGCGGTTGGGGTCGACCGGGCGCAGGAACTGGGGGTCGACGCCGACGTACGACTCCCACTCGGCGATCCCCACGTGCCGGAACGCCGCGACGACGAAGTCGCGCACCGAGTGCGACTGCCCCGTCGCGACGACGAAGTCGTCCGGTCCGGGCGCCCGGGCGATGCGTAGCAGCGCGTCGACATAGTCGGGCGCGTACCCCCAGTCGCGTTCGGCGTCCAGATTGCCCAGGACCAGACGGTCCGAGAGACCGAGCCGGATCCGAGCGACCTCCCGGCTGATCTTGCGGGAGACGAAGGACTCCGCGCGCTCCGGCGACTCGTGGTTGTAGAGGATCCCGGAGGCCGCGAACAGGCCGCGGTCGCGGAAGATCCGCACCATAGTCTGCGCGAAGGCTTTCGCTGCACCGTACGGCGAGACCGGAGCCAAGGATGTGTCCTCAGTCTGCGGAACTTCGCGCGCATCGCCGAAGATCTCGGCGCTCGACGCTTGGACGAACCGCACCGGGTGTCCGTCGGTCTGGAGCGCCCACGCAGCCTCCATCAGGGTCACCGGTCCGACGCCGAGCACGTCGGCCGTCGCGGCGGGCGCGGCCCACGACCGGGCGACGGAGGTGATGCCCGCGAGGTTGACGATGTGGGTCGGTCGCACCTGCGCCACCAACGCGGCGGTCGCCGTCGCGTCGGTGAGGTCGCCGAGGTGGCGGATCGCCTGCGGTGCGCGCGACGCGAGCAGGTCCGCCGATCCCTGGCCGTGGACCAGGGCGTGGACCTCGGCACCGTCGGCGATCAGACGATCGACGAGGTATCGGCCGTCCTGCCCGGCCGCTCCGGTGACGAGGAAACGCTCGGCGCTCATCGACGATGCTCGTGCGCGAACCGGTAGGCCTCGAGGTGCACGTCGCGGCAGCGCTCCCAGGTGAACGAGCGTGCATGCTCGACGCCAGCGGCGGAGAGCTCGTCAGAGCGGTCCAGTGCGGAGAGTATCCCGGCCGCGATGGCGTCGGGATCCCGCGGGTCGAAGACGACGGCCGCGTCCCCCACCACCTCGGGCAGCGAGCCGGAGTCGGAGGTCGCGACCGGGCACCCGGACGCCATCGCCTCCAACGGCGGCAGGCCGAAACCTTCGTAGAGACTCGGGAAGACCATTGCACCGGCGCGCCCATACAGGTCGCGCAGCTCCTCGTCGGAGACCAGCCCGCGACGGTCGGCGAACTCCGGCACATCGGTGAGGGTGTCCAGCCCACCGCCGGTCAGCACGAGCGTCAACTCCGGATTGGTCCGGCGTGCGATCTTCATGGCTTCGAACAGCCGCGCGTGATTCTTGTGCGGCCAGCCGCGAGCCGGGTAGAGCACGAAGTTCTCGCGCGGGCCGTCGTACGGCACGAAACGGGTCGTGTCGACGCCGAGGTAGGCAACGAAGATCCGCTCGGGGTCCAGGCCCAGCCTCTCGACCATGCCGTCCTTGGCGAACTGGCTGATCGTCACGATCGCGTCGGCACGGCGGGCGAACCCTTCATAGAACGGTTTGCGGTACTGCAGCTCGGCCCGGCTGAACAACTCGGGCAGCTCGAGGTGCTGGATGTCGAGCAGGGACTGGACCGTCGCCTGACGCGGACCGGGCTTGGGCGCCGGGACGGTGAAGGGGTAGTGGACGACGTCGAACGCGTCGAAGCGGCGACGGATGGACCGTGCGTGCAACTGGAGCCCGGCCACGGTGCGCAAACGGTCGACGGTGCTTCCGCCGGCATGCACCCCTGGGACGATCTCCTCGGGGATTCCCCGGCTGAAACCGCGCGATGCCTCCGTGAGGAAGACGGAGGCATCGACGTCGTCACGATCGGCGAGCTGCTCGGTCAGCGCGCGCGCGTAGGTCTCGCTTCCCCCCATGCCGCCGCGGACGAGGGTCAGCATCGAGAGCGCGACGCCCAGCCGGCTCGTGGTCGGCTCCGTCGCTGCGTTCACGAGAACTCGACTTTGTCGATCCAGGGCGCGCCGCCCGCTTCGAGGGCGGCGATGTCGGCGTCGACCATGATCTCGGCCAGGCGGGGGGTGAGCACGTTGGGCGTCCAGCCGAGGATCTGCTGGGCTTTCGCGTAGTCGCCCACCAGCGAGTCGACTTCGGTCGGCCGCAGGTAGCGCTCATCGAACTTCACATACTTCTCCCACTCCAGGCCCGCTCGCTCGAACGAGAACCGGAGGAAGTCCTTGACCGTGTAGGCCGTTCCCGTGGCGACGACGTAGTCGGCGGGCTCGTCGGCCTGGAGCATGCGCCACATCGCGTCGACATAGTCGGGGGCATATCCCCAGTCACGGACGGCGTCGAGGTTGCCCATGTAGAGCTCGCTCTGCTCGCCGGCGGCGATCCGGGCCACCGCCCGCGTGATCTTGCGGGTAACGAAGGTGCCGCCGCGCCGCGGCGACTCGTGGTTGAACAGGATGCCGTTGCACGCGAAGATCCCGTACGCCTCGCGATAGTTGCGGGTGATCCAGTAGGAGTACACCTTGGCGACGCCGTACGGCGAGCGCGGATAGAACGGCGTCTCCTCGTTCTGCGGCGGCGGCGTGGCACCGAACATCTCCGAGCTGCTCGCCTGGTAGAAGCGGGGGTGCACACCGGCAGAACGGATCGCCTCGAGCAGCCGGATCGTACCGAGCCCTGTCGTGTCGCCGGTGTATTCCGGCTCGTCGAAGCTCACGCGCACGTGGCTCTGGGCCGCGAGGTTGTAGACCTCGTCCGGCTGGATCTCGTTCAGCAGTGTGACGAGGCGGGAACCATCGGTGAGATCGCCGAAGTGGAGCTTCAAGCGCTGATTCGTGGAGTGATCGTCCTGGTAGATGTGGTCGATCCGGTTGGTGTTGAAGTTGGAGGCCCGGCGGATGAGACCGTGGACCTCGTAACCCTTCGAGAGTAGAAGTTCGGCGAGGTAGCTGCCGTCCTGGCCCGTGATACCCGTGATGAGGGCCCTCTTCGGCGTGCTTTCCGTCATGTCCAACCTTTTCCGAGTTCCTGATGAGCGCTCCCGCGGCGCGCCAAAACACCAGCCAGCATAGTCGACGCGGTCTCGAGCGGTCATACGGCACCTGCCGCGGATTCGTGCCGGCAACCCGGCCTTGCTACCGTACCTGGGTGACCCTGGACATCATGATGCCGTTCTACGGCCGCTTCGACCACTTCAAGGCAGCGGTCGAGAGCGTGCTCGCCCAGGACGACGACGACTGGCGCCTGGTCATCGTCGACGACGTGTATCCCGACACCGCGCCCGGCGAGTGGGCGAAGTCGCTCGGCGACCCGCGCGTGGAGTACATCCGCAACGAGGAGAACCTCCGGCCGAGCCGCAACTATCGCAAATGCGTGTCGCTGACCCGCACAGAGCACGTCGTGATCATGGGCTGCGACGATCTCATGCGTCCGGGTTATGTGCGGCGGGTCAAGGAGATCCTGGCCGAGAACCCCGGAGCGGACATCGTCCAGCCGGGGGTGGAAGTGGTCGACGAGGCCGGGCGCGTCCACCACCCGATCGGCGACCGCGTGAAGTCCTGGCTCCGGCCGTCGGGGAGGGGAGCCCGCGCGTACAGCGGAGAACGGCTGGCGCGCAGCCTGCTCGGCGGCAATTGGACCTATTTCCCGTCGCTGGTCTGGAAGACCGAGGATCTGCGCAAGCACAAGTTCCGACTCGACCTCGACGTCGTGCAGGATCTGGCGATGCTCCTCGACATCACGCTCGACGGCGGCCGGCTCATCGTCGACGACGAGGTCGTGTTCGCCTACCGCCGTCACGCCACGTCCGTCTCCGCTGTCACCGGCCCGGACGGCTCGAAGTTCGCGCAGGAACGCGAACTCTTCATGGAGTTCGAGCGCCGGTGCCGGGCACTCGGCTGGGGTCGTGCGGCAGGCGCGGCGCAGCGGCACTGGTCGTCGCGCCTCAGCGCAGCGACCGAGCTCCCCGCCGCGCTGCGCTCGCGAAATGCCGCCGGACGCCGCTCACTGCTTCGGCACGTCTTCGGTCGATAGGATCGGATCCCATGAGCACCCCCTACGACGACACGCTCATCGTCATGCCCGCGCTCAACGAACATCAGGCGATCACCGCGATCATCCGCGAAGTGCAAGAGAAGCTGCCCGGCATCGCGGTGCTGGTCGTGGACGACGGATCCACCGACTCGACCGCCGAGGTCGCACGCCGCGAGGGTGCCCGCGTGCTGCAACTGCCCTTCAACCTGGGCGTCGGCGGGGCGATGCGTGCGGGGTTCCGCTATGCGATCGCCAACGGGTTCCGAAACGTTGTCCAGGTGGACGCCGACGGTCAGCACGACCCGGCCGACCTCCCGTCGCTTCTCGCCGAACTGCAGAACGCCGACCTCGTCCTCGGCGCGCGCTTCGCCGGCGTCGGCACGTACCGGGTGCGCGGACCCCGCCACTGGGCCATGGTCGTGCTCTCCGGCGTGCTGAGCAGGCTCGCCGGGACGCGACTCACCGACACCACGAGCGGCTTCCGCGCGAGCGGACGTCGGGCCGTGGAGCTGTTCGCACGGCATTATCCCGCTGAGTACCTCGGCGACACGGTCGAGTCGCTCGTCATCGCCGCGCGTGCGGGCTGCGTCATCCGGCAGGTTCCCGTGGCGATGCGGGAGCGCTCCGCCGGCACCCCGTCGCACAACCCGTTCAAGTCGGCGATCTACCTGGGCCGCGCTGCTCTCGCCCTGACGATCTCACTGCTGCGGCCCCGAGTGGTCATGTCCGACGAGGCGGTCCCGGTATGAGCACCGCAAGTTACGTCTTCGGGATCGTCGCGGCCCTCCTCACCCTCTTCACGGTCATCGAGCTCCTGCGGCGCCGGCGACTCCGAGAGCGTCACATCGTCTGGTGGCTGATCTTCGGCGTCCTGGTCCTGATCATCGCCGTCTTCCCCTCGGTCCTCGTCTGGCTCGCCTCCGCGGTCGGGATCGCTATCCCGATCAACTTCGTGTTCTTCGTCAGCATCATCGCGCTGTTCCTGGTGTCGCTGCAGCAGAGCGCTGAAGCCACACGGCTCGAGAACAAAACCCGAGTTCTGGCCGAGGACGTCGCCCTCCTCGAGTTGCGGGTGCGCGATCTGGAGGACAGCGCCGGCGGTCGGGATCGTGGCTCCGAAACACCGGGTGAGGGCAGAAGCGACTCCCTCTGATCGGGGACCGTGCGCGACACGGAGCCTGTGAGTACCGTCCGCACCAGTTGGCCGCTATCCTTGCCCCGTGCCGAGACCCACCACCCGAGGGCCAGGGGCAGCCGATACGAGGGCGCGAAGGCGCGCGCGGAGCCTGCCGACATTTCTCATCGCCTGGGCGATCGCCGCGACGATCGCCGCGCTCTGGGCGATCGCCACCCCGATCGCGGCATCGCCGGACGAGCCCGCCCACGTGGTGCGAGCAGCCTCAGTCGTGCGCGGAGACCTGCTCCCGTCGGGGCGATCGGGCGGTGAGGACCGCGTTCTGGTGCCTGCTGCGGTGGCGGACACCCAGCTCTTGACCTGCACCGCCTTCGCTCCGGACCGACCGGCGTCCTGCCAGTCGGACGTGCGCCGGCATCCGCCGGGCCTCGCCGAAGCGGACACCTCGGCCGGCAGGTATAACCCGCTCTACTACGGGCTCGTCGGGTGGCCCAGCCTCATCCTTGAAGGCGCCGCGTCCCTGTACGCGATGCGGATCGTGAGTGGCATACTCGTCTCCGTCTTCACGGCGCTGACGGCGACCGTGATCGGAGGGTGGCGGCGTCGGCTGCTTCCGACTCTCGGTCTGTTGGTCGCCGTCACCCCCACCTTCATGTTCCTCGGCGGAATGGTGAATCCGAACGCGCTGGAGGCGACTGCTACGATGGCCGCGTTCACCGCGGCCCTGTCGTTGGTTCTGCATCCGGATCCGCGCCGGACCACGCTGCTCGCCGTGGTGCTCGGCGGGGCAGGGGCCGTCGCGGCGAACAGTCGCGGACTCTCCCCGCTCTGGCTGGCGGTCGTCCTGGGCGGTGTGTTCTTCGTCGCCCCGCGTCCCCGTGTATGGCAGGCGCTGCGGCCGGCCTCCGTTCGGATCGCTCTCGGCGTCATCGCTGCGGCCGCCGTCGCCGCCGTCACCTGGACGCTGGTCGCCGGGGCGCTTCCGTCCCCCGCCGGTACCGTGCACTACCCCGGAGTCGGCACAAGCCCGTTCGCCGGCTTCGTGGCCACCGTGAGCAACACCTTCGACTACGGACGAGAGATGATCGGCCTGTTCGGCTGGCTCGACACGCCTGCACCCTTCGTCGTCTTCTTCCTCTGGTCCGCGTTCGTCGGTGTCGGGGCGGCCGCGGCGATCATCCTGCTCCGCCGCCGCCGCCGTCTCATCGCTATCGGCGGTATCGCGACTTTCGTGGCGCTGCCCGCGGTCGTCGCCGGCCTGTACGTGACCACCGGCGGTTACATCTGGCAGGGGCGATACGCCCTCCCCCTGTTCGCCTGCCTCGCGATCCTCGTCGGGTCCCTGCTGCCGCCGCCGCGGCTACGGACACGAACGCTGGTCGCCGTCATGACCGCCGCGTGGGGGTTCGCGCAGGTGGCCTCGTTCGCGACCGCTTTGAAGCGCTACGCGACCGGTTACACATCGAGCTGGGTCGAGTTCGCACGCGAGCCGCTGTGGCAACCGCCGGGTGGGTCGGTCGGCATCATCGCCCTGGCGCTGCTGGTGTTCGCCGCCGCGGCGGTGGCGGCAGGACTGTTCGCGTGTTCTGGGGCCCGCCCTGTGGTGTCCGGCCCGCCGAAGAATCCGTCCGAAAGGACCTCAACCTCCGCTCAGTGGGCGGGCACGGCCTCGACCTCGATGCCCGCGGAGGGGCAGGCCTGACCTACTTCGGTTGCGAGCCGGGCGTCGGCGCTCAGCACCTGGAGGCCCGGGCCGACTACGCCGGCGAGCGTGCAGAGGCTCGCGGCGGCGCCGGCTCCCAGGCCGTATGCGGCCACCCGGATCGGAAACGCCCCCGGGTCGAGACCCGCGTGCAGCTGCAGGAGCCAGAAGTTCATATACTTCTCGCCGGGCAGCCCTGATCGCCAGTACACGACTGCGCGGCCGCTCTGTAGCGCCCGGGCTACGTCCGATAGGCAAGTGTCGTCCACGAACAGCGCGCGATCGACGATGGCGCCTGGTGAATCAGACCGCCGGTCCAATGAGAGCCGCGAACCAGACGACCGGCGGAGGCTCAGGGAGCACCGGCCGCTCGTCGCGGTTCCAGGTCAGGGCGGCGCACACCCCGGTCACCGTCGCGGCGAATGCCAGCGCCCAACCGCTGCGGCGACGGATCGCGAGGAAAACCGGCACCCCGCACAGGATGAAATGGAACCAGATCGGCCAGCCGATCGCTGTCAGCGCCGCCGACGCCACGACCAGCGCGACCAGTACCACGGCGGCGACGACCGCGAGGCGCGGGCGCCTCATGCCGCTGATGGTCGGGTGCTCGGCCGACGCGCGAGGAACCCCAGATGAGTCAGCAGGCCGACCAACGGCCCCACGCAGAGCGCGATCACGCTCTTGGCAGCCGGATCGAGCGGAAGTAGCAACGCGCCGATGACCAGCAGGGCGGCGACGACCCATCCGGTCGTGAAGCCCAGGTGATCGTTTCGCGCCAGGGTGGCCGGTCCCGTCACGCAGAGCGCTGCGGTCGCGCCGGCCGACGCCACGATGAGGGCGATCTCCCAGGAGCTGATCGGGAAGTCCTTGCCGAACCAGTGCAAGACCTCGGGACCGATCCACCAGGCGAGCAGGCTCGCGACGGCCGTGACGACGGCGACGCCGCAGAGGATGACGAGCAGGGATCGCCCGAGCCGGCCGGCGTGGTCGCGGAAGTAGACCACGAGGAAGCTCTGCATCGCGAGCACGGGGATGACCAGCGGCGCCCTGGTCAGGGTGACGACTGCGATGACGGCAGCCGCCGCCACCGGCTGGTCCGGCGAGGTGACTCCGAGGATGAAGGGGAAACCGCTCACCATGATGGCCGTCGCCGCCGACCCGATGACCGTCCGGGACGCGTTCCAGGCGAGACCGCGGAAGCCGACGTCGAGCCGAGTTCGCCCACGCACGCTCGAACGCACGATCAGCCAGGTGGCAGCGATCGAGAGCGGGAACGGCAGGACCATCGCGACGACCAGGACGAGCAGGGGCGCCCCGCTCCAGGCGGCGGCCGCAATGAAGACGGCTCGAAGTCCGGCGTCGATCGTGATCATCCAGGCCAGCACGATCCAGCGGTGCAACCCGTAGAGCGTGCCGCTCAGCGCGGCGACGAAGACATAGGATGCCGCGCCGGCTCCGACGAGCACGACGATCGAGATCGGATCGGTCTCGATCGTCTGCGGCGCCCAGAACACCCCGGCGACGACGAAGACGATGAACGCGACCCCCGCCGCCACCAACGCGAAACGTGCGGTGACCGATCCGCCGGCACGGGGAGCTCCCGGCTCGACGACCACCGTCGCGCGCGAGACCTCCTGCTGAATGCCCGCGAGCGCTCCGACCACGAGGTAGAGGACCGACCACACGATGCTGTACTGGAGGTACGCCACGTCGCTCAGGGCCGCGAGAACGATCGCCTGAAGCAGGTAGGTCAGGCCGCCCGCGACGATGGTGGCGACCAGGATCGCGGACGCTCCGCCGAAGCGGGCGTTCACACGAGGTGCGTCGGCTTCCACGGGATGGTCAGCGGATGCGGTCACTCTGACCCGCCATCCATTCCTGGAGCATCGCGATACCCGACACCAGCGTGTGCTGCGGCCGCCATCCCAAGCGAACAACGGTCGCCGAGATGTCGCACGACGCGCTGCGCACATCGCCGTCACGGAACTGCCCGGTGATGTGCGGACCCGGAGCGCCGTGATAGGCAGCGATGGCCGAGGCGAGCTCGAGCACCGTCGTGGGCGTGCCGGAGCCGATGTCGAATGTCGCGCCGTCGACGACCGCGGAGGGCGCAAAGACCGCTGCTTCGAAGGCCGAGACCACATCGTCGATGAGGACGAAGTCGCGCGTGATCGCGCCGTCCTCGTAGACCGGGATGCTCCTGCCAGCCTCGGCGAGCTGGGAGAACAGCGAGACGATCCCGGTGTAGGAGTTGATGAGCGACTGTCCGGGACCGTACACGTTCTGCAATCGCAGCACGACAGGTTCGGCGCCCTTCGCGCGCGCCCACGCCGTCAGGATGTTCTCCTGTGCGAGCTTCGTCGCGCCGTAGACGCTGGTGGGCGCCGGCGGGGTGGCGTCAGCAGCGGACGCGAGTGGGCGCGCGCCGTCGAAGTCCCAGTCGCCCGCCTCGAGCTGGGCGTGTGAGCGCTGGCCGGGCGAGAAGACCGCACCGTCCGCGCGCTGCCAGCGCCCTTCGCCGTAGACGGCACGGCTGCTGCTGAGCAGGATGCGCGCCGGCACAAAGCCGGCACGGCTGAAGGCGTCGAGCATGCGCGTGGTCCCGGTCACGTTCACCTCGGCGTGGCGGCTCGCCTCGTCGAGCGACTGTGCGGTGCCGGTCTCGGCGGCGAGGTGGATGACGATGTCCGGTCGCACCTCGTCGAGCACCGACTCCCAGGTGGAGCGCTGCGTCACATCGCCGACAACCAGTTCGACGCCGGGATGCAGAGCGAGGGGACGTTCCCCGCCGGGGTGGACCTGCGGATGGAGGTTGTCGAGCGCGATCCAGCGCCCGGCACGGTCGGCCAGCCGCCGCGACAGGGCGGCACCGATGAATCCCGCGCCGCCGGTGACGAGCACCGTGGGCAGGGCCGTTCGAGCCGTCATGCCGCCGGCGCCGTGCGACGCACCCGCGACCACCAGTAGCGCAGGCCGCGGCCCGGTCCCCACCCCTTGATGGCGAGCGCGTGCTTCTCGACGCCGTGCCAACTGGCCCAGGCGAATGCCGTGGCGATGATCAGGCAGATGACGGTGTACGGGATGTAGCCGAGCTTGTACCAGCCCAGCTGTGCCACCATCTGCTGGACCAGGAAGCCCCACACGTACAGCCCGTACGAATAGTCGTTCTTCGCGCCGATGCGCTTGAGAGCGTCGGGAAGCTTCGCGGCGAGCCAGAACATGACGTACGCGAACGCCGGGAACCCGACGACCTGGAATCCGCCCTTGAACGCGGTGAATACGCTGATCGCACTCGAGAACAGGAAGAGCCGCCAGTCGAGCACGATCTTGTCGGCATAGAGCGCGAACGTGCCGCCGATCATGAAGATGAGTCCCAGGTTGACCAGGAACTGGTCGCCGAGGTACGGGACGATGCTGTTGAAGCCGGCGCCGCTGAAGCGCGCCATCTGCATCCCGAGCAGGACGAGCGTGAGCAGCGGCAGCAGGATGCGGAACCGCTTCAGGACGCCGAAGAGCACGAACGCTCCGATGATCAAGTAGCAGGTCCACTCGTAGGTCAGCGTCCAGAGCGACCCGTTGAAGACGCTTCCGCCCCCGACGGCATGCCCGTACGGTGTCTGGGAGAAGATGTCGTTGATCCCCCACTGGTGGATGGTGAGCTTCCAGTTCACCGCGATGTACTGCAGGGGGCCGGTCGGGTAGGCGGTGAAGTACTGCTGCATCGTGTGACCTTCGGCCAGCCAGAACGCCGGCCCGATCACGAACGCGGACAGCACCAGGACGGCGAGGAAGGCGGGGAAGATCCGCAGGACCCGGGCCCACATGTACTGGAGGATGTCGTTCCTCGTGCCCGACTTCGTGATCAGGTATCCGCTGATCGCGAAGAAGCCGATGACGGCGAACCCACCGAGGTTCTGCTGATTCTCGCTCCAGCGCTGCACCGGGTCCTCCCCTCGACCGCTCAGCGGGAAGCCGTGCGAGACGATCACCGCGGCGGCGAGGATGAGCCGGATGAGGCCGAGGGCGTTGTGCCGTCCGCTCAGGCCCTCGCTGAGAGGGACCGGGACGGCGGCGGTGCGCAGCCAGTCGCGTGTCGAGCCCAGTGCTCGCGCTGCGCGACCCTGCTTCGCGGGCTCCTGTCCGCCGGACGCCGGCGCGGGCGGGGATACTGAGGCTCCGCCGTCCTCGCGTTCGGGAGTGCTGATTGCCATTAGAAGCCTTATCTCTTCCGGCGGAGCCGGTTCTGGACCTTGCGGGCGACGACCTGCGGACCGCCGTTGCGGAGGTAGTGGACCACGAGCTCGGCATCGTGCCGCAGCCCGTGCTTCTTGCGCCGGGCCGGGCGCGACGACGGCACGAACCCTGGCGCGAAGGTGCCGTCGGCGACGAGGTCGGCGGCGTGATGAGGCGAGTCGACGAACTCGACCAGCGGAGCGAGCACCGCCTCCCACGTGTACGACTGGCGCACGCGCTCGACGTTGTCGATCGAGCGGCGTCGGAAGTCCGCGTCGAAGAGGACCTTCTCGAGCGCTTCGGCAAGCGCGTCGACGTCCCCGGCCGGCACGGCGACGCCCAGGGACTCGGAGCGCACCAGATCCGCGAAGTGGTCGCCCTCGGTGACAACCATCGGCAAACCCGCCCAGAGATAGTCGAGAATGCGCGTGCGGAACGAGAACGTGGTCTCGATATGGGCGTGGTGCGTGCTCACGCCCGCGTCCGCCTCGAGCAGGTAGTTTTGACGGTCGGCGAACTCGACCCAGGTGTCGTTGAACACCACGACGCTGTCCAGGACGCCGAGTTCGGCGGCGAGACGCCGGGACTCCGCGACGATCTCCATCTCCGGCACGCCCGGGTGCGGGTGCTTCACCCCCTGGAAGAACAGGCGGGTCTCCGGGTGCGACTCGGCGACCTCAGCGACGGCGCGGATCAGGGTCTGCGGGTCGAACCAGTTGTAGAGGCCGCCGCTCCAGATCAGGATCTTCTCGTCATCGCCGAACCCCTCGCGGACGCCGCGGAGCACGGGCTTGACGTGCACAGGCGGCTCGCTCGAGAGACCGAACGGGACGACGGCGATCAGTCCGTCGAGATCCGGGTCGCCTTCGTAGGTCGCGGGGTTGACGCGCCCGAGGCCCGCGAGCTGCCCGAGGTAGAAGTGCTTCTGCCGCTCGGAGGCGCACAGGAAGAAATCGGCGCGCGCGAGCTGCTCGTTGAGCACCTCCGTCGCGTCCGACACCTGACGCTTCCACTGGGCTTCCGGCAACTGCCGCGCCTGCTCCAACTGCTCGAGGTGCATCGGGTCGTAGATGTCGGCCACGATGATCTTGGCCGAGGTTCGGATGGACTCGAACAGTGCCATCGCGAGCCCCTGGAAGACGATGACATCGGCCCACTGCTCGAGCGCCTTCATGGCGCGGTCGTCTCCGGGACGGACCGTGACGAGATCGAACGGCGCGGTGATGTCGCCGACCCCCTCGAGCGAGGCCAGCGTCACGGAGTGGCGGGCGGAGAGCGCCTCGGCGATGTTCCACGCTCGGATCGCCGGACCAGCCATCCGCGGACCGAGCGGGTCTCCGGTGATGACGAGCACCTTGATGCCGGCCGGGCCGCCGAGCACGTCGAACGACTCGACAAGGGATTCGTAGCCCTCGAGGTAGCGGTCCGTGGTGAAAGAGGGGGCGTCGTTCTGGCCGAAGAGTCGCCAGAGCTGCGCGTCGGAGACCACGCGAGTCGCCTGGATCTCCTCGCGCTTGGCCCTGAGCTCGGGCAGGTGCTCGACGAACTGGTCGATCGCATAGAGGCTCGACAGAACGACCTTGGGTACGTCGGTCGTCGCCGCCGAGTCGTCATCGCCGGACCGCAGATCGAAAGCGGTGGAGTCGACGCCGCCCTTCTCGGTCCCGCGCCGGACCGACAGCGCCATCGTCGCCTGGAGGGTCGTGCCGAGGGCTTCCTCGCCCAGGTTCTTGTATTGCGTGTAGAGGGCGTTGCGCTCGAGGAGGTAGTCCTCTTTGTACGCTCCGAACCCGCCCATCGATGCGTGGTGCTTGTGGAACGCGACGGATGCCGGCTCATAGACGTAGCGCCAGCCGGCGAGATTGAGCCGCCAGCCGAGGTCGACGTCCTCGAAGAACATGAAGTAGGACTCGTCGAAGCCGCCGAGGGCGTCGAAGACGTCGCGGCGCACGAACATCGCAGAGCCCGTTCCGAAGAGCACGTCGTGGGCGCGGCCGTCATCGGTGGGGGCGGGCTCCGCCGTCAGCGGCTTGTAGCCCATGCCGAACCAGGTCAGGGCGGCGTCGATGTAGTCGACTTTCTCGCCCTCCCAGTCGAGCACCCTGCTCGCGATGGCGCCGATGCGCGCGTTCTCGCCGAACCGTGCCAGGGCGGCGCGGATCCAGGCGTCGTCCGGCCGCGCGTCGTTGTTGAGGAACGCCACGAACTCGCCGGAGCTCTTCGCGACACCGAGGTTGCACCCGCCCGCGAACCCGAGGTTCTCCTGCGAATCGACGATGACCACAGACGGGTCGGCCTCCGCCCGCAGCCTCTCCAGGCTGTCGTCGCCCGAGCCGTTCTCCACCACGACGATCTCGAGGCGCTCGGCGGGCCAGTCGATCTCGCGCAGATAGCGGAGCGCCTGGAGCGTGTCGTCCGTCCCACGGAAGTTGACCAAGACGACCGAGACGACGCCGGGATTCCTCGCTGTCATTGCATCCTTTTCATCGCGGGCAATGGCGTCGATTCTAGCAAAGGCCGCGCAGCCCCGGCCGGGACGCGCATGGTACTGTCCCAAACGGACTTCTTCGAAAGAGAATACGGAACTCACAGTGTCAGATTCGGTTGCGCCCGCGCGCACAAAGGTCTTGGTCGTCACCCCCGATTCGCTCGGAAAGCGGATGGCGGGCCCCGCCATCCGGGCCTGGGAGATGGCGAAGGCCATCCACACCGTCGCAGAGGTCCGGCTGGTCTCCACCGTCGCTGCCGACCTGACCTCGGAGCTGTTCCCGGTCTCGCACGCCGACGAGTCGGAGCTGCGTTCGCTCGTCGCATGGTGCGATGTCCTCGTCTTCCAGGGGCACACGCTCGCCAGCTACCCGTGGATCAAGCGCGCCGCGAAGATCATCGTGGCCGACATCTACGACCCCATGCACCTCGAGCAGCTCGAACAGACCGTCGGCATGCCGGAAGAGCGCCGGCTCAAGGCCATCCTGGAGACGGCGGAGGTGCTTAACGACCAGATCGAGCGCGCCGACTTCATGATGTGCGCCTCGGACAAGCAACGCGACTTCTGGCTCGGACAGCTGGCCGCGGTCTTCCGCATCAATCCGCTCACCTACGGGGTAGACGCCAGCCTTCGCTCACTGCTCTCGGTCGTGCCGTTCGGAATCCAGGACGAGGCGCCCGTGCAGCGTGCGCATGGGATCAAAGGCGTCGTTCCGGGCATCTCCGAGTCCGACAAGGTCATCCTGTGGGGTGGCGGGATCTACAACTGGTTCGATCCGATCACGCTGATCGAGGCCGTCGAGAAGCTGAGCGCCACGCGCGACGATGTCCGCCTCTTCTTCCTCGGCGCCGGACATCCGAACCGTCACGTACCCGCGATGGAGATGGTCACCCGGGCGCGCGACCTGGCCCGGCAGCGCGGTCTCGACGACCGCGTCGTGTTCTTCCACGACGATTGGGTCCCGTACGAGGAGCGCGCCGACTTCCTGCTGGATGCCGACCTGGGTGCGAGCACGCACTTCGATCACCTCGAGACGGCGTTCAGCTTCCGGACCCGGATCCTCGACTACCTCTGGGCTTCTCTGCCCATCGTCACGACCGCGGGCGACACCTTCGCCGGCCTGGTGCAGGAACACGGCCTCGGGCGCGTGGTCCCCCCGACCGATGCGGACACGCTGGCGGGGGCTCTCGAGTCGCTACTGTACGACGATGAGGCCCACGCCGCAGCACGCACGAACATCGTGGAGTTCGCCGAGACCATGCGCTGGAGGAAGGTGCTTCGACCGCTCCTCGAATTCGTGGTCGACCCGCGTCCGGCGCCCGACTCCCCGTTGACGCTGGAGACACCCCGCAATCGGATCGTCAACGACCTCCGCGTGCGGATCGCCGGGATGGAGTCGAGCACGTCCTGGCGGATGACCGCCCCCGTGCGCGCGGCGAAGGATCTTCTGCGCCGCCCGCGCGGGCGTTGAGCAGCCGACCACCCGTCAGCGGGTGATCCGACGCTTGGCCCTCGAGGCCGTATCGACGAGCTTGCGGGCTGCGGCGAAGCCCGGTGTGCTCCGGATGTGCTCGATCTCCGCATCGCGTGCCTCGATGACCTTGCGGAGCTCCGTCAGCTCGGCCTGAGCCAGCGACAGCCGCGTCGTGAGGTCCTTGACCGTGAGGGTGCGGGCCTCCACGGCGTTGACCAGGCCGTTCATCACCTCCGAGCGCAGGAGCGCTGCACGAAGTTCGACCTCGCCGATCTCGCGGTGCCGCAGTTCGCCCATGCCGTCCAGGACGCGGGCGACCGCGCTGCCGAGCAGGAACTCCTCGGCGTAGGCGCTCCTCAGCCGCTCCGCCCCGGCGACGGCGTCCGCGAATCCGCCCTGGAGCTCGGCGACGAGCTCGACCGCGGAGCGCTGCGTGAAGCCGCGTCCCGAGAAGTTCGTCTGCCGTGCGGCGTCGAAGTCGGGATCGCGCAGCCAGCCCGGTCCGCCGAAGTGGTCGTAGACGAACACCGGGACACCTGCGACGAGGGAATACTGCACCGTCTTGCCGATCGAGACCACGGCGTCGACACCGTGGATGTCGGCCGGGGTGACAAGGCGCTTCGGCCGGGGGTCCGTGGGCGAGCCGCCGAACCGGACCACCTCCACGCCGCGCTGCTCCAAGACCTCCATGGCGTCCTCGATCTCCTGGGGAGGATGGTTCGAGACCACCAGGATGCGTCGCAGTTCAGCCGCGGCGGCGCCGGCGGGGGCATCGCGCGCGAACGCATCGGGCGCGGGGTTGCCGAAGACGGTCAGCATCGATTCGTCCACATCGGCGAAGAGGCCGCTCGCGAGCTGGGCCTCGCGGCTCTCGGGCGCGGGGAACACGATGGCCGAAGCCAGGGCCGCTTCCACGGCCGGGGAAAGCGGGAATTCCTGGAACTGGTATCCCGACATGTGGTGGAAGACGAATCGTGTCGAGCCGGGATCTCGGAGCAGCGGCTCGGGGATCAGCCCGTGGTGGATCCAGGCGATGTCGGGCCGTGCCGCCGCGATCCTGGCGCCGAGCTCCGGATCGTCGAAGCGGAGCACGTCCGTGCGCGGCAGGGCGCGGAAGCGTTCGACCCAGGACTCCGACGCGCCGAACGTCGCGATGAGGACATCGGCGCCGTTGACAGCGAAGTGTTCCGCGAGTTCGTAGGTGACGACCTCCGAACCGGCGATGTCGAACAGTGATCCCTGTCCGATGAGCACGCGGGTGCGGTCGAATCGAAGCGTCATCGCTCATCTCCTCGTTCGTCTGGTGGGAACGCGGAGAGGATCAGGTGTCCGCTCGGCGCTCGGCGAGCCATGATCGGGCGGCGAGGCCCACCCCCAGGACCCAGCGGACCGGGGCCAGCCGCCACCCACTGTACTTCTTGTCGAGGAACCTGCGCGCGCTGTCGTGATGGGCGGCCACCATGGCTGCCTGGTTGGACCGGGTCGAATGCGCCCCCGTGTGCGTGACGACCGCGGCAGGTTGATAGAGGTTGCGATAGCCGGCCTTACCGAGCCGGTAGCCGAGATCGACGTCCTCGAAGTACATGAAGTAGCCGGTATCGAACCCGCCGATCTTCTCGAATGCGACGCGTCGCACCAGGACGCAGGACCCCGAGAGCCAGCCCGCGTCGCGGCTCCCGCCGACCTCGGCCGAGCGCTGGTATCGACTCGTCCACGGGTTGTCCGGCCAGAGGTTGGCGAACAATGCGTGTCCGACACCGACTCGGATCGACGGGACATCCCGAGCCGACGGGTAGACCTCGCCTTCCGCCGTCAGGACGGCGGGGCCGACGCTCCCGATCGAGTCGTCCGCCGAGCCCGCCGCGACCAGTTCATCGATCGCGTGGGGTTCGAGCACGACGTCCGGGTTGCTGACGAGTATCCATTCGATCGAGACCGGGAGCGTGGCGGCGACTCTGTTGATCGCGCCGCCGTAGCCGTAGTTCGCATCGAGCGGGGCGTACCGGGCGCCGGCCGCGGTCGCGATCCGTTCGACCGCCGACTCCGGCACTGCGGCGTTGTCGGCGACCACGATCGTCGCCCCAGCGGCCTGCGCGTCCGTCAGCCCGGCGAGGAAGGCGGGGAGCACGTGCTCGGAGCCATAGCTTACGGTCACGACAGCGACGTGGCTCAGGGCGCCCGGCACGGTCTTGGTCATAATCTGTCTAATCCTAGTTGTAAGCTGGAGTGTCATTCGGCCGACTCGGCCAGCATCAGAACGAGGGTGGATGAGCTACATCAGAGAAGCCCTCGGCGCGCGAGAACTCCTATCGAACCTCGTGCTCCGAGAGGTCAGAGGCCAGTACAAGCGTACGATCTTCGGCCGGTTGTGGTCCCTCATCAGCCCGCTCGCCTCGATGCTCGTGTACACCTTCGTGTTCTCGTTCGTCTTCAAGGTGCAGCCGGCCAAGGGCAACCCTAGCGGGCTCGACTTCTACGCGGTCTGGCTACTGTGCGGCCTCCTCCCCTGGACATTCTTCGCGAACGCGGTGAACGCCGGGATGTCCTCCCTCGTCGTCAACGCCGGCCTCATCACGAAGGTCTATTTCCCGAGACTGGTGCTCCCGGTCTCCGCGGTGTTCTCCGTGGCGTACAACTGGGGCTTCGAGATGATCGTCCTGGTCGTGGCGATCGTCGTCGTGGGTGGCTTCGTTTGGCCATGGCTGCCGTTCGTGCTGCTCATGATGCTGGTCCTCGCGGTCTTCGCCACGGGAGCCGGCCTCCTGCTGTCGATCGCCAACGTGTACTTCCGCGACATGCAGTACCTGCTCGGCATCATCCTCCAGATCTGGATGTACCTGACGCCGATCGTGTATCCGGTCAGCCTCGTCGCGGCGCAGTCCGACCGCATCGGCGGGATCGCCGGCACCCCGATCACCATCCTCGACATCTATGAGCTGAACCCGATGCTGCACTTCGTCGCGGTGTTCCGAACCCTGCTCTACGACAACACCTGGCCGATGCTGCCCGATGTCATCGCCTGCATCGTCTGGGCGTTGCTGGCGATCGTCGCCGGCACCTGGGTCTTTTCGCGCAAGGAGAAGAGATTGGCTGAGCTTCTGTGACCGACATCGCCGTGGACGTGTCCAACGTCAGCAAGAAGTTCCGCCTGTACCACGAGCGCAACCAGAGCCTGAAGTCGGCGGTGATGCGCCGGCGCGTGTCCGTGCACGAAGACTTCTGGGCGCTTGAGGATGTCTCCTTCGAGGTCCCTACCGGTTCCACCTTCGGCCTGATCGGCAGCAACGGCTCTGGCAAGTCGACGCTGCTCAAGTGCATCGCCAAGATCCTGTACCCCGAGAAGGGCAGTATCAGGGCGTACGGAAAGCTCGCCGCCATGCTGGAGGTCGGTTCGGGCTTCCACCCCGAACTGTCCGGACGCGAGAACGTCTACCTCAACGGGTCGATCCTCGGCATGGGCCGTAAGGAGATCGACCGCAAGTTCGACGAGATCGTGGCGTTCTCCGGCGTCGAACACTTCATCGACCAGCCCGTCAAGAACTATTCGTCGGGCATGTACGTCCGGCTCGGATTCTCCGTCGCGATCAGCGTCGAGCCCGAGATCCTGATCGTGGACGAGGTGCTCGCCGTCGGCGACGCCGACTTCCAGCGCAAGTGCCAGCAGAAGTTCGAAGACTTTCGCGAGGATGGCAAGACGGTCATCCTGGTCAGTCATTCCCTCGATACCGTCGAGCGCATGTGCGACCACGCGGCGTGGCTGCAGAACGGATCGCTCCGCGCCGTCGGCGACGCGGACTCGACTGTGGCCGCGTACAAAGCGTTCCTCTGAACCCACCGGATTCGGGCGTGTCGTCCCTGCGGGCAAATGCTGAGGAATGCACGTATTTGACGCATCCGGCGGTGCGCCCTCCCGAAGTCGTCGCGTTCGGCTTAGCATGACCTGGAATTCACACGTCTAAGGGGTTCTATTGCGCAGCCTGATCCGAACACTGGGCCTCGTCCTCGCTCTGGCTGTCGGCATACTCCCCTTCGTCGCCGTCAGCCCGGCGCGAGCGGCCAACGCCTACGACTTCAATCCGAGCAGCATCATCTCGGACGATGTGTTCTACAACCCGAACACCATGAACGAGGCCAGCGTCCAGGCCTTCCTGAACGCGATGGTCCCGAGCTGCTCCGCAGGCTACACGTGTCTCAAGAACTTCAGCCAGACCACGACGTCCCGCGCCGCCGACGCGATGTGCGGTCCCTATGCCGGCGCGCCGAACGAGCCCGCCGCGCGGATCATCGTCAAGGTCGCCCAGGCGTGCGGGATCAATCCGCAGGTCATCCTCGTGACGCTCCAGAAGGAGCAGGGCCTCGTGACCTCCACCGCCCCGTCGTCGTGGGCCTGGAAGGCGTCCATGGGCTACGCGTGCCCTGACACGGCCGCCTGCGACACCCAGTACTATGGCTTCTACAACCAGGTCTACTCGGGCACCTGGCAGTTCAAGCGTTACGGAAACCCGCCGGGGACATCCAACTTCTTCACCTGGTACCCGGTCGGCGGCTACGCCAACGTCCTGTACAACCCCAGCACATCGTGCGGCTCGAGTCGGGTCTACATCTCGAACAAGGCCACTGCGGCCCTGTACTATTACACGCCGTACCAGCCCAACGCGAACGCACTCGCGGCCGGATACGGAACCTCGCCCGACCCGTGCGCCAGCTACGGCAACCGCAACTTCTTCATGTACTTCACCGACTGGTTCGGTTCGACGGGGAACGTCGGACCATCGTTCATCGACGCTCTCTACAACTCGACGGGCGGCGCGTCCGGGCCACTCGGCGCATCGACGACCGGGTACATCACGTTGACCGACAACGGCGGCGGCGTCGTCCGCGGCTACTCCGGCGGCGCCATCGCGTGGACCAAGGCCTACGGGGCGTTCGTGATCAGCAACCCGATCCGGGACTACTTCAACGCCCACGGCGGCATCGGCGGCAGCCTCGGCTGGCCCACGAGCGGCGCGAACACCGCAGGTCCCGGTATCGTGCAGGGCTTCCAGGGCGGCGCGATCACCTATACGTCGGCGACCGGCCCGCGCATCCTCAGCGGCGCACTGCGCACGGCGTACAACGCCGCCGGCGGACTTTCGGGCCCACTGGGGTGGCCGAACGGGGATGCCTCGTGCAGCGGCTCCACGTGCACGCAGACGTTCGAGCAGGCCACGCTGTCTACGACGGGGGGCAATTACTCGATCGCCAGCGACAAGATCGCAGCCGCCTACACGGCCGCGGGCGGCTCCTCGGGCTCGCTCGGCGCAGCAGTCGGCGGGACTTTGGCGAACCTCGCGGCGGGAACGGGCCTGATCCAGGCGTACGCGAACGGTGTGATCACGTCGACCGCTCCGGGCGGAGCCCACGTGCTGAGCGGTTCGGTCCGCTCGATGTTCAACGCGCTCGGCGGCCTGAGCGGCTACCTGGGATGGCCGACCGGCGACCTGACGTGCGACGCGTCGAAGGCCTGCTCCCAGGCCTTCCAGGGCGGGACGGTCTTCGCCGACAAGGACGGCAACGTGAGCGCAACCCCGGCAAGCATCCTCTCCCTCTACGACTCGATGGGCGGACCGGCCGGTTCGCTCGGCGACCGCATCGGAACGACGATCGCCTTCCCGGGCGGCCTCGTCCAGGGCTTCGCCAACGGTGCCATCGCCTGGACGCCCGGAGCCGGCGCGTACGCTCTCACCGGAGACATCCGGGCGACCTACAACGGCCTCGGGGGAGTGACAGGGGCGTTCGGCTGGCCCGCGACCGCCGCCAACAGCTTCCCTCAGAACGGCGGCGGACTCGTCCAGGGCTTCCAGAACGGAGTCATCCTGGCCACGACCAGCGCAGGGGCGTTCCCGCTCTCCGGAGCCATACGGACCGCTTACAACGCGGCCGGCGGTGTCCCAGGACCGGTCGGGTGGCCGACCACCGCGCCGATCAGCACCAACGGAGGACTGGTCCAGGCCTTCCAGAACGCAGCGATCACCTCGACACCGACGGCGGGCGCACATGTCTTGAGCGGAGCCTTCCGAACGGCGTACGCGACCGTCGGCGGCATCGGCGGGTCGATCGGATGGCCCACCTCAGACGTGACAGCGGTCGGCTACGGCGGCGGAGGCTCGGTCCAAGGCTTCGAGAAGGGCGCGGTGACGCAGAAGACCGGGGGCGATGCGATCGTCATCCTCGGGCCGATCAGGGACTACTTCAACGCCCAGGGCGGTCTGGCCGGACCGCTCGGCTGGCCGGCGAAACCGCTCGCGTGCAACACAACCGGCACCGCCTGCCAGCAGACGTTCGACGGAGGCACGGTGAGCTGGACATCGGCCGGCGGTGCGACACTGGTCAAGTGAGAGACCTCGACTACACGATCAACGTCAGCCTCCGGAACCTGCGGCCTTTCTTCCGCGTGATCCGAGGTGCGCGCACCGTTCCCGCCGGCTCGATCGTCGGGATGATCCGCTTGCGCAATGAGCAGGACCTGCTGCAAGATACGCTGGATCACCTCAGCGGCATCGTCGACGGCATCGTGGTCTTCGATGACGCCAGCACCGACCGCAGCCGGGAGATCGCGGTCGGCCACCCGCATGTCATCGAGGTGATCGTCAACCGGCACTGGCGTCGACGGAACCGGATCTGGGAGGAGACCGCGAACAGGCGCATCCTGTACGCGCGCGCGAAGCGCCACTGGCCTGCCTGGGTCTTCTACTCGGACGCGGACGAGCGCTTCGTCGGCGACATCCGCAGCTTCCTCCAGAACGCCGGACCGGAGGTCCACGGGTTGCGTGTCAATCTCTTCGACGCGTACATGACACCGGAGGACCACGCTCCCCACCGTGAGGGACAACCGCTGCTCGATTTCAGGTCGTCGTTCGGTCCGGAGCAACGCCGCATCCTGATGGCGTGGCGCCCCGAGGCGTCGGTCGACTTCACCACTCGCGATGCCCGGGAACCCCAGGGCGTTCCCGGGCCGTTCGTGGACCGCTTCGAGTGCCAGCACTATGGCAAGGCGCTGTCGGAGGCACAGTGGGAGGAGACATGCCGTTACTACGTCGACAACTTCCCGGTCTACCGGGACAAATGGCTGGCGCGCATGGGCAAGGCGCTGCACACCGAGTCAGATTTCGGCACGCCGCTCTACTCGTGGGTCGACGTCACCTCCCACGCCGTCGACATCTAGCGGACAAGGAGGGCGGCGACGACGACCGCCACCACGCACACCGCGCCGTAAACGGCGAGGCCCCACGTCGCGAGCCGGTTGCGCACGATGAGTCCTACGGTGACCATGAATGCCGGAATCAGTGAGATCCCGTAGCGCGGGATCACTGGGAACACCGAACCGAGCACGATGTTCATCGCGAAGAACAGCGCCGGGGCGAATGCGATTGCGGCGATCGCGGTCGCGATTCCGAACGACTTCACCGCCAACGAGCGCGTCGCCATGAACAGCACGCCGATGATGCCGGCCGTCGGCAACCACGACGTCGGAAGCATCAGCAGGTTCGGCAGGCCGTAGCCGGCGTTCCATCCGCCCGACATCAGCGGTCCCGGCGAGATGAAGATCGTGCCCAGATCGAGCAGCGCCCGCCAGGAGAACGGTGCCGCCAGGCCTTGCGACGGGCCGGGCCCGATCGCGATTGCCGCGTGGATGCCGAGCCACACGACTTCGGCCGCCACTGCCGTGACCGCTGTCGCCGTGGCCAGGAGCACGAGACGGCGCCGGTGATCGCGATCGAGTGGGTCGTCCTTTCGCCGCCACAACGCGTAGATCAGCAGAACCAGCACGGCCAGCCCCACGCCGAAGATCGTGGTGACCTTCAACCAGATGCTCACCGCGGCGATGGGCACCAGCCACCACACCCCGCGTCTTCGGTCGATGGCGCGGAACGCAAACAGCAGCGCAGCACCGCCGGCGACGAGCGTGGGCGCATCCGTCGAGATGTAGGTCGACGACCAGAGCGTCGAGGGCGACGCGATGACGACGAGCCCTACGCCGAGTGTCACGAGCTTCGGGATGCCGAACCTGCGCATCAGCATGTAGAGGATGATGACGCCGCCGGAGAGCCAGAAGAATCCGCTCAACCGCGCCGCGGTGAGGAACTTCACGCCGGTCACCAGGTGGATGGCCTCTCCCACCGCCCAGGTGAACCCGAAGTAGAGCGGAGTGTAGATGTCCGCGGTCGTCTTGCCGTCCTGCGGGTACGAGCGGACGTCGGAGTAGCTGCTGCCGCACGGGTCGCCGCGCTGGCCGAAGAAGTCGCCGTAGCACGACATCTGCTCGAGCGCGCCCTTGCCGATGGACTCACCCTGCCGGACGATCCCCTGGCTCGGGATCTTGAGCGTGTAGTCGTAGTAGACCCACTCGTCCAGAGGCGAGAGGGCCTGGGTGTGACGGGCAGTGACGACGCCCGTCACCAGGAGGGAGGCGAAGACCAGGACGATGGGGACCCAGTTGAGGAGCGCCCATCCCCGGAATCCGGTGCGGCGCCGCGCGCTCCCGACATCGGCCGGAGGCGTCTCGACGGTGCCGTGCGAGCCGACCGTCGCGCTCATGCGTCGAGCAACTTGCGGAGGTAAGTGCCGTACCCGCTCTTCACCAGCGGCGACGCGAGCTGCTCGAGCTGCGCGTCTTCGATCCATCCGGCTCGCCACGCGATCTCCTCGATGCAGCCGACCTTGAATCCCTGGCGGTCCTCGATGACGCGCACGTACTCCGACGCCTGCATCATCGACTCGAACGTGCCGGTGTCGAGCCAGGCGGTCCCCCGATCGAGCACCTGCACCTGGAGCTTGCCCGCCTGGAGGTAACGCTCGTTGACCGTGGAGATCTCGAGCTCTCCGCGCGCGCTCGGCTCGATGGTCTTGGCGATCTCGACAACGGAGTTGTCATAGAAGTACAGTCCGGGCACGGCGTACGTGCTCTTCGGCTTGACCGGCTTCTCCTCGATCGAGAGCGCGGTGAAATTGTCATCGAACTCGACGACCCCGTATGCCGTCGGGTCGCTCACCTGGTAGGCGAAGATCAGCGCGCCGTCGATGTCGTTGTGCTGCCGCAGCGCCGACCCGAGTCCGGTGCCGTGGAAGATGTTGTCGCCGAGCACGAGCGCCACCGACTCGTCGCCGATGAACTCCTCGCCGATGATGAACGCCTGGGCGAGGCCGTCCGGTGACGGCTGGACGGCGTACTCGATGCGGATGCCGAGCTGCGATCCGTCGCCGAAGAGTGCGCGGAACTGGTCGTTGTATTCCGGCGTCGTGATGATGAGGATCTCGTTGATCCCGGCCATCATCAGCGTCGACAGCGGGTAGTAGACCATCGGCTTGTCGTAGATGGGCATGAGCTGTTTGGAGATGCCCTTCGTGATGGGCCACAGCCGGGTGCCGGATCCGCCGGCGAGGATGATTCCGCGCATGAGTGTGGTGTCGTCCTTTACTTGTGGTCGAGGGAGGCGTAGAAGGCGCGCGCAGCGTCCCAGGTGGGCAGCAGACCGCTCTCACGGGCGTCCGAGAGGCCAGGAGCGTCGGTGTCCTTGGCCGACAGCAGGAGCTCGTCCGCCGCCAGCGGGAACTCGAGTGCGATCTCCGCGTCGAGCGGGTTGATGCCGTGCTCACGCGTCGGGTTGTAGACGTCTGTGACCAGGTAGCTCACAGTAGCGTCATCGGTCAGCGCGACGAAGCAGTGGCCGAGGCCCTCTGCGACGTAGATCGCCCGGCGGTCGGTGTCGTCGAGAAGCACAGAGTCCCACTGGCCGAACGTCGGCGAACCGACACGGATGTCGATGACGAAGTCGAGCACGGCTCCCCGGGGCGCCATGACGTACTTGGCCTGGCTCGGCGGGATGTCGGCGAAGTGGATGCCCCGGACCGAGCCGCGGCGCGACACGGAGGTGTTGCCCTGCTTGAGGTCCAGTGAGTGGCCGACGGCTTCCTCCAGCCGATCGAATCGGTAGAACTCGAAGAACAGGCCGCGGTCGTCCGCGTGCTGCACCGGGGTGATCTCGTAGGCGTCGGGGATCGAAAGTTCGCGGATCTGCACCCCGGGAGTCTACCAACCGGGCCTCACGGTAGACTCGTCGGCGGTTCACCGACAGAAAGCAGCCCATCCGCATGAAGATTCTCGTCACCGGTGGCGCCGGATTCATCGGCTCCAACTTCGTCCGCCGCACCCTGCAGGACGCTTATCCCGGCCTCGAGGGCGCCGAGGTCGTCGTCCTCGACGCGCTGACTTACTCGGGCAACCTCGCGAACCTCGCGCCGGTCGCCGATTCACCGCGCTACACCTTCATCAAGGGCGACATCCGCGACGGCGGCCTGCTGGACGAGCTCTTCCCCACCATCGACGCCGTCGTCCACTTCGCGGCGGAGTCGCACGTCGACCGCTCGGTGCGGGACGCGTCGATCTTCGTCGAGACCAATGTGCTCGGCACGCAGCAGCTGCTCGACGCCGCCCTCCGCAACAAGGTCGAGCGGTTCGTCCACGTGTCCACCGACGAGGTCTACGGCTCGATCGCCGAGGGATCGTGGGCCGAAGACCGCCCGCTGGAGCCCAACTCGCCGTACTCCGCCTCCAAGGCCGGCAGCGACCTGCTGGCGCGCAGCTACTTCCGCACCCACGGGCTCAACCTGTCGATCACCCGGTGCTCCAACAACTACGGGCCCTATCACTTCCCCGAGAAGGTCATTCCGCTTTTCGTCACCAACCTCATCGACGACAGGCACGTGCCGCTCTACGGCGAGGGCAACAACATCCGCGACTGGCTGCACGTCGACGACCACACCCGCGGCATCGCGATGGTGCTCGTGAACGGGCGCGCGGGCGAGATCTACAACATCGGCGGCGGCACCGAGCTCACCAACAAGGAGCTCACCCAGTTGCTGCTCGATGCGACCGGCAAGGACTGGTCGTACGTCGACCGCGTCGCCGACCGCCTCGGCCACGACCTGCGCTACTCGGTCGACATCTCCAAGATCCAGAACGAGCTCGGCTACGAGCCCCTTGTTCCCTTCCAGCAGGGCCTGGCCGATGTCGTGCAGTGGTACCGCGACAACCGCGACTGGTGGGAGCCGCTGAAAGCCCGCGCCGCTCTGGACAACTGATCGGGCCCCGACGATGACGCGCTACCTGATCGCCGGAGCCGCAGGCATGCTCGGCCAGGACCTTCGCACTGCCCTGGCCGGCCGCGACGTCACCGCGTTCTCGCGCGCCGAGCTCGACGTGACCGACCGCGATGCCGTCATCGAGGCCGTCGCGGGACACGACGTGGTGGTCAACGCCTCCGCGTACACCAAGGTCGACGACGCCGAGACGCACGAGGACGCCGCCTACGCGATCAACGCTCTCGGCACCGAGAACCTGGCGACCGCGGCCGCCCGCACGGGCGGGCGCTTCGTGACCGTCTCGACCGATTATGTGTTCGACGGCCAGGCCGCAGAACCATACGCCGAGGACACCCCCCGCGACCCGATCAACGCCTACGGCCGAACGAAGGCCGCCGGCGAGGAGCTCGCGCTCGCGGCACACCCCGAGGGAACGTACATCGTCCGCACGGCATGGCTCTACGGCGCAGGAGGGGCGAACTTCTGCGCGACCATGCTCCGCCTCGCGCAGACCCACGAGACGGTGACCGTCGTCGACGATCAGCGCGGCCAGCCGACCTGGTCGCTCGACCTCGCCGCCCGGATCGTGGACCTTGTCGACTCGGAAGCGCCGGCGGGCGTCTACCACGGCACGAACAGCGGCGTCGCGACCTGGTACGAACTGGCGCGCGCAGTCTTCGAGGAGGCGGGGCTCGACCCCGACCGCGTCCGGCCGACCGACAGCAGTGCATTCGTCCGCCCGGCGCCTCGACCGACGTACTCGGTGCTCGGCCACGATGGCTGGGCGAAGGCCGGTCTGCCCTCGATGCGGCACTGGCGGGAGGCTCTGCACGAGGCCGCATCCACCGGCGTGTTCGCGAACGGACCGCGATGACGGACCGGCAACGCGTCCTGGTCACGGGAGCCGGGGGGTACATCGGCCGTCACGTCGTGACAGCGCTCCTCGACCGAGGAGCCTACGTCGTCGCCGCCGACCGCCGCCCGGCGGAGCGGCAGGACGGGCACTTCGATCCCCGCGCCGAGGTTCTCGGCATCGACGTGCTCGATCCCACTGCCGACGTCTATGCCGCTGCAGGTGCACCCGACATCGTCGTGCACCTGGCGTGGGAGTCCGGCTTCGTCCACTCCGCCCCCGCGCACATGCTCCGCCTCAGCGACCACTACCGACTGATCACCGAACTGGTCGGAGCGGGAGTCCGCCACGTCGTCGGGCTCGGATCGATGCACGAGGTGGGCTACTTCGAGGGCGCCGTGCCCGAAGACGCTCCGACGAATCCGCAATCGCTCTACGGGGTCGCCAAGGACGCGCTGCGCCGGTCGCTGACACTCTTCGCCGACAGGGAGGACGTGGTCTTCCAGTGGCTGAGGTGCTTCTACATCTACGGTGACGACTCCTACAACCGTTCGATCTTCACCTACCTGCGCGACGCAGCTGAAGCGGGCAGGAAGACCTTCCCCTTCACATCGGGCACGAACCGCTTCGATTTCATCCGCGTCGAGGATCTGGCCACGCAGATCGCCACGGCGTCCCTCCAAAGCGAGGCCACTGGCGTGATCAACTGCGGGACGGGCAGCCCGGTCTCGCTCGGCGATCAGGTAGAGCGGTACATCGCCGAACACGGTTACTCGATCGAACTGGAGTACGGAGCGTACCCCGATCGTCCCTATGATTCGCCTGCCATCTGGGCGGACACCAGGACGATCGAGGGCATCATGCGAGCAGCCGCAGCGGGCAAGGCGGACACCCCGGGCTGAGTGGAGAGTCGGCCTGCGATCCGGCCAGGCCAGCTGGTTCGAGTTCGCGAAGGCGGTCTTCAGCGCAGCCGGATTGAACCCTGATAGGGTCACACCGACCGACAGCGCGACGTTCGTGCGACCCGCACCGCGACCGTCCTACTCCGTCCTCGGACACGATGCCTGGGCCACGGCCGGGCTCCCGCCGCTGCGGTCCTGGCAGGAGGCCCTGGCAGACGCGGCACGGCACGGAGTCCTGGAACGGGAGACAGATGACGACACTCAGCGTGGTGGTCGATGACCTCACCGCTGCCGAGACCGGTGGTACCCGCAGATACACCGAGGAGCTGACCCGTCAGCTCATTGCGACCGCCCCGGCCGGCTGCGATGTGCGCGCCTTCGTGTCCAACGTGCCCGATGAGCAGCTCAACGAGGTGCGTGCGCTCCTGCCCGGGCTCGCCGACCTGGTGCGACTCCCCCTCGCCCGGCGGGAACTGTCGCTGGCCTGGCAGTCCGGCATCGCCGTCGGCGGCGTCCGCGGCATGATCCACGCGCCGAGCCTGCTGGCGCCGCTGCGCAAACCGCGTGCGGCCGACGCCGACGACCAGATCGCCGTCACGATCCACGACGCCCTCGCCTGGACGCACCCCGAGTCGCTCGGGGGGGCCACCGTCCTCTGGACGAAGTCGATGGCCAAGCGCGCCCGCAAGCACGCCGATGCCATCGTCGTCCCCACGCACGCGGTCGCCGACCGCCTGGCGGAGGTGCTCGACTTCGGCGATCGGTTCCGGGTGATCGGCGGGGCGCCGGCGACCACGCTGCGCCTTCCGGCCGACGCCGCCGAGCGCGCCGCCCGGCTCCAGCTGCCCCCGGTCTACGCGTTCACTCTCGGCTCGATCATGCCGCGCAAGGGCATCGCTCCGCTCATCCGCGCCGTCGCCCGACCGGAGGCGCAGGAGATCCCGCTGCTCATCGCCGGACCGGACCGCTATGGCGACGGCACGGCCACGGGTGTCGCGGCCGCGGCGGGACTGCCCGAGGACCGGGTGCGCACGCTGGGCCGTCTCGACGACGCCGACCTGGCCGTCGTCCTCGACCGCGCGACCCTGTTCGTCTACCCCAGCCTCGCGGAAGGCTTCGGTCTGCCGATCGTGGAAGCCTTCAAGTTCGGCCTGCCGGTCATCCACTCGGACGACCCCGCCCTCGTGGAGGTGGCCGCCGGAGCCAGCCTGGTGGTCGAACGGCCGGAGTCCACCGAGGACGATGCCGGCTACAGCGAGCGACTGGCCGGCGCGATCGGCCGCGTGCTCTCCGACACCGAGCTTCGCGAGCGTCTGGCCGTGCTCGCCTCGGACCGGGCGCGCGCGTTCAGCTGGCGCGATTCGGCCGAGCGGGTCTGGCAGTTGCACGCCGACCTCTGATCGGCGATCACGGCCGCACTGGTCAACGGTCGGCAGAAGCGGTCTGCCGGGCGTTCGCACGCTCGGGGTCCTCGTCCTCCGGCCCGAACCACGCCCGGTAACGCGCAGAAGCCCACGAACCCACGGCCTTCGACCATCCGTGGCTGCGCTTCTCGATGAGCCACATGAAGCCGACCGCCACCAGCACCGCGAGCGGGATCGCGAACAGCAGCGGCACATACCAGGCCTGGCCCGCGAAGAGGTAGGTACTGAAGATGATGATCGGAACGTGCACCAGGTAGAGGCTGAACGAGATCGCTCCGAGGAACTGGAGCGGGCGGGATTCGAATAGCGCGCGCAGCGGCGTCCAGCCGAGCGCCGCGACCACGAGTCCCGCGGCTGCGAGCGGAACCAGGCCCTTGAGCGCCGAGTCGAGCTCGGGGATCCGGCCGACGCCCGGGCCGACGAGCCACGGTGCGATCAGGAGCAGAGCGCTCCCGACTGTCAGCAGCGCCCACAGCGGGTGCCGGAACCAGCGTCGGTTGATCCGATCGGCGGTGTTCCTCACCACGTCGAGACGCACCGCGATGACCGCACCGACGAAGAACGCCGGCAGGTACTCCAGCTCCGCCGATCCGGCGCGGGCGCCCAGCCAGGTGAGCGCACAGGCGAGCGCGAGGCCGCCCATCCACCACTTGCGCACCGCCAGCGCCGCGATCGCGAACACCGGGAGCAGGAGCGAGAACGCGAGCTCCCAGCGCAGGGACCACAGCGGGTTGTTGATCTGACCGTCGCCACCGAGCAGATCGACCGCCTTGACGACGTACTCCCACGAGAAGTCCGGCGTCGAGGAGTTGCTGAGCCAGGTGCCGCTCGGCTGGGTGCTCACCTGAGGGATGGCCGCGACCCACGCGGCGGCGAGCAGCACGGAAGCGACCACCGGGACCATCAGCCGCACCACGCGCCGGGGGAAGTAGGCCACCCAGTCGAAGCCACGTCGGCGGACGACCGGAAGCGTCACGACGAGTCCCGAGAGCACGAAGAACACGATCACGGACTCCACACCCGCCGTCGCCAGCTTGAGCGGCGTGTAGCTGATCCACCACATCGGCGACCCGGCCGGAGCATGCCCGCCACCCGGGGCGCCGGGAAAGTCGGGGTTCGTGTAGAGCGCGTGGTGCAGGAGCACCACGACGGCCGCCAGGCCTCGCAGCCCGTCCAGGGCTGTGAGTCGTGAGGCGTTCTTCGTCACCGGTTTATCGGCTGCCGTCTTCTGGTCCACGTTCCCACCTGTACCCGTCATCGGGCGGCGACGGTACCGGGTAGGGCTGGGCAGTTCCTGTGACCTGTTCAGGGGCCACCTGGGAGGGTCAGCCCGCGGTGGGCTTCGGTGTCGCGGGAGCCAGGGCGTCGCGCACCAGCTGGTGGATCTGCGTGTAATCCGGCTTCACGGGGTTGATCGCGGGCGGGACGAGCTCGAGCTTGCTCACCGGCTGGGCGCGCGTCTTCATCCCCAGATCGACGAAGTAGCCCAGCATCGACTGCGGGATGTCGGTCTTCATGACCTGAGCCCCCGCCTTCGCGATGTCCTGAAACTTCGTCACGACGTTGAGCGGGTTGAACTGCTTGAGGATGGCGTCCTGCAGCTGGCGCTGACGCGCCATGCGGTCGTAGTCGCTCGTCCCGTGCCGGGCGCGGGCGTACCACTGGGCGTGGTAGCCGTCCATGTGGTGCTTTCCGGGCTGGATCCACTCCACGACGCCGTTGAGGTTCTCGTCGCCGCCGATCGGCACCTTCTCGCTCACGGTGATGTCCACTCCGCCGAGGGAGTCGATGAGGTCGGCGAAGCCCTGCATGTCGATCAGGACGTAGTACTGGATGGTCAACCCGGTCGCGCCTTCGAGTGCGTCGCGCATCGCCTCGATCCCGGGTTCGCTCTGCTGTTTCGTCGCGTTCGGGTAGAGGTCGGGCTTGTACAGCTCGACCTCGGTGTAGATGGAGTTGAGCTGGCAGACGTCGACGTCGCACCTGTCGTGATAGCCGTAGCCGTCGGGGTACAGCGTGTGCAGCGGCGACTTCGCCGGGAACGGCACCGGATTCAGGTCGCGCGGGAGGCCGATCGTGACGGCCTTGCCGGACGTCGCGTCGATGCTGACGATCGACATGCTGTCCGGTCGCAGGCCGTCCCGGTCGGGGCCGGCGTCGCCGCCGAGGAGCATGATGTTGTACCGGCCGTCCACGGGTGGAACGGACGGCCCGGCCGCGAAGATGTCGCTCAGCGCGCCGCGGGCGGAACCGGCCACGGAGGACCCGTAGGCCGCCGTCCCGGCGAGTCCGACGAGGACCACCACCGAGAACGCCGCGATCCAGCCGCGGGCGTTGGGCCGCGCCTTCACCAGTCGCACGAGGCGGAGGGTGTCGAGGGTCAGCACCACCCAGAGGATCGCGTAGCCGATGAGCAGGAGCTGCACGACGGTGAGGCTGCCGGCCTGCGTCGCGAACGTGTACAGCGCCGACGGCGCGAGCAGCAGCAGCACCAGGGCGACCAGGGCGAGCACCCACAGCAGCAGCGTGGCGAGGATGCCGACCCGGCCGAGCACCCGGTTGCCCGCGACCAGCTGCGGGGTGCCGGGGAAGACGATGTTCAGGCCGACCAGCCACCAACCCCGCGCGGTCATCTCACCCGGCGACGAGACGTTCGGGTGGCGCAGCACTGTCGCCGAGCTCATAGCTTCGACTTCAGCGCCCGGTTCTTCTCCTCCACGCTCGCCTCGAGGTCGGCGGCGAAGCGGGACAGCGCTGCGGAGAGGGCGTCGTCGGAGGTCGCGAGGATCTTGACGGCGAGCAGTCCGGCGTTGCGGGCGCCGCCGATGGACACGGTCGCGACGGGGACGCCGGCGGGCATCTGCACGATCGACAGGAGCGAGTCGAGGCCGTCCAGCCGCGCCAGCGGCACAGGGACTCCGACCACCGGGAGGGTCGTGACCGCCGCGAGCATTCCGGGCAGGTGGGCGGCCCCGCCCGCGCCGGCGATGATCACGCGGATGCCGCGACCGGCGGCCTCCGTGCCGAAGGAGATCATCTTCTCGGGCGTGCGATGGGCGGAGACGACCTCCACCTCATGGGCGACACCGAACTCGTCGAGCAGCCGTGACGCCTCCTGCATCACCGACCAGTCCGAGTCGGAGCCCATCACGACGGACACCAGAGGCAGGGAGGGGGCGGGCATGGCAACCAGGATAGGGGCCAGGGCCCGGCGCGGCCGGTTAGGCGCGCGGGCGGGGCGGGCTCGGCGGACTCAGCCTTCGAAGAACGCGGCCGCCGCCCGCGCACTGTAGACGACGTCGTCGAGGTCGTCGCCCGTGACCGTCACATGGCCGACCTTGCGGCCGGGGCGCGGCGCCTTGCCGTAGCCGTGGAACTTCGCTTCGGGATGCGCGGCCAGCGCCGCGGGATAGCGGTCCTGGAGTGTGCCCTCCGCCGGTCCGCCGAGGATGTTGACCATGACGGACCACTCCTCCCGCGCGGCGGTGGAGCCGAGCGGGAGGTCGAGCACGGCGCGCAGGTGCTGCTCGAACTGGCCGGTCACCGCGCCTTCGATCGACCAGTGGCCGCTGTTGTGCGGTCGCATCGCCAGCTCGTTGACGAGCACCCGGCCATCCGTGGTCTCGAACAGCTCGACCGCGAGCACCCCGGTGACGCCGAGCCCCTCCGCGACACGGGTCGCGATCTCGGCCGAGACCGCAGCGACCCGACCGGTCGAACCGGGCGCGGGCGCGATGACCTCGGCGCACACGCCGTTCTTCTGCACCGTCTCGACCACCGGCCACGTCGCGATCTCGCCGGAGGGACGCCGCGCGACGAGCTGGGCGAGCTCGCGGCGGAAGTCGACGAGCTCCTCGACCAGCAGCGCTCCCCCGCGACCGTCTTCGGCGAGCGCGAGGAACCAGTCGTCGGCGCCGGTCGCGTCCGTCACGACCCGCACGCCCTTGCCGTCGTACCCGCCGCGTGCCGTCTTCACGACCGCGCGACCGCCGTGGTCGGCGAGGAAGGCGCCGAGCTCGTCCGCGGACTCGACGGCCGCCCAGTCCGGCACCGGGAGCCCGAGTTCGCTGAGCTTCGAGCGCATCTGCAGCTTGTCCTGTGCGTAGAGGAGCGCGTCCGGTCCCGGATGCACGGGGATGCCGCGCGACACCAGCTCACGCAGGATGGCCGGGGGCACGTGCTCGTGATCGAAGGTGACCACATCGACCGTCTGCGCGAAGGCGAGCACGGTGTCCAGGTCGCGGTAGTCGCCGACGCCCGTCGCTGCGAGATCGGCGCTCATGCCCTCCGCCTCCTCGAGGACGTGGATGTCGATTCCGAGCGCGACCGCCGGGGGGATCATCATCCGTGCCAGCTGGCCGCCGCCGATGACTCCGATCGTGTTCCTGGCCATCTCCGATGTCTCTCCTCGATACTCTTCACACGCTGCGCGGGCAACTCCCAGATAAGAGCGCTCCGGCTCGCGTAGTGTGGCGGACGCACCTCCTATCTTCCCGCATCCCTTGGCTGGAGCATGACGACCGAGACGACCGCCACGGCGAGCAAGGCCCGCCTCCTTCCGCAGCTGATCAAATTCGGTGCGGTGGGCGCGGTCGGCTTCGGCGTCAATCTCGTGGTGTTCAACGTGATGCTGCTGATCGTGCTGCGCAACGTCCAGCACGCCACGATCTACTCCACGGTCATCGCCACGGTCATCGCCATCCTGACCAACTGGATCGGCAACCGGTACTGGGCGTTCTCCGGTCAGCGCCAGCAGAACGCGGCGAAGGAGGGCGTCGAGTTCTTCGTCGTCAGCCTCGCCACCGGCACCGGAATCCCGGTGCTGTGCATCTGGGTGTCGCACTACCTGCTGGGACTCGCGAACCCGATGGCCGACAACATCTCGGCGAACGTCGTCGGCCTGGCGCTCGGGATGCTGTTCCGCTTCGCGCTGTACCGCTGGTGGGTGTTCTCACCGACCCGGGCCGCACGGGCGGCGGGGGGCAAGCGCGCTCCGACGGCGTCTGCGGCGGCCATCGGGCCGGCGTCGACCTCGGCGGACATGCAGCGGAGTACGGCCTCGCGGGAGCCTGCGACGGTGACCGGCTCGACGCTAGCGCGAACCCCAGACGGTGGTCTCGTCGGAGACTGACTCCGACTGCTGGCGACGCACGGCCACGATCGTCTGCGCGTGCTCCATCAGCTCGCTCAGCGCGCGCTGGACCTGATCGGCCTTCGGCACGTCCTTGAGGACCACCGGGTGGTCGAGCCCGGAGTTGATCCGGACATCCCCCGATCGGAACATGCTCTGCAGCCAGGTGCGCTTGACCGCGACGTCGTAGCCGCGGCTGTGCAGCAACTCCTGCCGTACGCGCACGAAGAAGCCGTGGCGCAGGATGAGGCGCCTGGTCGTGATCGTGTACCGGCGGCTGAGCCAGACCGCGAGCGGGAGCAGGAACAGCAGGAGGGTCCCGACGGCCGCGGCCGACCACAGCAGCACGACCTCCCACACCTCGGACACACGGCCCGCGAAGTAGCCGGCCCCGCCGGCGACGACGATGAGCGCGAGGCTCGGCCAGAACAGTGCGCGGGCGTTGGACCGGATACGGGCGATGACCCGCTCCGGAGGAGGCGCGGGCGAACCCTCCGGCGTACTGCTCATGTCTCCCATTAATACCGCAGGTGCGTCACGTCGCCCGCCGCCACCGCCGTCGGCCCGGCATCCGACTCCACGATCAGCCGGCCCGACCCGTCGATTCCGGTCGCGGTGCCGAGCAGGACGTCGCCTCCCGGGAGTTCGACTCGCACCGACCGGCCGAGGGTGTGGCAGGCTTCGGCGACCTCGTCGCGCAGCGCGCTGCGGATCGGGTCGCCTCCGGCGGCCACGAACTCGCGGTAGAGCACGCTGAGCTGCGTCAGGTAGGCGGCGAGCACCGCGTCGGGGTCGACGTCGGTCGCCCCGGCGAGCGACAGCGAGGTGGACGTCGGCGTCGGCAGCTCGTCCGCCTCCAGCGTGAGGTTCACCCCCGCGCCCACGATCACGCCGTCCATGCCCGGCAGCAGCTCCGACAGGATGCCGCACACCTTCGCCTCGTCGACGAGCACGTCGTTGGGCCACTTGACCGACACGTCGCGGTCGAGGAAGCCGCCGAGCGCGCGGCTCATCGCCACGCCCGCCAGCAGCGGGAACCAGCCGAGCGCGTCGGGCGCGAGGCCCTCCGGCCGCAGCAGCACCGAGATCGCCAGCGACTTGCCGGGGGGCGACACCCAGACCCGGCCGAGCCGGCCGCGGCCTCCCGTCTGGTTGTCCGTGACGACCACGGCGAGATCGGGCAGGTCGCCGGCGCGCGCCTGCAGGACGTCGTTGGTGGACGAGGCTTCGGGGAGCACCTCGAGGACGGGGACGACGGCTCTGCTGCGGCGGAAGCTCATTGCCCAATTCTGCCAGCGAACCGGCCGGGATTTGTAGGATTCCGTAGACGGCGCGGCCATTCGGCTGGCAGGTAGAGTGAACGGCGTGACCGACACCGAAGCACGTCAGACCCCCGATCCCTTCACGACCGCCGGCAAGCTCGCGGACCTCAAGGAGCGGTTCCACGAGGCCGTGACCGCGAGCGGCCAGGCCGCCATCGAGAAGCAGCACGCCAAGGGCAAGCTGACCGCGCGCGAGCGCATCGACCTCCTTCTCGACCAGGGCTCGTTCGTGGAGTTCGACGAGTTCGTCCGCCACCGCACGCACGCGTTCGGCATGGAGGCCAAGCGACCCTACGGCGACGCGGTCGTGACCGGCGTCGGCACCATCCACGGACGCAACGTCGCGGTCTTCAGCCAGGACTTCACCA
>NZ_CAMFLC010000021.1 GCF_945957465.1 uncultured Leifsonia sp.
AGATCGACTTCGACTTCATGAACCTCAACCAGGCCGCGCACGGCGACCGCGAGTTCGGGTACATCCAGACGCGACTCGGGGTGCCGCGCACCACGGTGGTCGGCCACGTGAGCGATCCGGCCGTGACCTCCCGCATCGGCACCTGGATGCGCGCTGCGGCCGGCTGGGCCGCGACCCGCTCGCTGAAGCTGGCGCGTTTCGGTGACAACATGCGTTTCGTTGCGGTCACCGAGGGCGACAAGACGGAGGCCGAGCTGCGCTTCGGCGTGCAGGTCAACACCTGGGGTGTGAACGAGCTGGCCGACGCTGTCGCCGCCGCGTCGTCCTCCGACATCGACTCGCTGGTCGCCGAGTACGAGGAGCTGTACGACGTCGTGCCCGAGCTGCGGCGCGGCGGAGACCGCCACCGGTCGCTGCGCGACGGCGCGGCGATCGAGCTGGGGCTGCGCTCCTTCCTCGAGGAGGGCGGCTTCGGCGCGTTCACGACCAGCTTCGAAGACCTCGGGGCGCTCCGCCAGCTGCCCGGCCTCGCGGTGCAGCGCCTGATGGCGGAGGGCTACGGCTTCGGTGCGGAGGGCGACTGGAAGACGGCCATTCTGGTGCGCGCCGCGAACGTCATGGGCGCCGGGCTCCCCGGCGGGGCTTCGCTGATGGAGGACTACACCTACGACCTCACGCCGGGGGACGAGCGCATCCTCGGCGCTCACATGCTGGAGGTCGCGCCCTCCCTCACGTCGGCCCGGCCGAGCCTGGAGGTGCACCCGCTGGGCATCGGCGGAAAGGACGACCCGGTGCGCCTCGTCTTCACCGCCGATCCCGGTCCCGCCGTGGTGGTGGCGCTGTCGGACATGCGCGACCGGTTCCGTCTCGTGGCCAACGTGGTGGAGGTCGTGGAGCCGTCGGCCCCGCTGCCGAAGCTTCCCGTCGGCCGGGCCGTGTGGAAGCCGGCCCCCGACTTCACCACGTCGGCGACGGCGTGGCTGGAGGCCGGCGCGGCCCACCACACCGTGATGAGCACCGCGGTCGGCATCCAGGCGTTCGAGGACTTCGCGCGGATGGCCCGCACCGAGCTGCTGATCATCGACGAGGACACGACGCTGCGCGCCTTCTCGCGCGAGCTCGACTGGAACGCCGCCTACTACCGCCTGGCCCGCGGCATCTAGCCCGAGCCCTGCACGCTCCCGGCCGCCGGCATGTCATCGGCGTCGGCGGTCGGGCCCCACGTACCGCCGAGGCGGCGGATTCTCTGCCGCCTCGGCGGTTCTCGTGCGAGTTCGCGCCCGGACACGCGAAAGGGCGGTCGCCCCGGGGGGACGACCGCCCTGTGGTCATGGCGAGCGCGGCGCGCCGCCCGCATCATGCGGTCCGGCCTGCACCGGCGTGGAGCCCCGCTCGCCGATTGCGTCCGGTGTCGACGACGCGCTCAGGCGGCGACGGCCTTGCGCCCCGTGCCCGCCGAATCGACGGTGACCTTGCGCGGCTTGGCGCGCTCGGCGATCGGGATCAGGACGCTGAGCACGCCGTTGTCGTAGCTCGCGCTGATGCCTTCGGTGTCGACGTCGTCTCCGATGGTGAACTGCCGGAGGTAGCTGCCGAACGGACGCTCCTGCAGCAGCCAGCGGCTGTTCGTGTGGTCGCCTGCCGACCGCTGCGCCCGGATGCTCAGCAGGTGACCGTCGAGGTCGATGTCGATCGAGCCGGGATCGATGCCCGGCAGGTCCGCGTTGAGCAGGTACTTGTCGCCCTCACGGGACAGGTCCACCGGCATCATGCGCGGCTGGCGGCTGGTGTCGAAGACGCTCTGAGCGATCCTGTCCAGCTGGCTGAAAGGATCGAACGACATGGCCATGGGTGTGAACTCCTTTCATCGTGGTGTGCATGGGGTGCGCGCCCGACGCGCGCTTCGCTGAGCGAGGGCTCGATCCGGGCGGACACCGGGCGACCGCGCGGATGCGCGCATCGGGCCCGTCGAGATCGCCGGCGAGATCGCCGTCGAACCGCGCACCGCCGGAATCGCCCGGCGTGGCCGATGGCGGTCCCGGTGTCCCGGCACGGCGGGGAGGCTCCAGGCCCGTGCGCGCGACCAGCGCGGCGAATTCGGCCTCCAGCCATTCCGGATCGGAGCAGATCAGGTCTGCGAACCCTGCCGTCGTCGTCTCGGTCGCCGTCTGCATCCCGGAGCCTCCCGTTCCCCGTCCGAATGAGATTACCTACAGCGTCTGATACAGATTTAATACACCTAGCGCTTGACAAAAGTTCCACTTAACAGCAAACTTTGAGGATGACGGACCGGGCAGGCGACCTGCCGCTCTACAGCATCGCGGTGGCGGCGCAGCTCACCGAGCTCCCCGCGGCGACGCTGCGCCTCTACGAGGAGAAGGGGCTGATCACGCCCGCCCGCACCCAGGGCGGCACACGTCGCTACAGTGACGACGACATCGCGGCCATCCGGGAGGTCGCCGTGCTGCAGGGCGACGGCGTCAACCTCACCGGAATCGGGCGGGTGCTCGAACTGCGAGCCGAGAACGCCGAACTCCGCCGCCGCCTCGACGGCTGACCGGCCCGAGGTGCACGATGGGCTCATGGGCCTGATCGCAGTCACCGGTGTGACCGGAACGGTGGGGCGACTCGTCGCCGACTCCCTGTCCTACGCGGGCGTCCCCTTCCGGATGCTGGCGCGCTCTCCCGAGCGCGCACCACGGTTCCCGAACAGTGATGTCGTCGCCTGCAGCTACGCCGACGCGGCGTCGGCGCGCGCGGCGCTGGCGGGCGTCGACACGCTGCTGATGGTCTCAGCGGCCGAGAACGCCGAGCGACTGCGCGAGCACGTCACGTTCGTGGACGCCGCCGCTGCGGCGGGCGTGCGCCACATCGTCTACACCTCGTTCTTCGGCGCGGCTCCCGATGCGACGTTCACGCTCGCACGTGATCACTTCGCCACCGAGGAGCGCATCGCGGGCAGCGGCATGACGTACACGTTCCTCCGCGACAACCTCTATCTCGACTTCGTCGAGTTCATGGTGGGCGAGGACGGCGTCATCCGCGGTCCCGCCGATCACGGACGCGCCGCCATGGTCGCGCGGGCGGATGTCGCCAGGGTCGCGGCCGTCGCGCTCCTGCATCCCGAGCAGCACCGCGATGTCGCGTACGACCTCACCGGCCCGGAGGAGCTGACGATGGCAGAGGTCGCCGAGAAGCTGACCGAGCACCTCGGCCGGCCGGTGTCCTTCCACGACGAGTCGGTGGAGGAGGCGTACGAGTCGCGCAAGAAGTGGCACGCCCCGCGGTGGCAGTACGACGCGTGGGTGTCCACCTACACGGCGATCGCCGCGGGCGAGCTCGCCGGCGTCAGCGGCGACGTCGAGCGCGTCACGGGTCGCCGCCCGCTCTCTCTCGACGAGTACCTCGCCGGCGAGCAGTGAACGCGCCGAAGGGCACGTCGTCGTCGCTTTCCTGACCGAGAAGCGACAACAACGTGCCCTTCGTGGAGTGGGTTACCGCTGGTCGTCGTCGCCGAAGTGCCCGTGGACCGGGACGATCTGCGTGACGGCGCCGGTGGTCGGGCTCAGCAGCACTTCGCGCTGCTGCGGGTGGCGCCAGTCGAACAGCCCGTTCAGCGAGCCGGCGCGCGCGTCGAACGACGAGTCGCCGATCCGTCCGGTGCTCCAGTTGTCCTCGATGAACTTCAGCGGGCTGGTCTGCTCGATCGCGGTGTGGTCGACCTTGTTCTGCGCGGCCCACGGCGAGACCACGAGGAACGGCAGGCGCTGGCTCGGGCCGCAGCGGTCGGCGTAGCCGCCGGCCACCTTCGGGACTCCGGTGCAGACCGACGAGTCGACCGTGGCGTCGTGCGAGCCGTTCGCCACGGTCGGCGCGACGTGGTCGTACCACCCGTCCGAGTCGTCATAGGTGACGATGACCGCGGTGCTCTTCCAGTCCTTCGACTTCTGGAGCGCGTTGATCTCGTTCACGACGAACTTCTGCTCGTCCAGCGGGTCGGAGTAGCCCGCGTGGCCGTCCTGGGCCTCCGGGGCCTTGAGGAACGAGACGGCCGGCAGGTTGTTCGCCGCCAGTGCTGCATCGAACGAGGTGAGGTCGTACTGGTGGTTGGCCTGGTCGGTGTGACCGATGGCCTTGGTCGACGTCGGCGGCAGGTGGTGCGGGTTCGACGTGGACTTGTAGTACGCGAACGGGTTGTGGTGCGGCGAGTAGTCCTTGGGAGTCGCGCCTCCGACGTTCGCGGTGGTCGCGTCGCACCGGGCGTAGCTGCCGGCCTGGCCGTTCCACGCGGTGGTCGGCGTGAAGCCGCCCTGGAACCAGCCCCAGGTCACTCCGCGCGCGTTGAGCAGGTCGCCGACGTTCTTGCCGGACATGCCGACGAGCGCCGACGTGGAGGCGTGGTCGTTGTCCGAGCAGTCGTCGTACACCGGGTCGGGGTCGCCGATCACCGTCCCGACACCGGCCGCGTTCGCCGAATGGACGGCCGTGGAGGCCGGCAGGACGGCCCCGGTCGTGGGGTCGTACGCCGTGCCGCCGTGCGTCTGGCCCGAGATCAGGTTGAGCGCGCCGGGGGTGGAGGGCCCGAACGTGGTGTCCCACATGTTGTCGCTCATGGCGTAGTTCTGGGCGTAGTTCCAGAGCCCGGTGACGGTGTTGCCGTCGTAGTAGTCCATGACGAGTCCCGGCTGCCCGAACGCGCCGGTGCAGGTGTCGGTGGAGGTCTTCTGGACGAACATGTCCATCTTGCCGTCGTCGACAGCGCCCTGCTCTGCCGCGTAGCCGTGGTTCTGGTCGCAGGTCAGCGCCTGCGCCGGGGTCAGCCGCGACGGCTTGTAGAGGTTCGGGTTGTCGGTGAGGGTCCCGCTGGTGACCAGCGTGTTCGCCTTCGGGGTGTTCGGTGCGGCGTGGAACGGCGTCCCGTCGGTGTTCGCCACGTTCGGGTAGGTGCCGAAGTAGTGGTCGAAGGAGACGTTCTCGTCGAAGATCACGACGAGGTGCTTGATCGGGGTCCGGGTCTGGTGCGAGTGGTCGGGAGATCCGTGCGCGGGGAACGCCGACGCCGGGGCGACGGCGAGCACGCCGGCTCCGACGAGGGTGGCCGCGCCGAGCAGCGCGAGACCGGCCGAGGCGACCGGGTGGCGGCGCAGACGGGAGAGTCTGGACACGTTTCCTGCTTCCTTCTTGTGGGTGGGTGTTACGGGACCTCCGGGTGCGGGCTCGGACGCCGACATGCTCACGCGAGCATGGTACGTCCGAGCCAGTCGGAGGAGTTGCGGGCGCCGGGGAGCGCGAAGTAGTAGCCGCCGCCGAACGGCCGGACGTAGTCGGTCAGCGGCTCGCCCGCCAGGCGCTTCTGCACGGCGACGAACTGGCGGTCGAGGTCCTGGTTGAAGGCCACGAAGATCGGCCCATGTCGAGTGTGCCGTTGGCGTCGACGCCGCCGTCGTAGTTGTAGGCGCGGCGGAGCATCCGCTGGCCGGCCGTGGCCGTGGTGCGCGGGTTGGCGAGCCGGATGTGGGCGTCGAGCTGGATGACGTCGCCGGTGGGGTCGTTCTCGTAGTGCGGGTCGTCGTGCTCGGCCGAGGCCGTGAGCGGTGCTCCGGTGTCGCGCCGGCGGCCGATCATGTTCTCCTGCTCGTGGAGGTTCACGCGGTCCCAGAACTCCACCAGCATGCGGATGAGGCGGACGACGTGGTAGCTGCCTCCCGCCGCCCACGCGGGCTCCCCGGCCGTCGCGTCCGTCCAGACGAGCTGCTTCATCAGTGCGGCGTCGCCGGTGTCGGGGTTGCTGGTGCCGTCTTTGAACCCCATCAGGTTGCGCGGGGTGCCGGTGGGCCGCGGAGGCGAGACGAAGCCGTCCTGCCGCCAGCGCACGCCCATCCCGCCGCGGGTGGCGCGGGCGATCTCCCGCACCGCATGGGTGACGGCGTCGCGGTCGTCGGCGCAGACCTGCAGCAGGAGGTCGCCGTCGCAGACGTCGCGGCGCAGCGCGTCGTCCGGGAACTCGTCCATCGTGCGCAGCTTCGCGGGCTTGACGGAGGCGAGGCCGTAGCGGCCGTCGAACAGGGACGCCCCGGCGGAGAGCGTGACCGTGAGCCCGTCGGGGACGACGGTCGGTCCGAGCACGCCCGAGTCGCGCGGCGGGGCGGTCAGTCCGGGGTCGGGAGGCGTGCCCCCGGTGGTCAGGAACCGTGCGCGTTCGGTGATGGTGCGCAGCAGGTCGGCGAGCTCGGCCCGGGAGGCCGCGGTCACGTCGAGCGCGACGAACGCGGCCGAGCGCTGCGCGGGTGTCAGGATGCCCTGCTGGTGGTCGCCGTGGAACGACGGCTGCGACCGCGGCCGGGCTCCGGAGCCCGCCGCCGAGCCCGCCGCGGCCTCCCGTCCGGAGCTCGCTCCGCCCGTGGCGGCGGCACCGGCCGCGAGGCCCGCGCCGGCGTGCAGGAAGTCCCGTCGTCCGATGCCTGTCACGGGTCCCTCCTCGGGTCGCAGATGGCCGCAACGGGGGCGAGCAGCTCGGCGGTCTCGCTCAGTGCCGCATCGACGTGCTCCCGCTGGGCGGTGGTCAGCGACGAGAGGCGCGTCCACGTGCCGTCGGCGCCGCGGAAGCTCTCGACCAACTGCTGCGTCGTCGCGATCGACCGCTGGGTCGCGGCGAGTCCGGGGTAGCGGGTGGCGAGGATGCCGTTCAGCGGTGCGAGGGCCTGGGCCGTACCGGTGAGCGTGGCGTCGACGGTGGCGAGTTCGGTTCCCGAACCGGCGTCGGCCGCGCCGCCGAGCACGTCGCGCAGGGCGTCCTCCACGATCTCGTGCGCGCGCAGCCCCATGTCGCCCGGGTCGATCTGCGTGGCGGGGAAGGCGGCGATCAGAGCGTCGACGTCGCGCACGAGCGCCTGCGCCGGCTCGACGACGGTCGCGGCGGGCGCGCCGCTGAAGAGCGGCGCTTCGACGGCGTGGAAACCGGTCGGTCCGTGGTTGGGGAGGCCGTCGATCGCGTCACCGAGTTCGCCGAACGCACCGTAGGCGCCCCCGAGCGTCTCATAGGTCGTGTGGGCGGTGAGCCAGTCGCGGCGTGCGGCCGCTGAGTCGCCCTCCTCGGCGTCGGCCGCGACCGCTGCGACCTGCCGGCGCAGTGCGGGGAGGCGCGACGCGACCCAGGCGCCGTAGCTCTGGGCCGCCGGGATGAGATCCGTGCGGGTCACCGGGACGATGCCCGGAGTGAGTGCCGAGCCTTTCGGTGCCGGCCCCACCGCGACCGTGGGACCGCGCACGGGGTCGGCGTCGGCCGGCAGGCAGACGAACCGGTAGCGCCCGGACCCCAGAGTGACCCGCGCGTGTGCGTGGGCGCCAGCTCCGATGCTCTCCAGGTCGAGGTAGACCTTCTGGGTGTCGATCGCCTGGAGGTAGACCTCGAGGCCGCCGACCGCGGTGTTCTCGACGTCGAAAGCGGCCGCGCCTCCTGGCGCCTTTCCGCCCGATCCCCAGCCGCCGCCGCAGTCGTCCATCCCCGCCGTCACCGCGATCTCGGCGGCCGGTTCGGCGCTGACCGCGGCCGGCCGTGCCGCCAGGGCGAGCACGATCACGACGGCGACCACGGCCGCCATCACGCCGAAGAGCGCCGTGAGTCGGGCGCGCGTGGACATCGGCGGAAGGCCTCCTGGTCGTGGTCAGGAGCGAGCCTAGGAGGCGGCTGTGCGCCGCCGGGCGGCCTTCACGCGATGTTCACCCGCCTGTCACGGGTTCGCCCCCGAACGGGGGACGAGGCCCGGGGACGAGGCCCGGAGGCGAGGCCGGGCGGCGACGCCGGGCAGCGCCACGACGGACCGGCACGCATCGTCTACCCGCGGTGGGCGTTTCGGTGTACCTTCCGACATTTGGGTTCTTCTAAAGAGAGCGCGTCCATGAGAGCATTCAGTTCATGAAGGATTCTCACGGTATTGATGTCGCTGAGCCCGCGTCCGCTCACGGCCCCGGTCGTGCGCCTGCAGGAATCCCCCTCACCATCCGCCTGGGCGAGCGCGAGTTCGCCGCGCTGGTCAGGATCGCCCGCCATCGCGAGACGACGGCGGCCGAACTGGTCGAGCAGTTGGTGCTGCACGCGCTGAGCCGGGCCGATGTGCCGCCTCCCGCCGAGTCGCACCCGGCCCGCAAGCACACCACGTACGAGGAGGCCACGGCCGGGTTCCGCTCGGATCACGGGGCCAGGACCGCGCCCGACATGTAGTGGTGCCGCTCAGAGCGACCCAGACGTGAGTAATCGTGGGAATCGGCCCTTTGATTCCCGCGATTACTCACCTCTGGGTGTCCGGCTCGGCGCTCGAGGCGATCGGGGCGCGGGCTCGGGTTACTGCCGCTCGGAGTGACCGAGCGCGTGGACGGGGATGCCGAACGACAGGGCCACGCAGAGGATCCCCGCGAAGAACACCAGGCCTTCCCACCCCGGCAGCGTGACGGCCAGGCCGAGGAGGAAGAGCCCTGCCAGGAAGAGGAGCAGGCAGAGGATGAATGCGATCACGTCTCCCATGCCGCAACTATCCACCCCGGCTCCCGGCTTGGCAAGAGCGCGCCGGGCGCGCGAAGCTGGGCCGGTGGAGCGGCGAACGGTGGAGCGGCGAACGGTGGAGCGGCGAACGGTGGAGGAGAGTCCCGCCCGCGCACGCGGCGTCCGCCCGCTCCGCGGGATCGGCGTCCTCCTGGCCGACTGGGGGTACGTCCTCCGCCACCAGCTGCGCGCCGCGTTCGACCGGGGCGAGCCCGCCGCCCTCGTCGACGAGAGCGGAACCGGTGAGCCGGTGATCCTGTTGCCGGGGATCTACGAGACGTGGCGGTTCCTGCACCCGCTGGCCCGTCGCCTCCACACCGCCGGGCACCCGGTGCACGTCGTGGCCGCCCTCGGCGACAACCGCATGTCGCTGCAGGAGGCCGCAGACCTGGTGCAGCGCCACCTGCTCGAGAATCATCTGGGCGACGTGACGATCGTCGCCCACAGCAAAGGCGGCCTCGTGGCGCGCGCTCTGCTCGCCCGGCCGGAGGTCGCCGCGCGCATCCGCCGTGTCGTGGCGATCTCCACACCGTTCTCGGGGTCGGTACTGGCCGGCTGGATCCCGATCCCCGCCGTGCGGGCGCTGCGACCCACCGGTCCGGACTTCGCCCGGCTGGCGGCCGCCGAGACCGACCTCTCGCGCATCGTGTCGATCTGGGGCTGGTACGACCCGCACATTCCGGGGGGATGCGCACTGCCGGGGGCGCGCAACATCGAGGTTCCCGTGGGTGGGCACTTCCGCATCCTCGGCAGCCCCCGCGTGCTCGCCCTGGTGGACGACCTCACCGACATCTGATCCGGCCGACGCGCACCCTGTTGCGCATTCGTCGCACAACGCTATCCTCTGCCTCGTGAAGGCCGGTCCGCCCTGCCGCGGATCGTGGACGGGAGGGCGACCATGATGCGATCGACACGGAGGCCGCCCGTCGGCCTCCTCGGTGCCTGCGCCGCCGCCGCTGCCGTCCTCGGCCTTCTCGCGGGCTGCGCAGGCACCCCGAGCGGTGCGGCGGTCGTCGGCACGTGGGGCTCGACCGCCGCGAAGCAACCGAATCTCACGATCGAGAACGACGGCGCCTTCTCGGGCACCGACGGCTGCAACCGGCTCACCGGTCGCGGTTCGATCGACGGCGACAGCATCACGTTCGGCCCCATCGCCAGCACCATGATGGCGTGCACCGGGGTCGACGAGTGGCTGGGCAAGGCCGCCACCGGAACGGCCAAGGGCTCCACCATGGTCGTCTACGACGAGGGCGGAAACCAGATCGGAACACTCGACAAGAAGTGATCCGCGGGACCGGAAGGAGGCGCGCGGATGGCGCGGCTCGAGTCAGACATCCCCTCGGCGAGCGGGAGCACCCGCGTCGCACCCGCCTACACCGGGCGCCTGTCGCGCAAGAGGCCGCCGGACGTCCTCCCCGATGAGGCCACCGATCCGGCCTCCACCTACCGGTTGATCCACGACGAACTGCTGCTCGACGGCAGCTCGCGGCTGAACCTCGCGACCTTCGTCACCACGTGGATGGACCCGGAGGCCGAGATCCTGATGGCCGAGGCGTTCGACAAGAACATGATCGACAAGGACGAGTACCCGGCGACGGCGGCGATGGAGCGCCGCTGCGTCTCGATCGTGTCCGGCCTCTTCAACGCCGAGCCGGGCGAGCCGACCGGCGCCGCCACCATCGGCTCCAGCGAAGCGGTCATGCTCGCGGGGTTGGCGCTCAAGTGGCGGTGGCGGGCGCGCCGTGCGGGAGCGACGGGCGGCGTCGAGCCGGGAGGCGTCCCGAACCTGGTGCTCGGCTCGAACGTCCAGGTGGTGTGGGAGAAGTTCTGCCGCTACTTCGAGGTGGAACCGCGTTATCTGCCGGTCGCGAAGGGGCGGTACGTCATCACCCCGGAGCAGGTCGTCGACGCGGTCGACGAGAACACCATCGGCGTGGTCGGCATCCTGGGCACGACCTACACCGGCGAGCTGGAGCCGATCGCCGAGATCTGCGCGGCCCTCGACGCCCTGGCCGCCTCGGGCGGCCCGGACGTGCCGGTGCACGTGGACGCCGCGAGCGGCGGATTCGTCGTGCCGTTCCTCCACCCCGACCTCGAGTGGGACTTCCGCCTCCCGCGGGTGGTCTCCATCAACGTCAGCGGCCACAAGTACGGGCTGACCTATCCCGGCATCGGGTTCGTGGTGTGGAGGTCGCCGGAGCACCTGCCGGAGGATCTCGTCTTCCGCGTGAACTACCTGGGTGGCGACATGCCGACCTTCACCCTGAACTTCTCGCGGCCGGGCAACCAGATCGTCGGGCAGTACTACAACTTCGTGCGGCTGGGCCGGTCGGGGTTCACGGCGATCATGGAGGCGTTGCGCGACACGGCGCTCTCGATCTCCAAGGGACTCGCGGAGGACCCGGCGATCGAGATCATCACCGACGGCTCCGCGATCCCGGTGCTCGCCTTCACCCTGAAGGAGGGGACGCCGTACACCGTGTTCCAGGTGTCGCACGAGCTCCGCGCCCGCGGCTGGCAGGTTCCGGCGTACACGATGCCCGCCGATGCGACGGACGTCGCCGTGCTGCGCATCGTCGTCCGCGACGGCTTCAACGCCGACCTCGCAGCCGACCTCGTCACGGATGTGCGCGCGGTCTGCGCCGAGCTCGGCGCGCAGGCGGAGAAGGCCGGCGCGACGGCCGACGCGGCCGCGAAGGCCACGGAGTCGGCACGCACCAAGTCGCACTTCGCGCACTGAGCGGACACAGTCCGTGAGCGGTGAGGGAGGCGCCTGGGAGCGGAACAGGGTCCTGCTCTCGGACGTCTCCTTCTCCGTGGGCTCGGTCTGCTTCGCGGTCGCGGCGCTGCCGTCGGCCGCCGCCGCCCTCGGGGCGATCGCCACCAGCGCGGTGTTCGTGATCGGGTCGGTCTTCTTCACGGCCGGTGCCGGTCTGGCTCTCGGCCTCCCGAACCGCAGCTCGTCGGTGATCCAGTTCGTCGGCACGCTGTTCTTCAACGTGAGTACGTCGCTGGCGCTCGCCGCGGCGGTGCCGGCCGGGGCGGCGGGAGGGACGGGCTGGCGTCCGGACGTCTACGGCTCGATCTGCTTCCTGCTCTCGAGCGTGCTCGCCGTGGTCGCACTCTCCCGCCGGCGCGCCGATACCAGGGACAGTGCGGGAGGCTGGCTCAACCTGGCCGGGTCAGTGCTGTTCGGGTTCGCGGCGGTCGGCGCGTTCGAGCCGCCGGGTACGAACGCCCTGCTGAGCCCGTTCTGGACCGGGGTCGGCACGGTCGGCGGCGCGCTGTGCTTCCTCGCCGCCGCCGTGCTCGGCCTGCTGCCGGCGCCGCGCGCTCAGCGCGCGGGGACGGCCTCGAAGTAGGCGCCCGACGCGAAGTCCTCCAGCAGGGTCGGCCCGGTGGGCGTCCAGCCGTAGCGCTCGCGGGTGATCGCGCTGGAGGCGGGGATGTCCATTGCGAAGAACCGACCGATCCAGCCGAAGTGCGCATCCACCTGCTCCGGTGCGATCGACTCGACAGGCAGTCCGAGGCCGGCGCCGATCGCCTCGGCGATGGCACGGGTCGGGATGCCTTCCTCTCCCACGGCGTGGACGCGCGCGGCGGGTGCGGCCTGCTCGAGCGCGAGACGTACGAGGCGCGCCGCGTCGAGGCGGTGGACGGCCGGCCAGCGGTTGCCGCCGTCGCCGACGTAGCCGGCCACCCCTTTCTCGCGCGCCACCCGCACGAGCTCGGCGCTGAAGCCGTGGTCGCCGCGCCCGTGCACCGTCGGCGAGAAGCGCAGCGCGACCGGGCGCACGCCCTTCTCCGCGTACTCGAATGCGAAGGCCTCACCGCCGCCGCGCGGCGCGTCGGCGCCGACGTACGGCGATGGCACGTCCTCGGTGAGCACCTCTCCAGGCCGCGCGACGATGCCGGACGCGAACAGGAACGGCCGGTCCGAGCCCGCGAGCTCGTCGCCGATCGTCGCCACGACCGATCGTTCGGTGCGGCCCGCGCCGGCGTAGTCGGCGAAGTCGTGCTTGAAGCCGAGGTGGATGACGGCGTCGGCCGCTGCGGCGCCCGACCGGATGCTCTCCAGGTCGTCGAGCGATCCGGCGACGGGCGTCGCCCCCGCGGCACGGATACGTTCGGCCGAGGAGTCGGAGCGGGCGAGCCCGGTCACCTCGTGACCGGCGGTGAGCAGTTCGGGGACGACGGCGGATCCGATCCAGCCGGATGCTCCGGTGACGAAGACGCGCATGGGGTGACCTCCTGAAGTCGGTGTGCAACTCGATGTCAGTGACTGTCGTCAGTGACTGACATCACGATAGCACCGATGTCAGCAGCTGTCATCACCCGGTGCGAACCCGCTACACTGACCGCGTGGGACGCTGGACACCGGACGCGCGCGGCCGCCTCGCACAGGCGGCCATCGAGCTGTACGCGGAGCGCGGCTTCGAAGGCACGACCGTCGCCGACATCGCCGAGCGGGCGGGTGTGACCGAGCGCACCTTCTTCCGCCATTACGCCGACAAGCGCGAAGTGCTCTTCGCGGGGTCATCGGCGATGCAGGAGGCCGTGCTCGCGGCGATCGCCGCAGCACCCGCCGACGCACCGCCGTTCACGGTCGCGGGCGAGGGCATGCGCGCCGCCGCCGCCCTCATCGACAGCGCCGACGCTGACTATCCGCGCCGCCGGTCGGCGGTCATCGCAGCGAACCCCAGCCTCCAGGAGCGCGAGCTGCTCAAGCTGGCCTCGCTCGCCACGGCGTGCGGTGACGCGCTGCGCGCCCGCGGCGTCGCCGAACCGGCGGCGAGCTTGGCGGGCCAGGCGGCGGTCGGGGCGTTCCACGTGGGCTTTGCCCAGTGGATCGCCGGCGCCGCCGACGCGACGCTGACCTCCCACGTCGACGAGGCGCTGCGCACCCTCCCGACCCTCGCCTGATCTCGGGGGCGGCCGCACCGGGGTCGCAACACGCCGCCATCCGGCGGCGATACCGGCGTGTTGCGTCCCCTCGGCGTCGCGCTAGGCGAGAGCCGCGTCGATGGCGGCGAGCTCGCCCGCGGTGAGCGGGGCGGCGTTCAGGGCACCGAGGTTCTGTTCGAGCTGGGCCACGCTGCTGGCCCCGATGATCGCGGAGACGACCACGGGCTCGCGCAGCACCCACTGCAGCGCCAGCTGAGCGAGGCTCTGCCCGCGGCCGGAGGCGATCTCGTTGAGTGCGCGCACCGTCGTCAGCACGTCGTCGGTCAGGTCCGACTCGTGCAGGAACACGCTCGTGACGGCGCGGGAGCCCTCGGGCACGCCGTCGAGGTAGCGGTCGGTGAGCATCCCCTGGGCGAGCGGCGAATACACGATGGCAGCTGCGCCTGCGGCCTCCACCGCGGCGAAGACGCCGTCCTCCGGGCTGCGATCGAACAGGGAGTAGCGCGGCTGGTGCAGGAGCAACGGCGTGCCCGCCGCGGCGAGCAGCTCGGCGGCCTCCGTGGTGCGCTCGGCCCCGTAGTTGGAGATCGCCGGATAGAGCGCCTTGCCCTGCGCCACGGCGGTGGTCAGCGCGCCCATCGACTCCTCGAGCGGAGTGTCGGGGTCGGGCCGGTGGTGGTAGAAGACGTCGACGTAGTCGAGTCCGAGCCGCTTCAGGCTCTGATCGAGCGACGACAGCAGGTACTTGCGCGAGCCGAAGTCCCCATACGGGCCGGGCCACATCAGGTAGCCGGCCTTGGTCGACACCACGATCTCGTCGCGGTAGGCGCGCAGGTCGGTCGCGAGAATCCTCCCGAAGAACTCCTCGGCGGCACCGGGAGGCGGCCCGTAGTTGTTCGCCAGGTCGAAGTGCGTCACGCCCAGGTCGAACGCCCGCAGCACGATGGCGCGCTGCACGTCGTACGAACGCGCGGTCCCGAAGTTCTGCCACAGGCCGAGCGAGAGCGGAGGCAGCTGGAGTCCGCTGTGTCCGGCGCGGCGGTAGCTCATCGAGTCGTAACGGGCGGGATCGGCGACGTGATCGGAGCGCATGCCGACCAGCCTAGATCGCGGAGGCAGTGCAGCGGCCGCTGCGAACCGATTCGTCCCGACACGCCGTCGACCCGAAGGCGGTGACGGCGTGCCGGGACGAATCGATCAGCGGACCGGAGCGCGGCGGTGGCGGCGGAGGAGGAGCACCGCACCCGCCAGGGCTGTCAGGGCCGCTGCGGCGAGCATCGCCCACCACGCCGAGTCGGTCACCGGGCTGCCCCCGGTGTCCGCAAGGGCGCCGTCGGGACCCGTCGGGGCCGCCGGAGCGGGTACGACATCGACCGCGCGGGCGATCAGCGTCGTGACCGTGCTGGTCGCCGGGCTCACCGCATCGACGCCGGCGGGCGGCGTCGCGTTCGCCGTGCCGGTGTTGACCACCGTGCCGAGGAGGGCTTCGGCCTCCGTGACGACGTGGGCGTTGTCGCCGTGGCAGACGATGCTCTCCCCGGGGGCGACCGGGCCCGCCGGACAGGTGACCGAGCCGCTGAGCTGGTCCGTGACCGTGACATCGGTCAGCGTGACGTTGCCCGTGTTGGTGACGGTGAAGGTGTACGAGATGGTCTCGCCCGCGTCGACCGTTCCGTTGCCGTTCTCGTCGCCGGGTACGGCGGTCGTCACCAGGCTCAGCCGGCCGAGCGCCGTCGCCGTCGGCGTGCTGATCGTGTCGGTCGCCGGGACGATCGGACCCACGCCCGCGGGCGGCGTCCCGTCGGCGGTGCCCGTGTTGACGATCTCGCCGCGCACCACGTCCTCCTCGGTCACTGTGTGCGGGTTGTCGCCGGTGCAGGTGATCGTCTGGCCGGGAGCCAGCGGGCCGGCCGGGCAGGTGACGGAGCCGCTGAGCTGGTCGGTCACCGTCACGTCGGTCAGGGTGACCGTGCCGGTGTTTGTCACCGTGAACGTGTACGAGACCGTCTCGCCGGGGTCGACGATCCCGTCGCCGTTCTCGTCGCCCGGCGTCGCCGTCGTGACGATGTCGAGCTCCCCGAGCGCGGTGCCGGCGACCGGGGTGGTCACCGAGCTGCTCGGCGGTGTGAGCTCCGGAGCGCCAGGAGGAGTCGTCGCGTCCGCGGTGCCGGTGTTGGCCACCTCGCCCGCGATGAGGTCGGTCTCGGTGACGGTGTGCGGGGCGTCGCCCGTGCAGACGATGGTCGAGCCAGGGGCCAGCGGACCGGCCGGGCACGTGACGGAGCCGCTGAGCTGGTCGGTCACCGTCACGTCGGTCAGGGTGACGGTTCCGTTGTTGGTCACCGTGAACGTGTACGAGATCGTCTCGCCGACCTCCACGGATCCGTCGCCGTTCTCGTCGCCGGGGACGGCCGTGGTCACGATGTCGAGCGACGACGCCGCGGGCACGGTCGGTGTCGTGGCCGTGCTCGTCGGCGGCGCGATCGGCGCGACGCCGACCGGCACCGTGCCGTCCGCGGTACCGGTGTTGGAGATCTGCCCGGCCACGATGTCCGCGTCGGTGACGGTGTGCGGGGCGTCGCCGGTGCAGGTGATGGTCTGACCCGGTGCGAGGGGGCCGGTGGGGCAGGTGACCGAGCCGCTGAGCTGGTCGGTGACCGTCGGATCCGTGATCGTCACGGTGCCGGCGTTGGTCACGGCGAACGTGTAGGAGACGGTCTCGCCGACGTTCACCGAGCCGTCCCCGTTCTCGTCGCCGGGCACAGCCGTGGTGACGATGCTCAGCGCAGCGGCGGCCGTGGCCGTCGGCGTCGTGGCCGTACTCGTCGGCGGAACGATCGGGGCGACGCCGACCGGGGTGGTCGCGTCGGCGGTGCCCGTGTTCACGATCTGTCCGGCGATGATGTCCGCGTCGGTGACGGTGTGCGGGGTGTCGCCCGTGCAGGTCATCGTCGCGCCGGGCGCGAGGGGCGTCGTGGGGCAGGTGACCGAGCCGCTGAGCTGGTCGGTCACCGTGACGTCGGTCACAGTGACCGTTCCGGTGTTCCTGACGGTGAACGTGTACGAGACGGTCTCGCCCACATCGACGGACCCATTGCCGTTCTCGTCGCCCGGAACGGCGGTGGTGACGATGTCGAGGGCGCCGGTGGCCGGGGCGGTGGGCGTCGTCGCGGTGCTGCTCACCGGGGTCAGCGGAGGAACGCCCGCGGGCGTCGTGCCGTCGGCCGTGCCGGTGTTGCTCACCAGTCCGGCGCGGATGTCCGCCTCCGTCACAGTGTGCGGGTTGTCGCCGGTGCAGGTCACGGTGGCGCCGGGCGCGAGCGGGGTGGTGGGGCACGTGACCGAGCCGCTGAGACCATCCACGACGGACAGGTCGGTGACTGTGACGTTGCCGGTGTTCGTGACCGTGAAGGTGTAGGAGATGGTCTCGCCCGGGTCGACGACGCCGTCGCCGTTCTCGTCGCCGGGCACCGCGTTGGTCACGATCGACAGTGCTCCAGCCGCGGGCCCGGCGACCGGGGTGGTCGCGGTGTCCGTGGCGGGGGTGACGGCGGGGACGCCGGCCGGCGGCGTGGCGTTGGCGGTGCCGGTGTTCGTGATGGTCCCGGCGATGAGGTCGGCTTCGGTGACGGTGTGCGGGTTGTCGCCGGTGCAGGTCATGGACGCGCCGGGTGCGAGCGGGGTGGTGGGGCAGGTGACCGAGCCGCTGAGCTGATCGGTGACCGTCACGCTGCTCAGCGTGACGCTGCCGGTGTTCGTCACCTCGAAGGAGTACGAGACCGTCTCGCCGGGGTCGACGTTCCCGTCGCCGTTCTCGTCGCCCGGGGTCGCGGTCGTGACCAGCGAGAGGGAGCCGACGGCCGAGCCGGCGACCGGGGTGGTCGCGGTGTCCGTGGCGGGGGTGACGGCGGGGACGCCGGCCGGCGGCGTGGCGTTCGCGGTGCCGGTGTTCGTGATCGTCCCGGAGATGAGGTCGGCTTCGGTGACGGTGTGCGGGTTGTCGCCGGTGCAGGTCACGGACGCGCCGGGTGCGAGCGGGGTGGTCGGACACGTCACGGATCCGCTCAGCAGGTCGGTCACGCCGACACCGGTGAGCGTGACGGTGCCGGTGTTCGTCACCGCGAAGGAGTACGAGACCGTCTCGCCCACGTTGACGGACCCGTCGCCGTTCTCGTCGCCGGGGACCGGGTTCGTGACGATGCTCACCGAGCCGACCTGCGGCGCGATCACGTCGATGACCGGCGTGGAGGCGTCGCCGCCGCCGCACGAGCCGTCGTCGCAGCCCGCGTCGGTCGGCGTGATCGTCGCGGTGTTGGTGGCGAGACCGCCGGCGACCGCGGTCGCTCTGATGGTGAAGACGGTCGTCCCGCCCGGCGGGATGGTCGTGGTACCCGTCACGTTCTGGCCGGAGAAGCTGCCGGAGCACGTCCCGGGAGCCGTCGTGGTGCAGGTGACGTCGACCGGGCTCACCGTCGCCGGGAGCGCGTCGGCCAGGTCGGCCGTGCCGGTGTACGCGCGCGAGTTGGTGGCGGTGACCGTGTAGGTCACCGTGTCGCCCACGTTGTAGCTGGTCTGATCGGAGGTCTTGACCTGCCCGAAGTACGGTCCGCATCCCGGGTCCTGGATCGACGACATGCCGTAGATCTGCGCGCCCATGCTCGCGATAGCGGTCGTGGGCAGCGGGTCGGTCGATGACGCCGTCGGGATCGAATCGACCGACCGGAACATCTGGTCGGGGCCGCCGGTGTAGACCACGCCCTCCGCCTGCGTCAGGCCGTACGACGTCGGAATGGTGCCGATCGTGGTGGTCGTCCCGTCCGGGTGGAGGCGGAACAGCGTGGTGGGGATGCCGGCGCCCTGGGAGGTGCTCCCGGACATCAGGATGTCGCCGTCGCTGAGTTGGATGAAGTCACCGGTCGGGAAGTAGCCGGCGGGGTAGCGGGCGAACGGCGTCGCGACACCGGTCGTGACGTCCAGGGTGTACACGAGCTGGTTGTTGGTGAACCCGATGAGCATGCGGCCGTCGCGCGTCGGTGACAGCGCGACGGGGTTGGCGATGACTCCGGTCGACGCTGAGATCGGTACCGAGCTCAGCTCGGCGCCCGTCGCCTTGTCGATGTCGACGAGCACCGGGGCGGGGTTGAGCCCGAGGAAGGTGCCGTAGAGGTGCGTGCCGTCGGAACTGAAGCCGATGTCGCCGTAACTCTGCGACAGCGGTATCGACGAGACCACCGAGCCGTCGGCGGAGACCTCCCTCAGAGTGTTCGGAGCGGTCGTGTTGAGGAAGACGTTCTCGGCCGGACAGTCGACGGCCGCGGCAGCGGGCGCCGCGGTCACCGCGACGGAGACGGCGACGAGGCTCGAGATGCCGAGGAGCGTGGACAACGTGGCCGCGACGCCACTGCGGAGCCGGGTCCGGAGCCGGCCTGCGCGGCCGGCGCGATCGGGCCGGGCCGCGCCTCCCGTCACCCGCTGAGTTCGTGGTTCAGTGCTTGCCATGGACCTTCGTGCCCCCGCTCGTCGATGTGGTGCATCGATAATGGCGGGGCGGCATCGACCGGCATTCGCGGCCTGAGGGCGCGAGACGGCGTTGTACCGTCAGAATCCCTTGGATTCCCGGGGATGCGCAGCGGCAGCCGACCGGCGCGCCTGTTCGGCTCCGCCGGCTACTTAACCAGCCCGATCACCCGGCCGTGCGTGTCGGGCCGCGGGACGATCGCGAGGTTCAGGCCTCGACCAACGGCTCCTTGGGCAGTCGCCGCACCTTCGTACGCCGTTTGCGTCGGTCCGGGATCATGGAGCGCATCTCCTCCAGCTTTCCGAAACACAGCAGACGGTCGCCGGCCTGCAGCTCGACCCCGCTGCGCGGGTTGGGGATGACGGTCGCTCCGCGGTGCAGGGTCAGGACGGTGATGTCGCGGTCCCAGAGACCCGACTCCTTGATCGTCTTGCCGACCAGGTCGGCGTTGCCGTGCACGAGCAGTTCCGCCACGCCGTAGCCGCGGGAGACGCTCAACCGCTGGCGTACGTCGATCTCGGGGAAGGCGACCTGGTTGTCGATGAAGTCGATGATCGCACCGGCCACGTCGAGCCCGGTCGCCCGCTCGATGCCCTCCAGGCCCGGCGAGGAGTTGACCTCCATCACCAGCGGTCCGTCACGGCCCTCGAGCATGTCGACTCCGGCCACCCGGAGGCCCATGATCTGCGCGGAACGGACTGCGGCCTCCTCGTACTCCGGCGTCAGCTCGACCTTCTCCACGGTGCCGCCGCGATGCACGTTCGAACGGAACTCGTCGCCGCTCGCGACCCGGCGCATCGCCGCGACGACACGGTCGCCCACGACGAGCGCACGGATGTCCCGCCCGCGGCTCTCCGAGATGAAGCTCTGGATGAGCACGTTCTGCTTGGTCGAGTGCAGCGTCTCGACGATGGACTCCGCGATCTTCGCTTCGGGCGCGAGGATCACCCCGATGCCCTGGGTGCCCTCCAGCAGCTTGATGACGACCGGGGCGCCGCCCACCTGTTCGATCGCCATGCGCACGTCGGCGCGGCTGTTGACGAAGGTCGTCGCCGGCATCCCGATGTTGTGGCGCGAGAGGATCTGGTTGGCCCGCAGCTTGTCGCGCGAGTTGGTGATCCCGTTCGCCGTGTTGGGCGTGTAGACGTCCATCTGCTCGAACTGCCGCACGACCGCAGTGCCGTAGTACGTGATCGAGTTGCCGATGCGCGGCAGCACCGCGTCGTAGTCCGACAGCAGCCGGCCGCGGTACTGGAGATCGGGCTCCGGCCCGGAGAGGTCGATCGCGAACCGCAGCGTGTTGAGGACCTTCACCGTGTGGCCGCGGTCCCGTGCCGCCGCGCGCAGGCGCTGGGTCGAGTACGCGTGCGGAGCGCGGGAGAGGATGGCGAGCTTCATCGATGGATCCTGCAAAGATAGGGGGGTGGCCGGTGACATCCATTCAAACACCCTCGTGGTCGGGTGGCGTGAATGGGCGAGCCTGCCCAGCATCGGCATTCCGTGGATCAAAGTCAAGATCGACACCGGGGCGCGCAGTTCGGCGCTGCACGCGTTCGATCTCGAGGAGCTCCCGGGCGATCGTGTGCGGTTCACGGTGCACCCCTGGCAGGACGCCGACACCGACGCGACGGTGGTCGAGCGGCCCATCCACGATCGCCGTGTCGTGCGCAGCTCCTCCGGTCACACGGAGGAGCGCATCGTCGTGCTGCTCGAGCTGGCGCTGGCCGGACAGACCGTCCTCGCCGAGACCACGCTGAGCAACCGCGACCAGATGGGCTTCCGGATGCTCGTGGGCCGGGAGGCGCTCCGCCAGGGCTTCGTCGTCGACCCCGGCCGTTCGTTCCTCGCCGGGCGTGCGCCGCGGGAGGTGCGCCGCCGCAATCGCGGGCGCGCGGTGTAGCCGGGTGGCCCCCGCCCGCACCGCCGCTTCGTTCAGCCGCGGCCTCGCCCTGCTCGTGGCCGCGACGTTCTTCATGGAGAACCTCGACGGCACGATCATCCAGACGGCGGCGCCGACGATGGCGCGCGAGTTCGGCGTCGCGCCGGCGGACGTGAGCGTCGCGATGGTGGCCTATCTGCTGGCCGTCGCCGCCGGCATCCCGGCCACCGGCTGGCTGTCACGGCGGCTCGGGATCCGCCCCGTGCTGATCACCGCGATCGTCGTCTTCACGGCGGCGTCGCTGCTGTGCGCGTTCGCGCCCACCCTGACGCTGCTGACCGTGGCGCGGGTGCTCCAGGGCATCGGCGGGGCGCTCATGGTGCCGGTCGGGAGGCTCGCGGTGCTTCGCGACATCGACCCGGTAGATCTGCTCGACGCGATCGCCTACCTCACCTGGCCCGCGCTGATCGCTCCGGTGGTCGCGCCTGCCCTGGGCGGCATCCTCTCGGACACGGTCGGCTGGCGCTGGATCTTCCTGATCAACCTCCCGCTCGGCGTCGCCGCGTTCGCCGCCGGTCTCGTGCTGGTGCCGAAGGCGGTACGCGAGCGCGGCCTCCGCTTCGACGGGCGCGGCTACGCCGCGATCGCGCTCGCCCTGGTGCTGCTCACGGCGGGAGCCGAGGGCCTGAGCGCCGAGGACGGCCGGCTGCAGCTCGCGGGGGGCGCCGCGATCGTCGTCGCGATCGTCATCGGCTGGGTGGCCGTCGCGTCGTCGCGCGGGCGCGAGCACGCGCTCTTCGACTGGAGCGTGCTGCGGCTCCACTCGTTCCGCGCCGGGAACATCAGCGGCGGCGTCTACCGGATGATCATCACCGGAGCGCCGTTCCTGTTCACCCTGCTGTTCCAGCTCGCCTACGGGTGGAGCGCGACGGTCGCGGGCCTCGCCGTCATCGCGATCTTCGTGGGGAACCTCGCGATCAAGCCGTTCACGACGCCGCTGATCCGCCGGCTCGGCTTCCGCACCGTGCTGATCTGGTCGAACCTGCTCGGCCTGCTGGTGCTCGCCGCGTTCGTCGGCATCGGTCCGGCGGCTCCTCTGCCGGTGCTGCTCCTGCTGCTGGTGGCGAGCGGCGTGTTCCGCTCGATCGGCTTCAGCGCATACAACACGCTGCAGTTCGCCGACGTCGGGGCCGGCGACACGAACAACGCGAACACGCTCGCCTCCGCCCTGCAGCAGGTCGCGACCGCTCTGGGGCTCGCCGTGGTGGCGGTGTTCGTGCGCGCCTCCACCACGGTGGCGGAGGGCGTCACCGGCTCGCCGCTTCCCGGCTACCATTGGGCGTTCGCGCTCGCGGCGGCGCTGCTGCTCATCCCGCTGGCCGGAGCGTTCCTGCTGCCGCATGACGCCGGCGCGCGGGCGACCGCCCGCCGCTGAAGCCCCAGGGTCCGCCCCTCGACCGGCTGAGCCACCGCGCGCGTCTGAGCAGGCCGTTGCCAACGGAGGAGCCGCCGGTCGACACGCCGCCCGACTCCTCCGTCAGCTGCGGATCCCGGGCGCGTCGCGAGCAGTCTCCTCCGTTCGCAGCAGCGACCGCAGCGTGGCGATCGTGTCCGCCTCCGCGGCCGGCTTGTCGTCGCGGTAGCGCTTGACCCGCGCGAACCGCAGTGCAATGCCGCCCGGATACCGGGTCGACCGCTGCACCCCGTCGATCGCGATCTCGACCACGGTCGTCGGCGCCACCCACACTGTGCCCGGCGTGCGGCGCACCTCGATCCGCTGGAACTCCTCGGTCTGCCAGCGCAGCAGCTCGTCGGTGAGCCCCTTGAAGGTCTTGCCCACCATCACGAAGCCTCCCGGCTCGCCGAAGGCGCCGTCCGGGTCGCGCGCACCGAGGTGGAGGTTGGACAGCAGCCCGCGGCGACGGCCCGACCCCCACTCGCAGGCGAGCACCACCAGATCGTAGGTGAGCACCGGCTTGACCTTGATCCAGCTCGAGCCGCGCCGCCCTGCGGCATAGGGCGAGTCGATCGCCTTGACGACGACGCCCTCCTGCCCGGCCGCGAGCGCCTCCCGCGACACCCGCTCGGCGGTCTCCGGGTCGTCGGTGACTTCTCCGGGGATCCGGTACTCCCCGGCCACGCGCTCCAGTTCGCCACGCCGCACGGAGAGCGGCTCGTCGAGCAGGTCGCGGCCATCGACGTGCAGGATGTCGAAGAACCACGGGTGGAGGACGACCTCCCGCGCGGCCTCCGCGCCGAAACGCGACATCGTCTCCTGAAAGGGCCGCGGCCCGCCGTCCTCGTCGAGCGAGAGGGTCTCGCCGTCGAGGATGACGTCGCGAGCGGGGAGGCGGCGCACGATCTCGACCACCTCCGGCACGCGGTGGGTGATGTCGGCGAGGTTGCGCGTGAAGACGCGCACGCTGTCGCCCGACCGGTGCACCTGGATGCGTGCGCCGTCGAGCTTGTACTCCACCGAGGCCGGCCCGGTCGTCTCCAGCGCCGCCGCAGCCGTCGCCGCAGTGGCGGCGAGCATCGGCAGCACCGGTCGGCCGACCTCCAGCCCGACGGCGTCGAGCTCGTCGGCGGTGCCCGTGAGGGCGATCACCGCGGTCTCGCCGAGATCGCCGGTGAGCATGGCGGCGCGCCGGACGCTCGGCCCGGGTCGATCGGCCGCTCGCGCGACGGCGTCGATCAGCACCCCCTCGAGCGCTCCCGTGCGCATCTCGCCCAGGAGCACGCGCGCGAGCAGGTCCTGCTCGCCGGCGGTCGCGCGCGCCGCGAAGTCGCGCAGCGTCGCGCTGCGGTCGCGCGCAGAGCCTTCGCCGCCGAGCGCCGCCAGCTCGCCGAGCAGCGCGTCGAGGTCGGTCACAGTGAGCGTCGGCGCGTCGGCCGGCTCGCCCATGGCGGCCGACACGCCGCGCCAGCCGACGCCGACCCGGCCCTGGCGCGGCTTGCCGACGAGGAAGCCGACCGCCGGCGCGATCTCCTCGGGCGCGAGCGCGCCGAGCAGGCCGGCGAGCGCGTCGACCTTGGCCAGCCGCGAACGGGTGGAGGCGACGGTGTCGAGTGTGGTGACGACGGTCTCGAGGAGCACGCCTTCAGTGTTCCACCAGCGTCCGACGGCGCCCGGCCTCAAGCCGAGGGCGTCGCCACCCCGCGCCCGAACGTGATCGCGCGGACGATCTGCACGATCCCGAGGACGATCAGGCTGATGCCCGCGAGGATGAACAGCACCACGATCCCCCACAGCGGGCTGAACAGCAGCACGATGCCGGCGATGATGCTCAGGATGCCGAAGAAGATCGACCAGCCGCGCGACGGAGAGTCGCCCAGCTGTGCGAGCGCCACCGCGCCCTCCACGATCCAGGCGATGCCGACCAGGATGCCGATGAAGACCGCGAGGAACGCCGTGGTTCCGGCGAGGTTGGCGAACGCGACGATCGCGGCGATCACGAGCAGGACGCCGAAGACGATGTCGAGTGCCCGGGCGCCTCCGCCGATCCCCTTAGCGAAGATCCCGATGCCGAGGTAGGCGATTCCGGACACGAGCAGCGAGATCGCGATCAGCACCGTGAGCCCGACCGCGGCCGTCTTGGGCCAGAAGACGATGATGATGCCGATGATGAGGGCGACGGCTCCGCTGATCCCGAGCGCGACGCGGACACTGTTGATGACCGCCGGCGTCAGGTCTCTGCCGTTGAGCGAGAACGACGCGAAAGCGGACGGCTGAGAAGTGGACATCGCGGGATCCTCCTGGTGCGAACGAAACGTGTTCGGACGCTATCGCCACCGCACGCGGCCTGTCTAGGGCCGTTGGGCCCTGCCGTAACTGAGCGCCGCGTGCCCGCTGATCGCGCGGGGGCGTCAGTAGTCTTCGCGGCCCTCTGCGAGAACCGCCAGCGCGTCCTGATCGGCCGCCCACGCCTGGAGTGCCCGCTCGAGCTGCCTGCGGGTCCACTCCGGGGTGACATTGTCGCCCGCTCGGGAGAGCTGGTCGAGGCGTTCTGCCGCCGTGCCTTCGAGATCGTCCATGGTCTGGCCTCCTGAACCGATCCTGATCCTCGATGCGCGGGTGGTGCAAGAGGCACGAGGGGGAGGACGGGCAGCGCATACCGGTCGGTCTGCTCGCGGGTTACCGCGACCGACGGGAGAGCTCAAGTGCCCTTCGTGACCTCGCAGAGGGTACGGACGGGAGGTCCAGAACGGTCTCGTAACGTCGCCGGATGCCCGCGGTCGGAACAGGCCGGCACCCCTGCCGGCCCTGTCGCGGGCGACGGAAAGGATCCACGTGAAGAACACCATCCAGAACACCTCCGACCACACCACCACCGCGCGCACCGCCTTCGGCGCCCGGCGCTTCGTCGTCGGCGCCGCCTCCGTCGTGGCGGCGGGCGCGCTGATCGGCGTGGGCGCACAGGGAGCGTTCGCGGCGACGGGCGACTCGGGCGCAGCCGGCTCCGGCTCGGCTTCCGCGTCGACGCCGTTCGGCGGCGCGAAAGCGGGCGGGTCGGCGTCGTTCGACCGCTCGGCGCACGGCTTCTCGCTGGTCGGACAAGCGCACGCGCTCTTCAACGGTCACGTCGACGGCGCCGAGGCGCAGCAGCTCGCCAAGCGGATCGTGGCAGACACGGCCGTCTTCTCGCTGCTGCCCGACAGCCTGCAGCACGATCTGAAGGCGCTCGCCGGCGCATCCGCCCACGACCGCACGGCCGACGCCGAGAAGATCGTCTCGACCGCGCTCTCGGGAGGCTACGGCACCGCCGTTCGGAAGCTCGCGACCCAGCTCACGAGCAGCGACCGCGCGGACACCAGGGACGGCCTCCACGTGAAGGGCCTCGACGTGAAGGGCCTCGACGTGAAGGGCCTGCTCGGCGGTCTGCGCAGCGGCGACCTCCTGAGCTCGGGTTCGGGCGCCGCCTCGCAGCTCGGCGCCGCCGCGGCGGACGTCGCCTCCACCGTCGCCGGTGACCGCGGACTCGCGGCCAAGCTGCCGGACTCGCTGCGCACCGACCTGTCGCAGCTGGCCTCGGCACCGGCCGCCGACCGCACCGCCGACGTGCAGAAGGTCGTGACGACCGCGCTCTCCGGCGGCTACGGAGCTCAGCTCCAGCAGGTCGCCGACCAGGTGGAGCAGGCGGTCACCGCCGCGCACTGACGGTACGGCCACCACGTCTCCGCCTCCTCCGCGGCTCACCGCGCGAGGGGGCGGGGGCGTCCCTCCGCCAGGATCCATCGCGAGACGGATGCCCGACCCGCCCGCGCGGGCGGATGATGCGTGCATGTGGCTCAGGAGGATCATCATCGCGGTGGCCGCGTACCTGCTCTTCGCGGGCGGCCTCGCGACTCTCTACGTCGTCGTTCAGCAGGACGGCCGGCAGGCGGTCGAAGACGCCCCGCGTGCTCTGCTGTCCGCGGGCGAGGCGTCGTCGCCGACGCAGCAGCCCGGCCAGGTCGATCTCTCCCGCTCTCTCGGCACCTTCTGGGTCCGTTACGACGCCGCGGGGAGGCCGATCGCGGGTGACGGGTACCTCGACGGCTCGCTCGCCCGGGTGCCGCAGGGCGTGCTGCGCACAGCGCGCACGCTGGGCGAGGATGCCGTGAGCTGGGAGCCGAAGCCCGGTCTGCGGTTCGCCGTCGTCGCTCAGCCGGTCGGCGACGGGGTCATCGTCGCAGGGCAGTCCCTGCAGCGCACCGAGCAGCGGATCGAGCGCACCTCGCTCTACGTCGGGGGAGCGCTCGTGGCGGGCCTGTTCGTCGTCGGTGCGGCCGTCGTCGCCGACGCGCTCGTCGCTCAGCGGCGCTTGACGCCGTAGCGGTGCTCCGGCCTGCCGGTCGCGCCGTAGCGGAGCTCGAGCGTGAGCACGTCGCTCTGCTCGAGCTGCGAGAGCGCGCGCTGCGCCGTGGTGCGGCTGATGCCGATGGCGGTCGCCACATCGCTGGCCGACAGGCTTCCGCTGCTCGACGCGACGGCGTCGTAGACCGACTGCAGGGTCGGCGCGAGCCGGCGCGTCGACTCGGCCTGCGCCGGGTTGCCGGGGCGCAGGAGGTCGAAGAGCCGGTCGATGTCGTGCTGCGTCGCCTCGGCAGGGAACGCCCCGAGGTCGTCGTGCGCGCGCCGGAACGCCGTGAGCCGTTCGGCCAGCTGCGCGAAACCGAACGGCTTCACCAGGTAGTGCAGGGCGCCGAGCTGCACGGCCTGCCGCACCGTCGCGACGTCGTTCGCCGCCGAGATCACGATCACAGCGGGCGCCGACGGCTCCGCCAGCAGCTGCCGCACGACGTGGAGGCCGTCGCCGTCGGGAAGGTAGACGTCCATCAGCACCACGTCGGGGCGCAGCTCCCCGGCCAGCCGGATGGCGTCGGCCGCGCTGTGCGCCTGCCCGACCACGCGGAAGCCGGGAACGGCCTCCACGAACCCCACGTGCACAGACGCGACCCGGTAGTCGTCGTCGACGACGAGCACGGTGAGGGATGGAGTGGAGGCTGCGGCACCCGGGAGATCGCTCACCGCGCACCTCCGGCCGCCACCGTGGGGGAGCCGGCGACGGCCCCTCCCGTCGCGCGCGGGAGCACCACCGTGAACACGGCGCCCGGGCCTCCCGACACGGTCACGCTGCCGCCCAGCTTGGTCGCCGTCGAGTGCACGAGCGACAGCCCGAGCCCGCCGTGCCGGGCCAGGGAGCCGCGCTTGGTCGTGTAGCCGCTCTCGAAGATGCGCGGAAGCTCCGTGCTCGGCACGCCCGGCCCGTTGTCGGAGACGCGGACCGTCACCGACTCGGCGGTCTCGACGACGCTGACCACGACGCGTCGCGGTGCCGGGGCCGCCGCGAGCGCATCGAACGCGTTGTCGATCAGGTTGCCGAGCACGGTCGTCAGCGCCTGCACCCGCTCCGGCGCCTCCCCGAGCTCCGTGTCAGGGGCGATCACCAGGTCGATCCCGCGCTCATTCGCTTCGGCGGCCTTGCCGAGCAGAAGCCCGACGATCATCGGCGACCCGATGTGCGACCGCAGGGTGGCGTCGAGGTCGGCCGTCGTGCCGCGGATCTCGTTGAGGTACTCGAGCGCCTCCTGTGTCCTCCCGAGCTCCAGCAGCCCGGAGACGGCGTGCATCCGGTTGGAGAACTCGTGCTGCTGCGCACGGATGGACTCGCTGAAGCTGCGCTCGCCGTCGAGCTCGCGGGTGAGGCCGACGAGTTCCGTGCGGTCCTGGAGGGTGAACACCGCGCCGTGCGCCCGGCCGCCGAGGCTCACCGGCATCCGGTTGACGACGAGGCAGTGGTCATCGGTGATCACGATCGCGTCCTTCACCTCGGTGGTGCCCGTCAGGGTCTCACGCAGCGGGCCCGGGAGCAGCACGTCCACCAGCAGCCTGCCCCTGGCGCCTTCCGGCAGTCGGAGCAGGCGCTGCGCTTCGTCGTTCACGACCGAGATGCGCCCGCCCGGGTCGATTGCGATGACGCCCTCGCGGATGCCGTGCAGCGTGGCTTCGCGCTCCTGCAGCAGGCGGGCGATCTCGTCCAGTTCGAGGCCGAAGGTCCGCCGTTTGAGGAGGCTGGCGAGCCCGAACGACGCCACAGCCCCGATCGCCATAGCCAGCACGAACCAGGCTGCGTAGGCCGGCAGCTGGCGCAGGAGCTCCTGGCCCACCGAGCTCTCGCGGATGCCGACGGAGACCTCGCCGACGATCGCGCTCGACGCCGGAGCGTAAAGGGGAACCCGCGCATTCGCGGTGGGGCCCGTCGAGCCCGAATTGGTGCCCATGTGCACCTTCCCGTCGGCCGCGACGAGGGGCTCGCTCACCTTCTTGCCGATCAGAGCGGGATCGGGGTGCGAGTGCCTGACCCGGTTCCGGTCGATGACGACCACGTATGCCGCGCTCGTGCGGGTCACGGTCTGCGAAGCGAGGCTCTGCACCGTGGCGGCGCACCCGGGCCCGCCGTTCGCCAGGCAGTTCTGGACATCGGGGATGCCGGCGAACGTTTGCGCGATGGCCGCTGCACGCGCCTGGAAGTCGGCGTCGAGATTGGCCCGCGCCGTCTGCGCGAGCAGGAGGAACCCGATGAGCATCGACACGGCCAGGATCGCCAATTGAGCCAGGAGTATCTGGCTCGAAAGTCGTCTGATCCGTCGTCGCATCATTCGAGATTGTGTCACCTCCTGCTGTGCACCGTGTGCGCGCAGAACGCGCAAAACCTGCGACAACGCACACAACGCGGCGAATCGGGCGCAAGCGAGACAGCCTCCCTGTTGCGGGACGAACATCGATCTCCAACGGGCACCGGACATCGAACCAACCGCCGGGCCCGCAACGGAAAGACAGAGAGGTCTTGACTCATGGGTGAACACCGGTCCCGGAGCGCCCCCGGCTCCGCCCCCGCGGCGGACGAGGCGGCGCGCATCGACATCGTCGGACTGACGAAACGCTTCCTGACGCCGAAAGGCGACACCTTCACCGCGATCCGCGACGTGACGCTCACGGTCGAACCCGGCCAGTTCTGCGCCATCGTCGGCCCGACCGGCTGCGGCAAGTCGACGACGCTCGCACAGGTCTCCGGCCTGGAGCGCCCCAGCGCCGGCTCGGTCAGCGTCGGCGGTCGCATCGTCGACGGGATCACGAGCGGGGTGAGCTACATGTTCCAGGCGGACTCGCTGTTCCCGTGGAAGACCGTGCTCGCCAACGTGATGATCGGCCCGATCCTCCTGGGCACGCCCAAGAAGGAGGCGACAGCTCTCGCGCTGGACTGGCTGCGCCGCGTGGGGCTGGCCGGGTTCGAGGACCGCTACCCGCACCAGCTGTCCGGCGGCATGCGCAAGCGCGTCGCGATGGCGGCAGCGCTCATCAACAACCCGCGCATCCTGCTCATGGACGAGCCGTTCGGCGCGCTCGACGTGCAGACCAAGGCGATCATGCAGACCGAGCTGCTCACCCTGTGGGAGGAGCTGCGGCCGTCCGTGCTGTTCATCACCCACGACCTGGACGAGGCCGTGGCGCTCTCGGACCGCGTCGTGATCATGACCAGCAGCCCGGGCACGGTCAAGGACGTCTTCGACATCGACCTGCCACGGCCTCGCGGCGACGTGCAGGAGATCCGGCACGAGCAGCGGTTCATCGAGATCCAGAGCCGCATCTGGGAGTCGCTCCGCGACGAAGTGACCCGGGCGTACCAGCAGACGGCAGGAGCGGCGGCGTGACGACCATGACCATTGCAGAGAAGATCACCCCGAGCACCTCCGAGCGCGAGATCGAGCTCAAGGCCTCCGCCCGCCGCACGTACCGTCGCCGCACCGCCTGGATCTGGGTGGGCCGGGCAGCGGTCGCCGTGATCGTTCTCGGCGGCTGGCAGTGGTTCACCGCCGTCGGCTGGGTCGACAAGTTCTTCTACGGCCAGCCGTCCGGCATCTGGGACAGCCTCGTGCACCTGTTCACGCAGGGCACCGCGTTCGGCACCATCTGGGAGAACCTGTGGATCACCGTGCAGGAGGCCTTCCTCGGCTTCCTGCTCGGCACCGTCCTCGGCGTCGTCTTCGGCATCCTGCTCGGCTCCAACCGCTACCTCGCCTCGGTGTTCGGCCCCTACATCAAGGTGGTCAACTCCATCCCGCGGATCGTGCTCGGCTCGATCTTCATCGTGGCCTTCGGCCTGGGCGTCTTCCCCAAGGTGCTCCTCGCGGCCGTGCTCGTGTTCTTCGTCGTCTTCTTCAACGCCTTCCAGGGCGTCAGGGAGGTCGACCAGAACCTGATCGCCAACGTGCGGGTGCTCGGCGCCTCGCCGTTCCAGGTCGCCCGGCACGTCACCATCCCGTCGGCCATGACGTGGATCATCGCGAGCCTCCACACCGCGTTCGGCTTCGCCATCATCGGCGCGCTCGTCGCGGAGGTGCTCGGGGCCCAGCACGGCGTCGGCCTGATCATCAGCCAGGCGCAGGGCAACTTCGACCCGGACACGGTGTTCGCCTGCATGGTCATCGTCGCCGTGGTCACGCTCGTGGCCGAGTACCTCATCACGCTCCTCGAGAAGTCCCTCCTCAAGTGGCGGCCGCCGAGCCGCTCCGAGGCCCAGGCGATCTAGCTCCCGACCTGCAATGAAGCAGAGCCGGCCCCGGCCGGCACGACGAAAGGAAACACATCCCATGAAGAAGCGCAGCATCGCAGCCATCGCGGCGGCGGGCGTCGTGGCCCTCGGTCTCGCGGCCTGCAGCGGCGGTGGAGGCGGCACCGCGGCCGCCGGCAGCAGTTCCGGCCCGATGCCGACCGTCAAGATGATGGTCGGCGGCATCGACAAGCAGATCTACCTGCCCTACGACCTCGCTCAGCAGCTCGGCTATTACAAGAAGTACGGCGTCAACATGGAGCTGTCGACCGAGCAGAACGGCGGCGTGGGCGCCGAAGACGCCATGGCCTCCGGCCAGGTCGACCTCGCCGGCGCCTGGTACGTGCACACCGTCGACTTCCAGTCCAAGGGCAAGGACGTCATCAACATCGTCCAGCTCTCGGGCGCCCCCGGCGAGCGCGTGATGTGCAACCCGAAGGCGGGAGTCAGCTCGGGCGCCGACTTCAAGGGCAAGAACATGGGCGTGACCGACCTGGGGTCCGGCACGGATGAGCTCACCCAGTTCCTGGCCGCACAGCAGGGTGTGACCCGCAAGCAGTACAACACCATCGCCGTGCACGCCGGATCGACCGCGATCGCCGCGATCCAGCGCGGCACAGCCGACTGCGTGATGACCACTCAGCCGACGGTCGGCGCGCTCACCTCGCAGAAGCTCGCCACCTCGGCGATCGACCTGGCCACCACCAAGGGCGCGACCAAGGCGCTCGGCGGCGCCTGGCCCGCGGCCGGCCTGCTCGCTCGCGCCGACTGGGTGAAGAAGAACCCGGACACCGCGCAGAAGGTCGTCGACGCGCTGGTCGCGACGATGCACTGGATCGCGAGCCACTCGGCCGCCGACATCGCGAACAAGCTGCCGCAGGACTACGTGCAGAACAGCACGATCACCAAGCAGCAGTACATCGACGGCCTGACCACCGACAAGGGCCAGTTCCTGCCCGACGGCATCATGCCCGCCGGGGGGCCCAAGGTCATCTTCGACATGGAGAAGACGATCGGCGTCGACACGTCCAAGGTGAAGATCTCCGACACCTTCACCAACAAGTACGCCGAGGCGGCGAACAAGCTGGAGGGCTTCAAGACCACGACGACGCCCGCCGGCGCGGACGGCTGAGCCCGCTCCGTCCCCGCGCTCGCCGCGCCAGACCAGCCCGCCCGGTGCCTCCAGCCATCCACGGCACCGGGCGGGCTTTCGCGCGCCGCCGGCGCGCCGCTGCAGTTGCCGAGGGGCCGCCGAGGGGTCGCCGAGGGGCGTCTAAGGGCCCTAATTCGCGCGTTTTAAGGGCGCTTGCGCGCCCCTCGATCTCAGGTGGCCGGGCGGGTGGCGCGGATGCGCTCGACAGCGCCCGAGCGCAAGCGCTCGTGCTCGACGACCTCCAGGCCGGCGGCCTCCACCTCGGCCCGGTGCCGGCGGGTGAGGTGCTCGCCCTCGATCGGGATGGTGAACCGCTCCATGAGCCACTGCCCCGCGAAGACGATGGCGCGGTCGCTGCGCGTGTGATCGACGAGCACGACGGAGCCGCCCGGAACCACCACGCGCGCCATCTCGCCGAGTGCGACCTGCGGCCGAGGGATGGAGCAGAGCGCGAGCGCGCACACGACCGTGTCGAAGCTCGAATCCTCGAACGGCAGCGCCTCGGCGTCGCCCTGCCGCAGGTCGGCGTCGACCCGGACCTCCGCAGCCCGGGTGCGCGCGATCGCCAGCATCTCCGGGCTGAGGTCGATGCCGACCAGCGAGACGTCTCGCGAGTAGTAGGGGAGGTTGCGACCGGTGCCGACCGCGACCTCCAGCACCCGGCCCCGCGCCCGCGCGGCCACCCATTCGCGGCTGCCGTGGAGCATGGTGCGCTCGGCTCGCTGGACCGTGCGGTCGTAGCTCGCCGCGTGCTTGCGCCAGGCGCGCTGCTGGCGGCGGGTCTCATCGATCACGCCGCCATTCTGCTCTATCAGCGTCGAGGGGCGTCTAGGTGCCCCTATTTACTCGTTTTGAGGGCGTTTGCGCGCCCTTCGACTCGCTGGTCTCACCCCACCCGCACCACCGTCGTCTGCCATCCCGTCGACCCGTTGGGCGCGATCGGGGTGCGCTTCTCCTCCTGCAGGCGCCCGTCGCGGTCGGTCGCGCGGACGGCGAGCGTGTGGCTGCCTGTGGTGGCCTCCCAGTCGAGCGACCACTGCACCCAGGTGTCGGCGTTGACCGGCGCGGCCAGGGCGGCCTCCTGCCACGGGCCGCCATCGATCTGCACCTCGACCTTCCGGATGCCGACCGTCTGTGCCCACGCCACCCCCGCGATCTTCGTCGGGCCGGCCGCGAGCGCTCTGTCGATGCGCGGGGTGTCGATGCGGCTGGAGAGCTTGATCGGGGCTTGCGGGCTGTAGCCGCGCGGCGTCCAGTAGGCCTGGTCGGCAGCGAAGGTCGTGACCTTGAGCTCCGTGAGCCACTTGGTCGCCGACACGTAGCCGTACAGGCCGGGGACCACCATCCGCACGGGGAAGCCGTGTTCGAGCGGCAGCGGCTCGCCGTTCATGCCGACGGCGAGGATCGCGTCGCGGCCGGGGTCGGTCAGCGCGCTCAGCGGGGTGCTCGCGGTGAAGCCGTCGATACTCCGGGAGAGAACCATGTCCGCGCCGCGGCGGGGGCGGGCGCGCGACAGCACGTCGCGCAGCGGGACACCCAGCCAGAGGGCGTTGCCGACCAGGTCGCCGCCGACCTGGTTGCTGACGCACGTGAGGGTGATCGCGTACTCGCGCAGGCCCATCGCGAGCAGGTCGTGGAAGCTCAGTTGCACGCGCTGCTCGACCAGTCCGTCGACGGTGAGCCGCCAGGTGTCCGGGTCGATCGCCGGCACCGTCAGGGCCGTGTCGACGCGGTAGAAGTCCGTGTTGGGCGTGAACAGCGGGGACAAGCCGGGCAGCCGGAGGTCGGCGCCGGACGGGACGGTGACCCGGTCGCGCGGCGCCGGCAGCCGCAGCGCCGCCCGCACTGCGGCGATGGAGGACGTCGCGGCCGACCCGATCCGGGAGCCCACGCCGGCCACCAGGGCCAGCGCCGCACCCGCCCCGGTCAGCACGAGGAACCGGCGCCGGTCGACGCCCGTCGTCGACGCGCCGCGCTCGCGCGCTCCGCGCCAGCGACGCAGTGCGTCGACGAGCACGTGCACGGACGCGGCCGCCGCCAGCGCGCCGATCGTCGGCGGCAGGAAGGCCAGGGGGCTCGCATCGGCCCGCGTCACCGTGGCCGCGATCGCCGCCGCCCCGGCCGCGCCGATCACGGCGACTCCGGCCCAGCGGCGGGCCAGCTCGAGGAGTCCGGCCGCGACCGCTGCGATCAGGGCGGCGACGGCCACCGTGCTGATCAGGAACAGCTTGTCGTTCGACCCGAACAGCTCGATGGCCGCCTCTTTCGCCCAGCGCGGCACGACGTCGACGACGAACGACCCCACCGCGATCACAGGACTGGCGTCGCGAGCCGCGAGGAGGGCGACCGTGTCGGCCACCCCGACGAACAGTGCGCCGCTCACCGCCCCGGCCAGCGCGGCCCAGGCCCAGGCCCAGGCGGAACGGTCACGTCCGTTGCGCCGGCGTCCGTCGTGCCGATGTCCGTCGTGCCGATGCCCGTCGCTCCGTCTCATCCCGAAACGCCTTGTGCTGATGCTCACGACTGGTGTTCGGCGCGGCCCGGTCTCGCGGATTGGCCGCAGCCGGTTCCGGACCACGTCCAATCCGATCGGCCGCCCGGCCCGAACCCCTGATGTCGGCCGCACGATGCGGCCACCCGAACGGAATCACTCGAAGCACCTCTCGAAGGAGAAGAACATGCGATCCACCACCCGTCTCGCCGCTGCAGGCATCCTCGCCGCCGCCGCGCTCGCGCTCACGGCCTGTTCGTCGAGCGCCGGCTCGTCGACCACCGATACCAGCTCGTCCATGAGCTCCCCGTCGCCGTCGGCCTCGTCGTCGATGAACCCGGCCGCCGACCTGGTCGGGCCCGGCTGCGCGGCGTACGCCAAGCAGGTGCCGTCGGGTGCCGGCTCGGTGGAGGGCATGGCTCAGGACCCGGTCGCGACCGCGGCGAGCAACAACCCCCTGCTGACGACTCTCGTCGCGGCCGTGTCCGGCAAGGTCAACCCCAAGGTGAACCTGGTCGACACGCTCAACAGCGGCCAGTTCACCGTCTTCGCTCCGGTCGACGACGCGTTCAAGAAGATCGACGCGGCCACGCTGGACAGCCTCAAGACCGATGCGGGCGCGGCCACGCTGACCAGCATCCTCACCTACCATGTCGTGCCGGGGCAGATCGCGCCGAAGGACATCGTCGGCACCCACAAGACGGTGGAGGGCGGCACGGTCACGGTGACCGGGTCGGGCGACTCCCTCAAGGTCAACGACGCGAACGTCATCTGCGGTGGCGTGCACACCGCGAACGCGACCGTGTACCTCATCGACTCGGTGCTGATGCCCCCGGCCAAGTGACGACCGACCCGGTGACCTGACCAGGTGCGCCGGGCACGACGGGCACGACGTCGTCGGCTCCGAAGAGGAGCGACGGCGCCGTGCCCGTTCGCGGCGCCGTGCCCGTTCGCGGCGCCGTGCCCGTTCACGTCAGGGGAGGCGCCCGTTCGGTGCGGTCTCCGTCGCTGTGTCGTCCCTCTGCGTCGCGGCCCAGCTGGCCAGCAGCTTCAGCGCGTCCTCCGACGGCGTGCCGGGGTCGGCGGTGTACACGTTGATGCGGAGGCCGGGGTCGGCGGGGAGTTCGAGCGCTTCGAATGCCAGGTCGAGATCGCCGACGATCGGGTGGTGCACGCGCTTGCGGCCCGTGCGGTGGTACTTCACGTCGTGGCGTGCCCAGCGCACCCGGAACTCCTCGCTGCGCGTGCTCAGCTCGCCGACCAAGTCGGTGAGGTCTCGGTCGTACGGGTTGCGGCCTGCGGCCGACCGGAGGATCGCGACGATGTCGTCGGCTGCGCGTTCCCAGTCCGAATAGAACTGGCGCGCCTTCGGGTTGAGGAACGTGAACCGGGAGTTGTTGGGCGGCTGGACGGTCTCAGCCATCAGGTCGAGGTAGAGCGCGCGGCCGAGCTCGTTGGCGGCCAGCACGTCGCCGCGGTCGTTGCGCACCCAGGCCGGCGCACCGGTGATCGCGTCGATGACGCGCTGGAGGCTGGGCCGCACCGTCTGCGGGCTGCGCCTGCGACGGGCGCGCGGCGCCACCACTGCGGCTCGGGCGAGGTCGTACAGGTGGGCGGTCTCCGCGTCGTTGAGCTGGAGCGCCCGGGCCAGCGCCTCCAGCACGCTGTCGGACGCGCCGGACAGATTCCCGCGCTCGAGGCGCGTGTAGTAGTCGACGCTCACGCCGGCGAGCATCGCGACCTCTTCGCGGCGCAGCCCCGACACGCGGCGGTTGCCGCCGTAGGCGGGGAGGCCCGCCTGCTCCGGCGTGATCCGGGCGCGACGGGAGGTCAGGAACTCCCGCACGTCGTCGTTGGTCCTGGCGGGATCGTCGGTCGTGCCCGGATCGCTCATACTCCGACGCTACGCCGCCCGCGCCCGCTGAGGGGGGCACTGGCACGGCCTCCCAGGCGCCGTGCCGCGCGTCTAGCGTGTGACGCATGACCATCGAACTCATTCTCAACAACGGCGTCACGATGCCCGCGCTCGGGCTCGGCGTCTTCCAGAGCCCGCCGGAGGAGACCACCGCCGCCGTGGTGGCGGCGCTCGCGACCGGGTACCGGCACATCGATTCCGCGGCCGCCTACGGCAATGAGCGGGAGGTCGGCGAGGGGATCCGCCGGTCCGGTCTCGACCGCTCCGAGGTCTTCGTCGAGACCAAGGTGTGGGTGTCGGACTACGGCTACGACGAGACCCTGCACGCCTGGGAGAAGGCGTCGGGCAAGCTCGGGATCGAGCAGCTCGACCTGCTGATCCTGCACCAGCCGGCGACCGACCGCTTCGAGAAGACGATCGCGGCGTACCGGGCGCTGGAGACGCTGCTCGCCGATGGGAAGGTGCGGGCCATCGGCGTCAGCAACTTCCTGCCGCACCACCTGGACCGCCTCCTGGCCGAGACCTCCGTCGTGCCGGCGGTCAACCAGGTCGAGCTGCACCCGTACTTCACGCAGCCGGACGTTCAGGCGACGGATGCGGAGCACGGGATCGTGACCCAGGCGTGGTCGCCGATCGGCGGGATCACGTTCTACCCGGGCTGGGGCGAGCAGCGCCGCAACGTGATGGAGGACCCGGTGCTCGCCGAGCTCGGAACCGCCCACGGCAAGACGCCGGCGCAGGTCATGTTGCGCTGGCACCTGCAGCAGGGCCGCTCGGCCATCCCGAAGTCGGTGAACCCCGGTCGCATCGCCGAGAACTTCGACGTCTTCGACTTCGAACTGAGCGACGCCGAGCTCGCCCGCGTCGACGCCCTCGACGCCGGGGTGCGCAACGGCCCCGACCCCGACGTGCCGCGCCCGGAGCGCTTCGCGATGCCGATCCCGGAGGCGTGAGGCAAGCCTCGAACGGGCCGTCGCGGCGCGTGACGTCCGGGTCGGAAGCATCACATATCACGGGCCTCGCGTCGCCCTGGCCCCTTCCGCACGTCTACACTCGGCCTCGTGGTCAGGAAGCACCGCGGTTCCGCGGATACTCAGGCCGCCGTCGACCGGTACGAGTACGTGCTGGCGGCAGGCCAGCCCGATCAGCTCTACCGTGTGCACGCGGAGGCGTTCGCCGCGCTGAGCGACGAGCAGCGGGCGGACCTGCGCTCCCGGCTCTCCGGCGAGATCGCCGTGCAGGCCGACAGGCCCATCGACGACCGGCCGGAGACCTTGGCCCGGGTGTCGACCGACCTGGAGACCGCGCGGCCGGGCAACCTCGCGCGGGTTCTCGGACCGCTGGTGCCGGTCGTCGCGGCCCTCGTCATGTCCTCCCCTCTGGCGATCGCGCTGTTCCCGTACGACTACGCCGCGGGCACCGAACAATGGGCGACAGGAGCGGAGGAGGACGGGGAGCTCTTCTGAGCCGGCGCGGCGGATCCCCACGCGGATTGGGGGGTTCTCCTCACTTACGGTTCGCGGGCGGCCCAGGTTGCGGGGTGTCCCGTATACCCGAGCGGTCGCCGCTCGGAGCAGTCTGGCTCGCGGCGGCGCGCACCGTGCGCCGGAACCAGAAGGAGACCCCGACATGTCCATCACCGCACCGCGCCCCGGAACCGACCGGAGCGGCGACTCCGCCGCCGTCCGGCCGTTCCGCGTGGACGTCCCCCAGGCCGACCTCGACGACCTGAAGCATCGGCTGCGCCGGACCCGGCTCCCCGAGCGCGAGACCGTCGACGACAGCTCGCAAGGCGTGCGGCTGCAGGTCGTGAACGATCTGCTCGCCTACTGGCGCGACGAGCATGACTGGCGCGGCGTGGAGGCCCGGCTCAACAGCCTCCCCCAGTTCGTCACCGAGATCGACGGGCTCGACATCCATTTCATCCACGTGAGGTCGCGGCACGAGGGGGCGCTTCCGCTGATCGTGACGCACGGCTGGCCGGGCTCGATCATCGAGCAGCTCAAGATCGTCGGCCCGCTCACCGACCCGACGATGTACGGCGCGAGTGCGGAGGACGCCTTCGACCTCGTGATCCCGTCGCTGCCGGGGCACGGATTCTCGGCCAAGCCCGACACGCCGGGCTGGGACCCGATCCGCATCGCCCGGGCCTGGGCGGAGCTGATGCGGCGCCTGGGCTACGACCGCTACGTCGCCCAGGGCGGCGACTGGGGCAACGCCGTCACCGAGCAACTCGCGCTGCTGAAGCCGGAGGGACTGGTCGGCATCCACACCAACATGCCCGCCACGGTGCCCGACGAGATCCAGGCCGCCCTCGACGCGCACGAGGCGCCACCGGCCGACCTCGATGCCGAGGAGCGCTACGCCTGGGACCAGCTGGCGTTCTTCTACGCGCACGGTCTCGCCTACGCGCAGGAGATGGGGGGCCGGCCGCAGACGCTGTACGCGCTCGCCGACTCGCCCATCGGGCTGGCCGCGTGGATGCTCGACCACGACGCCCGCAGCTACGACCTGATCGCACGCGTCTTCGCAGGGGAGGCCGAGGGCCTGACGCGCGACGACATCCTCGACAACGTGTCGCTGTACTGGCTCACCAACACGGCGGTCTCGTCCGCGCGCCTCTATTGGGAGAGCAAGCTCGCGTTCTTCGCACCGAAGGGCGTGCAGCTGCCGACCGGGGTGAGCGTGTTCCCGGACGAGATCTACGCCGCGCCGCGGAGTTGGGCGACACGCGCGTACCCGCAGCTGATCCACTTCAACCGGCTCGAGAAGGGCGGCCATTTCGCGGCGTGGGAGCAGCCGGAGCTGTTCTCGCAGGAGGTCCGGGCGACGTTCCGGTCGCTGCGATGAGCGACGCCGCGGAGGGTCTCGCGCACGTCGAGGCGGGCGAGCTCGACATCGAGTTCACCGACGTCGGGCCCCGCTACGGCGCAGCAGTGCTGCTGCTGCACGGCTGGCCGTACGATCTCCACAGCTTCGATGACGCCGGCGCGCTGCTCGCAGCGCGCGGCTACCGTGTGCTCGCGCCGAATCTACGCGGGTACGGCGGCACGCGCTTTCTGTCGAGCGATGCGGTGCGCAACGGCGAGCAGGCGGTGTTCGCGACCGATGCGCTGGCGTTCCTCGACGCGCTCGGCGTGGGCGATGCCGTGGTGGCCGGGTTCGACTGGGGCGCGCGGACCGCCAACGTCCTCACGGCGCTCTGGCCGCGGCGCTTCCGGGGCCAGGTGTCCGTCAGCGGATACCTGATCGGCAGCCAGGCGGTGAACGCCGAGCCCCTGCCTCCCGCCGCCGAGCTGTCCTGGTGGTACCAGTTCTACTTCGCGACCGAGCGGGGGAGGCTCGGCTACGACCGCAACCGCGACGAGTTCGCGCGGCTCATCTGGCGCACCGCCTCACCGGAGTGGGACTTCGACGACGACACCTTTGAGCGCACCGCCGCCTCGTTCGCCAACCCCGACCACGTCGAGATCGTCATCCACAACTATCGGTGGCGTCTGGGCCTGGCCGACGGGGTGCCGGCACTCGCCGAGCTGGAGGGGCGGCTGGCCGCACGCCCGGCGACCGCCGTGCCGACGATCACGATGGAGGGCGACGCCAACGGCGCACCGCATCCCCCGGCCGCGGCGTACCGCGACCGGTTCACCGGGCCCTACGAGCACCGCGAGGTCGGCGGCGGGATCGGTCACAACCTTCCGCAGGAGGCGCCGCGCGCGTTCGCGGACGCGGTCGTCGACGTCGACCGGCTGGCGGAGCAGAACATGCGGAGCGGCCCCGGATCGCTTCAGGAGGTGCGGCATCGTGGCTGAGGCGACGGGGCGGCGACCCTTCCGTTCGATCCTGCACCGGCAGCCGGACGAGCGCGACCGCCTCCCCGACGAGGGGGCGCTGCCGCCGCTCAGCAGGGCGACTGCATGGCTCAACTCGCCGCCGCTGACTCCCGAGGTCGTTCGCGGCCGGGTCGTGCTGGTCGACTTCTGGACGTTCACCTTCGTGAACTGGTTGCGCACCGCGCCCTACCTGCGCGCCTGGCATGCGAAGTACGCGGGGGCCGGGCTCACCGTGATCGGTGTGCACACCCCCGAGTTCGGCTTCGAACACGACCTCCCGACCGTGACCGAGCGGGTGCGGCAGCTCGGGATCGCCTACCCGGTGGCGGTGGACAGCGACTACGGCATCTGGGGCGACTTCGCCAACCAATACTGGCCGGCGCTCTACCTCGCGGACGCGTCGGGGCGGCTGCGCCACCACCACTTCGGCGAGGGCGAGTACGTGATGACCGAGATGGTGGTGCAACAGCTGCTGCTGGAGGCCGGCGCGGCCGACGTCGACGCCGATCTGGTCTCGCCGTCTCCGAGCGGGCTGGAGGCGGCTGCCGACTGGGGAACGCTGCGGTCGCCGGAGACCTACCTCGGCTACGGTCAGAGCAGCGGATTCGCGTCGGAGGATGCCCGCTTCTACGACGTCTCGCACGACTACGCCGGCGGTGGCCGGCTGGGTCTCAACGAGTGGGACCTGTCGGGTGGGTGGACGCAGAGGCGGGACGCGGCCGTGCTCGACGGGACCGGCGGCCGGATCGCGTTCGCCTTCCACGCGCGGGACGTCAACCTGGTCATGGGACCGCCGCCGGGCGGCGACCCGGTGCCGTTCCGCGTGCTCCTCGACGGGAGACCGCCGGTCGACGCACGCGGAACGGACGTCGACGCGGACGGCCGCGGGCTGCTGGATGAGCAGAACACGTATCAGCTGCTCCGCCAGCACGACCGGATCGAGACGCGGCTCTTCGAGCTCGAGTTCGAGGCGCCCGGCGCAGAGGCGTACTGCTTCACGTTCGGGTGACGGCCTCCGGCCTCACGGCACCGGCCTCACGGCACCGGCCTCGCGCCCTGGCTAGACGACACCGTGCCGCAGAGCGAACGCCGTCGCCTCGCTCCGGCGGGCGACGCCGATCTTGCGGTACAGCGACGTGATGTGACGCTCGACGGTGCGGTCGCTCAGCCAGAGCACGCCGGCGATCTCCTTGTTGCTGAGGCCCTGGGCGAGCAGTCCGAGCACCTCGACCTCGCGCCTCGTGAGCGCGGCGGACGACGACCGGCCGTCGCCGCCCGTCGCCTGGCCCGGTGCCGTCTCCCGCTGCTTCCCGGACGCGGGCTCGGGCTCTGCCTCCTGCGCCGCCTCGTGCGCCGCCTCGCGCAGGTACCGAGCCAGGCCGGAGAGCTCGGGAGCCACCTCGTCCACCAGCGAGCGCAGGAGCCTGCGCTGATGATGGAGGGCCTGCTCGGCCGCCCGCCGCGCGTCCGTCTCCCGGGCGAGGCGCCGGGCGGTGTGGATCGCGATGGCTGCCTGCCCGACCGCCACGCGCAGCAGCTGCGTCTCGATCGCGGTCGGAAAGTCGGCGCGTGGCGCCGACACCACGACGGTTCCCGAGCCCCACGGAAGGGCGAGTGGGAGGGTGGCCGCACGGCCGGTGCCTGTGCCGCCGAGCGGACGGCTCTCGAGTGCGCCGTCCCCCCGATCGGGAGTCGCGAGTTCCAACAGCCCTGTGGGGGGCCGGGGGCCCGACGGTCGCCAGACCTCGAGGGTCTCGTCGTCGCCGTCATCGAAGCGTGCGTAGGCGCCGTCGAGCTGGAGCACGCCGAACAGCACGCTGAGCAGGCCCGTCGCGATCTCGCGCGGCTCGTGGTCGACCCACAACGCGGGGAGGGCGAGCAGGGCGCTCAGATCGCGCAGCCAGCGACGCGTGTCGACGGAGGGGTCGTCGTCGGGCAGCCCGCCCGGTCCCGGTCGCTCCGTCATGTCGCCCTCCGCCGCCGACCCGGCCATCGCTACCGGGCGGCGCCTGCCGAGCGCTCCGCGAGGAACTGCGACGGGGCGACGAAGAAGGGATTCTCCTGCAGCATCCCGCCGAGATACACCAGCGGGTGCGTTCGCAGGATGTCGAGGATGAAGGTGCCGTCGAACTGCGATGTGTCGTACGAGCAGATGACCACGTGCTCGTGCCGCGCGTGGATGAAATTGGCGCGCGCCTCGAACTCGATGAGCTGGTCGGCGGCGTCGTCGCGTCCGGCGGCCCACCCCATGTCGGCGAGCATCCGGATGCGCGGGGAGGGCTGTGCGATGAGCATCCGGTCGAGCAGGTCGAGCATCGCGGACTGGTCGAACCGCCCGCCGCGCAGATACGTGTCCGTCCAGGTCCGCACGTCGCAGCGGTGCTGTTCGAGCAGCGCAGCGGCGTCGAAGCCGAGGTGCCGCAGCCGGTTGACGGGCGCCGCGGCCTCGGCTGCGTCCACCAGATACAGCAGCCGGTCGCCCTCGTCGACGCCCTGCCGGACGAACGCGTCGAGCACACGATCGTCGACGTCGTGCCCGTTCACGAAGGCGCAGACGTGGCGGTAGCGGTCGAGTACACCACTGGCGAAGGTCGCGGGTGCACTCGCAGCCCGATCGTCTTCCACCATGTCGTCTCTCGATCTGCGAACCCGGGGCCGAGGCTAGCGCAGCCCGGTCGCAGCGCACAACGAGACCGAGCGGTCGGCCCCGCCGAGGACGGCAGTCAGGCCTCCTGGCGCGCTCGGAACGCGATCATGTTCATCCGGTTTCCGCAGCGCACGCTGCAGAACCGCTTGGACCCGTTGCGGGAGAGGTCGAGCAGCAGGCCGTCGCAGTCGTCGGCCGCGCAGCTGCGCAGCCGGTCGTTCTCGTTCGACCGGATCACGTCGACGAGCGCGAGGGCGATCTCGACCCGGATGCGCTCCGCGAGAGGCGCGTCGAGGGCGGTCGCGTGCAGGTGCCAGTCGAATCCGTCGTGACGCATCAGGTAGGGGGAGGCGTGCGCGTCTGCGAGCATCGCGTTGACCTCCGCCACCGCCTCGTCGCGTGGCAGCGTCCAGGCGCGCCGCAGCCGCTCGCGGGTCGCGTGCACCTGGCGCAGTTCCTCCTCGTCGCCGTCGATGCGCCCGGAGTACTGGTTCTCGTGCAGGAGCGCCGCGAGGAGCTCGGGTGTGGCGAGCTCGTCGGTGCCGCTGCGCGAGGCGCTCGGCACGGTGTTGCAGAGCTCGACCGCGAACCGGAGGGCCTCCTCCGCGTCAGGGGCGAAATGCAAGTTGACTCCTTACGTTTCCGAGTACTAGCGTCAGGATCATAACGCACGACACTCCTGACATTCCGAACTCGACAGGCGGCTGCCCATGGCCACGACCCACACCACCCGGGGACTGATCGTCGCGGTCGTCGCCGCGGCCTCCTTCGGTCTGTCCGGAGCGTTCATCAAGCCGCTGCTCGAGAGCGGGTGGTCGCCGGCCGCCGCGGTCAGCGCGCGGGTGCTGATCGGCGGCGTGGTGCTCGCACCCTTCGCTGCGCTCGCGCTGCGGGGCCGGTGGGACACGCTGTGGCGGGGGCGCTGGCGGCTGCTCGGGATGGCGCTGGTCGGGGTCGCCGGCACCCAGGTGCTGTACTTCGCCGCGATCGAGCGCATCCCGGTGAGCACCGCGATCCTCATCGAGTACCTCGCCCCGGTGGTGCTGGTGCTGCTCGTCTGGGTGCGGACCCGCCGCGCGCCCCGGTGGATGGTGCTCGCGGGCTCGGCAGTGGCGATCGCCGGTCTCCTGCTCGTCGTGGCCCCGGGCGGCGGTCACGGCCTCGACGCCGTGGGCGTGGCGCTCGCGGTCGCCGCGATGCTGGGCTGCGCCGGCTACTACGTGATCGCCGCGCGCCCGGCCGACGGCCTTCCGCCCGTCGCGCTGGCGGCGGTCGGCCTCCTGCTCGGCGGCGTCGCGCTGCTCGCCGTGAGCGCGACCGGGCTGTTGCCGTTCGTCGTCAGCTTCCGCGACGTCGAGCTGTTCGGCGGCCCGGCGCCGTGGTGGGTTCCGCTGGCCGTCGTCGGCGTGCTGGCGACCGCCCTCGCCTATGCGGCGGGGATCACCGCGGCCGGCCTGCTCGGATCGCGCCTGAGCTCCTTCGCGGGGCTGCTGGAGGTCGTGGCCGCGACGATCTACGCCTGGCTGCTGCTCGGAGAGTCGCTCGACGCCCTCCAGCTGGTCGGCGGTGTGCTCATCCTGGCCGGAATCGCCCTCGTGCGCGCAGAGCCCGACCCCACGCCCGCGCCCACGCCCACGCCCACGCTCGCCGCGAGATCGGAGGCCGCGAAGGGCACGTCGTTGTCGCTTTCAGCCGCCGAAAGCGACAACAGCGTGCCCCTCGGCTAGGGCAGCTGGTCAGCGACCGCCGGCCCGTCGCGGCGGGGCACCTGAGTGGATCCCCTCAATCCGCCTGATCCTCCCGCATTCGATTGGCGGGAACCCACGATTCGCCCGGCCGCTTCGCGGACGTACCGTCTCCCCATGAGCATCATCGATGACGCACTGACCGCCAATGCCCGGCTCGCCGGCGAGTACGATGCCCGCCTCGGCGGCATTCCCCACCCGAAGATCGCGGTGCTGACGTGTGCGGACCCGAGACTCACCGGCATCGTCCGGCTGATGGGTCTGGATGACGCCGACGTCGACCTGATCCGCAACGTCGGCACTGTCGTGGACGACGATGCCGTGCGCTCGCTCATCATCTCGACCCGGGTGCTCGGCACCCGCGAGATCATGATCATCAACCACAACGAATGCGGTCTGTCGACATTCTCGGGAGACGAGCTAGCGGCGCGACTGACGGACGAGACCGGCTCGGCGCCGATCGCGCCGGCCACCTTCTACAGCTTCACCGATGTGGAGCAGAACACGCGGGAGCAGATGCTCAGAGCTCGGTCGCATCCGTGGATCGACGCGGACATCCCCGTGCGAGGTTTCGTCTTCGACGTCCACACCGGTCGGTTGACCGAGGTGCTGCCCGCACGCTCGGGCACTCCGGCGCCCGCTCGGGCAGCGGCGTGAGCATGCCGAGCCCGCAGATGGAGGCCGTGCTCGCGACGTTGAGGCAACGCCAGCGCGACGCCGCAGGTCGGGCGCCTCGGTCGCTCGAGGAGCTCAGGGCGGATTTCGTCCCTGCTGATGCGATCCACCCGATACCCGATGACGTGCGGGTAACGCCCACCACCGCCGGAGACGCGCCCGGATACTGGCTGGACGCCCCCGACGTCGACAGGACGCGGGTCCTGCTCTTCCTGCACGGCGGCGGCTTCCAGCTGGGTTCGCTGACCAGCGACGGCGAACTCGCGGCGCGCATCGGCCGAGCGGCCGGCATGCGGGTGCTGTTCCTCGACTACCGGCTCGCACCGGAGCACCCGTTCCCGGCCGCGCTCGACGACGTGCGGGCGGCCTGGACCTGGTTGTGCGCCGCCCAGCAGCTCGATCCGCGGGCGTCGGCGGTCGCGGGCGACTCGGCCGGCGGCGGACTGGCCGTGTCGCTGCTCGTCGCTACCCGCGACGCGCGAGCACCCCTTCCCGCAGCGGCCGTGCTGCTGTCGCCGACCGTCGACCTGACCTGCTCCGGCGCCTCGATGACCGACCGTGTCGGGCAGGATCCGATCTCGACCCCTGAACTCCTGAAGCGGCTGGCCTCGGATTATCTCGCGGGCGCCGACCCGCGAACGCCTCTGGCGTCGCCGCTGTTCGCGCCGCTCTCCGGCCTGCCGCCGCTGCTCATCCAGGTCGGCACCGCCGATCTGCTGCTCAGCGACGCACAGCGGCTGTCGAGCGCCGCCTCCCGCGCCGGCGTTCCGGTGACTCTGGAGATCGGCGACGGCCTTCCGCACGTCTATCAGCTCGACGCCGGAGCTCCGGAAGCTCGCGCGGCCACCGAGCGCATCGGATGTTTCCTCCGCTCGCACACCGCCGAAAGCGACAGCAGCGTGCCCCTCGGCTGAGGAGCCGGCTCAGCTCAGCGTCGCCTCCAGCCGCACCTCCGCCCGCGGCGGAACCACGGCCGGGTGCGTGCCGGCCATGGCCTCCAGCACGCGGACCACCTGGCACGAGTACCCGTACTCGTTGTCGTACCAGACGTAGAGCACCACGTTGGTCTCGTCGGCGATGGTCGCGAGGCCGTCGACGATGCCGGCCCGGTGGGAGCCGACGAAGTCGCTGGAGACGACCTCCGGCGACTCGACGTAGTCGATCTGCTGGCGCAGCCGGGAGTGCAGCGAGACGCGGCGCAGGTAGTCGTTGATCTGGTCCTTGGTGGCGGGTCGGTCGAGGGTGAGGTTGAGGATCGCCAGCGAGACGTCCGGGGTGGGGACGCGGATGCTGGAGCCGGTGAGCTTGCCTGCGAGCTGCGGAAGCGCCTTGGCGACGGCTTTGGCGGCGCCGGTCTCGGTGATGACCATGTTGAGCACGGCGGAGCGGCCGCGGCGGTCGCCCTTGTGGAAGTTGTCGGTGAGGTTCTGGTCGTTCGTGAACGAGTGGACCGTCTCCACGTGGCCCCGTGCGATCCCATACGCCTCGTCGACGGCCTTCAGCACCGGCGTGATCGCGTTGGTGGTGCAGGAGGCCGCCGACAGGATGCGGTCGCCGTCGGTGATCGTGTCGTCGTTGATGCCGTGGACGATGTTCTTCAGCGGCGTCTTGCCCGGTGCCGTCAGCAGGACGCGCGCCACCCCGGGCGCAGCCAGATGCTGGGCGAGCCCCGCTTCGTCGCGCCAGCGGCCGGTGTTGTCGACCACGATCGCGTCATGGATGCCGTAGCCGACGTAGTCGACGCTCGCGGGGTTGTCCGAGTAGATCACTTGGATGCGCGTCCCGTTGGCGATGAGCACGTCGTTGTCGGTGTCGACCGTGACCGCCCCAGGGAAGGGCCCGTGCACCGAGTCGCGCGCGAGCAGGCTGGCGCGTTTGTGCAGGTCGTTGTCCGACCCGCGCCGCACGACGATCGCGCGCAGCCGCAGGCCGTTGCCGTTGCCGGCGTGGTTGATCAGGATGCGCGCCAGCAGGCGTCCGATGCGCCCGAACCCGTAGAGGACGACGTCGGTCGGGCCGGCCGCGTACGCCGGGTGCGCCGCGTCGATCTCTGCCCGCAGCCGCTCGGCGACGGCCTCCCCGTCGAGTCCGCGCACCGACATGGCGAGCCGTGCGACGTCGATGGAGGCCGGTTCCGGTGCGATCGTGAGCAGCGCGGCGAGAACGACGCCCGTCTCGTCGAGTGTCAACTCGTCGTGCCCGAGCTCGCGCGCGCGATCGTGCACCGAGATGACGCCGGTCGCCGACAGGTTGATGAGGCGGTGGCCGTGGATGGAGGTGACCACGCCGTGGTCGCGGTAGAGCCGCCCGATCAGCGGGATGAGCTGCTCGGCCCGCTCCTCGCGGGCGACCCACGCCGCGCGGTGGGACTCGAAGGCGTGCGGGAATTCGTCGTTGAAGGCGGTCACTCTCGGTTCTCGGGTCCTTCTGCGCTGGTGAACGCGTCGTGGGTGGGGCGTGCGGGATGGCCGCGAAGCGAGCCTAAGTGTCGCCCGCCGTAAGATTCGCGGAAATGCGCTGGAAAGAATCGTTGTTCTTGCGCTTGCGGCAAAACGCGATTCATTCGTCGCACCCATGAATCTTATAATCAACGCCTGTTTGACCGTTGAATCCTCGCGTACTTAACATCGGTGTAGGACGTCGTCGCTGCTGCCCTCGCGACCGCGTCCGGCGCGACGGTGCGGTTCTGATGTCCGCACCCTGAACCCGCGCCCCGCGACCTCACGGCCGCCGCACCACCCCGAGGAACCATGCTGGACCTGAGGATCGAAGTCGTCGCCCGCAACGAACTGGGCGCCATCGTCGCGCTCGTCACTCCGCACGGCGTCGTCGACGCGCAGCACGCCTCGTCGCAGATCGCGCGCGGCGAGGCGACGTACGTGACCGGCCCCGACTCGTACTCGCGCGTTCCCGTCCGCGCGATCTCCACCCTCGGGGGCGCCTACCTGTACGCGAACTGGGACGGCACGCAGCGCAACAACCTCCACGACCTGGCCGCCGTGCGCGTGCGGACACCCCCGGCGGACGCGGTCGGCGACGCGCTCGCGACCGTCTGGTCGACGCGCCGCGGGCAGGTCGCCGCGCTCTGGGGGCGTCTCTTCCCGGCCTCGACACGACCACGCCAGGGCGCACGCAGCGCATAACGGCCCGCTGTACGTCCGAGAGCGACGCGGCCGACGCGGTGAAGCTCGCGCGACCTCGCGATCCGTTGGGCGGACCCACCTCAGGAGGCCGCGATGTCACAAATCCTCCTGCCGATCGGTCTCAGTCGGTGACGGTGACCGAGGACACCACCTCGGCCGGACGGAGGCAATCGGATGACCGCGATCGCACACGGCACGAGAAGGCGGACCCTCGGCCCGGCCCTCCGGCGGGGCGGCTGGGCCGCATGGGAATGGCTTGCGCGGCCCGTCCACTATCGCTCGGTGCACCGGCTGCAGACCGCAGCGGAGGCCGGCGACACGGAGCGGTTGCGCTCCCTGCTCGCGCCGACGGTCGCGGTCGTGGTCGACTCGGGCAGCGGTGACCCGTCGGGACTGCGGGTGATCCAGGGCGTCGCGAACGCGGCGGTGGTGCTCGAACACGGCTTCGCGCGCGTCGACGGCGTGTTGGTCGATGCACGGTCGGTCAACAGCCAGGCCGGCCTCATCATCAGCCGCGCCGGCACCCCGATCGCCTCCGTCGCCGTCGACTTCACCGGCCGCCTCGTCTCGATGGTCTGGGTGCGCCTGAACCCGGTGGAACGCCGGCACTGGAACAGCGTCTACGCCTGAGCGGACCCGCAGATGCTCAGCTCGACGCATCCGGCGGTGGGTGGGACCAGCCGTGGTCTGCTTGGCGCTACCCGGGGAGGGGCCGCCTGAAACCCTGTGCTCCCGCGCTTACCTCGCGGCTCGGCCGGACGCGTCGACAGCTCGGACAGTCGACATGGTAGAGCTGTAACGCCCTGTGCGGAACCTGTCACATCCGGGAGGTCTGCTCGGTCAGAGCAGGTGACGGCGCGACCGCGCCGCCGCAACGAAGGGATGAACATGAAGATCGTCGTCATCGGCGGAACCGGCCTCATCGGCCGCCCGCTCGTCGAGCAGCTCCGCCAGGCCGGGCACGAGGTCGTCCCGGCCTCCCCGTCGACCGGCGTCGACACGGTGACCGGTGCGGGCGTGGACGCGGCGCTCGCCGGCGCCGCCGTGGTCGTCGACGTGGCCAACTCGCCGTCGTTCGACGACGGCCCCGTGCTGGAGTTCTTCGAGCGCAGCACCGGCACGCTCGTCGAAGCGGAGAAGAGGTCGGGCGTCGGCCACCACGTCGTACTGTCGATCGTCGGCGCCGACCGGATGCCCGACATCGGCTACATGAGGGCCAAGGTGCGGCAGGAGGAGATCGTCCGGGGCAGCGGGGTGCCGTTCACGATCGTGCGGGCCACGCAGTTCTTCGAGTTCCTCTCCGCGCTCGCCGAGGGCGGAGCGGCCGGCGACACCATCACCCTGTCTCCGGTGCTCATGCAGCCGATCGCCGCGGCCGACGTGTCGCAGGCGCTCGCCGCCGTCGCGCTCGCCGAGCCGGCGAACGCCCTCGTCGAGCTCGCCGGCCCGGAACCACTGCGCCTCGCCGACGCTGCAAGGGCGGTACTCGGCAGTCGCGGTGACACCCGCGAGATCATCGCCGACGACTCCGCCGGCTACTTCGGCGGAACCGTGACCGACGAGTCGCTCGTTCCCGGTCACGACCCGAAGGCGGTCGCGCAGCTGCGCGGCGCGACCTCCCTCGCGGAGTGGATGCGCCGCTAGCATCGAACCCATGTCCCGACCCGATGCGACCGCGGACGAGCGCAGCGGCGACGACCTCGCGTCCGCCGTCGCGACCTTCGCGGAGGTCCGTCCGCGGCTGTTCGGCATCGCCTACCGGATGCTCGGCACCGTCGCGGACGCCGAGGACATCGTGCAGGACACCTGGCTGCGCTGGCAGGCCTACGATCGCTCCACCGTGCGCGAACCCGCCGCATTCCTGGCCACCATCGCGACGCGCCTCGCGATCACCGCGGCGACCTCCGCGCGCGCACAGCGCGAGACGTACATCGGGCCGTGGCTCCCGGAGCCTGTCGATACCTCTCAGGACCCGACCCTGGGCGCTGAGCGCGGCGAAGCCCTGAGCGTCGCCGTGCTCGTGCTGCTTGAGAAGCTGTCACCCGCCGAGCGCGCGGCGTACGTGCTGCGTGAGGCGTTCGACTACCCGTACGCGGACATCGCGGGGGTCATCGAGACCAGCGAGCAGGCCGCCCGGCAGCTGGTCAGCAGGGCGCGCAAGCACCTCGCGGCCGAACGGAAGTCGCGCGCCGTCGGAGACGACGAGCGCATGCGCCTCCTCACCGCGTTCATGGCGGCGGCCGTGGAGGGCGACATGGGCGCCCTCGAGAAGCTGTTCGCCGACGACGTCGTCTCGCTCTCCGACGGCGGCGGTGTCGTGCGGGCGACGCGCATCCCCGTCGTCGGCGCCGTCACCGTGGCAAAGTACATCCACGCGTTCGCCTCGCGGTTCTGGGCGGGATCGGCCCTCCACCTGGTCGAGCTCAACGGCGGTCCGGCGTTCGTGGCCACCCGTGATGGCGAAGTCTTCGCCTCCGTCACGGCCGATCTCGACGGCGCCGGCATCCACGGCCTCTTCTGGGTCCTCAATCCGGACAAGCTGGGGCACGTCACCGCCGCCTGACGGCCCGCCGGGGCGATGTCACAGAACGGTCCCCTGTCCGGTCATAACCGGTGAGGGCGGGAGGTCTGAAGATGAGGCAGGCACTGACGGAGAGGGACTCGCGAGCGGCGGAGCGGACCGCGGCCGGGCGACGGATAGCCGCGGCCCGTGCCGAACTCGGGGGTCGCCGCGTCTCGCTGCACTGGTCGAACCTGTTCGGCGTGGTCGCCCTCGCGTGCGTCGTCGTGCTCTTCGTCACCGGCCTCCTGCTGCTGTTCTGGTACGCGCCGTCGGGCCGGGGCGTGACCTACGAGGGCTCGTACGGCCCGCTCGCCGGGCAGGAGGCTTCCGCCGCGTACGTGTCGATCCTGCGCACCTCGTTCGACATCCCCGGCGGCCTCCTCGTGCGGCAGGCCCATCACTGGGCCGCGCTGCTGCTGCCCGCCGCGATCATGATGCAGCTCGCCGTCGCGTTCTTCACCGGAGCGTTCCGGCGCCGGCGCGGCTCGTGGCTGGTGCTGTTCGGGCTGCTGGTCGTCGCGCTCGCGGGAGGCCGGAGCGGCTACGCCCTCCCCGACGACATGCTCTCCGGCACAGGCCTGCGGATCTTCCAGGGCATCCTCCTCGGCATCCCGGTCGTCGGCACCTGGCTGTCGTGGCTGGTCTTCGGAGGTGGGTTCCCGGGATGCATCATCGAGAACCTCTACCCCGTGCACATCGCCGTGGTTCCCCTCCTCCTGGTCGTGCTGCTCTGGCTGCGCGCGCGGCTCGCGTCCCGCCAGGAGCCGAGACGGTACCCGGGAGAGATCGGCGTGGCGGTGTTCCCGGACGCGGCGGTGCGCGCCGGAGGGCTCTTCGCGATCGTGACCGGTCTCCTCGTGCTGATGGCCGCGACCGTGACGGTCGCACCGGTCTGGCTGTTCGGGCCGTCGTCACCGGGTGACGCGTCGGCCGGAAGCCAGCCCGACTGGTACACCGGGTTCCTCGACGGCGCGCTGCGACTGGTACCGCCCGGGTGGGAGGTCGTGTGGCTGGGTCGCACCTGGACGCTCGCGATCCTCGTACCGTTGGCGGTCGTCGGCGCGTTCCTGCTCGCCGTCGCGGTCTACCCGTTCTTCGAGCAGTGGGTCCGTGGCCCCGGCGAAGACGATGCGTTGCTCGACCGCCCCCGCAACGAGCCGACCCGCACGGCGCTCGGCGTGGCCGGCATCGTCTTCTATGGGGCGCTCTGGGGAGCGGGCAGCGCCGACCTCCTCGCGACGCATTTCAGCATCGGGCTGGAGGCGGTGGTGCACGGGTTCCAGGCGCTCGTGGTGCTCGGACCGGTCGCAGCGTTCCTCCTCACGCGGAGGGTGTGCCTCGCTCTGCAGAAGAAGGACAGGGGACTGCTCCTGCACGGCTACGAGACCGGTCGCATCGTCCGGCTGCCCGGCGGGCGGTACGTGGAGGTGCACGCGCCCGTTCCGGAGGCGGAGCGCGTACAGCTCGGCGGCCCGCGGGCCGTGGCCGCCGCCGTCGTCCGTCCCGATGAGTCCGGGAGGATACGCATCGGGAAACTCATCCGGGCGCGCCTTGCGCGTGCGTATCTCGAGGACCGGCTCGAACCGGCGCCGCTCGCGCGGATCGAGGCGGCCGCGGAAAGGGACCGGGTGGATGAGGCGACCGCTGGCCGGGCCGGAGCGGCCTGAGCCCGACCGTCGTCTCGCGCTCGAGGTGCTGCGCGCCCTCCGGGCCGGCGATGTCGAGCAGCTGCTGCGCGTCATCGGGCCGCATCCACGCGTCGTCGTCGACGGCTGCGGCCACGGCGACGAGTTGCGGCTGCAGTGTGCGATGCTCGACTGCCCGGTGAGTCGTGTGGTGGCGGCCGCGTTGCGCTGGGAGCTGCGTTCGGTGAACGGCGGACCGGGATTGGTCGGCAGCCGTTCGGGGCGGGTGGTCGTCGTCGCGGTGCTCGTCGGGGCCGTCGGCGACGCGACGGAGCTCTGGGTCGTCGCGAACCCCGACAAGCTCCGGAGCTGGAGCTCGGGATCCGCGACCGAGCGGCTCTAGACGCCCCCGCCCCCGCCGCCGCCTCCTCCGCCGCCGGAGAAGCCGCCGCCTCCCGTGCCGCCGGACGACGAGCTGCTCGCCATCGTGGTGCTGGCGGAGATCCCGCTGACCATCGACGCGAGCGCGGCCGCGTTGAACGCGGTCTGACCGGAGTACCAGCCCGGCGTCTGCCCGGTCTGCTCGTAGAACCTCCCGAGTTCGGCCAGCCACTTCTTCTCTTCGCCGAAGAGCACCGCCCACGGGAGGAGTCGCTCGGTGAGCTGGAGCATCTCGCGCGGGTCGTCGACGGCGACCCGTGCGCGCTCGGCACCCTGCGGCGACTGGAGGTAGCGGATGCGGTCGGCCTCGGCGAGCTCGACGTACATCCGCAGGCCGCGCACGTACTCCTGGAGCGCCGTGCCGGAGCCGGTCAGGGGCGAGTGCGACAGCAGGACCGCGGTGCCGACGAAGAGGGCGACCGAGCCGAGGAGGATGCCCACCGGCCACCCGCCTCCGTAGACGCCCACGAGACAGAGGATCGCACCGACCGCGGCGAGCAGGGTCGCGCCCAGGGCGCTGAAGAACAGCGCACGGATCGGCCCGCGCGGCCCGGTGGTGCGGTAGCCCAGCTTGGCGGCGTCACGGTGCACGCGTTTCAGGAGCGACTGGATGGAGCGCGCGACACGTGGGTTGGACGACCCGAGTTCGAGGGTGTCGCCCGGCGTTAGCGGCTCTCCGAACAAGGCACGGAGGAACTGGAGTTCGTCGGCGGTCGGTTGCGGTCGGCGCAGCGCCTCCCGGCCCGTCGCCTCCGTCGAGACGAACTCGAGTGTGTAGGAGGCGCGGCCGAAGAAGCCCTTCGCGGCCTCCAGCACCCGCATCCGGCCCGAGACGGCGAGGTCGAGCGTCTGCGCCGGAACCGCCTTCTTGGTGAGCCCGGCGATGTCCGCCGCGAGCAGCAGACCCTCCGGGGGCGGGACGTACTCGGGGATGATCGTGCCGCGCCCGGGAGCATCGGCCAGCAGGCGCACCCGCGCGACGGCGGAGCCGATCAGAGCGAGGAGGGCGATGACGAAGCCGGCGACGGCCGCGAAGCCCCAGCCGGTGTCGAACAGCCCGTCGGCGCGCGCCGTGAAGGTGCCGGCGGCGAACCCGATCGCGAACGTGAGGTTCTCGTGCGGGCCGAGCCGCTCGGCGCTGAACCGGTACCCGTCGGCGGTGCGCTCGACGGCTGCGACGTCGGTGGAGCCCTGGGCGCCGCGGTACGCGGACGCCGCGCCCTGCAGGGCTCCGGCCAGACCGGAGCCGAGGTGCACGGTTGCCGTCACCCGGTCGAACGGCTGTGCCCACTCCGTGCCGTTGGTGTCCCAGTAGAACTCGTCGTCGCGGGTGTCGCCGAAGTAGCGCGTGACGTTCGACTGCCGGTAGGTGATGACGTACGTCTGGTCGCCGTGGACGTAGTCTTTGGCGGCGATCGTCAGCGTGAGGATCCCGCTGTCGGATTCGCTGGTATACGGCCGCGGGGTGCCGTTCTGGTCGGTGACGGACAGGACCTTCAGGTCGGTCGGGTGGCCGTCGTAGTCCTCGACGAGCTCACGCCGGATGCCGTGGTTCTGGTCGGTGCTGGGGAAGCGCGCCACCAGCGTCTCCACGGTCGTGAGCGTCGAGTGCCCCGCGGCGTCGCGGCCGAGCCGGTAGTCGCCGTCGAAGCTCGCGAAGGTGAAGTCGTCGACGCCCGTCCGGGCGGTGTGCGCGGCCCGGGCATCCGCGTGCGCCGGGTGGATGCCGGCGGGAGCGGCGGCGACCAGCACGAGCGCGACCAGCGTCGCGGCGAGGGAGGCCGAAAGCACCCTCCAGCTGCGACGCGCCGTCCGCGTACCTCGCACGCGCACCCCCTGTCCTGCCGTCCACCCCCTGCGTGGTGGAGTTCGGCCGCCGGCCCGCCCGGCAGCGCGTGTCCATCCTCACACGGCTACCGGTCGGCACCGTCACGGAATCAGGACGCGATCTCCGACTCGGCGGCCGAGCGTTCGCCGACCGGGCGCCGACGCAGCCGCGCGTCGCCCACCTCAGGCCCGCGGTACACCATGTCCATCGCGCCGATGCTCTCGCCCGGCGCGACGATCGCGTCGATGCGGTCGAGCACGTCGTCGGACAGTTCCAGCTCGCTGCCGGCCAGCGTGTCCTCCAGCTGCTCGAGAGTCCGCGCGCCGACGATGGCCGAGGTCACGGCGGGGTGCGCGGTGACGAAGGCCATGGCGAGATGGGTGAGGCTCACGCCGATCTCGTCGGACAGCCGGAGCAGTTCCTCGACGGCGGCGAGCCGACGTTCGTCGCGGAAGTGCCGCATCCCCGTGCGCACCGATCGGAAGTTGGCGTTCTCGCCTCCGGCCCGGTACCGGCCGGTCAACGTGCCGCCGGCGAGCGGGCTGTAGATGAGCGTCCCCATCCCGTAGCGCTGCGCCACCGGGAGGACCTCGGTCTCGATCTGCCGGTCGAGCAGGGAGTAGTTCGGCTGTTCCGTGCGGAAGCGCTCGAAGCCGCGGCGCTCGGAGACCCACTGCGCCTCCACGATCTCGGACCCGCGCATCGACGACGAACCGATCGCCCGCACCTTGCCCTGCCGCACCAGGTCGGTGAGCGCCGAGAGGGTCTCCTCGATGTCCGTGCCGGGCTGCGGGCGGTGCAGTTGGTAGAGGTCGATGTAGTCGGTCTGCAGCCGGCGCAGCGACCCCTCCACCGCCTGCATGATCCAGCGGCGGGATGCCCCGCGGTGGTTGATGTCGTCGTCCACCGGTCCCGAGAACTTGGTCGCGAGCACCACCTGATCGCGTCGGCCGACGAGCGCCTCGCCGACGACGTCCTCCGAGTCGCCGTAGCGGTCGGCCGTGTCGATGAAGGTGATCCCTGCATCCAGTGCCCGGTGGATGACGCGGATGCCGTCGCGTCGGTCCGGGTTGCCCAGCGCTCCGAGCATCATCGCCCCGAGCGCGTAGGTGCTCACCTGGATGCCGGTCGCCCCCAGAGGTCGGTATCGCATCATTCCCTTCTCCCTTCTGGCGTCCGTCGAGGAGGCCGTGACATGATGAGTAAACGGGACATTGTCCCGCTAAGCGAATATACGGGACAGTGTCCCACTTAGCAAGGAAACGGGGAGGCTCCATGCCGCGCGCAGACGCCCAGCGCAACGTGGACGCGCTGCTGAGCGCCGCCAAGGACGAGTTCACGGCCCACGGCGTCGACGTGCCCGTCCGCGCCATCGCCGCGCGCGCCGGCGTCGGAACGGCCACCCTCTACCGGCATTTCCCGCTGCGGTCGGACCTGATCGCGGCGGTCTTCCGTCGCGAGATCGACGACGTCACCGCGCTCGCGGCCCGACTGGCGGCAACGCACCCGCCGGTGGAGGCGCTCGAACTCTGGGCGCAGCGCTACACCGAGTTCGTGGCCACGAAGCACGGCCTCGGCGCCGCCCTCCACTCGGGCGACCCGGCGTACAGCGGGCTGCGTGAGTACTTCGAGGGCAACGCCGGCCCCGCCCTGCAGCGCCTGCTGGACGAGGCCGCCGACGCGGGCGAGATCCGCCCGGGCGTCGACGCCATCGAGTTGATCGGTGCGATCGCCAACCTCTCGGCACCGCCCCCGGGCGAGCGCGGCTCCGAACGCGCCGGCCGCATGGTCGGCCTCCTGCTCGACGGGCTCCGCTACGGGGCGACCGCCGGTGGGAGACTGAACGGATGACCATCCTCCACCTCGCTCACCGCGACGACTGGGAGACGGCGGTGGCTACCGGCGAGTACCGCACGTCCACACGGGGCGCCACGCTCGACGAGGTCGGTTTCATCCACGCGTCGTACCCGGATCAGCTGCCGCGCGTTGCGGCCTTCGTTCACGCGGGCGACGACCAGGAGCTGTGCGTGCTCGTGCTCGACGACGAGCTCATCCGCGCCGACGGCGTGCGCGTGGTCGACGAGGACGGCGGCGACGGCGAACTGTACCCGCACATCTACGGGCCGCTCCGACCGCGCTGGGTGGTGGAGGTGCGCCCGGCGGGCTTCGATGCGGGCGGGGTGTTCTGGTACCGAAGTGGGCCGTGTGATCACCGCGAGCCTGGGCGTCGATCAGTAGGGTTCGACCTGTGACCGCTGAGCCGTTGCCCACACTACGGAGCGCGTTCGGGGCGGGATGCCGGTGAGCATACAGCTGGGCTTGCTACTCGTCGCGTTTGCGCTCGCCATCGCCGCGACGGTGCTGCTGGCACGCCGGAAGCGGGTGGTGGGCTACTTCCTCACCCAGTGCACCTCCGACCGGCCCGAGCCAGAGCTGCGCCGCGACCTCGGCATCGGTGTCGCCCTCATGGCCGTCGCGGGCTACGTGCCGGCGGCAGCGCTGGCCGCCGGTGTGCTCCTGCCATCCACCGCGATCGTGTGGGTCGCCGGAATCGCCATCCCGACCGAACTCCTCGTCTACCTGCTCTACACGATCCGGTTCCAGAACGCTGGACTGCACGTGTTCTTCCTGAAAGGGAACCAGTGATGACGACGGGCTGTATGCGCGAGAAAGGGGCCATGAAGGTCCTGTTCGACCGAACCATCGGCACCATCGGCGGATCGTGACAAACGGTGTCACGTCTCAGGCTAGTTGGGCTTTCTCAAGCTAGTTGGGCGCCTTCCGGATGACACGCCGAACAATTGGTTGGCGCACGTGTGGACTGTCCCCTCTCCTCGCTGGGTAATCACGAGTTTCAGGACCAAACAGAGATCTGATGAAGTGTCACGGATCTTCTTAGAGGGCGAGTTTGTCCGTCCGCAAAGTAGCGCTGTGACGGCACCTCAGTCAAAAGCGGAGGCCCATGAATGGTGAAGCGATACAGCACGATGCGCGATTCCGATAGTCGAGTGTCGGGCTTGGCTGGCACTGTTGGGTCACGGAACAGGAGGGTTCGATGAAGAAGGAAGCTCGGTTGTTGAAGTTGAAAGCCATATCGTCTCTTCTCCTGTCGATCGACCATTTCAATCGACTATCCGATGTGGGGCGGGTCGAATCGGTGTTGATCTTGATGGATCACTCGTTCGAGATGCTGTTGAAGGCTGCGATCCTCAACAAGGGCGGAAGGATTCGTGAACCGCGCCAAGTGAACACCATCGGATTTGATGCATGCGTGAGACGCGGGCTTTCTTCTGAGATGTTCCTCTCGGAGGACCAAGCACTCGTCCTGCAGACACTCAACGGCCTCCGTGACGCTGCGCAGCATCATCTTCTTGAGCTGTCAGAGGGGCAGCTGTATCTCCACGCGCAGTCCGGGGTTACCTTGTTTCGGGATCTTCTGCGCGACGTATTCGATGAGAGCCTTGCCGCGCTACTCCCCGAGCGCGCCCTGCCTATCTCAACAGTGGCGCCGATCGACCCCATCTCGATGTTTGCGGAAGAGATCGAGGAAGTCAGGCGTTTGCTCGCGCCCGGCCGGAGGCGACACGCCGAAGCGACGGCGAAGCTACGCGGGCTCGCAATCGTGAATGGCGCTCTGCAAGGAGAGTTCATTCAACCGAGCGAGCGTCAACTCTCCCAGTTAGGCGAGAAGCTGATGTCTGGCACGAGCTTTGACGACTTGTTCCCTGGGATATCGGCCGTCTCTTTCAACACGGCCGGGGAAGGCGCCGACGTCAGTCTGCGAATCACAAAGAATGAGGGGATACCAGTGCATCTAGTGCCAGAGGGCACGCCGTCCGCCGGTGTGATTGCCATCCGACGCGTCGACGAACTTGGCTTCTACAACCTCTCGCACGGCGATTTGGCCCGAAAGCTCAAGATCACTCCCAACAAGACCACGGCCGCGATTGCCGTTCTGAATCTCAAGGATGACCTCGACTGCTCGAAGGCTTTCAAGATCGGACGGACAGTATTCCAGCGCTACTCGCAGAAGGCCATAGAGCGAATCCAGGCGTTGGTGGACGAGCGTGGCCTCGACGAGGTCTGGGCGCAGTACCGGGCGTTACGTTAGAGGGCGGCCGCTTGACACGACAATCACCAGCGTCTTAATTTGTCGGGCGATGTGCGGCCGCGTCGCAGTCGTCTCGTGCCGGGTCCGGCGGGGTTCCGGCCGCCGCCGGCCGGTGACCCCCGGTCGATCGAACGACGCTGGAGTCCGAGCCCCAGAAACGGAAAGCCACCGGGGCGAACGTAGATGCCATGCCCAAGTAGAACGAGAAAAGCCCAACTGGCTTGAGACGTGACAAACGGAGCGAGTGACGGGAATCGAACCCGCGCTATCAGCTTGGGAAGCTGAGGTTCTACCATTGAACTACACTCGCGCGGCCCGGAATCCCAGTAAAACACTGGGAAGTAAGGCTGCCGCCCAGACTACCCGGTCGATGGTCTTTGGCCAAACTCACCGTTTACTCACCGCTTTGGGATTTCCGGCCCGTAGCTGCACGGTCTGCCCGCCCGCGGCCGTGTATGAGATGCTTGCCGCCGCTCGCATCGGTGATGGAAGCGCGACCCACCCGAGGAGCTACGAATTTCCGTCTTCCGCGTCTCCGTTAGCGGAAGCTTCATCTACGGCCTCAGCCCCGCCACGTACCGCGTTGAAGTACGGCACGAACGCGAGCCGGAACGCGAAGAACCACGCGTAGATGCTCGCGGTGCTTTCGGCCTCGGCTCGTGTGACGAGTCCGTGGGCCACACGGTTGCGGAGGTTCGGTCCGATCGGACCGCAGAAGAGCGCGCGGATGTTCCAGGCGAGGTCCTTGTCGAAGATGTCGTCTGCACCGTCGAGGTCCATGAGGGCGCTGAGCCCGGTTTCGATTTCTGTGTCGTCATCCCGGATAGCGCGGGTTTCGATGCCGTACTGATGGAGGATGTGTCGGACGCTGCCTTCAATCGCGGGTGCGAGGATGAATAGAGCTTCGGTGAACCTTCCGTAGTATCCGTGGTGAATCGCGGTCGCCCAGAGGTCTTCTTGTTCGGGAGCGACGAATGGCGAGCTCCGCACTAGGTGTGCGAAGTCCGTTCTCGTCAGCTGCCGTTGGCTACTTAGTTCGTTGAGGACTGGCAGGACCAGTCCGGGAATGACGATTTCCAACCTCAGCTGGAAGCTCTTCACCATTTGAGCCCAGAGCTCGTCGGGAAGCCCGAGCCGTTCCCGGTTGCCGGTGCTGTGAATCTTTCGGCCGTCGTCGGTGACGGTTGACCGTCCGATGAAGTTGAGCAGTGGATGGTCTGCTGCTTGCTTCCGTGCGGCTTCGACGGCGTCATCGTACTTTTCGAGCGGTGCAGCGGTGAACCACGCCGCGATCGCGTCGAGGGTGTCGGGGATTTCCGTTATCTGTTCGGCGAGCTTCTTGATGCCGGTCAGGTCGACCGTTGTCGATCCGACCGGCATCATCTCGTCGAGAGAGGCAGCGCCGGTCTCGCGGATCAGGCGAGGCAGTTCGGCCAGCCGTGTCTGGGTCTGTTTGCTGCGATGCTTCCTGGGAACGGAGGAGTAGACCGAGTATGCCTTCCCGAGGAAGTCGCGGCGGACCAGCATCGAGTCTGTCCGTTGGCCGGCTTCCTCCCACCACGAGTCCCCGACCTTCTCGAGATAGGTTCCCGTGGCCTCAAGGTTTCCAGAGAACTGAGCCCAACGGAACGCTTCGTAATGGATTTCCCGGTAGAGGTGCGGTGGTGTCGTGTTCGCGCCAAGTGTGGCCAGCCGGGTGTGAATCTCGGATGCCTCGTCGCGGGAGACGCCGGCATTCCGCATCGCCTGGGCGATCCTCCATGCTTCAACTTCGTCGGCGATCTTGAACGTGTTTGATGCGGAGACAATGAGCTGGTTGAGGACGTCCTCGAGTCGGAACCGCGCCGAGAGTTCGATACCGCGCCGCCAGCCGTGGAGGGTTTCCCTGTCGGGGTCGTCCCGGAGTTCGATGCCCGCGTACGCCTCTGCGGCGCGTTTCGCTGCCGTGTAACGGGCGCTTCGATCGTGCTGGCGGACGAAGAGCACGTCGGCGATGCGTGCGGTGAGCCACGGATGGTCTATAGACTCCAGCAATTGCTCGAGGAAGACGAGTTCGTCGTCGGTGAGGTCGGACGGGAGCGCCGAGCGGCCGGTGGAGAAGACAAGCATGGGTGCGAACGGTGCGTCCCAGTTCTCCGGCTGAAGCATCATGCTGAACACTCCGGCGAGGGCTCTCGCGCTTGCCTCGGCGTCCGGGTCGCTGTTTGCGACGCCGCTCGCAAGCTCGTAGAGCATGGCGGATCCGGTGGCGTGATCGTGTTCGAGCGCTGGCTGCCAGGAGAGCCGGTTCAACGCGTCTACGGAAGGGGTGGGATCGGCCATGCGCTCGACGATATCGGGAGGATCTGACGCTGCGAGCGTCGTGTCAGGCTTCCCGGGATCGGGGGCGTCAACTGGGCACGAAGGCTGGCGGCGCCGGAACGGTTGACCGTGGCATCGGGCAAACTGGTGGGGTGGAATGTGAGCCTCCGGCGCCGAGGCCGTTTGGTGTCTCTGCCGATGAAGCAGTCGAGTTGTGCCGCGAATGGATGATCTACCTTGGTGCGGTGGACACTGTCGCGGCGCAAGATTCTGCGCGGCAGCTCTGCGATCTCTATAGTTCTCGCTATCTTGCATGGGTCGACAATCGACGGGGGAATCTGGATGTCGATTCGGTTGAGGATGCCGCTCGGCTTGCTGCCTCTGATGGTCGGCGGGCGGTGATCTTCGTGCGCGGGGGCGTGCGGCCGGTGGCGCAGCAGCGGGCCGACGTGCTTGGCGTGGCTATCCTCTGGTATCACGCGGTCGACGCGACGTTGGCAGGCCGCAGTCGACCCGGTCTTGCCGTCTTGGCCTCAGGGTTGAGGACCGTGTAGCCCCGCGTTAGAAGCTCATTGACCGCGAGGGGACTTCAGCCGAGGCCGAAACTCGGGTCGGATCGGTTCGGGATGCGCGGGCGAGTTCGCGGCGGGCGGCGATCCGGGACTTCCCGAGAGTCTCTTCTCGCGGCTGTCGCAGCATGGTGTCAGCCAATTCGCTGATTGCGGCACGTTTCGTTCCTGCGATAACAATGGCTTCGTTTCCCCCTCTGCCGCGGGTGAGGCCGACGTAGAGTCCGGCTGCGTCGACTCCGGGGCCGACGATGGATCGCTCAGTGGTCTCTCCTTGGACGCCGTACACGGTGCTCGCGTAGCCGAGGTGCAAGTGCGAGCCCGCGTACTCATGCGTGATTTTCCTCAGGTGGGACGAGTCGGTGAGGCTGGCCAGGAGCACGTGGTCTTTGGTGATGCTCTTGATGGTCCAGGTTTGACGGTTTTCCACTCCAGAGGTGCTGTCGTTGCGTCGAGTCTGCACGACATCGCCTACGAAACATGGCTGGTCGGACTGACCAAGGACCTGGCGCTTGGCGCTTAGCGCACCGGACGCGATGCGTTGCATCTGGATGCTGTCGTTGATTTGCTGTGCTTCGGCGTGAGTGGCGGTGACGAGGGCGATCGTCTGCCCGTGCCGGGCCGCATCGAACCAGCCATCGACCATTCTTTGCTGGGCTTCGAGCTCGGTGGTGACGGACGTGGCGTGTCCGGTGTCGATCAGCTCCTCAGCGATCCGCCGGCCTTCTTCAGCGCCGTCGGCGTCGCGGAGTCGCAAAGTGAGGTTGGCCCAGTCGGGGTCGCGGAATCGGTGGATGTTCGAGAGTTCGACTTCGGCGAACGATGCGGATCGGAACAATGCCATGGCGCCGGAGTGTCCAACGGGGAGGGCTTGGTAGTCGTCACCGACTACCGCGATGGTCGACCGGGTGCGCTCGACGACATCCATGAGGGCGTTGGCCGCTTCGAGGTCGAGCATGCCAGCTTCGTCGACGACGATTCGGTCGCCCGGCCGTATCGGGATTCGGGGACCGCGATACTCGGCACCTGTCGTGGCGTCGACTGACCCGGGGAGCAGTCGCGTCCACTCGGTGCTGCCGGAGGAGCTCGTTGTCCAGCGCCATCCGTAGTCGTAGAGGAGTTGGTGGAGGGCGGAGGCGCTGCTGTTTGTTTCTCGTCCGGCGACGGTGGAGGCCTTCTTAGTGGGAGCGACGATGATCAGGTTGCGACCTCGCCGGCGAAGCGCCGCCCCGGCGACCTTGAGCATGGTGGTCTTTCCCGTTCCCGCCGCGCCGGTGATGGAGACGATCGAGGCTGTACCGGCGAGTGCGGCAGCACCGTCGGTCTGGTCGCCATCGAGGACACGCTCCGGGTCGAGCGCGTGGGCTATCGCCGTGATCTCGCCGGTCGAGACGGCATCTCCTGGTGCCGCCATCGCGTCGATCCGGTTCGCGAGAGTGGTCTTCACGATGACTGTCGCGGTTGCCATCCGGTGCTTGACGTGCTTTGGCGGCTCTGGCTCGTTCAGCAATGTCACCGTGTAGGTTCGAGCGGCTGCTTCGGCTATCGCATCAACAGTTGATGCAATCTCACCGCGCTCCGCCAGAACGCCCGAGGCTGCCACCGCGCGAATGGCACCGGCTCGGATGTCCATGTCGCTGAAACGCCCACCCGTGCCGGTTGACCGGGCATCCGCGTCAACGATTGCTCTGGCCGCTAGAAGGTCCAAGTCCAGGTCCTCGATCGAGACAGCAGCATGGGGCGCGGGGACGCGCTCCTGACCCAGCGTCGGGTCAGCCGTCCTCAACTCATGATGGATGAGCTCCGCCCAATCGTTTTCGTCCAGATCATCGGGCTTGTTGGGTCGGCCAGCAGCCCACGCCCAACGGTCGATCTGGTTCAACACATCGTGGGACGGTTCCTGTCCGGGGTGCTGTTGCTTCCACCACGCCGTGCGGACGATCTTGTTGGCTTCGATCTGAGCGGACCGCTTCGACAACGGCCGCACCAAGTGCCGCAGCTGGGCGATTTCCCCGTCCTGATTGAGGGTGAACCCTTTGGCGGCGAGGGCGGTGATCCAAGTGGGGTCGGTGCGGGTGGCGAGGTCGCCTTCGGCGTTGATCACGTTCTGAAACCGCAACGCCACGCGAGTGTCGATATTGGACCACTTGCCGTCGACGCCTTGGACTTTGACGTTCAGCCAGAGATGGCGGTGCTTGTGCGGATCCAACGATCGGGAGCGTTCGTGCCGGAGTTCGACGACCTCGATCCGGGCCAGGTCTTCGCGGATGGCGCCGCCTTTGCCGCGGCGGGCGTTGAGCTCCGCTTGCCAGAGCTTGATGATCCGGTCGCGGAGCCGATCTTGGAGGTCTTCGTAGGCGGCGGCGAGGTCGGGGTCGAGCATGGCGGCGATCGAGAACGACTTGGGCGCGTTGATCGTCGCATCCAGCACCAAGTCGGCGACTGGGGACTCGAGGTCACGGCCGCGGCGCTCACCGGTGAGCGGGTCGAGACCGTCGACCCAGTCCTTGAGTTGGTTGCGGGTGAGGAGGTCGTCGCGGATGGCACCGTGCTCCCCGATGTACCGGGTCATGACCGCGTCGGCGTAGCCGGCGGCGGCGATCACCCCGTCGGCGGTCTTTGCAGTCAGTGTGGCATCACAGACACCGCTGAACGCGTAGTTGACCGCTTGCTTGACTCCATGGGAGGACTGTCCCCGCTTCCATCTGGCTACGCCGCCTCGCACCTGCACTCACCTCCCGCTGACCTCGTCTGGGGCTTCTCGAAACTGGACAGTGTTGTCCTTTCGAAAAAACTCCTTCTACTTAGAACTTCCGGTTCCAAGCCGGTTTTGGCGCGCAAACCGCCCAAATGTCCGAAACCCGCTAGAAATTCATCGGAATCGGGCCGTTCCTCCTTGTCGTGAGCCGTGTCCAGAGACCATGGGATCATCGTCCGCCCGACCACCGACGCGAGCCTGTGACGACTGCAGCTCATCGTGTTCGATCGCGCCGCGGCAGTAGTGCACAAGGGAAGTGCTGGCCTCTTCTGCTGTGAGCTCGGCGAGACTTCCCGCGCAGTCAACGGCGAACTGGGCCGCGGTGCGGTCCTCGAAACCGGTGCCCTCATACCTACACGTTGTGTTTCCCGGCCGGTTTTGACGCGCAAATCCGAAATTCGCAGAAACCGCTCGCATCGCGACCGGATGCCAGGCCTAATAGGCGACCTCCGCAACACGCCAACGCACGGCAGCGGGGCCGAATCGGCAGTCGCGGCTCAGGCGTGTGCGGACTTCAGTGCGGGTTCAGGTGAAGCGAGACGGGTGAGGTTGACGAAGGGCACGCACGCCGTCTCCGCAGTGACGGCGGCGAGCCATCCGACCGGCGTGGACGGATCAGCGGCGATCGCCCACCCGTCCATCACGTAGCGGCTGACGGTCTCGATGCATTCCCGCTTCTCCGATGCGTCTGGGTTAGAGCTCCCTTCCACACCGATGAGTCCGCCCTGCAGTTCCGGTGGCATGTTGCTGGTGTCGATGATGAATACCCGCATCCCACTCACTCCCAAGGTCGATCGTTTTGAGCGCCTTTCCGGCGAGTGATCGAGAGCGAGTGGTAGGTGCGCAGCGCCGGGTCTGTGGAATAGCGGAGCGGAGCGAAGCGGAGTGAGCATATGCCGCGAAAGCCCGGCACGGAGCACCGGGAACGAACTACGATCGAGCGGCGGAAAGGCCCTCAAACCTCATGAGTTCGGCGCCGCCTACGGCGTCCTCGACCATCGGCATGCGGTCATGAATGTAGCCCGTCATCGCCTCGGGTTACGACGCGGGGCCAGTACTCGGACCCCCTGCATCGCCATGTTGCACAGTCGCAAGTAGACGCTGTTGTCCACCGGGACCAGGGTTGCGCAATGCGGATCGCTCGGCGTCGAACGCCGGGGACATGGAGGCAACCGTGTTGACGCGGGAGCCCTTTGGAACCGCGGCTGGCTCGGGCCGTTCCACTTAAGTGCCTGCGTGCATTCGCTCTTTCCTTTGGCTCGTGGTCCCTCTCCTCTTTTGTAATCTCTGGTCTCGTTGGTGTTCCCCCGTTTCTTCGGTCACTTAGCATCGGCCTTATTGGTTCGGGAGGTTGGTCTTTATGGCTAGACGTTTCCCTCGGGAGTTCCGTGTTCGTGCGATCGAGTTAGTCCGAATCAGCGACCGACCCTTGTCCCAGGTCGCCCGCGAGCTCGGCATCTCGAACTCCGCGTTGTATCGGTGGGTGGCGGAGGACGACTTCGCCAAAGCCGAGGCGGAGAAAGCCTCCGGGGTGGTCCCGATCCTGGACGCGGATGAGCAGGCCGAACTGGTCCGACTCCGCAGAGAAGTGCGCCGGCTGGAGACGGAGAACGAGATCCTCAAGCGCGCGGCAGCGTATTTCGCGAAGGAGAACGTGCTCCCAAAACATCTTTCCGACTGATCGAGCAGCTGACGACCGAGAACCCGAAACGGTTCAAAGTCGCGACGGTCAGCCGGCTGTTGGGGGTCTCCCGCTCCGGCTACTACACCTGGGCCAAGCACCAAATCTCCGCCAGGCGGGCGCGGGATGAGGAGATCGCCGCGGTCATCGCACGACTCCGATCGGAGAAGGGGGCGTTCTTCCACACCTACGGGTCGCCGCGGATGCACGCCGAGCTGCGGATGGGTCACGGCTTTGCGATCGGCCGGAAGCGGGTGGAGCGGATCATGCGCGAGCGCGGCT